>NZ_JBVJCE010000009.1:206913-222390 GCF_055588925.1 Amycolatopsis sp. NPDC041971 | reverse complement strand
GCACCCGCTTGATCGAATCAACCCCCAGATCACCCTCCAATTCCATATCCAAACCCAAAATCTCCACCGGATAACCCGTCAACTCCGACACCACCGCCAACAACGAATCCGTCAAATCCGCGCGCGGCTCCGGAAGCGGCTCACTGCGCGGTGAAGGAATCGCCGAAGCGGTGCCGCGGCCACCGGCGCTTTCCACGACCTCGCGCAACGTCCGCAATTCCGCCAACCCCGCCATATCCTGCTCCGGCAAACCACCTACCCGCTCACGCAAAGCCGCCAGAATCTGCACCCGCTTGATCGAATCAACCCCCAGATCACCCTCCAATTCCATATCCAAACCCAAAATCTCCACCGGATAACCCGTCAACTCCGACACCACCGACAACAACGAATCCGTCAAATCCGGACCCGACCCGGGAACGGTGGCCGGGGCGGGGGCGTCGATGACAGCGGTCGCGCCGTTCAGGTGCCCGACCGCCGTGGCGGCGGGCTCGAAGGCCGGGGCCGGCTCGCGAACCGGTTCGCGCATCGGCACCGGCGGAGCGGGAACCGGTTCGGGAACCGGTTCGGGTGCCGGAGGCTCGGCGGCCGGCTGGATACGCTCGGGAGCTTCCGCGAGCGCCGCGGGTTCAGCGGGTTCAGCGGGTTCAGCGGTACTGCCCTGCCGCGTCGTCGACCACCGCAGGCCGGCACCGCTGTCGCCGTGGCCGGTGATCGGCGTGGTCGCGTACTCGCCGCTCGTCCCTTCCCGTTGTCCCAGCAGGCCGTTGAGCGAGGTTTCGGACAAGCGCAGGAACGCGAGATGGGCGTCGGTCACCATCTGCTGGTAGGCCGCGTGGGCGTCGGCGGTCTGCTGCTGGGTGTTCTGAAGCACCGTGAGCCAGTCGTCGTCGAGAAGGCCCGGCAGGTCGGGCAAGGGCTTCAGCGCGGGCGGGAGGCCGTTCGGTTCGTTCGGCTGGGTGGTCGTCGGCACGGCGTGGCTTCCGTTCTCCTCGGGCTTCACGGTTTGCGGTGCAGGAACCACCGGAGTGGCGGGAGGTGCGGGCGGCCGAGGCGGGTTGGGGTGCGGCAGTTCCCGGTGCCCGCCCGGCGGCGGATAGGGCCGCCCGTGGTTGCCGCCGTCGATCGGCACCGCCATCGCGGGACGGCCGGGCCGCGCTTCCGTCCCGGGGATTTCCTGGTGCGCGGGACCGTACGGTTCCCAGAAAGCCTCGAACGCGAGGTCGACGCCGTCGACGGTCAGCCGCGCGAGTCCGTCCTGCAGGCAGGTGAGCCCGTCGCGGCGCGGGCGATCGAGCTCCACGGCCGTGTGCGGCCTGCCGTCCAGGATCCGGCCGACCAGTCGGGTGAGCGTGGCGCCCGCGCCGACCTCCACGAACGTGCGCACGCCGTCGGCGTACATCGCTTCCACGGTGTCGGTGAAGTGCACCGGCGACACCACGTGCTCGGCGATGCCGCGGCGGACGGCGCCGGGTTGCACGGGATGGATCGCTCCACCGGCCTTCCCGTAGACCGGTATCCGGGGCGCGGAGACGTCGAAGTCGTCGAGGAACGCGGTCAGCTTCGGCACCGCATCGGCCACCAGCGGGCTGTGGAAGGCACCGGAGGTGGCCAGTTCGCGGCTGGTCACCTTGCGCTCCTCCAGCATTCGCGCGAGTTTCGTGACGGAATCGCGGTCGCCGGAGACAGTGACCTGCCGGGGAGCGTTGTGGTTGGCGATCACCAGGACGCCCGGATCACCCAGTTCGTCGATGGCGTGCTGGACGTCTTCGGCCGTCGCGGCGACGGCGAGCATGGCACCGGGAGTGTGCTGCGCCGCCTCCCGCATGAGCAGGCCACGCCGCCGTCCCAGCCGCAGGAGCGTCTCCGCGTCGAAGGCGCCCGCGTGGTGCAGGGCGATCAGTTCACCGAAGCTGTGGCCCGCCGCGCAGTCCGCGGTGAGCCCGAGCTCTCGCAGCACCGCGAGCAGGGCGGTGCTGTGCGCGGCCAGGGCGGGCTGCGCCCACTCGGTGGCGTTCAGGTGCTGGGCCTGCTCGGCGCTCTCCTCCTCGCCGAAGGCGGGCGGGGGGAACACGACCCGGTGCACCGGCGGTCCGTCCAGGTCGATGGCGGCGGCCCGGTCCCACGCGGCGCGGGCCGCCGGGACGTGCACCGCCACGTCCGCACCCATGCCTACGTACTGGGAGCCCTGGCCGGGGAACAGGAAGCCGACGCGGCCGGGCGTCGCCTCGCCGAAGCGGTAGTACGTGCCGGACGGCAGGGAGATCGGTCCGGCCGGGTTCTGCTCGATCAGCTCGGTGGCCTGGTCGAGCCTGGCCGCGAGGTCGCCCGGGTCGGCGGCGATCACCGCGAGCCGGGCCTCGTCCGACGCCGAGAACTCGCACTGGGTACGCCGGGCCAAGGTGGTGAGTTCGTCGCCGGACTCGCGCGCGGCCGCCGCCAGTTCCCGGGCCCGGTCGATCAGCGCTTCCGCGGTGCCGGCCCCGAGCAGCAGGAGTTCAGTGGCGGCGGCGGGGTGGTTCCGGGGCCGCCGGGCGGCCGTACCGGGCCGCGGCGCGTACTCCTCGAGAGCCACGTGGAAGTTGCTGCCGCCGAAGCCGAAGCTCGAAACCGAGGCGCGACGGGGCTCGTCGGCCGGGCTGATCCAGGGCCGCGCCCGGGTGTTGAGGTAGAACGGGCTGGCGGGCAGCTCGAGCGCGGGATTGGGCCGGTCCACCTTGATCGTCGGCGGCAGCACCTTGTGGTGCAGGGACAGTGCGGCTTTGAGCAGGCCGGTGGCGCCCGCGGTGCACTTGGTGTGGCCCAGCTGCGACTTCACCGAGCCCAGGGCGCACCACTGCCGGTCCGGTCTGCCGGAGTCGTCGAACACCGCGCGCAGGGCGGTGAACTCCGCGCGGTCCCCGGCCTTGGTGCCGGTGCCGTGGGCCTCGACCAGCTCCACGGTCTCCGGTCCGTACCCGGCCTCCTCGTAAGCGCGGCGCAGGGCCCGTGCCTGCCCTTCGGGCAACGGTGCGTAGACCGCGGTGCTGCGCCCGTCCGACGACGAGCCGATCCCGCGGATCACCGCGTAGATGTTGTCCCCGTCTCGCTCGGCGTCGCTCAACCGCTTCAGTGCGAGCATCACCACGCCTTCACCCAGCATCGTGCCGTCGGCGTCGGCCGAGAAGGGGCGGCAGTCGCCGGTGGGCGACAGCGCCGGCGTCTTGCTGAAGCACATGAACATCTCGACGCCGTTCTGGGTGTCGGCCCCGCCGGCGAGCACCAGGTCCGATCGCCCCAGGGCCAGGTCCGCCACCCCGGCGGAGACCGCCGACAGTGAACTCGCGCACGCCGCGTCGGTGGTGTAGTTCATGCCGTGCAGGTCGAACCGGTTGGCGATCCGCCCGGCGACCACGTTCGTCAGGACACCGGGGAAGGTCGCCTCCTGCCAGGGCACGTAGTGCCGCGAGAGCGTGTCGCAGATCGCTTGCGCCGCCGGTTCCTCGACACCCTCTTCGCGCAGGGCTTTGAGCCACACCGGACGTTCGAGCCGGCTGACCATCTGGCCGTACAGCGGCAGGACGGACGCACCCAGCACCACGCTGACCCGTTCCCGCGCCTCGGCGTCCAGCTTTCCCGCGAGGTCGCCGAGGGTCTGTTCGGCCACCATGAGGGCGAGCAGCTGTGCGCTGTCGGTGGCGGCCAAATTGGTGGGCGGGACACCGTAGGCCACCGGGTCGAACGGGACAGCGGGCAGGAACGCGCCGCGCCGCGCGTAGGTCTTGTCGGGCAGGGACGGGTCGGGGTCGTAGAAGTCTTCGGTCAGCCAGCGGCTCGGCGGTACGTCGGTGATGGTGTCGCGGCCGGACACCACCACCCGCCAGAACCGGCCGGTGTCGGTCGCTCCGGGCAGCAGGGCGCCGACGCCGACGATCGCGACGGGCACCTGCCGCTCCCGGGAGAACTCGGTCATGGCCTTCTCCTTCGCTGTGGTCCGTTGGCTCTCGTGGCGGTCAGGAGAGCGGATGGGGCACGAACACCGACGCTTCCGGGGGAACCGGCACGCCGAAGGTGCGCAGTTGGTGTGCGCGGGTGAGCACGGTGGCGCCTTCGAGCAGGTTGAGGGCGATCTGCGCGACCGTCCGATTGCGTGGCGCGGCGAGGAAACTGCCCGCGACCCACCGGTTGAAGGCACCCATCGCGGGGCCGCACCAGATCTGGTAGTCGGCGGTCCGGCTCGGTTCACCGCTGATCGCCCACCGGCTGGACTGGCCCAGATACCAGCGGAAGACCAGGGCCATCCGGTGCCGCGGATCGGTTTCGGCCCGGGTGAGCTGGGCGGGATCCCGGTCTTGCCAGAACCGCCTGGTCTGCTGCCAGACCTCGTCCACCGGCAGCCGGAAGACCTCGCGTTCGAGCTTGGTGCGCAATTCCGCGGGCAAGGCCTCGAGCGCGGGGTAGTCGCGATAGGCCTCGTAGAGCCGGCCCGCGCGCGAGGCGAACAACGTTCCCCTGCGCAGGACCTGCAGCTTGACGCCCATCTCGAACATGTCGGCGGCGGGAGCCATCACCACGTCGGCGAGATCGGCCTCGGCCAGCAGCGCCTTGGCCTGTTCCGACAGGCCCGCCTCGACGGAGGCCTGGTTGACCGATCCGGTCACCACGTAGGCGGCGCCCGCCGCGAAGGCCGCGGCGACCGCGGCCGGGGTGCCGAGCCCGCCCGCGGCTCCCACCCGGATCACCCGGCGATATCCGTGCTGCCGGGTGAGCTCATCACGCAGGCCGAGCACGGCCGGCAGCAGCGCGGTCAGCGGCCGGTTGTCCGTGTGCCCCCCGCTGTCCGCCTCGGCCGTGACATCGTCGGCCAGCGGCACGCTCGCGGCGAGTTCCGCCTCCTCCGGGGTGAGCTGGCCGCGTCCGATCAGCTCGCGCAGCACTTCCCTCGGCGCCGGCGACAGGAACAGCCGGGCGACCTCCGGCCGGGAGAGCTTGACCAGCATCCGCCGCGCCCGCACGATCCGGCCGGTGTGGTCCCGGTGCAGGCCTGCCACGGCACAACGGACGACAGCGGGGGTCAGCGTCAGATAGGCCGACGCGGAAACCGTCGGGACGCCCCGCCGGATCAGCAGGTCGGCGGTGCGCTCCTCCAGCAGCGGTTCGCCCGGCGCGTGGATCAGGTTGACACCCCAGTTGGCCCGTCCGGCCAGCGCGGTGCCCAGTTCGCCCACCGCCCGCTCGATCGAGCCCAGACCGAGCCCGCCGGCACCGAACACGGCGAGCAGATCGGCCTCGGCGAGGGCGGTCACCATCTGCACCGTGGCGATGCCGTTGGCCATTTCTCCCGCCACATAAGGAAATCGCACACCGTGGTCGGCGCAGAAGGAGCGGTCGCCCAGCCATTCCGGGTACAGCGGCGGCAACGTGCCCAGCACCGGCAGGCCCGCCGGGGGACGGTCTCCGATGAGTACGCCGTGCCCTCGGTCCGGGCCGCCGTCGACCACGTGCAGGGTCGCACGGGGCCGCCGTACACAGTCGGCGATGCCCACCGGGTCGAACGCGGCGGCTTCGCCCGCCGGAATGTCCGGGTGCGTGGCGGTGTTCGGGGCGTGGGCGTGCACAGTCGACCTGCTTTCCGGGAGGAAGGGCGCGGACCGCTCGGCCGCGGGAACGGATCAGAAGCCGGTGGTGGTGGTTTCGTCGATGCCGTCCTGGAGACAACGGGCCAGCACGGCGGGATCGCGGACCGCCGCGGTGTCGAAATTAACGCCGAAACAGCAGATTCCGTCGTAGGTGTGCATGGTGACGGACAGGGCGATGGCGGGCAGCGGGCCGAAGGGGTAGAGCCGCAGGATGCGCGCCCCGGCGAGGCTCAGCGGCGACTCGGCACCCCGCAGGTTGCTGATCTGCACGTCGTGGGCCTGGGTCGTGTGTTTGAGCACGGGCGCGACGACGAACGACGGCAGCACCCCCATCGAGTGCGCCAGCAGCACCGGGGCCTTGCCCGCCCGCTCGGAACGCACTCCGGCGATCAACTCCCGGACCATCCGCATGCGCCGGACCGGGTCCTGCTCGCCCATCGGCATCGCCATCCGCGCCACCGAAAACCCGTTGCCGCCGCGGATCTGTCCGGGGCGGCCGCCCGCGATCGGTATCGCGGTGGCCACTGTGGACAGTGGTACGCCGAAGTGTTCGTGATAGCGCCGGAGTCCACCGAGGACGGCCGACACCACCGCGTCGTTGAGGGACACACCCGCCGCCTTGGCGGCGGCCCGCACACTCGTCAGCGGGGCGTCCGCGGTGACGAACCGCCAGCTACCCGCCCTTCCCTGGAGCAACGGGGACGGTTCCGCCGTGGGCCGGGCGAACACGTGCACAAGAGACTCCACCAGTCTGCCGCCCTCACGCACAGCACGCACCGGGTGTCGCAACGCGCCGGTCGCGTGGCCGAGCAGCTTCCCGCCCACGGCGGCCAGGAAGCCGGTCGATCCGGCCGAGCGTGCCCGGCTCCCCGCTCCGTCGCCCTCGTCCTGCACCAGGGACAGCGCGGGCTGCGGGCGGTCGCTGCCGTACGGCGGGTGCATCAACGCGTCCAGGCACATCAACGCGGCGCCGTCCATGCTGCTGTGGTGGAGCTTCAGCACGTAACCCGCTTGGTCTCCGTTGAGCCCTTCGGCGAGCACGGCCTCCCACAACGGACGGCGCCGATCGAACGGGGTGCAGGCCATCGTCTGCGCCAGCGCCAGGAGTGCGCCGTGGTCGGCGGGTTCGGGCAGGCGTACCCGGCGCAGGTGATAGCCGAGGTCCAGTCGCGCATCGTGCCGCCAGCCGGGATTTCCCACGCCGAGCCAGGTCTCGCTGACTCGCTGGGCCAGCCGGGGAACATCCTTCACGATCCGTTCGTGCTCGGTGACGACGTCCGCCCAAGGCGGCACCCGGTCCAGGGTGTACACGGCAATGATCGTGGAACGCAACAGAGGATCGGCCTCCGCGCGCCACATCACCGTGTCGAGTCCGTTCATCCGCCGTGCCGCACCCCACGCGTCGCTGCCGACGAAACCATCGGGTTGTCCGTTGGACATGACTGCTCCTGCCTACGACGTCGACTTGCCGAGGTCCCGCGCCCGCCCGGAGCCGGTCTCCCTCGGAATCGGGGAGGGCGCGGGCTGCTGCCCCAGCACTTCGAGGTAGAAGTCACGGACTCTCGCGACGCCGCGTTCCAGGCCGTCCTGCTGCCAGCCCGTGGTCTCCACCGGCGCCCCGACCACGACCTCGACGTGCCCGCGACGGGGAACACGCGCTCCCTTGGGCAGCAGGTTCCCCGTGTCGCGGATGACGAGCGGGATCACAGGCACCCCGGCGGCCATCGCGATGACGAACGGGCCCCGATGGAACCGGCCGAGCCGGGGAGTGAGGGACCGGGTGCCCTCGGGGGCGATGGCCAGGGACACTCCTCGCCGAAGCCGTTCCACCGCCGCGGTGATCACCTTCCCGGCCGTGCCCGGTCCGCTGCGATCGACGAAGACGGCGTCACTGAGCCAAAGGAACTGGCCGAACCCGGGAGCCCACTTGAGCTCCTTCTTCGCCAGCGAGGTGAGATGCCGGCGCAGCACCTTGAGCACCACCAGCAGATCCAGCGAGCTGCGGTGGTTGAACAGGAAGACCGCGGGCCGGTGGGCCCACAGGTGGTGTTCACCGCGCACGGTGACCGTCACCCCGGTCAGGGCCAGCGCGAGGTCGGCCACCGTCCCCTGGGCGAGATCGACGGCCTGCCGCCGGTCACGGTTGACCCCCAGGCCGACGGCCAAGGCGGAAGCCATCGCGGCCGCGGTCGCCCCGTAGGCGCTCACCGTCCGCGCGAGACCGGGCAACCCGGGGCCGGAATCGACGCGGAAACGGCAGACCGGCCACTGCCGTTCGCGGGCCACCTGCTGAAGCCTCGGCTGGGGGTTCACCGCGCACGGGTGTCCCACCGCGTCCAGGAACGGTACGTCGGCGGTGTCATCGGCGTAGGCGTAGCTCGCCGTGAGATCCACGTCGTGCCGTGCCGCGAACTTCCGCAGAGCCTCTTCCTTCGCCCAGCCGGTGACCACTTCGCCGTCCACCATCCCGGTGAGCACACCGTTGTGGGTGGCCAATTTCGTGCACAGCACGTGGTCGACTCCGAGTTCCGCCGCCATCGGCGCCACCTGGAACCTCGTCGCGGCGGAAACCAGCACCACGAGGTGTCCCTTGCGCTGGTGCGCCAGAATGAGCCGCCACGCGTCGGGGAACAACCGGGCGGCGATGTCGCGTTCGAGCACTTGCCCCGCGATCTTCTCGGCGGTTCGTTCCGGGGTACCGGCCAGCGCCTTGGCGACTGTACGCACGAACTTCGACACGTCTGTCTCGGTCCAGTCCGTCCGGAGCCGCGACAGGAGCACTCCGGTGAGCAGGGACAGCTCCACCGGAAAAGCGCGCAACCGGCGGTGGAGAAAGGCTTCGACGGAATATCCCCGGATCAAGGTGCCGTCGAAGTCGAACACGGCGGCTGTTCGCGGACCACTGGGGCCCTGTTCGATCTCTTCGAGCCGCTGGTCGACGTCGTTCATCGCTTCCCTTCCTCATCGAACCGGACGGCCAACGCGGCGATCTCGTCCCGGAGCGCCGTCAGCGCGGTCTCGGCGTCGCGCCGCTGCCTGCGCAGCGACATCGGATCCACGTTCGTGGCGAACAGTCCTTCGGCTCGCAAGAAGGCCGTGGCGCGGGAGAACAACGGCAGCGAAACGGATTCCGGGAGCACGCGGTGGTCGTCATCCGGATCCGGCGGTTTGTCGTTGTCCCGCAGGCAGTAGCGGATGAGCATCGTCTCGTCGACCGGCACGGCAGGCGCTTGTAAGGCGAGCCGCGCCGCCACGATGGAGAACCCCTCCGTCACATGACGCAGCACCAGCGGAGCGAACAGGCATGGGACCGCGCGCAGCCGTCGCGAGAGTTCCACCGACGGCAGGTCCCGCCATTCCGTCACGACGAGGTCCGTCTCCTTCGCGGCGAGCGCACCGAGGTGTTCCGCGGACAGGCCGGTCACAGCGCACGTGAGCACTTTCTCCAAGCTCTCGATTTCTTTGACCACCAAGGAATCACGGTTTTCGGACTCGGCAGCCGCGGCTCGCAGCAACGCGATCTCGGCGAGCGCCCGCGGCAGGAACCAGTGGCAGGACATGTTCCGGTAGTAGGCGGCGAGTCGACGGTGTCCGTACGGCAGCCGGTAGGCGGCCCCCGTTCCGTCCCGCTCGATCACTCCCGCTGCGAGCAAGTGCTCCAGCCACTCGCGTACGACGTGGGCCGGAACATGCTCCACCGGCACCGCCAAGGGCAGTTTCCGTTGCCGGACGAATTCCAGTACCCCGTCCAGTCGCCCGCGCAACCGCGGCACCGTCCACGACTCACCGGGCGACCCCAGCAGAACCATCGCGACCAACGCCATCGGCGTGATCGGCGTCGCCTCGTTGATGCGTGCGCACAGCCGCAGCGCAGTCGTCATGACGTCGTCTCCCGTATGGCCCGCCGACGTGTGCGCCGGGCGGCGGGCCGGCCGCAGCGGCTCACCGAATCGCACGTCGACGGCGCCTCGCCGGCGCCGGTGCGCCCACGCCAGCCGCAGGAGCCCGCCGAGGTCCTCAGCCGGCTTGACCGCACCCGCCTGCTGGTCCACCAAGGCGGTGGCTTCGAACAAGTACTCGTAGGTCAGGGCCACCGGAACCAGGGACACCGCCGGAACGGATTCCTCGTCGATCGCGTCCAGGACGTAGCGCAGCAAACCCAACCGCGGCGGTTGCAAGCCGCCGTCGCGGGAACGTCCGCCTTCGATGGCGAACATCAGGTTCTTGCCCTCCCGGAGGAGGTAGGAGACGTAGAGGCGCAGAGCCAGCTTGTAGCAGGCGTCGTCCGGGAAGTGGCGGCGCATGAAAACGAGGTTGCTCCGCCGCCCGAGCGGGCCCAATGGCCAGAACCGCAGGTTGTCACCGGTGAAGATGTAGCTCGGAGCGAGCCCCGACCGGTTCAGGATCCGATTCACCACCAACGAGTCCACATAGGATCGATGGGCGACGACGAACACCGCCGGCCCCCGGCCTGCCAAGGTCTCCGGCCCGTCCGGGGTGGCAGGCCCGGTGCGGATGCGCCAGGGCCGCGAGCCCAGCAGCCACAACAGCGGCCGGAGTGCCTCGGCCGCCCACGGGCGCTCCGCCACCACCAGCTCGTCGAGGTGAGCGGCCAGTTCCCGGTGGACCTCTCGCTCCGTCCGGTCGAGTGCCTTCGCCAGGGACGCCACCGCTTTCCGCGCCAGGGCGGGTGCCAGGACCGCCGATACCGTGGCCTTCCGGTCCGCCCGAGTCTGCTTCCGCACCGTTTTACTGCCTGCGGACATCAGCCCGACCTCCCGGCTCATCACAGATCCCCCGCGGGCACCGAACGGAGCTGACGGCCCCGGCCGCCTTGTCGCACGTCCACCCCTGGCATGCGGCCGTCGAGCACAGCGCCGCGGATGAGCGCGGCGACCCGCTGCGGTGCGTCCCGATGCACCATGTGGCCGGTGCCCGGCAGCATCAACCAGTCCACGGGTTCGACGAGCTCGAGCAAGGGGTCCCCGAACTCCTCGAAGGGCAGCACGCGGTCCTTCTCCGCCAGCACGACGTGCACGGCGTTCTCGTGGTCGTGCCACGGCCGCATCCTTTCGGCTCTGGCCAAAGCGCACAGGGCCGCGATCATCACCGAGCAGTAGGCGGCCGCCCTCAGCTCCAGCACCGCGTCCGGGACATCGATGCGCCGTCCGTCTCGGACCAGGAAGTCGAAGTACGCCCGGCGGACCGGGAGCAGCCGCATCAAGGGTGGCGCGAACGGCGCCATGACGCGGGCCACGGCATGTCCGGCCGCCGAGCGCAGCGCGCCTTTCATCAGGTCCGTCCGTGAGCGCCACGCTCCGGCCGGGGTCAGCAGGACCACGGTCTCGCACCGGCCCCGACGGGCCAGCTCCAGCGCGGTCCACGCGCCGAGCGAATGGCCGACCACCGCCACCCGGTCGAGGCCGAAGTGGTCCAGCCAGTGTTCGGCTTCGTCGGCGTCGGTTTGCGGGGTCGCCCGATCTGCCGGACGCCGCGAAAGCGCTCCCCAGTGGCCGGGCATCGTCGGCGCGATGACCGAAAAGTCCTGTTCCAGCATCGGGAGGACGGGCTCCCAGGTTCGCCAGACCGAGCCGAGCCCGTGCAGCAGCAGCAAGGGTTTTCCTTGCCCTCCGGTGTGGAGGGGAGTCGGCGGTACGCCGCTGGACAACGAAAACACGAGACGATCTCCCCGGATTCCGGCGCTGTCGGACTGACTTCACCGACGCTAACCACGGTCGCTGACACCTCGGCTGACAACGACGCGGACATCGAAGCTGACACCGCGGCTGGACCTGGCGCGAGCACTTCCGGTTGCGCTGAAGGACGGCGAGGCTCCACTGGACTGGCAGCCGCGATCCCGCGAAACGGGTGTCTTCGCACGCAATTCGGGTTGGAGTCGCAAACCACTCACTGAGCACAATCAGTACTCAGAGAATCACTATCCGTGCGACTGAAGGGCCCGCCCGTGCAGATCCTGTGCCTCGGTCCGTTGGTGTTGCGTACCTTGTCCGGCGACGTCGTCGCGCACCGTTCGCTGCGGTCGAGACTGCTCGTCGCCCTGTTGGCGAACCCGGGCAGCACAGTGTCCAAGGATCAGCTGATCCGCGAGCTGTGGCCAGTGCCCCCCGACGATGCCGTCGGCGCCATCCACGCCCACGTGAGCCGGCTCCGGCGCGACCTCGACCGCTGGTGCGGCGGGGGGTTGGTCACCCTCCGGCCGCGGTACCCGGGATACCGTCTCGAGCTGGACGCGCGGGTCGAAGTCGACTCGGCCCGCTTCGAACGGCTGGCGAAGATCGCCGGCCGTCTTCCGCACGGCAACCCGCACGCGATCATGGAAACGGCGCAGGAAGCTCTCGGCCTGTGGCGCGACGAGCCGTTCACCGGGCTGGACGTGGGCATGGAGGGGCAGGCGGCGCGGCTTCGCCTGCAAGAGACCCGGCTTTCCCTGTGGGAAGTCCTGATCGAGAGCGCGCTGGCCGCAGGCCGATGCTCGGAGATCATCGGCGACGCCCGGAGACTCGCTCTGTCGTTTCCGTTCCGGGAGCGGCTCCAAGCCAAGCTCATGGTGGCGCTGTACCGCGCGGGGCGGCAGGCTGATGCGCTGGAAACCTACCACCACGCCCGCTCGCGGCTGGCCGAAGAGCTGGGCGTCGAGCCGACCCCCGCTCTGCAGCGGTGGATGACGGCGATCCTCCGCCACGACACGGTACTGCTGCAGGACTTCTGGCTGTTCGACGAACTGGGGCCGACTGGGTGAAAGCGGCGGCCGTGCTCACTTGACCGGAGTACGGCTTCCCACGACGGGTTCAGGAAGGCGGCACGATCCGGTCCGCCAGACTGGTCGCCTCCGCCCGTACCGTCGGGAGCGCGGACTGCTGGAGGGTGTCCAGCAGTTTCGCCGCCGACCGGCTGTAGTACAAGTCGTCCGGCGACACCCGCTCGACCCGCAGCAAGGTGAGCAGTGCCGTCACGTCCTCACGCCGCGCCACCCACACCTGGGCGAGCGCGACGTACAGATCCACCGCTTCATCCGCCGGACGGTCCTCTTCGGCGTCGGCCTCTTCCGCGACATGAAGGGCGAGATCGGCCTGGCCGAGCCGAAGCATGCACAACGCTCTCCGAGTGGACACCGACGCAGAACCGATGACGAGCTCTTCTCTTGACCCTTCTGCCCGGTCCAAGGCCAGCTTTTCCGCCGAAGCGAGGTACTGTTCACACGTCCGGTGATCACCGCCCATCGCGGCCACCTCGGCCACGGACAAATGCAGGGCGGTCTGGACACCGGCCGGGCCGTCGCGGTGACGGTGGACCGCCCTCAAGGCGATCGGCAACGCTTTGGTGGGATAACCCAGCCGCGCCAACACGTACGCCAGCGCGGGTCCGCATTCGATGTCCGGGGACGTGGGCGAGTGGCGGCCTGCGCGACGCGCGGCCTGATGGACCGCGAAGTAGGCGAGTTCGTGTTCGCCGAGACGCGAGAACAACGACGCCATGAGCAGGAGCATCCGCATATGGGTCCGGCAGGCCGGATTGAGCCCGTCACCGCACTGGCAGGGCAGCACTTCGCACACCTGCCACGACCGCAACAGCAGTTCCGAAGTCTTGTGCCCGACCGGATCGAACCGACGACCGGACGACGCCCAATCCCGCCACAGCCAATCGGCTTCCGTCGCCAGGATGGACACCAACTGCGGGGCCGGCTGCTTTTCCGGCACGTCCTCGGGGCAGGCATCCAGTAGGAACAGGGAACGCCGCAGGTGCTCCGTCAGGGACCCCCTGACCCGTTCACCCGGGCGGTCGCCGGAAACGGCGAACCCCGGCAGCAATTGGGACGAATCGTTCACTCGGAGGACCTCGGACATGCGGACGAGGACTTCGATGCTGTCCATCCGCCGCGAGCCCTTCTCCACCTGGCGGAGCCACTCCTGACTTCGGCCGACGAGCCCGGCGAGCGTCTTGCGGGACAGGCCCCGCCTCCGCCGCAACGCCTCTATACGTTTGCCGACCGTCGATTCATGGAAATCCAACTAGCCCCCCTTCAACGATCACATCTGAGCACATATCGATGCCACAAGCAAAGCCGGAATCATTCGGTCTAAACAAGTCGAGAGCCCCGCAACTATCAAGATCAACACTTTCCGGAAAGGAGCCAGAACAGACGAACTAACGGCGTACACCTCGCGTTGCAGCAGCTCAAGCACCGGCGTGACTGTTGGTTATGACGACGTACCCTATCCGAGATATTTTGGGCCATCTGATATCAAGGAACTTCCCCATCACCGCAGGCAGCCGTCATGCGAACAAGTGAAATCGTCGGGCAGCCATTCTTTTGACAAAGTTCACGCGGTTCACCGGGCCATATCCTGGGACTCGCCGAGGACGAGCCGCGCGGAATTCAGAGAAGTCGCGCGCTTGCACCACCGCAGCCGAACTGAACGCGACCTTCGGCTACGGTTCGAGGTGGTCGCCCCGAGACATACGATCTCGTCGAACCGAGCCAGCGTGTGGACGACGTCGGACACCGGATCCAGGAAGTTCCATGACAAACCGGACAATCAGGCTCTTGGGCGCGGGCTCGTTCCTCGTCGCACGCGCCGCCGTCGCGGCACCAGGGGTGGCGATCGCCGCGCCCACCGGGTGCTCGTCGGAGTACCTCACGAAGGGGACCGGTGCGGAGGCCAGGCGCACCGGCGGCACCGGTACCTTCCGGATCAGAATCGACTGCCGGCAGCCGGGACAATCCGGCACCTACCCGCGCACCGGGATCTGGGCGCACCCGGGGCTGCGGAAGAGCACCATCTGGTGCTACTCCGGCGACCTGACGTCCGGCAAGACCATCAACCACAACACCTGAGCCCTCCGCCCGGGCACGCGGGCTCGGTATCCGCTCCCGGCGAAATCGCGTGCTTCCGCCGGGAGCGGCCGGTGGTAGCAGGGCTTCTCTTGCTCCACCACTCACCCGAGGTCACCTGGAGCCCGGCGCACGGGTTCGCCGGGACTTCCCGGGCCCTGGCCGCCCCGCCGAAGATCACGGAGAACAACGACGTGCTGTCACGCTCCATCGACTTCCCCGACGGGAGCGATTACCTGGCGGCCGATCCGGGTACTAGAAGGATCATGTGGATGGTGCTGGTGATCCCGCTCCTGGTCATGTCGTTCGCGTTGCTGATGGAGCGCGTCGAAGCGAACGTGCCCGACCAGGATCCCAGTCGTGCCCCCGGACCCATTTGAGTCACCGCACGGCACCCGGGCGCACGCGGTCCGGTCGGGCACGTTCGCCCGGGCGGTCGGCAGTGGCTGGTCATCCGCATGCCGTTGAGCCGGTCGGGAGCCGGGCTTCGAACAGTGTCACTGGTTCTTGAGCAGCACCTCGGCGAACTTCGTGGTGAATGGGGCCCAGGTGCGTCAGCACGAGCGCGACCCGGTGCACGTGGCCTGTGTGATTGGTGGGCGACGCTGTTCGGCCGACGTGGGTGCGGTGAAACCACCGCCGATCCCGAGTACGAGAATCGCCGAAAAGATCACCATCCGGCACGTTTGTCATCATCTGTCTCTTTGCAAGGCGCTGCTCGGTCTGGGCCTCGCCTCGTGTAGCCGACCACCGGAGCATCCCCCTGCTCCCCTCACGCTTGCGTGCGCGACGGTTCGTGACGTCGCTTGCAACGCCCCCCGAACGTGTGGTTTCCCCCCGTCGGAGATGCGGGTACATCTACAGGAATCCCGGGATGGGATTACCTGGCCGCGGCGCGACCCTCCCCTAGTTCACGCCGCCTGGCCGCTGTGGGGGGGGGGGGGGAAGGGGGGGGCCGGGGAATTGGCGGCGCGACATGCGGGGGGTCCCCTTTTCTCTCTGTTG
>NZ_JBVJCE010000009.1:161371-206903 GCF_055588925.1 Amycolatopsis sp. NPDC041971 | reverse complement strand
TGGGGGTATATCGGGGGGGGTGGGGGGGGGGGGCTGCTGGGCCGCGGCACCCCCCTCCTTTCTTTACCCCTGCTTGGTGTTTGTGTTTTTTCCCGGGGGTGCCCCCCCCCCCCCCCCCCCACCTCCACCGCGTCTGTCTCCACGCCGAAGCGCTTGGCTCCGGCCGGTTCAGCAAACGGGCGCCACTGGTTCGTTGGAGCCGGTGTCCAGGAAACCGTCGCTGATCCAGTTGCCGTTCTCGAGCCGGTTCCACAGGTCGGTACGGCCCCAGACGCCGTCCACCGCCTCGCCCCTCGCGGTGCAGGCGATGGTGACCACGGTGCCGTTACCGACGGTGCCCACGGCGTCGTAGCTGGTGCCAGGGCCGGAACGCAAGGTGACGGAACTGTTCGAGCCGCCGTCGACGGTGCCGGTGGGCAGGGTGGTGCCCGCCCCGTAATTGGTGACCCGCCCGCCGACCGACACGCGAGTGCTGCCGCGCTGGGCGTAGCCGCCGTACGCCTGGCTGCCCTGGTAGAACGTCCAGCCGCCGACCGTCATGCCGTTCACGCTGATGTGGGTATTTCCGCGCAACAGGGAGAAATGCACGTGCGCACCGCTGCTGGACCCGCCGCACGGCAACTCGTTGCCGATGTGCCCGAGGTAGGTGCCAGTGCGCACAGTGCTGCCGTCGGCCAGCGTGGTCAGGTCGTACATGTGGTAGTAGGTGGTGCTGTATCCGTTGTCATGCACCACTTTCACCAGCGCACTGCGACCACGAACGCAACTTTTGTACACCCGTCCCGGTCCGGCGGACAGCACGCGGCCGTCACCGCCGTTGAAATCGATCGAGCTGAACGGCCGGGAGTCGCCGCTGTTGCCGTGCGGTCCACCGCCCATCCACCAGGCCACGCCCTGCGGCCAGGGCAGACCCAGGCCGGTGTCGGCGAGTGTCCGGTTCTGTCCCGCGGCGTGGTCGGCGAACGTCCGCTTCTCCCCTTCACTGAGCACCGCCGTCGGCGCCACGGTGGCCAACTCGGTGAATCCGGCGGTGCCGTCCAGTTCCACCCGCCAGCCGAGCTGACCACGTTGAGCCAGGAACAGCGCCATCAGGGGCGCACCGTGCTCCTGGCCGTAGGTCATCGGGATGGTGGTGCTGCCGAACACCCAGGACCCGGAGGCGCGGGTCGGTTCGAAGAGGGGTTCACGCAGCGACTGTGTGCCCCACTGTGCCTTCAGCGCGGCTCCGTGCTGCTCGAGCACGGTCGCGCGCACGGTGGTGGCGAGGTCGGGTTCGGTGGGGCCGGCGGTCGCCGTCGACGGGACCAACGTCATCGCGACGGCGACGAGCAGTGACGCGGAGATGGCGAATCCTCGGCGTGGGGAACAGGACATGTGCTCTCCAGGAAGTCGGCGCAGGGGCAGGGGCTGACCGCCGTTGCAGGTGGCTGTCGCGCTGATGACATACCCGCTGTCCGAGTGGGTCAAGGTGGTGGATGACCGCGTCGGATCGTCTGTGGAACCGGCCGCAATACTGTTAACAAGTACCTGCTGTTTCCGGACGTGGTGACGGGATTCCGCCTCCTAAACTGTTTGTTCCACAGTCGAGGGAGTCGCGTCGTGGCCGTCCGATCCGGTGCTGGTCAAGAGATCGACGTGCTGCTGCGCACCGGCCCCTTCCACGAGGCGCTGGACGCCGCGATCGGTCGCAGCGGTCTCACTCTGGAACGCCTGCGCGACCGGCTCGCCCGGCGCGGCATCCACATCAGCCTCGCGAGCCTGAGTTACTGGCGTCTGGGCCGCAGCCGTCCGGAGCGGGCCGACTCGCTGCGCGCGGTACAGGCCATCGAGACCATCCTTTGCCTGCCCCGCCACTCGCTGGAAGCGCTGCTCGGCCCACCTCGGCCGCGTGGCCGGTGGGCGGGGCGTCGGCAGCACGCCCGCCGGTATGGCCACATGCTGGAGCCGGCGCACTCGCTGGCCGAAACCTTGGAAACGCTGGCCGGGCCATCCGACGGAAACCTGCGGGCGTGGTGCCAGGACGACGCGGCCGTGGTGGACGCCGACGGCGTGATCCGCCGCATCCACACCCGGCAAGTGCTGCGAGCCATCGACGGCCACCCCGACCGGCATATCGCGGTGTACTGTGGCGACTCCGGCACTTCGCCGGAAGAGATCGTGCCCGAGGCCGTCGCGAACTGCCGTGTCGGCCGCGTGAGCCGCCACCCGAAGGCTCCGGTCATCGCCGCGGAGATGCTGTTCGACCACACCCTGAGCCCAGGCCGGACCCATCTGATGGAGTACGCCTTCACCATCGAAGGCGAGGGCGGGGAAGCCCTCGATTACCGGCGCGCCTTCCGTTATCCGGTGGGCAGCTATGTCCTCAGCGTTCGCTTCACCGAACCCCGCCTACCGGTGCGTTGCTTCGAACTAGTCCAGCACGACACGGATACACCCCTGGCCCGCGGAAACGAACTGTCCCTCTCTCCCGGCCGCCTGGCCCATCTCACCGCGACAAACCTGCAGCGAGGCGTGCTGGGCATCAGCTGGCAATGGACCTGACGAAATCCCGAACGACCCGAGCGGAACAACGCTGTATGCCGCTTTCCGTTGTTACGTTTTCGAATGAGTCCAGACTCAATGCCATGTAGTTTAAGTTGATCAACCCGTTGAACTGCGCTTTCTTGTCAGTGACGACAGTTTGCGCACCTCAGCTCATTGTGTCCATTATGGACTTTTTCCGGTGTGGCGCCAGTGATACGCGGGGCGTCGGTACAGGGGTCGTGAGTGGCGATTCGTGTTCTAGCCCTATTTATCACTCACGACCCCCTGTACCGACGTCTCACCAAGCCCCTACGCGCAGGCCAGCACACGTGGAGGCGTTCTTCGACGAGCGGCTGTTCGACGCGAACCTGGACCGGCTGCGCCGAGACCTCGAAACGTCACGCGATCGCCTCTTCGGCGCGATGGACCTACCGCGGGAGCTGTTCACCTGGAGCTGGGAAGCCTCACGCGCTGACGTTGTCCCCATCCGACCCGCAGCCGACCAGTCAGTGCTAACCGACGGTGTCGAGGAACCGGTTGTGGCGTAAGCGGAGTGCGCGTTCGATACTGGCCAGCGCGGCGCCGATGCCGAGCAAAGAGTTGAGCCACGCAGGAAGGGAGATGGGCGAAACGAAAGTCCCGAAGCGCGCCGCGACTGGCGGCAGTTTGAAGGCGACCTCGATGAGCTGCGGAATGAGGAGGAGCACCGAGATCACGAGCAGGGTGATCGACGTGACACTGATCGCGCGGCTCAGAACGGGATGCTTGCGGGCGAGGTGAGCACGGCGTCCTTCGGCCGAGGTGCGATCCGGGATCAGCGGATGCTCCTCCCCCGCCGCCGTGACATAGTGGCAGCGCTTCAGCCCGAACGGGGACTCCGCGACCTCGATCGTGCCGCTCGGGATGGGAAAAACGGCGGGGAGCTTCGATTCGGCCTGATGACGGCCGTCGAGGTAGAGATCGGCTGTGCCCTTGCCGTCGTTCGACCAGAACCGCCGACGATGAGGTACGTCAACGACGTACACCGCCCGCCACCCATCATCGTGCCCGAAAGCCAGCGAGTACAGCGACCGCGAGAAAGGCTGCCACCAGCGGAACGGCTTCAGCTCCCGCCCGGTTCCGGGCTTCACCCGCTTCGCCGCGCGACGTCGGCTCCACTCGTGCATGACAGCGTCTCCTCAGCCCGCCGACATCGCCGGCGGAGATCGATTCGGTAAGAACGGAAGCGTCAGGACAGGGACAGTGGTCGACACTGACCACGGTGCGCCGCCGGCATTGCGCGAGTCGTCGCCAGACGGTCAGTGCGCAAGGATCAGGGTCCGAGCACCAGCGGCACGAGGAAGTAGATCTCGATGGCCTCGTACACCGCGCCGATGACGAAGAGCGCGAGTGCTGGGAGCCAGAGCCAGCCAAGCCGGGTCAGACCGCGCACGTATCCCTGTCGGCGGGTGGGGGCGTCGACTGTCGCGGGCCGGAGCCAGGACCTGCCGAGCAGGTATGCGCCGAACATCACGAGCGCGTAAGCCTGGAACTCGATGAGCAGCGTGAGGGAATGCGGGATGAGGGTCAGTCGCGAGGTCGAGTCGACGGGGGCGAGCGTGATGCCCAGGTCGATCGTTTTGACCGCGAAGACCGCGAGCCCAGCGTAGGGAACCGCGAGTGACGGGAGGGTGATGAGCAGCAGCGCGGTCGGGAACACGTTGACAAGGAAGATGACCGTGCCGAACAACCAGCCATTGCCGACGATCGCGTTGACGAGCGCCCCCTGTCCGCCTTCCGCGAACGAGGCGACCCGCGCCGCGTACAGGCCAGGGAAGAGCGATCCCAGCGCCATGCCGAGGAGCAACACCCCGTAGACGAACACGTTGACGAGGAGATATGCCCGCAGGTCAGCGCGGATTATCTGGAACGGCCTGCGGAGGCAGTGCATGGGTTTCACGTCCATTTCGTTCGGCGGGCGACCGCATGTCGACCGCTTCGACCCAGCTTCTAATACACTGTGTTAGTGCGGTCGGCGATGACTGTAGCACAGCGTGCTAGTACAGTGTGTTAGAGGAGGTGGCAATGGAGCAGGAGACGGGCGCCGGCAGCCGGGACAGGGTTCTTCGGGCGGCCATGGCGATGTTCGGGGAGGATCCGGGTGCGCGGCTCAGCGTGCGGGCGGTGGCGGCGCGGGCCGGGGTGAGCACCGGCTCGCTCAGATATCACTTCCCGACGCAGCGCGCGCTGCAGGACGCCGTGCTCACCGGCATCTACGACGTGATCACCCCCGGCGACAGGATTCACGATCGATCGGCACCGGCGCGGGACCGGCTGATCGATTGCCTGCGGCAGGTGCTCGCTCTCGCCGGCGTGGGCGACCAGGCACGAGCAGGTTGGGGCGAGATCTTCAGGACATACATCGAGCCTGATCCGACCGACGAGAACCGCGCGGCGTATTTCGCTATCGAGCGGGAAGCACTACGCCGTGTCGAGCACTGGTTAACCGTCCTGAGCAACGAAGGCGCGCTCGCCGAGGGCGACAACCGGCGACGCGCCAGATTCCTCGTGACCGTCCTCAACGGACTCTCCATCGCGAGAGCCTTACCCTCCGACGAATCGATTCTGGCCACCGAAACCGAGACGCTGCACGCAGCCGTCGACCACGTCCTCGGTTCCCGATTCTGACGGCCGAGGCTTGCCGCACAGCCGCACAGCCGGACAGTGGACCGCGGAGCCGATCGCACGCGTTCCCGCTATGCCAGAGTTTCTTGAGTCGCACAGGGCTTCCCAGATCCGCAAGGTCCCATCTAGTCGGCCTTCCCGGCGCGCATCGGTGCCGGCACGTCCGGGCTGTTCACCAAGCCCCGCAACTCAGCCAGTCCCCATCAAACCAATGCCACGTAGCTTCAGTTGATCAACCCGTTGAACTGCGCTTTCTTGTCGGTGACGACAGCTTGCGCACCTCAGCTCATCGTGTCCACTCTGGACCGTTGCTGGTGTGGCGCCAGGGGTACGCGGGGCGTCAGTCATATCCGTCACACCCACACCACTGCGGAGCACCTGAGCGTCAGCAACGACGCGAAGCAGGGTTCAAGATCAACTCAAGCTACCTGGCATTGCCATCAAACCCGCTTAACCAAAGAGAATTACGAGACACTAGTGGGTTGCGGAGACACGTCGAGCAGTTGAGACCGCATGTCCGAGGGAGATTTCACGCGTTACTGGCACGGGTTGGCTCGGCGTTCCCGCCTGGGCAGCAGCTTCCCTCGACAGACGGTGCCGCGGACGCGAGTTCAGGGCGAGTGTGACGACACTCGAAACGGCCGGTCCGCGTCAGACCCGGACGATCATCTTCCCCACGTTCTTCCCCTGGAGCATGCCGATGAACGCGTCGACGACGTGGTCGAAACCGCCGACGACGGTCTCGTCCACTTTGACTTCACCGCTCTGGAGGTGCGGGACGAGGAACTCCTCCAGCTCGTCTTGACGATGCCGGTGATCGCGGACCAGGAACCCTTCCAGCCGGAGGCTCTTGTCGACTATTTCGAAGAGATTGCGCGGTCCTGGTGGGGGCTCGGCACTGTTGTACTGACTGATCGCACCACACCACGCGATCCGGCCACGGTCGCGCAGGGCACCGATGGCGGCTTCGAGATGGTCCCCGCCGACGTTGTCGAAGTACACGTCGATTCCGTCGGGGGCGGCCGCCTCCAGTTGCTCGCGGACCGGCCCGTCGTGGTAGTCGAAGGCGCTGTCGAATCCGAGGTCGTCGATGAGATGCTTGACCTTCGCCGCGGAACCGGTGCTTCCGATCACCCTCCCGGCGCCGAGCAGGCGGGCGAGCTGACCCGCTGAGCTTCCGACGCCACCGGCCGCCGCGGAGATGAACACGGACTCCCCCTCGCGCAACCGCGCGATCTTGGTCAACCCGACGTAGGCACTGAGCCCCGTTCCGCCGAGGATGCCCAGGTAGGCACTGACCGGCACGCCCGCCACCGACGGCAGCACCCGAGCGCCGCCCTTCTCCACCAAAGCGTGCGTACGCCAGGCTTGCCGGTGGAACACCAGGTCTCCCTCGGCCAGCCCGTCGGCGCGCGAGTCGACGACCCGGCCGATCGACCTGCCTTCCAGTGGGACGTTGAGCTGCCAGAGCTCGTCCATGGATTCGCGCATGTACGGGTCGACGGAGAGGTAGATGTTCTCCACCAGCGCCATGCCGTCCGCCGGCTTCGGAACGGGGCCCTCCACGAAGGCGAAGTCCTCTGGGACCGGCAACCCTCGCGGCCGCCTCACCTGATGCACGGCCCATGACCGATCAGCCATCGTTGCTCCCTCGTCTCATCTTGTCACCGGAACCCGGGGCCGGAACCCGATCGCCACCCATAGTCCGCACAAGGTGAAAGCCGCCAGAATCACCGCGAGACCGACGAAGGCGGACCCCAGCGAGACCTGTGAAGCCCGGCCGATCAACGGCATCAGCAACGCCGTGCCCAAGCCGATCGACAACAGGCGCAACGAAGCCATTTTCGCCTTGTCCGCGTCACCGGCGTGCTGTTGCAGGGTGGTGATCAGCCAGGTGAGGCTGTTGAAGTTGGCGAAGCCGACGACGAAGTAGCCCAGAAAGTGTACCGCCGGGTGGCCCGACGACGACAAGAGCAAGGCCATCGCGGCCTGCACGCCCGCCCACACGGGCAGCAACCGCTGGGTGACGGTGTAGCGGGTGACGAGGCTCGCGGCGATCATTCCGATGCCGAACGTCGCCTCCAGCGCCGCGATGAACCAGCTTTGGCCGTCGTAGTAGTCGGCGACGAGGGGCACGACCAGTGTGCTCAAGCTGTGTGCGGCGACGAAATCCGCCGCACACATCACGAGCATGGCGAAGACCACCAACTCCCCGCGGTATTGACGAAGCATCTGCCGCCAGTCGCGAAGGGCCGCCGGCAGAGCCGCGCGGAGCGGCACCGACGAAAGTGCGCCTTGGCCTTCGGCCTTGTCCAGTTTCACCGTGGACATCCACAACGCGGCGCCCGCCGATGCCGCCGCGGTCAGCAGCAGCGCCTGCGCGGCGGTTCCCTTGATCAGTACCAGGCCGAGGAGCGCCATCCCGCCCAGTACACCGACCTGGATCGCCGCGCCGCTCAGGCCGTTGACCTTGATCTTGTTCTCCGCGCTCACATGGTGTGCGATGAACTTGAACAAGGCCGTTCGCTGGACGTTGTCGAGCATGGCCAGCAGCATCGCGGCGATCGTGATCAACGGGACCGCCTGTGTACCCGCCCCTGCCCCGATCAACGCGATCGCCAGCACCACGATCGCCCGCGAGAAACTGCAGACCGCGTACACCCGTTGGGATCTGAGGCCGTCGACCAGCGGGCCGGCGAAGGGCAGCACGGCGATCGCCCCGATCCCCTGGGCGGTGATGACCACCGCGAACGCCAGCGGCGTGCCCGTGATGGTGAACAGCAACTGCCCCAGAGCGAGGACGTAGATCCCCACCCCCACGCTCGACAGCAGGATCGAACCGAGGACCGTGCGTGACTTGGGGTCCCGCCAGATCATCGCTGCCCCACGCGACGGTCGATGACCGGTTTGATCTTGCCGCTCACCGGATCACGGTCGAGGGTGCCCTCGGCATGGCATTCGACGACGAGGTCGAAGACGTCCAGAGCTTTGTCGAAATCATCGAGATCCTCATCGAGGTCGAACCACTCGAGCAGGTGGCCGCGTACCTCAGCGGGATCCGGCGACGACGGTGACTCGATCCGCATGATCAGGGTCTCCGTGCCGCCGTCCGAAATGATTTCGATCTGGAGCTGGGAGACCTGGAACTTCGCCAGCGCGCCCACCACGTCCCGGTAGCCCAGTCTGCTCCGGCTCGCCATGATCTTGATCAGCCCGTCGGAACGGCCGAGATACTCGAGCACCTTGCCCGAAACCCCGCAGCCGCACTCGTGATGGTAGACGCGGCCGCTGTCCCCGATCCGGTACCGGATCAGCGGCCCCTCGAACTTCTGCAGACTCGTGATCAGCAGCTCGCCGGGTTCACCGGCCGGCACGGGTTCGCCGTTCTCCCCGACCACTTCGATGAGGTTGTAGTCCTCGCAGAGGTGGTGGGTCGTCCCGCTCATCTCCCCGCATTGATAGCCGAGCTGGGCTCCGTCGTTCGCGGCCAGGATGCTGGAGATGACCTCCGTGCCGAGGTTCTCCCGCAACCAGACCTTGTCGGTCTCGCTCATCGGCAGGCCACCGTAGATGACCTTCCGCAGGCGTAAGGCGGGGCGGCGTACCTTCGCCTCGCGCAGCAGCGGCATGATCAGCGCGGGCTGGCCGACGAGCACGTCGGGGCCGAAGATGTCGGTCAACGTCACCAGATCCTCGACCGAGATGGACTGGCCCATCGTGTAGCACTCCACCGGCATCCTGGCGAACTCGCTGAGGGTGGTGGTGAGCCCGCCGTACATCTTGCCGCCGTAGAGGGTGTTGATCAACCGGTCTCCCGGGCGCAACCCGAGTTCGTAGAAGAGCGGCACGGCCTCGCGCACCATGTTCTCCCAGTCGGTCCGCGAATACACGACATAACGCGGCTGCCCGGAGGAGCCTCCGCTGCGCAGCACCTCGCCGCTGGGCGGGTCGTCGGTGAGCATGCCCCGGCCGGCGGGCAGCGAATGCGCGTCCAGATCGGTCTTCTCCAGCACGGGCAGCCGCGCCAGGTCCGCCAATCCGTCGACGGCGGGAAAGTCACGGTAGAAGGCGGTGCGCCGGGCCCGTTCGACGACGTACCGGAGTTTGGCGTCCAACCGCTCGCTCCCCCGCGCGTCATCGAGGCTGCGAACGACCGAAAGCCGGGTGGCCATCAGGTAGTCGCGGCGGAACAGCCGCCGGACCCAGTCCGATCGGCAGTCCAGTTCCAGTGCCGAACCGGCGGCCCTCGCCGCCTCGCCGGGTTTCCCCGGATCGACGTGGATCCGGATGTCCCACGACTTCGCCTGCTCGGCGTCGCCGAACAACTCCCCGTCGCCCGACCCGGCCGACGGAACGCCGCTCCACCGCTCCGGGCGGATCGGAACCAGATCCGGGACGTGGACGACCACCCCCTCCGGGACGGCCTCACGCTCGTCGGCCACTCGTGCGTCCGGCAACGGGAAACCGGGCTGCCGGAGCAGTTTGATCAACCCCTCCCAGAACGGCCGCCTCGCGGTGCGGATGACCACGGTGTCGCCCGCTGCCCAGCCGAGCAGGAGCCCCCGTACCGTGTTGCCCGCCCGGCGATCGTCCAGGATCAGCGTGCCGATCGGCCGGAACTCCTCGACCTCGTTGGTGTCCACCAGCACTCGCCAGGGGTACTGGTCCAAACCGCCGAAAAGCTCGTCGAGCGCTCCGGCCAGTCTTCCTCCGGCGAAGATGGCCGCCAGCCGGGACAGGCCCGCATCCGCCAGGTGTGTGCTCAGCTCGCCGCCCGGGTCTCCGGACAGCGCGGCCGCCGCGTGGTCGACCGCCAGCACGACGTCGGTCGGGTAGTGCCTCATTCCGTTCCTCCCGCATCGACCGAAATGGATCGCGCGCACTCCGTGAGGAACTCCCTCAGTACGCCGTCGTCGCGATGGGACGCCTCGATGAAGACCGGTGCCAGCCACTCGTGATACGTGACGTGGTCGGGCAAAGGATCCGTGGGCGCCAGCCGGTGGACATGGTCCACACAGGAATGTGTCCGCAAGCGATCGGGGATCGTGATCGTATGTCCGCGCCCCCCTTCCAGGTGATGCCCCGGGAACACGAGCCAGCCGTGGTACCGGCCGCTGGCCACGGTGGGTTCCGGCCGGTCCAGGCCGAGCCGGATGGCGATCTCGTGCGCGGGCAGGTGCACGCCGCGATGTCGTAGATGTGCGGTGATCACGCCGGCGCCGCCTACCCGGTTGGCGGCCTCCAGGAAGATCAGTTCCTCGTGCGGCGTCTCGAACATCTCGAGATGCAGAGAACCTTCCTCGATCTCCAACGCCTTGACCACCTGCTCCGCGAACACCCGATGCCGGGGGTCGAACGGGATCTGGTGGGACCCGAGCGGCAGGCCACCCACGAAGTCGATCGGCTTGTTGATGTACCGGCTGACCACGAGGTCGACCAGCGCACCGGCGCTCACCAGGCCGTCGGCGTGCAGGATCTCCCCTTCGACGTACTCCTCCAGCTGGTAGTCGTGTCGCTTGTCCAGCTTCCAGTAGGCACCCAGGGCTTCCATCGCGGTTTCGTAGACGTGGACGTCCTCGCTGGAGGCACCGCGACGTGGTTTGAGGACGGTCTTGCCCCGCCACGGCAAAGGACGGCAACTCATCGGAGCCGCGACGAACCGTGGATACCGCAGTCCCGATTCGGCGAGCGCCTCCTTCATGCTCACCTTGTCCCGGATCCGTTCCAGTTGCGGCAGTGAAGCGCCGGGCAACCCCAAGTGGTTCCGGACGTACCGGGCCTCCAGCTGCCCGAACTCCGAGAGCGAGAGCACCTTTTCGAAACCGTCCGCGCGCGAGACACGGGACGTGATCCCCTCCACCAGGTCCTGCCCGTCGTCGAGTTCGATGCGAACGCAGCGAAGATCGTCCGGCAGATCGGCCATCCGGCGCGGAAAGCCGATGTAGGTCACATCATGGCTTTCGTGGTCGAGGGCGGCGCGGTAGTCGATTTTGGCGTCGGGCACCTGGTGGATGACCAAGATCTTCATTCCTGACACTCCAAGGCCGTGATTCCCCAGCTGAAGCCCATGGCGCTGGTCGCGAGCAGGATCAGGTCACCGTGCCGCAGCCTTCCCTTCGCCATCAGCCCCTGGAGGGCGATCAGCGTGTCGGCGCAGCCCATGTGGCCGAGCCGGTCGTAGTTGAAGACGCTCTTGTCCGCGGGGATGCCGATGCCGTGGACCAGCTTCTCGTGCATGTTCCGGTCGCCATGATTGATCAGGAAGTAGGCGATGTCCTCCAGCCCCCTGCCCAGCGCCGACAATGTCTCCGCCACCAGAGAAGTGAAGTTCTCGACGTAGGCCTCCGCGAGTCCTTCGCGACGGCTTTGCCGCCGGATGGTGACCCGGTCCGGTCGGCGCTCCCCGGCGTAGTAGTCGGACCAGCCGGGATCGGTGCGCATGGCCGAGTGCAGCACCTCGAACGCCGGGACGCCGCGGCCGAGCAGCACCGCGGCGCCCGCGTCCCCGAAGTTGAACAGTGCCTTGGAATCCGGGTCGCTGTAGTCGACAAGGCGGCTCAGCCGGTCTCCGGTGAGCACCAGGGTGTACTCGCTGCGGCCGAGGGCGAGTTCGTCACAGGCCACCCGGACGGCCGCCATCAGCGCGTTGCAGAAGTTCACCACCTCGAAGCAATGCGCCTGATCGACGCCCAGTTCATGCGCCACCTTGGCCGCGGGCGACCAGAACGGGATGTCCCATTCGCCCGAACCGGCGTAGATCACCTGCCCGATGGCGGACCGTGACACCCGAGTGCGTTCGAGTACCGCGGTCGCGGCGGCGAGCGCGAGTTCCCACGCTTGTTCCCCTTCCCCCAGCGCGGGGAACTCCTCGCAGTGCGTGATCGCCAGGATCTCCTCGATGTCCACACCGGACGCGGTGTGCATGTCCTGGACTTTCGCACTGGACCGCGGGAAGACCACCTCGAAGTCGAGGATCCCACTCACCGTTCGTTCGCTTTGATACTGATCCGGTGCACCGTGCGGGACACGCCGGGCTCGACGGCGGTCGCCGCGTGGTAGGTCGTCGCGGTCTTCCACACCACGAGGTCGTTCGGTGTCCACCGATGGGTGTAGACGTGGGCTTCATCCTGGATCAGCTGGTCCAGCAGCGCGAAGAAGGCCTCGTTTTCGTTGGCGTCGAACCCGTTCACCGAATCCATGTACTCCGGTGCGCCGTAGAGGTACTCGCGTCCGGTGTCCGGGTCCACCCGTACCAGCGGGTGTTCGACCTTCGGGTGTTCGAGGTCGACCTTCGCCCTCAGTTCGGCGATGGACAGGCCGACGTCTTCGGCGCGGACCCGGAACCGCTTGTTCACCGTGTGCAGCGCCGTGCGCCCGGCGATCTTGGCCTTCCACTCCGCGGGCAGGCGGTCGTAGACGTCCGCCGCGTTGGCGTAGAGGGTGTGGCCGCTGGCCCGCGGGACGTTCACGCCGTGGAGCATCGTGTACGGCGCGGGGTTGCCGACATAGGAAGAGTCCTGGTGCCAGAAATTCCCGACCCTCGCGACCCCGATCGGCTTGTCGTTCTTCACCTCGTTCGAGGAGATCATGATCTCCTCGATCTCGGGATGGCGGTACTTGGCCATCAGGAACGGCACCGGCTTGCCGAGCCGCTGGGCCAGTTCCAGCTGCTGTCGCGGTTTCAGCGCGAGACCGCGGACGACCACGAGTTCCCGCAAGTGCAGGATTTCGGTGAACTTGCCGAACACGTCGTCCGTGGCCAGTTCCTCATAGGTGAGGTCCAGCATCTCGGAACCGATGAATGAAGTGAGTTCGTTGATCCGCATTTCTTCTCCTGAACTGTGTTCGATCAGTTAGCGGTGGTTTCGTCCTCGATGGACAGGCAACGCCCGAGTGCGCCGACGAAGCCGTCGATGTGCTCATGAGTCCGGTAGGGAGCGACGGTGATGCGGAATCTCTCACTGCCCTTGGGAACGGAGGGGAAGTTGACCGGTTGCACGTAGATGTCGTGCTCGTCGAGCAGCCGCTTCGACACCTTCTTGACCCGATCGCTGCCCGGCACGAGCACCAGAACCAGGTGGCTCTCGGCGCGCAGGAACTCGATGCCCGCCGTGCGGAGGGCGTTCTTCAGGTAGGCGACGTTCGCCCGCAAGGCACGCCGCATACCCTCGTCACGCCGGATGACCTCGAGGCTCTTGAGCGTGCCGTCCAGTACGGCTCTCGGGATGGTGGTGGTGAAAATGAACCCCGGCGCGTGGGAACGGACGTAGTCCAAGGCGCTGTCCGGACCTGCCACGTATCCGCCGGTGGTGCCGACCGCCTTGCCGAAGACCCCCTGGATGAACGTCGCACGATTTTCACCGATCTCCTCACAGATGCCCGCGCCCGTCGGCCCGTTGGGCCCGATGGCATGCGTCTCGTCGATGAAGGTCAGCGCGTTGTACTTCTCGGCCAGATCGCAGATGGCCGCCACCGGGGCGGTGTCACCGTCCATCGAGTACACGGACTCGAACACGATGAGCTTGGGATGCTCGAGTTCGTACTCGCCCAGCGCGCGTTCGAGCGCCGCCAGGTCGTTGTGCGGGAAGATGTGCTTGCGGCTTCCCGACCGCCGGATCCCCTCGATGAGCGAGCGATGATTGAGCGAGTCCGAGAAGATCACCAGGTCCGGAATGCCCGAGGCCAGTGTCGTGAGCGTCTCGAAGTTCGCGACGTAGCCGCTCGTGAAAACCAGTGCGCGCTCCTTCCCGTGCCAGGCGGCGAGCTCGGCTTCCAGCCGAACGTGCGCCTCACTGGTTCCCGCGATGTTGCGCGAACCGCCGTTGCCGACACCGTGGAGTTGCGCGGAGTCGATCTGCGCCTGGATCACGTCCGGATGCTGGCTCATGCCCAGATAGTCGTTGGTGCACCAGACCTGGATCTTCCGGCCGGCGTGAAAAGCGTGTCCCTGCTCGGCGGCCAGATAGCTGCACGGGACGTAGTGCCGGTAGAGGCCACTCAGCTTCAGGTCTTCGATTTTCGCCTTCAGTATGTCCAAAGTGGATTTGGTATCTCGGGTCACGGATATCGTGGGCATGCTTGTCCCCTGGTTTCTTTGTGATTACGTGCGTGAGAAGCCGAGCCGAGGTCAACCGGCTACCGGCAAAGTGATCTCACTGAAGCCGAGCTGCGCGGAAATCCGGGTTCCCGCCGGATAGCGCAGCGTGAAGTCGCGGTCGGTGGAGATCAGGACGATTCCCAGCCGGTGCCCCGCCTTGAACCGGTACTCCTGCGGCTGCAGATCCCACCGCAAGGGGTAAGTCCGGTCCGGCCGCAATGGTTCGGTGACGCTCGCCGAATGCCTGTTGCGCACGTCGAGCCAGCCGCGACTCACCACTTGATACGGTGTCTGCGCGGTGGTGTACCGGTAGATCGCCCGGCAACCGGAATTGCCCGGAATGCTGTCGCCGAAGCACCAGGATTCGTCGGTGGGCCCGAATCCGGTCGGGCGGGTATCGGTGCCGTAGTCGACCAAAAGCGCGGTCAGGTAGGGCGACGGGCCTGCCACCGAAGCCCGCAAAGTCACCTCGGGCACCCCGGAAAGACGCAGATCCTTCGGCAACGGCTCGGTCAGGTAGACGAGCCGGTTGGAGTCAGCGCTACCGGGATCGGCGACCAGATCGTCGGCGGTCCGTTCGGGCGCGTCGACGAACTCCTGGCGATGCCCGAAGCCGGCGGGCCACGGCGCCAGACTGCCCGGCTGGGCCTGGGAGTTCCCCGCCCCGAAGCGGAAGGTCACCGGACGCGCGGCCGGATCGGGCCAGTTCCGGTACCCCTGCCAGATCGCGGGCTCGGTTTCCACCTGGACCCTCGGCTCACCGAGGGCACCGTTGCGCACTCCGTAGAGCCAGTGGTCGAACCACTGGTGGACAGCGTCGGTCCACACCTGCCGGCGGGCGTGGAGAATATCCACGTGTGGCGTGCGTGCCAGCCACAACCGTCGCGGGACATCGTTGCGCTCCAGCGCTTTCCACAACTCGGCGAACTGCTTGGGTTTGACGTTCCAGTCGCCTACGCTGCCCACCTGGAACACACTGGCCTTGAATTTCGGGACGTCCTTGACGAGGTTTCGTTCGTGCCAGAAGGCGTTGTAGTCCCCGCTGACCCTGTTCATCTCGCGTTCGATCCGGTGCACGGCCTCTGCGCAGACGCCGGGGTTCTTGCGGGTGAGCACCACCTTGGCGTGCAGATCCGCGTCCTCACCGCCGTACCCGCCCGGAGCGACGACGCCGCCGTTCGCCCGGTAATACTCGTACCAGCTGGACACCGACCCGGTGGCCACAACGGTTTTCAGACCGGCTACTCCGGTTCCGGCGACGGCCAGCGCGAGTGAAGCGTTGTAGGCGCCACCCGCCATCGCGACGTTCTTCGTGGACCAATCCGCGCCGACCGGAGCGCCTTCGTTCGAGAACGCCCGGGCACGGCCGGTCAGCCAGTCGATCACCGATTTCACGGCGAGCTTCTCGTCGGTACCGACGACACTCGGGCAACCGTCCGACTCGCCGGTTCCCAAACCGCTCACCGAAAGGACCGCGTAGCCGCGAGAGACGAAGTAATTGTCATAGTTGGTGCGTGCGTAGTCCACCCCGGGCCATGGCCCGGACGGCGGCGACCACGGGGACAACCGGGGCACGTCGGTGACGTCCACCGGGTGATACGGCGCGTCGACCAGTCCACCGAAATAGGGGCTGGCTTCCACGATCGACGCGACCTTGAGACCCTGCCGCGTTTCCTTGGGCCGGGTAACATAAGCGGCGACACGATCTTTCCGGCCGTCGGCGTCACTGTCCACCGGAGTCTCGACGTACACCGTTTCGCGTACCGCGTCGGCGTACGAAAAAACGGGCTGGGTTTTACCTTCACGCACGATCACTTCGGTCGTGGCTTCAGCCGTCGCGGGCGCGAGAGCGACTCCCAATGCCAAACCGATACCGACTATCAGTCCACTTCGGACATTCCCCAGGGCCTTCGGCGACCACCTTGACCGGGCATGATTCATCATCGAACTTCCCCCATCGCCAGTTGCCCAACGACTATGACCGAGAACCACGGGGGGCGCAAGACTTTCCAACCAGCAGGCCCTTTCGGGCGAATTTCAAAAGTTTCGACATAGGTCCCCGGCAGTTCGATCATTCTTTGCCACCGATAGAATCGTTCAAGACCGGGCGGATTCTGCCGATTCCGGCGACGTCACCCCGCACCGGGAACGAATCCCACCATGCAGACTTCGCGTCCCGAATCGGGCCGATCATCGACGCGGAACAGATTTCCGGTTCACCGAACGGATCGAATCTAGTCCGTTGACCGGAACCGGCTCGTCCATTTGCAGGCATAACATCCGCATTGATTATCGCCAGGCGCGCGTGAAGAAGAAGTCGCGGCCTCGATGAGGACGACGCCCGTTGTAATGATCGACATACCTGTCCAGCACGACCCGCGGATGCCCCCCGTGATCGGCAACCGGTCGGTGACTGCGGCCCTGAAAGTGCGGACGAACCTCTCAGCGACCCGGCAAGCGTACGGCGGTCTCGATCCCGAATCCGGCCGGACAGTGGCGTTGCGGCCAACACGATGGCGCTGCCTGATCGCCGGTCTGTCTCGAACAGGACGGTCCCGGCGGTGGCCGAGTGGGCACGAAGAGACGGGCCGCAGCGTCGGCGGTGACTTCCGCGTCGACCTCCCCGCCTAGCCGGCCGACCAGCACGGTGCAGAGTCCAGCCTGGACGTAGAACAGATCGAACCGGACGGCAGAGGCACTGACGACCGACGGTTCGGAGTCCACCGCCCGGCAGGCGACCAACCCACGCTCGCAGGCGGGAAGAAGAAACCCGACTTCGGTGAAGTAGTGGTGTAAGCAGGCCCCCAACCGGAAGGACCCCATGACAGAGGCGGGGCACAGGACAGTCGAGGCAGGCGTGAGCGGGGTCGACCTTGGCGCCCGTTTACTCCGGGATCCGGAGTCCTTCACCGAAGTGCACGACCGCTACTTCGCGCTCATCTTTCGGTATGTGGCCGCTCGCCTGGGCGCTCAGGCCGCGGAGGACGTCGCATCCGAAACGTTTCTGGTCGCGTTCGACCGTCGGAGCACGTACGACGCCGAACGTGGTGACCTGCGCGTCTGGTTGTTCGGCATCGCCACGAACCTGGTGGCCAGACATCGCCGCCAGGAAGCGCGCCGCTATCGGGCGCTGGCTCGGATCGCTCCAGCTCCGGACGCCGAGGGACACGAGAGTCGAGTAGTCGCCTCCGTGGCCGCACGGCGACTGGCTCCAGAACTCGCAGTGGCGTTGTCTCGGCTGTCGCCGGGAGAACGTGACGTGCTGCTGCTCGTCGCGGTCGGGCAGCTCGGCTATGAGGAAGTGGCCTCGGCGCTCGGCATCTCCTCAGGCACCGTCGGCTCCCGGATCAACCGGGCCCGCAAGAAGCTCAACACCGCCCTTTCCCCGGAGGTTCACGATGAATGACCTGGATCTACTGCGCACCGCGTTGGTCTGTGACGAGCCGTCCCAGGAGGTGATCGACCGCAGTCGGCACCGCCTGCAGAACCATTTGCGTGGCGTCTCCAAGCCCCGCAAGCGGATCGGATGGCTGGTCGCTGGATCGGGGGTCACCGCGGCGGCGGCCGCCGCCGCCGCGGTGTTCGTCCTCGTGCCCGGCCCCCTGGCAGGCGGCCCCCCGTTGGCGGGGTCACAGGTCCCGATTGTCGCCAAGACGGTCACCGGCCAGGAGATTCTGCTCGCGGCTGCCACCGTGGCCGAACGCACACCCGATGGGGTGGGCACTTACTGGCACGTCCACGTGACGACCCCGACCATCACCTACGAATATTGGGTCAAGGCCGACGGCAAGAGGTGGTTCCGGGGTGCGAAATCCGGCAACCAGGTCATCGCGTTGGAGCCACCCCAGGCGAAACCGTTCTCGCTGGTCGGCGTCGATCTCACCCTCGAGCAACTGCGTGGCCTACCCACGAGCCCGGACGCTTTGACGGCATGGATCGCCGAAGCACTGACACACTCGACCGCGCGTACGAGTGCGGGCCCGCTCACCGCGGCCGACCGGAAAGATGCGGCATTCCTGTCGTTGATTTCGCTGGCCTCGACACTGCCCGCCCCGCCCGCGGTCCGGGCTGCGGCGTTCCGCGCACTTGCCGCGTATCCAGGCGTCCGGAGCCTCGGTGACCAACCCGGCGGCCAAGGTCTGCTGCTGCCCGACGACCAGCGCTTCGTGGTCGACCCGGCAACCGGCAGGGTCAACGGGACGTCGGTGTTCGTCGACATGGAGGGCGGGCTGAACAAGATAGCCGGCTCACCCGGCGCCAAGATCACCGCGGAATGGATCAACGACCTGCCCGCATAACCGGGAGTCATCCAGACCGCCTGTCGTGAGCGGCGATTCGGGCTCTAACAGGTACCTACCGCGTGACCTGCGGCCTGATGTCGGGTGAGGTACATGAAGGCCCCCTTCCTGTACCTAGACGCAGGGAAGGGGGCCTTCATGTACTGGGATGCGGCTGCCGTGGCTGTCACGGTGGTCCCGCTGTCACCAGGGGGCGCCTCGGAGGGTAGTGAAGGACCGGTGAGCGGTTCCTCGTCAGGTGATCATGTCCGACCTCACGACCCCCTGGACCGAGCGGGCGAACGGGCGCGTCTCCCTCACCGACGGGAACCATGCGGCATGAACATCGTCGCCACCGGACCATGAACCAGGAGCTCTGTCGGGACATGTCGGAAACATTGACCCCGGGCACGACAATTCCTTCGTCGAGCTTGCCTTCGAGCGCACTCGAACGTTTAACGTCAACGCTGTGAAGACGATCAGCGGTACGAAGACATGGATCATCACTGGAGCGTCGTCGGGCTTGGGGCTGGCTTTGGCCGACGCGGCATTGGAGGCGGGCGAATGCGTGGTCGGGACCGCTCGGCGTACGGGACGGTTCGATGCGCTGCGGGCCAAGCACGGTGACCGGTTTCTGGCGCTCGAGCACGACGTCCGGGACACAGAGGGCGCCGCCGTGGTTGTGAAGCGAACTGTCGAGACGTTCGGCCGGGTGGATGTCCTCGTGAACAACGCCGGCGCCGGTCAGGTCGGTGCCGCCGAAGAGATCACGGACGCGCAGTTGCGCGACATGCTCGACCAGCATTTGTTCGGTCCTGCGGCGTATGTCCGCGCCGTGTTGCCACACATGCGGCAGGCGGGGTCGGGGGCGATCGTGCAGATGAGCAGCCAGGGCGGGCGGATGTCGTTCCCGGCGGTCGGCAGCTATTCGGCGGGGAAATTCGCGTTGGAGGGATGGTCGGAAGCGCTGGCGGGAGAGGTCAAGCCGTTCGGGATCCAGGTGCTGATCGTGGAGCCCAGCCGTTTCCGCACCGAGTTCAACGCCGGCGGAGTGCTCGGAACCGCGCCGCGTAACCGTGCCTACGACGAGGTCACCGGCGGCATCCGCACCAATATGACCGATGCGGACGGCAACCAAGAGGGCGATCCGGTGCGCGGTGCCGACGCCATCCGCCGAGTGCTGGATGCCGAGCATCCGCCCCTGCGACTCCCCCTCGGAGCAGAGGCCGTACGCAATCTCACTCGCGCGTACACGACCGCGCTCGAAGGGGTGCGCACGTGGGCGGAGACCAGCGAGTCCGCCGACTTCCCCGGTATGCCGCCGTCGGTCCGGGCTTTCTGAGGACACTTACGATGGTGAACATAGCGACCGACACGATCCTCGAACGACTGCTCGCTTCCTCGGGCGATCACTCGGTCACCATGATCGACAGACTGCACGAACTCCTGGACGATTCCAGCCTGGACACGTCGGCGACGCCCGTCACCGTTGCCAAAGCGTCCAAGATCATCGGCCTGTCTCCGCACACCCTGCGGTACTACGAGCGGGAGGAGCTCGTCCGGCCCACGCGCAACTCGTCCGGCTACCGGATGTATTCGGTGTCTGACTTGCGACGCCTGGTGTTCCTGGCTCGGATGCGTGTCTCGGGCATGTCGATGCAGGACCTCAAGCACTACGTCGCGCTGGTCGAGCAAGGCGAGAGCACGATCCCGGAGCGTAGTCGCATGATGCTCGAGCAACGCGATCGTATCCAGCGGCGGCTGCACGAGCTCGCCATCGCCATGGAGGCCACCGAGTACAAGATCCGCACGTACGGTGGCGCCCCGCCGCGGCAGGACTGACGCCGCCCGCCGACACGCGCCGTCGCTCGAGGCGTCGGAGAGTGGCTGTCCGGGGTGATGTCATTCTCGGCTCTGCCTGTGATGGTGACGGAGGAGCAGCGAACAAGTTATGGCGACCGCCCCGATCGCCAGTGACGGGAGCGTGTATCGGTCGACGACGTCGAGCAGCGCGTTTCCGATGGTCGCCGCACCGACCACCCAGATCGTCGCCCACAGGACCGCGGCGATGCCGCATGCCGCGGCGAACCTGCGATAGGGCATCGTCGACGCCCCCGCCGCCGCGGCGACGAAGGTGCGGATACCCGGGAGCAGCCGCGCGATGATCACGAGCCAAAAACGGCCCGCCACCTGAACGCGGGCCCTCTCCCACCGGCGGCTTCCGAGACGTTTGATCAGTCTGGTGTCGCCGAGCCGTGGACCGAGAGTGCGGCCGACCGCGAACCCGATGTGGTCTCCGATGAAGGCGCCCAGGGCGCCTGCGACCACGGCGAGTGCGATGAGTTCGACGCGCGGGGTCAGGGCGATCGTCACCAAGACGACGCCGGTCTCTCCCGGGAAGACCGCTCCGACACCGAGCGCCGCGTCGACGGCCGCGAACAGCAGGACGCAGACCAGCAGGAGCGCGACATGGCCGCTGGCTTGTTCGAGGAAGGAGCGAAGGAGATCGATCATGAACACGACCGTAGATCCGCCGGGCCGGCGTCGGCACTCGCGATCGCCTGCTTCTCGACTGACGATCGTCAGTTCACCTGGGCGAGGTCGTGTACCTGCGTTGACCGGCATGGGGGACGACTTCGATGACCGCGTCATAGGTGGCGGCAGGCGGACCGCCGCGGCTTGCCTGGCCTCGATCTGTGCAGGCGCTTCCACGAACTGGCTGGTCGATGCGCCCGCACCGGTTTTGGGCATCGTCGCGGTCGCCGCCCTGGTGCTGGCGCTCACGACACCCGACGCGAGGGTGCTCGCGGTCGTTGTGGGGTCGGTGTCGGCGGCCACGGTTATTCGGCTTCCAGGACCGCGGGTCGAGGATGCCCTCCAGGGGGTGATCTTTGGCCTGCTCACCGCGTTGACGCTGGCGGGGCCGCTAACGTTACGACGCGCTCTGCGGCAGCGGCGCGACTTCCGGCGGCGGGGGTGGCAGTTCGCTGAGGCCGAGTCACGGCGGCGTGCGAGCGAGATCCGTGCCGCTCGGCAACGGGAGCGGATGGTGCTCGCCGCCGAGATGCACGACGGGCTCGGTCACACCCTTACGCTGATGGCTGTCCGGTTGGGGCGGCTTTCGCTCGCCCGTTCACTCACGGCCGTCGATCGGGCGGAGGTCGCAGGTGTCCGGCGGATGGCGGCGGAGGCGGCAGACGAACTCGGACTCGCAGTCCGGCTGCTGCGCCAGTCCGACGACGCGGTGGCGGCGTGGACGCCGCTGACGATCGATGACGCGGTCGAGGGTGCGCGTAAAGCGGGCATGCTGGTCGATGCGCGCATTGAGAGTGAATGGGACGACCGGCTCAGTGACGGAGCAGCCAACGCCGTCGCTCGCGTGATTCAGGAGGGGCTCACCAACGCCGCCAAACACGCGCCCGCGCAGCTTGTGAAGATTCTTGTCACGCTCTCCGACGAGGACGTCGTCGTTCAGCTGTGCAATCGCTTGTCTGAACGGACAATCGAGTCCAGCGGGTCCGGATCTGGATTCGGCCTGGTCAGCCTTCGTCATCGGGCCGCGATGTTGGGCGGTGACCTGACCGTCCAGGAGAGCCCGGACATGTTCACCCTCACCCTCACCCTCCCCCTTCAGGCACGGCCGACCACCGACAGCGCGCCCCGTCACGACGAAATCGTTGCCGCGGAAGCCACCGCGGCGAAGATTCGATTACAAGCCACTCGAGCCGTGGTGGGACCAACGGTGGCGATCGTGAGCGCGCTCGCGTGCGTGGCGATCAAATACTTCGTGCTCGCCAACACGCTGTCCGTGATGAGCAGCGCACAATTCGCCGAGATCGCGATCGGCGACGACAGGGCGGTGATCGAACAGGCTCTTCCCTCCCTCGAACTGCTCGACCCGCCTCGGGACGAGTTCCCTGCCCGACCGGACGAAGACTGCCTCTACTTCGAAGCCGAGGTGAGTTTCTTCGAACGCGTCGACGTCTATGCCGTCTGCTTCGCATCAAGCCGAGTCACCAGAACCGCGACGGTGGCCGCGCCATGACCGCTGACGACGGAGCGAGCACACAGCCGATCCGTATCCTCATCGCCGATGACGACCATCTCGTGCGAGCTGGCATAGCCGGGATCCTGGTCTCCGATCAGGACATCTCGGTCACCGCGCAGGCCGCCAGCGGTCACGAAGCGATCAACGCAGCTGTCGCCAAGCGCATCGATGTCGCGCTTCTCGACATTCAAATGCCTCGTCTCGATGGCATTCAGGCTCTTCGAGAGATCCGGCGGCGGCGGCCCCGGCTCCCGATCGCCATGCTGACCACGTTCTCCGACGAGGAGCTCATCGCCGACGCGATCGGCGCGGGCGCACTTGGTTTCCTGCTCAAGTCAGACGAGCCCCAACAGCTCATCGGCGGTGTCCGGGCACTGGCGCAAGGAGGCGGCGCTTTCTCGCCTCGCGTGGCGCGCTGGCTCGCGACCCGCGAACGAGCTGGTCTCCACGCCGCGAAGGCGCGCATGGATATCACGAACATGCTTACGTCGCGCCAGATCGAGCTCCTCACCCACATCGGCGACGGTCGTTCGAACGCTCAGATCGCTGACGCGATGCACTTGTCCGAAGGCACCGTGAAGCAGTACGTATCCGCACTATTCGACACTCTCGATGTCGACAACCGAGTGCACGCGGCCGTCCTCGCCTACCGAAGCGGCCTGCTCCGGTGAGGAATGGGACAGGCCCGGTGCCCATCGACAAAGGCGAGCCCCTTCATCGAGCGGTCAGTGCCTTGCCCGAATAAAGATCCTTGGCGATACACGCCAGACGCTCCATGCCCGTGCCATCGAGTGGGTCGACGCCGAATGCTTCGGTGATGCGAGCGCGCAGGATGAGTATGGACAGGTCGTGGACGAGAAGGATCACCGCGAGGTCGTCTCGGTCGACTCCCGAAGCGACCATTCCGGCCTCGGCCAGTTGCTCGATGAGGCCGCGTGCGAACTCAGTGAGTCGCTCGAATGCGTGTCGAGAACGGTCACCTTCTCCCGTCAGCAGTTTTGCCAGGTACGGGCCTATGCTCGAGGTGCCGAGCAGCCGAGAGATCGGTGCCCCCATCGCGTCAAGGCCGAAGTCTCCGCCGGACTCGATCGCTACGCCGTGCAGTAACCGTTCTGTGACGCCTAAGACGTGTTCGTCGGCCGCCGCGATCAGTCCGTCCCGCGAGCCGTAATGCTTGATGATGAGCGCTTGGGACACTTCGGCCTGGACGGCGACGTTCCGAAGCGGTACGGCATCGACACCGTGACGGCCGAACAGTTCGACGGCGGTGTCCCTGATGATCGCCTTCGCCGTTCGATCCTCGGGTGAATACATGGTTACCATAGTGACTAAGTATTCACCAAAGGACAAGTAGGCACCGGAGGAAGCGCCGATGGCGGTATTACGTTCATGGATCGACCGCGCGGACCAGACCTTGATCGCCCCCGGGGCGACTTCGATCGAGCGGCTGCTCGGCTATGGCGCCGGGGTTCTCGGCGCGGTGTTCGCCGGGGCCTTGGCCGTTGCCGTGGCGCTGCCGGCACTCCCGGCGATCATCCTCGTCCTGGTCGGTTTCGACCTCTTCGGAGGCGCGGTGGTGAACGCGACGCCATCGGGCTCGCGTCGGTTTCACGCATCCGGATCCCCGCGATGGTCGGCGCTCGGGTTCGTCGCCGCACACATCCATACGCTGGTACTCGCGTTCGTCCTGCCCGGGATGCCGTGGGCGACGGCGATCGCCGCCTATGCGGGGACGGTGCTCGCCGCCGTTCTCGTGATCCTCGCCCCCGACGCCTTCCGTCAGCCCGTCGCCTTCGCGTCGGCCGTGGGCCTGATCGCCGTATGCACCGCCGTCCTGCCGCCGACCGCCGTGCTGGCCTGGGTGGTGCCGCTCCTGGTGATCAAGTTGTTGCTCTCACACCTGCTACCGCACCCAGCCCACGCCGCGTTCGAGGCCAGTCGGTGAGCAGGTTCGCGACTTGACGGGATCAAAGGATCCTCATGAGCGTCAGAGGCGCTCACAAAGGCCGGCCACATGCGCGTGCAGGACCTCCTCGGCCGTTTCCGCGGTCAGGTGGCCGATGAGCACGTGGCCGGTGAGGCCGTCGGCGAGGGCGAGCAGGGTGCGAGCCGCACGCCGCGGATCGGGCGGGACGACGTCTTCATCGGCCGGACCGCTCTCGGCTGCGACCGCCGCGATGAGGCGCGCGAGGAGGTCCTCGAGGGCCGCGTAGCTGGTTCTCAACGGCCCGGCGAGCGGCTCGTTGACGGCCGCCTGGGCAAGGAACGCGAGCCAGATCCGTGCTTCGGCGCGGTGTTCTTCGCCAAGCAGGGCGATCTCGGCGGCCACGCCGGCCAGTGCGGCGGCGGCCGGCTGGCCCGGGTTCCGGGCCAGCCGGTCGCGGACGCGTTCGATGAGGCGCTCGCCGACATGGTCGACGGCGAACAGAAGCATTTCTTCCTTGCTGCGGAAGCAGCGCTGAACGGCACCCAGGGAAACCTGCGCGCGGGCGGCGACGTCGCGCATCGTCACCCCCTCGGGTCCGTGTTCGTCGGAAAGGACACAAACGGCTTCGGCGATCTGACGGCGGCGGCCTTCGTAGTCCACCTGCTTGGGCATGTGCGGTCACCTCCTTATTCCGATACCAGCGTATCGGAACCGGTGTATGGTGCCGATACCAGCACGTCGACCTAGGGACGGGAACGCGAAGATCATGCAAGACGCCTTGTGGAAGTCGCCGGCGGCCGTTCAGGCGAAGGCTGTCCGAGACGGAGGGATATCGGCGGTCGAACTGATCGACAGCCATCTGGAACGCATCGCCGAAGTCAACCCGCGGGTCAACGCCGTCACCCAGCTCATGGCCGAACGTGCCCGCGACGCCGCCGCGCGGCTGGACCGGCGGAGGGCCTCGGGCGAGGACCTCGGGCCCCTGGCCGGCGTGCCGTTCACGGTCAAGGAGTCCACCGCTGTCGAAGGTGTGCCGACCACGTTCGGAGTGGCGCGTTTCCGCGACATGGTGGCCCCCGCGGACGCGCTGCCGGTGGCTCGGCTCCGTGCGGCCGGGGCCATCCCCATCGGCCACAGCAACATGCCCACCCTGATTCTGGCGGGGATGCACTCGCGCAGCGAGTTGTTCGGCGACACCGTCAACCCCTGGGACCCGAGCCGCACCCCAGGGGGCAGCAGCGGTGGCGACGGGGCGGCCGTGGCCACCGGCATGGCCGCGCTCGGGCTCGGCAACGACTCCGGCGGATCGGTACGGATCCCGGCTTCGTTCTGCGGCGTGGCGGGGTTGAAGCCGACCGCCGGGCGATTCCCCGCCGACCCCCGCATCCTCGGCCAGGACGACCCTGGACCGGCTTCACAAATGCTGGTCACCGACGGGCCGCTGGCCCGCCGGGTCGCCGACCTGCGATTGGCATACGAGGCGCTGGCCGGAACCGATCCGCGGGACCCGCGGGCCGTGCCGGTGCCCCTTGACGGTGAGCCGGTGCCGGGCCGGATGAGGGTCGCGGTCGTCGCCGACCCCGGCGGCCACGGCGTCCACCCGTCGGTCCGTGGGGCTGTCGCCGCCGCGGCCGACGCGCTGCGGGACGCCGGGTACGACGTGCGGGAGGTGCCGGACGTTCCCCGGCTGGCCGAGGCACTCGAGACGTACGGCCGGATCACCGTGACCGAATTCGCCGAGACCTGGCCGGTGGTACGGACCCTGCTCGGCGAGGGTGGAGACCGCTACATCGGGATGGCGATGGAGAAGACTCAGCCCGCGACAGCCGCGGAGTTCATGAAGCTGATGGGAGTGTGGCTGGGCATCCGCCGTTCCTGGGCGGAGTTCCTCGACGAGTACCCGCTGCTGCTCGGACCGGTGTTCACCGAGCCGCCCGTCGAGCCGGGGCTGGAGTCACGCGACGACGCCGGAAGGGAACGAGTCGGCGCGGGTATGCGCCTGTGCACGGTGACCAGCTTCGTGGGCGTCCCCGGGGTGGCGGTGCCGACCGGAGTGACTCACGGACTGCCGTCCGGCGTGCAGATCGTCGGACGCGCGTTCCGGGAGGATCTGTGCCTGGCCGCTGCCCAGGAGATCGAGGACCGCCTCGGCGTGCTCACACCGATCGACCCACGCTCCGAAGCGGCCGCATGACGGGCGACGCCACCGGCACCGAGCAGCGAACTGGGCGGCAAGCAGAGGCGAGCATCCGGGGAGTCGCATCCGCGGTTCCTTCTCCCCTGCCGGTGCCCGAACGACAACCGGAACGGACACCATGAACACCCCCCTCGCGGACCCGCCTCAGCCCTCCTGCCGCGATCTGGTGGGCGCGCTCGCCCAGAACGACCGGCGCGCCGCCTACGCGGCCCTCGCCCTCGGTGCGACGACTGTGGCCGAAGTCGCCGACCGTGCCGGGCTGCGCCCACCGGCCGCCGCCGTGGCTTTGCAGAAGCTGGCGAACGTCAGAATCGCTTCTTTCGACCCTGAAAAGCACGTCTGCGGTCTGATCGACGACACCTTCCAGCTGGCCGTCCAAGCGGAAGCCAGGCTCGCCGGGCGAGCCGGCGGAGACGGAGCAGGCGCCTACTTCCGGCGCGGCCGCCTCACCTCCATCCCTGGCGACAAGACAGTGCGAAGCCGGGTGCTGGAGGTGGTGAGCGACTCGTTCGAACCCGGCGTGTCCTATCCCGAAGCCAAGGTCAACGCGATTTGCGGCGAGTGGTTCGACGACTGGGTGACCCTGCGCCGCGCCCTGGTGGACGAGGGCATGCTGCGCAGGGACAAGTCCGGCGCGAGCTACGAGCGCGGCTGACGAACGGCGGTTTCCAGCACTGCGAATGGAGGACGCGGTGGCTGGGTGCGGTGAGGACGGCAGAACGATCTGCCGGTGCCGGTGGGGTGTCGTGCTGGATCAGATCGCCAGGGTCGGCATCGAGGGAACCCGGTCGGGCTGCGGGCGATAGCCACGCCAGGCAGCGGTCAGGCGTTGGACGGCTTCGGTCAGGTCGTCCGGCGTTGCGAGGAAGTGGAGTCGCAGATAGTCCGTGCTGCCTCCCTCGGCGTCGAGCCCGGTGCCCGGGAGCACCGCGACGCCGTGGCGCAGAGCGGTCTGGGTGAATGACGTCCCGTCGCCGTGCGGCAGCCGAACCCACAGGGTCTGGCCTCCGGGCACGGCAGGCACGTGCCAGTCCGGCAGGTGCCGGGCGAGCTCGGTACGGAGGTGGTCGTGGCGGGCCTGTCGCTCTGCGGCGCCGCGACGCTGGAGCGTGTCCAGGCGTGAGAACAGGTCGACGGCGGCCAGCTGCGCGGGGATGTTGCCGCCGAGGTCGTGCACTACCCGCAGCCGCGCCAGTCGTGCGACAACTCGAGCCGGTGCCCGTACCCAACCGATACGCAGGCCGCCCCAGGCGACCTTGCTGAGCGACCCGATCGTGATCACCTGGTCGTTGTAGGCGGCCAACGGCGGCGGTGTCGATTCGCCTGGGAAGCCGAGATCGGCGAGTACCTCGTCGTCGACAAGCACGACACCGGCGGCGACCGCGGTCTCCACCAGTCGCCGCCGTCGCAACGCGGGGATCACCGCCCCGGTGGGATTGTGGTGAGTCGCGATCGTGTAGGCGAGCACGGGACGGTGTTCGGCCGAGGCATCCGCGAATCCGGTGAGCCCGACGGGCGTCCCACGCAGCACGGCGCCCTCCGCCCGGAACGCTTCCAGCGCACCGTGATAGGTCGGGGTCTCCACCAGCACCCGGTCGCCGGGCCGGAGCAGCGCACGTGCCAGCAGTGACAGTGCCTGCTGCCCGCCGGCGGTGACCAGCACCTGGTCCGACGTCGTGGGCACGCCACGCTGCCGGTAGCGCTCGGCGATCGCGCGGCGCAGCGCGATGTGTCCCATCGGGTGGTAGCCGATGTCGTCCGTGGTGGCCGCCAGCTGCGGCAGGATCCGGGTATACGCCTCGATCAGCTCCGCGGGTGGGCCGGCCGGTGCGGCGCACGCCAGCATGATCACCCCGTCCTTCGGTTCGAACAGGTGCAGGAACGCCGGCGCGTCCGTGGTGGACCGGAGCGGGGTCGGGGCGGCTCCGGCGACCCTGGTGCCACTGCCCTGCCGACGTACGATGCGGCCCTCCACCGCCAGCTGGTCGTACGCCGCGACGACCGTGCTGCGGCCGACCGCCAGCGCCGAGGCCAGCGCGCGGTCCGGTGGCAGTCGCGAGCCCGGTGGTAGCTCACCGTCATCGATCAGCGTGCGCATCCGCGCCGCGAGCAGGACATACAGCGGTCCGCGGCCCGATGACCAGCGACCGAGGCGCTCGTTCAACCCAGTTGGCTCCATCAGCAAACCAATTTAGCGGCATTGGCTCTGCCACGACAGCGGGCTTGCTTCGATCATGGACGCCATGACCACCTTCACACCCAGCTCCATGACCAGCCTGATCGACAGCTCGGTGCGCTACGACCTGGCCGAAAGCACCTGCCCGCCGCTGCGGGTCGCTGATCTGGCCGGCCCTGGCGAGCTCGCGGACATGGCACTCGGCTACGGCACCTCACGCGGTGACGCCGAGCTGCGCGAGCTGATCGCCGCGGGTGCCGGGGTGAACGCCGAACAGGTGCTGGTGACGGTCGGCGCGATCGAGGCGATGTTCCTGCTCGCGCAGGCCACCTGCGTCCCGGGTGATCGGGTCCTCCTTGTCACGCCGTGCTTTCCGCCTGCGCGAACCGTCCCGGAAGGACTCGGTGCGCGGGTGGACGTAGTGCCGTTGTCGTTCGACGACGGTTACCGGCTGGCACTGGACACGGTCGCCGACGCGCTCACCCCCCGCACCCGGCTGGTGTCGCTGGCCTCACCGCAGAATCCTTCCGGTGTCCGTTTCACCGACGACGAGCTGCGCGGGCTGCTCGCCGTCGTGCGGGATCGCGCACCGGAGGCGGTCGTGCTGCTCGACGAGACCTACCGCGAGTCCACCTACGACGACGACCCGACACCCTGGTCGGCCGCAGCCATGTCGCCACAGCTCGTCACCTGCTCCTCGCTCTCCAAAGCGCACGGCGCGCCCGGCCTGCGCATCGGCTGGCTGACCACCACCGACCCCGAACTGTACGAACGGCTCCGCCAAGCCAAGTTCCACACCACCATCGCCTGCTCCACCGTCGACGAGTTCCTGGCCGTACATGTCCTCCGCCGGCGAAAGGAAATTCTCGCTCCCCGCGCCGAGCGGCTGGGCCGAGCGCTCGCCGAACTGGTCGACTGGGCACAGAACGAGGCCGTGGAGATCGTCCGCCCGGACGGCGGCGCCATGTGCTGCCTACGTCTGCCCGCCAACCTGTTCCCGCACGACGACGCGGTCGCCACGTTCTACGCCCGGCTCGTCAAGAGCGACACCCGCGTCGCGCGCGGCTCATGGTTCGGCGAGCACGACAGGGTGTTCCGGCTTGGCTTCGGCCACCTTCCGGCCGCCGACTTCAGCACCGCGCTCGACCGCCTCGCCGACGCCCTCACCCGCTGAACCCGGAGATGACCGATGTATCCCAAGCTCACCGATGACCTGACCGACCTGTCCGAATTGCTGATGGCCACCCGGGACGCGGCCGAACGTGCGCTCACGAGCCTGGACACGCGTCCGGTCGCCGCGCGAGCACCCGAGGTCGGTGCCGCGCCGACGCCCGTGGCCGGGATCGGCACGGCCGGCGCGCTGACCCGGTTCGAGGAACGCTGGGCACCGTGGTTCTCCGGCAGCGCCGGCCCGAGGTACTTCGGGTTCGTCACCGGCGGCGCCACCCCTGCCTCGGTGGCCGGGGACTGGCTGACCAGCGCGTATGATCAGAACGCGGCCTCCGGAGGAGACTCGGCCGCGGTCGACTTGGAACGCGAGACGACCGGCTGGCTCGCGGAACTGTTCGGCCTGGGCACTGAACACCACGGCGCATTCGTCACTTGTGCCACGATGTCGAACTTCGTCGGCCTCGCGGTGGCCAGGGAATGGCTCGGCGAACAAGCCGGCATCTCGGTGACCCACGCCGGCGTCCGCGCGCTCGGCCCGATCCCGGTGCTCTCGGCCACCCCGCACTCGAGTGTCTACAAAGCACTGTCCATGTTGGGCATCGGCAGGGACCAGCTGACCCTGGTACCCGCGCTGCCCGAGCGGGAGGCGGTGGATGTCGACCGCCTCGCCGAAGCCCTCGCGGCGCTGGACGGACAACCCGCCATCGTGGTCGCCAACGCCGGCACGGTGAACACCGTGGACTTCGACGACCTGCGCGCGATCGCGGCGCTGAAGGAGCGGTTCCCGTTCTGGCTGCACGTGGACGGTGCTTTCGGCGCCTTCGCGGCTCTGTCACCCCGGCACCGCGAACTGGTCGACGGCCTCGCGGAAGCCGACTCGGTCTGCGTGGACCTGCACAAGTGGCTGAACGTCCCGTACGACGCCGCGGTGCAGTTCACCCGGCGCCGCGACCTCCAGTTCGCGGCGTTCAAGAACGTCGCGGCCTACCTGCCGCCGGCGGTCGGCGAGCCCGCGTACGCCGACCTGACCCCCGAGAACTCCCGGCGATTGCGAGCGCTGCCCACGTGGTTCTCACTGGTCGCCTACGGCCGGGAGGGACACCAAGAGATCGTCGACCGCACCACCGCGCTGGCCGCCCGGCTGGGCAAGCGGCTGGCCGGCGAGCCACGGCTGCGGCTGCTGGCGCCGGTCCGCCTCAACGTCGTCTGCTGCACCCTCGCCGACAACCCGACCCAGGAACGGGTCGACGCCCTGGTTCGCGCGGTCACCGGCAGTGGCGAGGCCGTGGTCACACCGACCGTGTACCACGGCACACCCGGCGTCCGGGTGGCGTTCAGCAACTGGCGCACCACCGAGTTCGACGTGGACAGACTCTGCACGGTGCTGACCACGGCCGCGGAGCGAGTCGCCGACGAGGGGAATTCCGAACCGAACGGCTACTCACCGCGTTGACGAACGGCGAGACCGCGCCAAAATCCCTATCGGTCGGCAGCCGCTGGGCGATCCCGACACTCGTCAGCAGGACCTGGACTCTGGCTTCTACGACGCTTGCACCGGCCCGGAGCGCGAGAAACGCCACCACTTCCGTCACTGGAAGCCCTCGGTTATAAGCTTATCTTCGAATCCTCCGCTATCATGACGACAGCCAGCCCTGGCTCCGCCGCCCTCCGCCGAGGCTACCCACCTGCTAACGGGTCCGATTTTCGGATCAGGTGAGGCCGAGCCGGTGAACAGCTTCCGACCTCGGCGGCACGCGCGCCTGCCCGACACGCCAGGTCAAGACGTACCACAGTGGACAGGCAGGCAGGCCTGACACGGTTGACGGCACCGGTCATGGCGAAATTCCGAGTGCTGGTGCTCGCAGGCTTCGGTCGGCCAACGCCTTGTCGTCTCTCCCTCGTTTTCCCCGCACGCCACAGCCGGTTCTGGCCGGTCCGACTCACTCCACAGGAGATCCTCCATCAGTGTTCCAGTCGTTCTGCCGCACGCCGTCAGCGCTCCTCGTTCTCTCACCGATGTGTACGGTCCGGGCATCGCCGTCTGCGCGCGGCCCGAACTGGCGGCCGCCGAACCAGTGAACAGGCACCGCCACAGCCGCGACGTAGTCTCCGCGCGACCGATCGCCGTCGCGGCCGACACGCCGGTGATCTGCAGCGCCGGTGGCACGGATCCGGATCTGCTGGCACACCTGCGGGACAGCGGCCTGCCTGTCGGCACGGACCTGCGCGAGTTCCGAAGCGAAAGGGAATTCGCCGCCCGCGTGACCGAAGCGGTGTCCGAAGGCCTGCTGATGTCGATGGAGTATCCGCAGCCGACCGCGCTGTGCCCAGACGAACGCGCGCTCAAAAGCGCGCAACTCGTCGGCTACTTGAACAACAAAGCCAGCATCACCACGTTGGTCGAACCACGTTTCCAAGCGCACCGCAGCGTCGTGACCCGCGCGCAACTCGCGGAGGCGGCACCGGCGGAGAAGTCGTGGGTGCTCAAGGCCGCGACCAACGACGCGCACGGCGGCAGCCTCGATGTCTATCTGCACCGGGCCGACGAGCAGATCACGCTCCCGGCGTTCACCGATGTGCTCAACGAGTTCGTCGTCGAGGAGTACCTGCAGATCCTGCGCAACTGGGGCCTGCAGTTCTACGTGGGAGCGGACGCGCGGGCTCGCCTGCTGGCCGTGACCGAACAACGCGTCGACGCGATAGGGGTCTATTCCGGCGGCAGATTCGGTGCGGTCGCCTCTCCTCCTGCCGAACTGCTCACCGAATGCCTGGCGATCACCCAGCGGGCGGCCGATGTCGGCTACCGCGGCCTGTGCAGCCTTGACTGCGCCCAAACCCAGGACGGCCAGCAGGTCGTGCTCGACCTGAACTTCCGGATCACCAGTGGCTCGATCCCGTTGCTGGCGATGCAGTCCGTCCGCCCCGACGCCCTCGACCGCCCCGCCGAGTCCGTGAAGCTGACCGTCGCCGGCGCCCTCACCGACCTGCTCACCGAGCTACGCCCGGCATTGGCCGCCGGCGGCCTGCTCATCGTCGCCGGTCATGACACCGGCCACACGGACGATCCGATCAGGCGAAGCACCTTGCAACTGCTGGTCCTCGGGGACGACCCCGACGAGGTGACCGCTCGACGCCGTACGCTGGAAGAGAAAACCGGCCAGTAGTAACGCTCGGTCGTGCCACAGAGCGGCTCCGCCACGTTCAGCGCGACGGTGCCGCCCGTGTGGGCGCGGGACGAGGCCGAACTCGACGCCGAGGTGCGGCGCGTCGACTACCTCGGCCTCGAAGGCGACTGGCGAACCCTGAGTCAGGTCACGTCATCGCGACCAGGGTCCGCCGGTTGCCCGTGAACGGCTCGCGGCCGTGGGCCATCAGCATGTTGTTGATCACCATGATGTCGCCCGGCTGCCACGGGAACGCGTAGCTGACCTCGTCGTAAGTGGCCTTGATCGTGTCCAGGTCCGCCCGCGGAATCGGCGAGCCGTCGGCGAAGAGCGCGTGGCGAGGCAGGTCCTCCTCGGGGTACAGCTCCAGCAGCGCTTCGCTGACCTCCTCCCCCAGACTCGAAACGTGGAACAGGTTGGCCTGGTTGAACCACACCGTCGCGCCGGTGTGCGGTTCCACGACGAAGGAAGGACGCACGTGCCGCGTGCGCAGGCCCTCGTCGGTCCACTCGTAGGTCTGCCCGTTGCTGGTGCAGTAGTCCGCCACCACCTGGCGGTCTTCGGTCTGGAACGCCTCCTGCCAGGTCAGCCCGAGGCCTTCACGGAACGCCCGTGCGTAGGTGACGCCGCCCGCGAACCGCTCGCGCAGATCCGACGGCAGCAGGCGGTACATCGCGCGGCTGTCGGCGATCGGCGTCGCGCCGCCGGTTTCGGCCGCCGTGTCGCACAGGAAGAACAGGCGGGCCGGCCAGTGCGCCGAGTACGAGTTCTCGTTGTGCATCGGGATCGACTCGGCAGGCGGGTACTCCGTCGAGGTGTAGATGTTGCCCGAGACCGCCGACCGCGGCGTCGACCGTTCCGTGTAAGTCAGCAGCGAGCCGCCGATCTCCTCGGTGACCTGGTTGAACATCGTCAGGTCGGCCGGCATCCCGCGCAGCAGGATCGCGCCGTGCTCGCGTAGCCGGTCCTGCAGCGCTTCGCGGTGCGCGCGCACCCAGTCCAGGCCTGTGGCCGCGTACACGGTGAGCTTGGTGTGTTCGTTGCCCTCGACGTTGTTAGCGCTGCGGGCGCTGCCGAGGTTCGCCGTGAGTTCGGCGGTCATGAGTCCTCCAGTTCGAATCGGATCAGCTTGGCGGCCTCGGCGTGCAGCGCGGCGAGGTCTTCGAGATCGGCGAACCCCGCGGCGAGCACGTTCACCGCGTAGATCTCCTGGTCGTCGGTGAGCAGTTGGCCGGGCCGCACGATCGTGACGACCTCCAGCACCTCGGGCAGATCGGCGACCTCGTCGGTGCCCTCGACACGGACCAGCCGCCCGGCGCCCTCGGCGTAGAAGATCAGGTAGCCCACCGGCACCGGCAGGCCCGCACCTCGCGCGGGCGGTGGCGTGCCCAGTGCCAGAGACACGGCTTCGGCGATGACATCGATACCGGTCGCGAGCTTCAGCAGCACCGGCTGGGCGCCGCCGGCCGGGCGGCCCGCGTTCACCTCGACGATCGTCGGGCCCAGCTCGGCGTCGTCGATCAGCTCCAGGTGAGCGCAGGTGTTGTCCAGGCCCAGCGCGAGCGCGGCGGCCGTCGCCGCCGCGAACAGCCGTTCGGTGTCCTCTTCGGACAGTTCGAGCGGCGGGCAGACCATACCCAGTTCGAACTTGCGCTCGTCGATCAGCGGCTTCTCCACCACGGCCACCGGCTCCGCGACGCCGTCACGCACCAGGACGTCGACCGCGAACTCCGGCCCACGCAGCAGGCCTTCCACGAGGAACACCTTCACCGGGTCGATCGGCGCCGGTCCGCCACCGATGAGCCGGTGGTACCGGGCGTCCTCCGACAACGGCAACCGCTCGGCCAGCAGCCGGTACGCGGCCGCCAGTTCGTCCACAGTGGACACAGTACGCACGAGATTGCTCGCCGCGCCGTTCACCGGCTTGACGATCGCCGGGAGCCCGACCGCCGAAGCCACCGACTCCGCCTCGGCGGCCGACGAGATCAATGCGCTGCGCGGCCCCGGCAACCCGGCTGCGGCCAGCACCTGCCGGACCGCGAACTTGTTGTGCGTCACGGTGAACACCGACGCCGGACACCGCGCCACACCGAGCAGCTCGGCCGCACGGGCGACGCTCGCGATGATCCCCTCGGCGGCGGTCACCACCCCAGCCGGACACGCGGTCCGCGCTCCGATCGCCTCGGCCACGGCTTCGGCGTCACGGACGTCGTCGACGAAAACGAAGCCGTCCACCAGTTCCGTCAGCTGTGCCTGTTCGGCCGGTTCCAGAGGCTGGGTGACCAGTTCGGCCCCCAGCCCGGTCGCGCGCACGGCGGCCACGACATCGGCGATCCACTGACCGGCGGTCTCCCGGACCACGAACGCGGTGTTCACACGTCCTCCAATTCCAGCCGGACGAGCTTGCTCGCCTCCGCGTGCAAGGCGGCGAGGTCGTCGTGATCGGCGAACCCGGCCACGACGAGGTTGACCGCGTAGATCTCCTGTTCGTCGGTCAGCACCTGTCCTGGCGACACGGTGGTGACGACGTCGATCACCTCGGGCAGCTCGGCGATCTCGTCGAGCCCGCCGATGCCGGTCAACCGGCCCGAACCGGCCGCGTAGAGGATCAGCATCCCCAGCGGGATCGGCAGTTTCGCGGGTTCCCGTATCGGCGGCGGAGCGCCCACCGCGAGTGCCGCCAGCTCGGCGAACACGTCGATGCCGGTGCGCAGCTTCGCCAGCAGCGGCATGATCGACCCGGCGGGCCTGCCCGCGTTGACCTCGACGATCGTCGGGCCTCGGTCAACGTCGTCGATCAGCTCGACGTGGGCACAGGTGTTGTCGAGACCCAGCGCGCGGACGGCGGCGACCGCCGCCGCGGTGACCAGTTCGGCCCGGTCGGCGGTGAGCCCGGCGGGCGGGCACGACAGCGCCAGCTCGAACTTCCGCTCGTCGATCAGCGGCTTGTCGAGGATCTCGACCGGCTCGGCCACGCCGTCGCGGACCAGCACGTCCACCGCGTACTCCGGGCCGGAAAGCAACCCTTCGACGAGGAACGTCGCCGAAGGATCCAGTGTCCCCAGTGGACGGTGGTAGCGCGGATCCACCGACTCGGGCAGTCGCGCGGCCAGCAGCTCATACGCGGCAGCCAGTTCATCCACAGTGGACACGGTGCGGACAAGATTACTGCCCGCCCCGTTGACCGGTTTGACGATCGCCGGGAGCCCTACCGCCGAAGCGACCGACGCCGCCTCGGCGGCCGACGAGATCAGGGCGTGCGCGGGTCCGGGCAGCCCGGCCGCGGCGAGAGCCTCCCGGACGGCGAACTTGTTCGCGCACAAGGCGAACACCGACGCCGGACAGCGCGCCACCCCGAGCAGCTCCGCGGCGCGGGCGGTGTTCGCGATGGCGCCGTCCGAGCCGGTGAAGATGCCGGCCAACGCACCGCCGTCGATCTCGCGGACCTTCGCCGAGACGGCTTCCGGGTCGTAGACGTCGTCCAGTGTGACGACGTCGTCCACCACGCCGTCCAGCGCGGCCCGTTCGGCCGCTTCCATCGGCGGGGCGAGCAGCACCACGCGGTGCCCGGCCGCCCGCATCGCAGGCGCGACTTCGCCGACCCAGTGCCCGCGGGCCTCCCTGATCAGCACTGCCGTACTCATGAGGCCTCCTTCCCGGCGAGCTTCCGCTCCCGTTCCTGCGCCCCTACCAGGTCGTCCGGCAGTGAATCGGGCACCTCGGTGTCGAACCGGCGCAGCCGCCGCATCGAGAACCCGCCCACGTTGATCAGCAGCAGGATCAGCGCGAAGACGACATAAGCGAGCCCGATGCCCCGGGTCTCGCCGGTGCCGAGCACGGCGCCCGCCGACCCGGTCAGCGCGCCGCCGGGCGCCAGTAGCGGCGAGAACCAGCCGACGGCCAGCGGAGCCAGCACGGCGAACCCGATCGGCAGCGTCGACCACGTGATCGTCTGGTTGATCGCGAACACCCGGCCGTGGAACCGCTGCGGCACCTTGACCTGCACCAGCGTCGCGTAGATGCCCTGCGACACGGACATCGCGGCGGCCAGGAGGAACACCCCGGCCGCGACGACGATCAGCGACGGCCGCAGGCCCATCACCAGGCTGCCGAGCGCGATGCCGATGTTGCCGGCGAGCACGCCGACCATCCGCCGGTGCCGCGGGCCGCCCCACAGCGCCATCCCGATCCCGCCCGCCACCGCGCCGACGGCCTCGGCCAGCGCCACCTGCGCGACGTCGGTGACGGAGCCGAACGACAGCACGAGCGGCGAGACCAGCACCAGCGCGGGTGCGAGGAAGACGTTCGCCAGCGCGAAGTACAGCAGCATCGTGCGGAAGCCGCGGTGGTTCCACGAATACCGCAGTCCGCCCGCGATCGCCGTCAGCAGCGGTTCGCGCGGGCGCCAGCCCATCATGTCCGGGAACCGCACCAGCAGCAGGCCCACGATCGCGAACGCGTAGCTCGCCATGTCCAGGATCAGGATGCCGGACAGCTGGATCGTCGCCAGCAGCCCGGCCGCGAGCACCGGCATCAGCAGCTGGGCGAAACCGGTGGACAGCTGCGCGAGGCCCATCGCGTGCCCGAGGTACTGCTTCGGCACCAGCTGCGCCACCGACGACTGATAGGCGATGCGCTGGAACGAAGCGGCCACCGAACCGAGCGGGATCAGCACGTAGAACAACCAGAGCTGGACGTGCCCGGTGATCAGCAGCAAGGCCAGGGCCAGCTGGATCCCGCCGGCGACGCTGCTGGCCGCGATCATGATCCGCCGCCGGTCGCCGCGGTCGACCAGTGCGCCCGCCACCGGCAGGACGAGCACGCCGAACAGCAGCGCGAGTGCCCACAGCAGGCCGAGGTCGGCGACCGAGCCCGTGCGGGTGTAGAGCCAGATCGGCACCGCGAACGACGTCAGCGCCGAGCCGGTCGAGGACACCAGCTGCCCGATCGTGATCGTGACGAACCGGGCCATACTCGGCCGCACGGCGGGTTTTTCGTCCACTTCTGCCCGATGGGTCTCGTGCACCGCCCAGGCCGCGTCTTCGCCGCGGGCCCGGACGTCGAGTTCACCGGGGTCGTCCAGCGCCGGGTGCACCCGCGTGACGATCTCCGCGAGTTCGTCGGCCCGGTAGCGCAGGAAGAAGTGCCCGGCCCGGTCGAGCACCACGAGCGCGGTGGTGTCGGTGAGGAACTCCCATTCCCGGTACCGCTCGGCGTAGTAGTCGGTCACCGGGTCCTCGGAGCCGACCACCGACACGATCGGCGCGCGCAGCTTGGCCACGCGGGCGTCGAGCAGGCCGCTGAAGTACTCCTCGGCGGCGCGGCTGTCGGCGCGCATGTTCGTGATGATCCGGTCGGCCTGCGCCGGGTCGAGGTCGTCGGTGTCGACGCCCATGCCCTTGAGCCAGTTCGAGTAGTACCGGTTGCTGCGCAGCTTCTCCAGCCTGGTGCGCAGCGTGCCCACCGGACCTTTCATGCGGGCGAACGGGAAGATCGCGCCGATGTAGACAACCTCCAGCTCGCGGCCGCGCTCTTCGAGCAGGCGGGCGACGGCGACGGCGAGCGCGTTGCCGACACCGCAGTGGCCGTAGATGGCCAGCGGGCCGTCGACGCGGTCGAGGATCTCGTCGGCCAGCCGCGCGACCAGGTCGTCGAAGGGCAAGGCCTCTTCGGACAGTCCGACGTCGTGGCCGGGAATGGCGACCGAGTAGAGCGAGTAGCCCTCCGGGAGCGCGTCGGCCAGTGGCTGGTAGACGATCGCGCTGCCGCCGCCGTAGGGGAAGCAGACGTAGGTCAGCGTCCGCCGCGTCGTCGGCTTGGTCAGCTCGTACAGCAGATGGCGTGGCCGGTCGGTGGGGTCACCGTCCATGAAGGACGCCAGTTCGCGGATCGTGCGGTGCTGGAACAGATCCATGACGCCGACCTGACCGGCGCCCGCCTTGCCGATCCGCGCCACCACCTGGGTGGCCAGCATCGAGTGGCCGCCGAGGTCGAAGAAGTCGTCGTCGACGCCCAGCTCATCCACCTTGAGCACGTCCCGCCAGATCTCGGCCAGCAGGATCTCGACCGGGGTCGACGGCGCGACCAGTTCGTTGGTCGCGTCACGGGACGCGACCGGAGCGGGCAGCCCCTTGCGGTCGAGCTTGCCGTTCGGGGTGAGCGGCAGCTCATCGAGCGGAACGAACGACGGGGGCACCATGTAATCCGGGAGGCTCTGCTTGAGCGCCGCCCGCAGCGCGCCGGGCTCGGCGTCGCCGACGACGTACCCGACCAGCCGCTTGTCCCCCGGTGTGTCCTCGCGGACGATCACGGCGGCGTCGCGCACACCCGGCTGGGCGCGCAAGGTCGTCTCGATCTCCCCCAGCTCGATGCGCAGGCCGCGCAGCTTGACCTGGTGGTCGATCCGGCCCAGGAACGCGATCGTCCCGTCCGGGCGCCAGTGCGCGAGGTCGCCGGTGCGGTACATCCGTCCACTGTGGAACGGATCGGGCACGAACCGCTCGGCCGTCAGCTCCGGACGGTTGTGGTACCCGAGGGCCAGGCCGACGCCGGCGATGTGCAGTTCGCCGGGCACGCCGACCGGGCATGGCCGCCCGGCGGGATCGAGTACGTAGATCCGGATGTTCTGGATCGGCGCCCCGATCGGCACCGACGCGACCTCGGCGAGCGCGGCGGGCGTGCAGTGCCAGGCGGTGACGTCGATGGCGGCTTCGGTCGGGCCGTAGAGGTTGTGCAGCTCGCACTCCGGCAGCCGCCGGGTGAACTCGCGGGCGGCGTCGAGTGGCAGTTCCTCCCCGCTGCACACGACCCGCCGCAGCGCCGTGCAGGTCTCGACACCTTGTTCGGCCAGGAACAGCGTGAGCATCGACGGCACGAAGTGCGCGGTGGTGATGCCTTCGGACGCGAGCAGCTCACGCAGGTACGCGGCGTCCTTGTGGCCGCCGGGTTCGGCGAGCACGAGCCGCGCGCCGGTGCTCAGCGGCCAGAAGAACTCCCAGACCGACACGTCGAATCCCGCCGGGGTCTTCTGCAGCACCGAATCGGTGCCGTCGAGGTGGTACGCGCGCTGCATCCAGTCGAGCCGGTTGACGATGCCGCGGTGACCATTGGGCACGCCTTTCGGCAGGCCGGTCGAGCCAGAGGTGTAGATGACGTACGCCGGGTCGTCCGGTCCGGCGAGCGGCTCGGGCGGAGTACCCGGCTGCCCGGCCGTTTCGGCAGGGTCGTCCACGACAACGACGGTCGCGTCACCCGGCGGCAGCGTCTCGCGCAACGCCGCCTGCGTCACCACGACGGGCGCGGCAGCGTCCCGCAGCATGAACGCCAGCCGGTCGGCCGGGTACTCCGGGTCGAGCGGGACGTACGCGCCACCGGCTTTCAGTACGCCGAGGAGCGCGACGACCAGCTCGAACGACCGCTGCGCGAACACGCCGGTGAGCACGCCCGGCCCGACGCCGAGCCCGCGCAGCCGGTGCGCGAGCCGGTTGGCCCGCTCCTCCAGCTCGCGGTAGGTCAGCGACGCGCCGCGGAAGGTCACCGCGGGTGCTTCCGGCGTCCGAGCTGCCTGCTCCTCGACGAGCGCGTGCAGCGTGGTCTGCGGGAACTCGGCCGTCGTGGCGTTCCAGCGCTCCAGGACGAGTTCGCGCTGCCCGGCGTCGAGGATGTCCAGTTCGGACAGCCGCCGGTCCGGGTCGGCGACGATCGAGCGCAGCAGCGTGACCAGCCGCCCGGCCATCCCGTCGACCGTGTCCGCGGTGAACAGCGCCGTGTTGTGCACGAACTTGCCGATCAACCCGCTTTCGACCTCGATCGCGTGGAACTCGAAGTCGAACCGGGTCGCGGGCAGGTCCATCGGCAGCCAGCGGAAGTCCACATCGGACTCCCCGGCCGCGCCCATCCGGCCCATCTCGTAGTTCTGCAGCACGAACATCGCCTGGAACACCGGCGAGCGGCTGACGTCGCGGGGCACGCCAAGCGCGTTCACCAGCCGCTCGAACGGGACGTCGGCATGGTCGAACGCGTCCAGCACGTGCCGCCTGGTGCGTTCGAGCAGCTCGGCGAACGTCGGGTCGCCTGCCAGCTGGGCACGCAGGGGCAGCATGTTGATGAACATGCCCGCCACGCCCTCCAACTCGGGCAGGCCGCGCCCGGCCGACGACGAGCCGATCGCGAAGTCCTCCTGGCCCGAATACCGCGCCAGCAGCACCTGGTAGGCGGCGAGCAGGGTCATGAAAAGCGTGACTCCGTGCTCGCGGCTCAGCTCGCCGAGGGCACGGGCGAGGTCGCGCTCGACGAAGAACTCGTGGATCGCGCCGTCGAAGCTCTGCTTGGCGGGGCGGGGCCGGTCGGTGGGCAGCTCCAGGGGCTCGACCCCGGTGAGCTGCGCCCGCCAGTGCTCCAGCTGCCGGTCGAGTTCGCCACCGGTGAGCGTGCGGCGCTGCCAGTGCGCGAAGTCGCCGTACCCGATGCTCAGCGCGGGCAGTTCGGCCGTGCCGCCGGTGCTCAGGGCGTGGTACCGCGCGGCGAGGTCCCGCAGCAGCAGGTCGACCGACCAGCCGTCGCCCACGATGTGGTGCGTGCACAGGACAAGCAGGTGCTCCTCGTCGGACACCCTGGCCAGGGTCGCGCGCAGCAGCGGGCCCGCGGCCAGGTCGAACGCCTCGGCCGCGGCGGCGTCGACGGTGGCGCGGGCCGCTTCCTCGCTCCCGGAGTCCACAATGGACAAACTGACCTCGACCGATGGTTCGATGTGGACGGTCGGCTGTCCGTCGTCCCCGGCCGGGAACCGCATCCGCAGCGCCTCGTGCCGCGCCGGCAGGGTGTCCAAAGCGGACTGAAGTGCGGCGACGTCGAGTCTGCCGGTCAGCCGGATCGGCACCGGGATGTGGTAAGACCCGGTGCCCGGCGCGAACTGCTCCATGAACCAGACGCGTTCCTGCTGATAGGACAGTGGGACGACGGCGTCGGCTGGGCGCGGCGTGATGGTCGCGGCCCGCTCCGTGCGCCGTCGCAGCCGCCGTTCGAGCAGAGCGCGGCGCGCGGCCGCGCTGCCGGCTTCGTCGATCGCGGTCATGAGAGCTCACCTTCGGCCAGCTGGCGCTGGATTTCTTCGTCGCTGAGCTGGTCGAGGTCCTCGGCGAGCCGCCGCTCGATCTCGGCGGCGAGTCCGGCGACGGTGGTGAGAGAGAACAGCCCCCGCACCGGGATGTCGACTTCGACCTGTTTGCGGATCCGAGCCATCGCGCGGATCGCCAGCAGCGAGTTGCCGCCACGGGCGAAGAAGTCGTCGTGCGCGCCGAGGTCGTCGACGCCGAGCAGGTCGCCGAGCACCTCGGCGACGAGTTCTTCGGCCGCGGTCCGGGGTGCGACGTACACCGGCGCCTCGCCGGGTTCGGGATCCGGCAGCGCGGCCCGATCGAGTTTGCCGCTGGCCGCCACCGGCAGCGCGTCGAGTGTCACGAACCGGGTCGGCACCAGGTATTCCGGCAACGTCTTCCGCAGGGCCTCTGCCACTCCCTCGGCGCTGCCGACGACATAGCCGACGAGTGTGTCGCCGCGGACCGCAACGGCCGCGTCCCGCACCTCCGGCAGCTCGCGCAGCGCCGCTTCGACCTCGCCGGGCTCGATGCGGTAACCGCGCAGCTTCACCTGCTCGTCGACGCGGCCGAGGTAGTCGAGCGTGCCGTCACGGCGCCAGCGGACGAGGTCGCCGGTCGCGTACACCCGGCCGTGCGGACCCTCGGTGAACTTCCCGGCGGTCTGGTCCGGCAGCCCGAGGTAGCCGCGGGCGAGCTGCGACCCGGCGACGTACAGCTCACCCGGGACGCCCGGCGGCACCGGCCGCCGCCGCTCGTCGAGGACGTACACGCGGGTGCCGGGCACCGGGCGGCCGATCGGGACCGGTCCGGACGGCAGTTCGTCCCCGGGTTCGATCCGGTGCACGACGCAGCCGACCGTGGCCTCGGTCGGGCCGTACTCGTTGACGACGAGCGTGCCGGGGTGCCGTTCCCGCCACGGCTGGACGGTCTCGGCGGTCAGCGCTTCGCCGCCGAGTACCAACTCACCCGTCGGGAACAGCTCCTCGGCGAGGACGGCGAGGTGCGTCGGGGTCGCCTTGACGAACGTCGGGCGGCCGCCGTCGACCACCGCGCCCCCGGCGGTGAGGGTGCCGAGCAGCGTCGTCACGGTGAGGTCGAACGACGGCGACGTGTGCAGCAACGCGCGTCCGGCCAGGCCGGGATACGCCTCACGCGCCCAGGCCAGGTACGTGTCGACGGCCCGGTGCTCGACCTCGACGCCCTTGGGCTTCCCGGTCGAACCCGACGTGTAGATCACATAGGCGACGTCGCCCGGCCCTGCCGCCGGTTCGGGGTCTTCGGTGGCCGCGGCGGACCACTCGGCCGGGTCGTCCAAGGCCAGCATCTTGGTGTCCACTGTGGACTCTCCGGTGACCAGCACGAACGGGACGCCCGCGTCGGCGAGGATCAGCGCCTGCCGGGAGGCCGGGTTGGCCGGGTCGAGCGGGACGTAGGCCGCGCCGCTCTTCAGCACCCCGAGCACACCGGTCAGCAGGTCCGCCGAGTTCGGCACACACACGCCGACGACGGTGCCGGGGCCGGCGCCCAGATCGCGCAGCCGGTGCGCGACGCGGTTGGCTCGCGCGTTCAGCTCCCCGTAAGTCAAGCGAATCCCGCCGAAGTCGACGGCCGGCGCGTCCGGGGTCCGCCGCACTTGGGCCTCGAACCGGGCGGGCACGGTCGTCGCGGCCGATTTAGACACAGTGGACAGTTCCCCCGGGTTCCACCCGGTCAGGACCAGCTCTCGCTCGGCGTCCGACAGCAGCGGCAGGTCCGCGACCGACTGAGCCGGATCGGCCAGCGCCGCGGCGAGCAACCGCAGGTACCGCTCGGCCACGGCTTCGGCGGTCTCGCGGTCGAACAGGTCGGTGCGGTAGACGAGCCTGCCGTCCACGGCGGTCAGGTCGATCGCGATGTCGTCCTTCGCGGTGGCCGAGCGGATCGGCTCCAGCCCCGAATCGGGCAGGAAGTTGAACCCGAGCTGATATACCGGCTGCACACCGGGATCGCGCTCGGCCACGGCCGCCTCGGCGACCGCCTGGAATGGCACCTGGCTGTGGTCGATCGCCTCCAGCAGCGTGGTCCGGACCCGGCCGACCAGCTCGGTGAACGCAGGTGCGCCCGAACAGTCGACACGTACGGCCATCTGGTTGACGAACATGCCGATCAGGTCGGCCAGCTCGGGCAGGTCACGGCCGGCGACCGGGACGCCGACGACGACGTCGTCCACTCTGGACAGTCGCGACAGGAGTGCCGCGTAACCGGCCAGCAGCACCATGAACGGCGACGCCGAGAGCTCTCGGCTCAGGTCACCGACCCGGTCGATCAGTCCGTCCGGGAGGGTGAAGTCCACCTGGTCACCGGCGAACGTCAGCTCCGACGGCCGCGGCCGGTCGGTGGGCAGGCCGTGCACCGGCGGCAGCCCGGCGAGCTGCGTCCGCCAGTAGTCCAGCTGTTCACCGGCCGTTTCGAGCTGCCCGCGCTGCCAGGCCGAGTAGTCCGCGTACTGGATGGACAGCTCGGGCAGCTTCGGCTTGCGGCCCTCGAACACGGCGTCGCACGCCTCGCCGAGCTCGGATCCCAGCACCAGCACCGAGGCGGCGTCGAACACGGTGTGGTGCACGACGAACGTGAGCACCCACTCGTCGTCGGCCGTGCGGCACACCTGGGCCCGCCACGGCGGCGGCGAGTCGAGCGGGATGGCCCCGCGCGAGACGGCGGCGACGAGTTCGGCGAGCCGGTCATCGCGGGCGTCGGCGGGCAGGTCCCGCAGGTCGTGCACCTCGGGCTCGATCGGAACCTCGGCGTGCACCACCTGTACGAGCGCGCCGCCGTCCATGCGGAACGACGTGCGCAGCGCCTCGTGCCGCCCGACGATGACGCCGAGCGCGGCGCGCCACTGGTCCGCGGTCAGCGGGCGGTCCAGCCGGGCCTGGCAGTGCAGGTTGTACACCGGGGACGCCGGGTCGAGCTGACCGGACAGCCAGATCCGCTCCTGCCCGAACGAGGCCGGGAACGTCCATTCCTTCGTGTCGCTCATGGTTTCCTGTTCTCAGTTCTCTGGTGGTGAACCCGGTGGTGGCGTGGTGGGTCGGGTTGGTCGTGGGGGGGGGGGGGGGGGGGGGGAGAAAAAAAACAAACCCACCACCCCCCCACCCCCAAACGACTAGACAGCGCCGGGAGGGGGGGGGGGCGCGTTGATGCTTTTTAGT
>NZ_JBVJCE010000009.1:68602-161361 GCF_055588925.1 Amycolatopsis sp. NPDC041971 | reverse complement strand
GGGGGTGGTGGGGGGGGTGTGGGGGTGGGGGGGGTGTGTGTTTTTCTCCCCCCCCCCCCCCCCCCCCCCCCCCCCCCCCCACTCCCGCGGCCGCGCCACAGGTTCAGCGCTCGAGCTTGGGGATGGTGGTCCTGGCGGATTCGGCGGGCGCCTCGGCCTTGTCGGCGCGCAGCTCCTCGATCCGCTCGACCAGAGTGGCCACTGTGGACGCTTCGAACAGCGTCTTCATCGCCAGCCGCGTGCCGGTGGCCTTGCGCACCTGGGCGATGAGCTGGATGGCGACCAGCGAGTTGCCGCCGAGGGCGAAGAAGTCGTCGTGCACGCCGATCTTCTCCACGCCGAGCAGCTCGGTCCACTGGCGGGCGATCTCGGCCTCCAGGTCGGTGCGCGGGGCGACGTAGTCGTCCTTCGACACCGCCACCGGCGCCTCGGGGGGTTCGTCCAATTCCTCGACGCCGGTCCGGCGCTCGATCAGCTCCCGCACCGGCAGGGTGCTGATCACCACCTGCCCGCCGAGGCCGGGGGCCAGCGCCCGGACGAACGCCTCCGCGCCGTCCACCGGCCGGATCCCGGTCGACGTCTTGTCCGAATTGGACACGGCGGACACCGAAGCAAGGCCGCCGCCGACGGCGTCCTGATCGACCTGGCGCAGCACGAAGTCCTCGATCGTGACGAGTACGCGGCCGGTCTCGTCGCACAGCGAGAGGTCGGCCGCCACCACCTGGTCGCCACCGGTGTCGCGGTAACGCAGGTGGCTGCGGAAACTCGCCGGGAGCGCGTCGTGCACGATGATCCGGCCGTAGCTCATCGGCAGGTAGGTGCCGCTCCCCCGGCCGCGCCCGAACGCGGTCGCGACGTCCAGCAGTGCCGGGTGCAGCCCCCACGCGCCGACGTCACCCGCCGCCGCGTCGGGAGCCGTGATCGTGGCCAGCTCCTCCTGTGCGCCGATGCGGTGTTCGCGCAGCGCCGCCCAGCGCGGGCCGAAGGTGACCATGCTGGTGCGACCGGTGCCGAAGCCGTGCCCGTCGTCGATCGGCTCGGTCCGCCCGGTCACCGCCTGGATGTCCACAGTGGACGTCGTCTCGGCCGCGACCCACCCGGCGGATCCGCGCACGTGGGTCCGGCTCGCGCCGGCGACGTGGCCGGTCACGGTGAAGTCGTCGCCGTCGAACTCCACGCGGTACTCCGCGGTGGCGCCGTCCGGGACGCCGAGCGGCTCCAGGAACGCGACGTCCCGCAGCTCGACGACGTGCCCGTCACCGGGTTTCGGCAGCGCCGCGGCCACCGCCGCGCGGACGGTCTCCAGATGTCCCGTGCCCGGCACCACCGGCACCCCGGCGATCCGGTGCTCGTCGAGCAGCCAGTGCGTGGCCGCCGAGACGAGCCCGTGCGCGCCGTCCTCGGTGCGCGTGGTGAGCACGGGGTGCTCGACCGGGCCGAGCGTCCGCGACCGGGCGGTGCGGATCGTGCTCGGCGCGGCCACCTCCGCGGCCATGCCGACCTCGTCCCAGCCACCCCAGGCATGCGAGACCAGCCGCGCCCGCCAGCCGTGGCGGCTCCGCGCGTAAGCGTCGAGGAAGTTGTTGGCGGCGCAGTAGTCGACCTGCCCGATGCCGCCGACCACCGCGGTGATCGACGAGCACAGCGCGACGAAGTCCATCGACAGGTCGGCGAACGCCTCGGCCAAAGCCAGCGTTCCGGCGATCTTCGGGGCCAGCACGGCCTCGGCCACGGCCCGCTCCTTCACCTCGGCGACGCCGCCGCCGGGCATCCCGGCGGCGTGCACGATCCCGTCGAGGCCCCCGAACTCGCGCTTGGCCAGCTCACGCACCTCGCGCAGCCGCGCCACGTCGGTGACGTCGGCCGCGACGACGTGCACCACCGCGCCCGCGGCCTCCATCCGCCGCACGGCGAGCATCGCGCGCCCGGCACGGTCGGTGCCGCCGTGCGCGGCGAGGTGCGCGTCCCACTCCGCCCGCGGCGGCAGCCCGGTGCGGGCGAGCAGCACGAGCTTCGCCCGCACCCGGCGGGCGAGGTCCTCGGCGAGCGTGATGCCGATGCCGCCGGTCCCGCCCGTGATCAGGTACCGGCCGCCGTCCCGCAACACCGGCTCGGCGGCCGGGGGCAGTTCGAGCTGGGTGTAGTCCAGTACCCAGCGACGGCCGGACTGCAGCGCGACCTCGGCCGCCGCGTCGGCCGGGCGGAACAGCTCGGCGACGGCATCTTGCGGACGGTCGACATCGATCCGGCGCACCACCGTGCCCGCGACCTCCAACGGCACCACCCGGGCGATCCCGGCGAGGGTCGCGTGCTCGGGGCGGGTCAGGTCGGTGCCGGTGACGTCGGCGGTTCCGGTGCTCACCACGTCGATCCGCACCGGTTCGCCCCACGCTTGGACGAGGTTGAGCAGACTGAAGAACCCATGGTCCTGGGCGGCCATGCCGCGTTCACCGCCGGCCAGCGTCCAGGCGTGCACGATCCGCTCGGGCCGGGCGGGCAGCGCGGCCACGAGCGCGTCGTAGTCCTCGCGTACCCCGGGCCGGACGGTGAATCCGGTGCCTGTCGCGGCGAACCCGTCGCCGGGACGCACCTCGGTGACCGTCACCCCCGCGTCGCGCAGCAGTCCGGGCAGGACGTCGTCGGCGGCGAAGACGAGCGCGTTCGCGAAGGACTCGCGTCTCAGGTCCGGTTCCGCCTGTCGCCACGCCGGGACCGCGAACCACTCGGACAGGGGCAGCGGACCGCTCCGCCGTGCGGGCTGGGTGGCCGTGGCCGGGTCAGGATCGACCCAGTAACGCTTGCGCGCATACGGGTAGCCGGGCAGCGGTACCCGGTGGCCGGGCGCGCCGAACATCCGCGCCTGGAGGGAAACCCCGTTCGTCCACAAGAGACCGGCCGCGCCGTACAGGGTTTCGACGTCACCGATGCGCTCGGTACGGCCCGGCAGGCTCGGCTGCGGCCCGGGCATGCCCTTCGGGACCTGGCCGCGGGCCAGCCCGGACAGCTGGTGACCCGGGCCGCATTCGACGAGCACCCAACGGCCGCCGCGCGCGAACAGCGTCTTGACGCAGTCGCCGAACCGGACGGTCTGACGCAGGTGGGAGGCCCAGTAGGCGGGGTCGGTGGCCTGGGCGTCGGTGATCCATTCGCCGGTGACGTTCGACAGGAACGGCAGCGTGGGCGCGGTGCGGGCGACGGCGGCGACGGCCTCGGTGAACTCGGCGAGGATCGGGTCCATCATCGGCGAGTGGAACGCGTGCGAGGTCACCAGCTCGCGGCACTGCACGCCGCCGGCCTTGAGCGTCGCCGCGAAATCCGCGACCGCGTCCGACGGCCCGGCCACGACGCACGTGCCGGGCCCGTTCACCCCGGCGACCGCGAGGGTGCCCGGCAGCCGCGAGGCGACGCTCTCCTCGTCGAGCTGGACGGCCAGCATCGCCCCGGCGGGCATCGCCTGCATCAGGCGGCCGCGCGTGGCGACCAGGTTCAGCGCGTCCGGCAGGGTGAAGACCCCGGCGACGGTCGCGGCGACGTATTCGCCGATCGAGTGGCCGATCATCGCCGCGGGCCGCACGCCCCAGCTCTGCCACAGCTTCGCCAGCGCGTACTCGACGACGAACAGCGCGGGCTGGGTCACGTGGGTCTCCCGCAGCGCCTGCTCGCCACCGGGTGAGAAGATCAGGTCACGCAGCTCCGGCAGCTCGGGTTCGAGCAGCCGCAGGCATTCGTCGACAGCCGCGGCGAACACCGGCTCGGCCTCGTACAGCTCGGCGCCCATCCCGGCGTATTGGGAACCCTGCCCGGGAAGGAGGAACGCCACGTTCGCCTCCCCGGCCTGTGCGGACACGAGACGCCGGGGGTCCCGCAGCCCGTCGACCGCGTCCTCCGCGTCACGGGCGACGACGACCGCGCGATGCGGGTATTCGGTGCGCCCGGCGGCCAGGGTGTGGGCCACGTCGGCGAGGTCGAGGTCGACGTCCCCGGCCAGCCGCTCGGCCAGCCGGTCGACCGCGGCCGAGAGTGCTTCCGCGGTGTTGGCCGACACCCGCAGCAGGTGTGCCGGGTGCGGCGTCCGGGACCGCTCGAGGACCGGTGCCTCCTCCAGCACGACGTGCGCGTTGGTGCCGCCGACGCCGAACGAGCTGACGCCCGCCCGCCTCGGCGCCTGGCCCGCCTCCCACTTCATCACCTCGCGCGCCGGATAGAACGGGCTCGCAGGGAAGTCGATACCCGGGTTGGGTTCGTGGTAATTGACGGTCGGCGGGATCAGCCCGTGCTCCATGGCCAGCACGGCCTTGATCAGCGAGACCACGCCCGCCGCCTGCGACAGATGGCCGATGTTGGACTTCACCGAGCCGATCGCGCACCAGCCGGTGTCCGCGACCCCGTTTCCGTACACAGTGGACAGTGCGGTGATCTCGATCGGGTCGCCCAGCGCGGTTCCGGTGCCGTGCGCCTCGACGTAGCCGATGGTGCGCGGATCGACACCGGCCATGCCGACGGCCTGCGCGATCGCCTCCGTCTGCCCGGAAACGCTGGGCGCGGAGAAGCCGACCTTGGTGGCGCCGTCGTTGTTGATCGCGTTGCCCAGCACGACACCCCGGATGTGGTCGCCGTCCTCGATCGCCTGCGACAGCCGCTTCACCAGCACGACCCCGACGCCGCTGCTCCAGACGGTGCCGTTGGCGCCGGCGTCGAACGCGCGCACGTGGCCGTCCGGCGAGGTGAAGCCGTCGACGCCCAGGTAGCCGACGCCGTGCGGCATCTCCACGTTGACCCCGCCTGCCAGCGCCATGTCGCATTCCCCGTTGCGCAGCGCCTCGCAGGCCAGGTGCACCGCGACCAGGGACGTCGAGCAGGCGGTGAACACCGCGAGGCTCGGCCCCCGCAGGTTGAGCTTGTACGACACCGAAGTCGTCAGGTAGCTCGGCTGGTTGCCGGTCGAGATGCCGATACCGCCGTGCTGCGAGGCGAGGAGCCGCTCGTTGCGCATCAGGTTCTCGGTCAGGTAGCCGGTGCCCCCGGACCCGCCGTAGACGCCGATCGCGCCGTCGAAGCGGGCCGGGTCGTAGCCCGCGTCGGTGAGCGCGGCGTGGCACGACTGGAGGAACAACCGATGCTGCGGGTCGGTGATCTCGGCCTCGCGGCTGGTCATGCCGAACAGCTCGGCGTCGAACTCGTCGAAGCCGTCGACCACGGCGGTGGCGTTCACCCAGCTCGGATCGTCCACAGTGTCCGGTGCGGCGCCGCGGGCGATCATCTCGTCGCGGGTGGCGGGCACGATCGACTCGACGCCGTCGACGAGGTTGCGCCAGAACTGCCGCGCATCCCGCGCGCCGGGAACGCGCACGTCCAGCCCGACGATCGCGATCGGTTCGGCTCCGGGATCGCCGATGCCGGTTTCGGGGAGGTGGGTCACGGTGGTGCTCCTATCCGAGGCCGGCCGGGCCGGCGGTGCTACGTGGTCTTCTGGTCTGGGTGCGACCGCGACGAGCGGCGACGCGCTCGGCGGCGCGGGCCAGCTCCGGGCCGGGGGCGCCGCCGGAGTGCAAATGCGCGGCGAGGGCGCGGACGGTGGGGTGGCTGAACAGGTCGACCATCGGGATCCGGCGGCCGAGCCGGGCGGTGACCTGGGCGTGCACCCTGGCCAGCGCGAGCGAATGCCCGCCAACGTCGAAGAAGTTGTCGGTGTGCCCGACTTCGGCGACACCGAGGACGTCGCACCAGGCACGAGCGATCACGGCCTCGGTCGCGGCGAGCGCCGCCGGGTCGGCGGCCACCGTTGGTGGCCGTGCCGGGGCGCGGGTCGACGCGGCAGGCGCGGCGGTGCGGACGCCCGCCCTCGGCAGCCCTGGCACGCTCGTCCCGACCGGCGCGTCCGGCGCCGCGGCCAGCGCGTCGAGCAGGGCGACGTAGTCCTCGGCGAGCCCGGCCATCCGGACGTGGTCGAACAGGTCCGGGTTGTACAGCAGTTCGACGCCGTCGTCGTGCACGTACACCGTGAGGTCGAACGGCGACCCCGGCTTGTCCACCGGCAGCCACGCCGACCGCACGCCGGGCAGGTCCAGCCGCGGCTCGGTGAAGTTCAGGACGTTGAACATCACCTGCACGAGCGGGGCGTGCGCGGGATCGCGGGGCACGCCGAGCGCCTCGACGAGCCGCTCGACCGGCGCGGCCGGATGCGCGGTCGCGGCGAGGAGTTCCGCGCCGCCGTGGCGGACGTGCGTCGCGAAGTCCGCGGCGTCGTCGGCCCGCAGCCGCACCGGCACGATGTCCACGAAGAACCCCGCGACCTCCTGGAACTCGGCGAGCCGCCGGTCCGCGACGACCGTGGCGACCAGGTGGTCGGTCGCGCCGGTGAGCCGACGCAGCAGCTGGCCGAACGCGGCGAGCAGTACCCCGGCGCGTGTCGTGCCGGTGTGAGCGGCCAGAGCCCGGACCGACTCGGCGACGCCGTCCGGAAAGGACTGACGCAGGCTCGCGCCCCGGTAGGTCTGCACGGCCGGGCGCGGCCGGTCCCGGGGAAGGTCCACTGTGGTCGGTGCGCCGGTGAGATGTTCGGTCCACCAGGCGACATCCACGGCCTCCCGGCGTTCGTCACGTCCCGCCCGCCACACCGCGTAGTCCGCATAGGACGCCACCGGCGGCGGCAGGGGCTCGCCCCGGTAGGCCGCCGACAGGTCGGCACAGAGCAGTTCCTGCGACCAGCCGTCGAACACCGCGTGATGCAGCGTGAAGCCGAGCAAGTGCTCCGCCTCGCCGAGCCGGTAGAGCCGCACGCGCCAGGGAGCATCACGGTCGAGGTGCACCGGCGTCGCGGCGTCGGCGGCGAGCCTGGCCCGCAGGCCGTCCTCGGTCACCGGCGCCACCGGTAACGGAACGTCCGCCGGCGGCAGGCGATCCGCCACCGGCGAGCCGTCGACGGCCCGGATCCGCCAGCGGAGCACGTCGTGCCGCTCGGCGACCGCGCGCAACGCGTGGCGCAGCGCGTCGACGTCCAGCGCGCCGGTCAGCCGGAACGCCATCGCGATGTTGTACGGCGCGGCGTCCGGGGCGAGCTGGTCGAGGAACCACAGCCGCCGCTGCGGCGGGGACAGCGCGGGCGCGTGCCCGGTGGTCAGCCCCGGTCCGGTCAGCGGCGCCGCGGCCGCGACCCGCCGGGTGAGCCCGTCGAGAGTGCCGCCGTCGAAGACGTCCTCCGCGGCGACGTCCGCGGCCAGCTCCGCCCGCAGCGCCGCGACCAGGCGCATCGCGGCGATCGAGTTCCCGCCCGAGACCAGGAAATCCGTCCCCGCGCCGGTGCCGAGCACCCGCCGCCAGATGGCCGCGACCGCGCGGTCGGCCGGGGTGCCGAGCGGGCCGAGGTCCTCCTGTTGTCCCGCCAGCGCCGCTTCGGCCAGGTCGCGCAGCGCGGGCCGGTCGATCTTGCCGGTGACCGGGTTGACCGGCAGGCGGTCGAGCACCCGGACCGCGGCCGGGCGCATCGCCGCGGTGAGCCGGTCCCGGCCGAGGGCGTCCACATCGGACGGTGCGGACGCCGGTGCCAGGAAGGCCACCAGCCGGATACCGCCCGGCCCGGGAACGGCCGCCACGGCGGCGGCGTCGACGTCCGGGTGCGTCGTGAGCGCGGCCTCCACCTCGCCCAGCTCGATCCGCTGGCCGCGGACCTTCACCTGCCGGTCGGCGCGGCCGGCGAACTCGAGACGGCCGTCAGGCAGCTCGCGGGCCAGATCGCCGGTGCGGTAGAGCCGTTCTCCCGGCGTGATCGGGTCGTCGACGAACTTCGCGGCGGTCAGCTCCGCGCTGCCGAGGTAACCACGCGCGAGGCCCGGACCGCCGATGAGCAGCTCGCCGATCTCGCCGGGCGCGACCGGCCGCAGCCCGGCGTCCACGACGTACGCCCGATGGTTCGGCGTCGGGCGGCCGAGTGGCAGCGGGTCGGCGGGGATGCCGGTGACCTCGTCGGTGACCACCACCACGGTGGTCTCGGTCGGGCCGTAGGCGTTGAAGAACCGCCGTCCCGGCAGCCAGCGCGCGGCGAGGTCCGCGGGCACCGGCTCGCCACCGCAGGCGATGACGCGCCAGCCGGGAACGGCCGCGGGGTCCACCATGGACAGCAACGTCGGCGTGACGAAACCCCACTCGACGTCGTGCTCGACGAGGAACCGCCGCAACCGTTCGGGGTCGGCCCGGTCGGCGGCGCCGGCGAGCTGGACCGATCCGCCGTGCGCCAGCGGGACGAACACGTCGATGGTGAAGGCGTCGAAGGCGGGTGAGGAGATGCCGAGCGCCCGGGCGCCGGGCCGGATCCCGAGGGCGGCGGCGAACCCGGTGACGAACGCGACCACGTTGCGGTGACTGGTCAGCACGCCCTTGGGCCGGCCGGTGGAGCCGGAGGTGTAGAGGAGGTGGACGAGATCGTCCGGTCCGGCGGGGCACTCGACAGATTCGACAGACCCGTCCGCGGGCGGGGGCACGTCGAGAGCTTCGATGCCTTCCGTCGCACCGAATTCGGTCCGCGCGCGATTACCGACGACGAGGGAGATCCCGGCGTCCGCGGCGATTTCGGCCAGCCGCGCCTTCGGGCCGCCGGGTTCGAGCGGCACGTAAGCGGCCCCGGACAGCAGCACACCCACGACGGTCGGGATCAGCTCCGGCCGCCGGTCGGCGCAGACGCCGACGCGGGTGCCGGGCCCGGCACCCCGTGCCTGCAGCAGCCGGGCGACGCCGGTCGCCGACGCGACCAGTTCACGGTAGGTGAGCCGCGCGTCACCCTGCCGGACGGCGACGGCATCCGGCGTGCGCGTGGCCTGGGCGAGGATCAGCGCAATGAGCGTGGTGTCCGGATAGGACAGTGGCGGGCCATGGCCGCCCGCGACGGGCAAGGTGTCGGTCACCGAGGGCTCCCCTGGTCGGATGTGTGGTGAGGCAGCGGGTCGATCCAGTGCCGCTCCCGCTGGAACGGATAGCCCGGCAACGGGACGCGGCCCGGTTCCCCGCCCGCGAACCACGCGGCCCACTCGATCTCGCCGCCCCCGGCCCAGTGGACGGCCAGGTCCCGCGCCGCCCCTGCCGGGCCCTCGACGTCGGTTCCGTTCGTCAGCAACGCATCGAGCGCGGCGACCGCCGACGCGACCGAGTCCGCCACCACGGCGGCCCGGCACGCGAACGCCCGCCGGACCGAAAGCGTGTACGCCGCGTCCCCGAGATCCGGTGCGTCCGTGGCGAGCCGGTCGCGCAGGCGGGAGACCACCTCGCGCAACGCCTTCGCGTCACGCGCGGACACCGGCAGCACGAACGGCCCGCTCACCGCCTGCCGTGGTGGGACGGCCGGAGCCTCCGCCACGATCAGGTGCGCGTTCGTGCCGCCCATGCCGAACGAGCTGACCCCGGCCACCCGCCGCTCACGGGCGGGCCAGTCGGCGGCCTTCGCCGGGACGTACCAGGGGCCACCCGCCAGGTCGACCTCCGGATGCGGGGCCGTGAAGTGCAGGCTCGGCGGGATGACGCCGTACCGCACGGACAACACGGCCTTGATCAGCCCGGCGATGCCTGCCGCCGCGTCGAGGTGCCCGATGTTCGTCTTCACCGAGCCCAGCGCGCATGTCTCCGGCGGCGCGTCCCGGTAGACGCGGTTGAGCGCGGCCACCTCGATAGCGTCGCCGAGCGGGGTGCCGCTGCCGTGGGCTTCGAGCAGCGCCACCTCGTCCGGGGCGATCTCCGCGATGGCCAGTGCCTCGGCCACCGCGGCCGCCTGCCCGGCCGGCCCCGGCACGGCGTAGCCCGCGCGGTCCGGGCCGTCGTTCGTGATCGCCCAGCCGGGCAGCACGGCGTAGACGTGGTCGCGGTCGGCGAGCGCGTCCGCCAGCCGCCGCAGCACGACCACCCCGGCACCCGAGCTGAACCCGGCGCCCGCCGCGGTGACGTCGAACGCGCGGCACCGGCCGTCCGGCGAGACGAGCCCGCCGCCGCGGTACCGCGGCCACGTCACGTTCGCCCCGCCGGCCAGCGCGACGTCGCACCGGTAGTCCGCGAGGCTCTGCGCGGCCAGCGCAACCGCCGCGAGCGAACTGGAGCACGCGCTCTGCACGGCCACCGCCGGCCCGGTCAGTCCGAGCCGGTAGGCGACCTGGCCTGGCAGGTGGTCGGCGAGCTGGCGGCCGGTCAGCCGCCCCTCCCAGTCGTCCGGGTCGACGTCACCGGTCACCGCCGGGTTGCCGAACAGGTGGAACAGGAAGTAGCGGTTCACCGAGGCGGCCGTGAACACCCCGACCGGCCCGGTCTCGGCGGCGGGGTCGCGCCCCGCGTCCTCGAGTGCCTGCCACGCCGTTTCGAGGAACAGCCGGTGCTGCGGGTCGGTCCGCGCGGCCTCGTCGGCGGTGAACCCGAAGAACCCGGCGTCGAACTCCTCGACACCCTCGATCCGGCCACCCGCCCGCACATACGCCGGGTCGGCACGCAGACCCGGCCCGACTCCCAGCGCCGCCAGCTCGTCGTCGGCGTAGTCGTGGATCGAGTCGACGCCCGCGCAGAGGTTCCACCAGAACGAGGCGGCGTCCGGCGCATCGGGGAACCGGCAGGCCAACCCGACGACGGCGATGAGATCCCCGGCCTGCTCCTCCGCGGTGGCCGGCGGCGAAGTGTCCGAAGTGGACTCCGTGAGCCAGGCTGCCTGCCCGGCGATCGTCGTGCGCTCGAACAGGGCGAGCAGCGGGACGTCCACTCCGAACTCGTCGGCCAGCCGCACCTGCACCCGGCCGAGCCGCAGCGAGTCGCCGCCGGCGTCGAAGAACGCCTCGCTGCGCCCGACCCGATCCCGGCCCAGCACCGTGCACCAGATCCGGTGCACGCGTTCCTCCGCCGGGGTCAGCCGTTCGGCTGGGTCGGTCGCGGCCGCCCGCGGGTCCGGCAGCGCCCGTTCGTCGAGCTTTCCGGTGACGGTCAGCGGAAAACCGTCCAGCACCGCGACGGCCGCGGGTACCGAGTAACCGGGCAGGACGTCCGCCAGCGCGGCACGCAGCACCCGGCCGTCCGGACGCGGGCCGGCCGCGATCACATAGGCGAGCAGGTCGCCGTCACGCACGATCGCGCGGGCTTCGGCCACGCCGGGCTGTTCGGCGAGCCGGGCCTCGATCTCGGTCAGTTCCACCCGGAAGCCGCGGACCTTGACCTGCCGGTCGAGCCGGCCGAGGCAGACGAGATTCCCGTCCGGCAGCAGCAGGCCGAGGTCGCCGGTCCGGTAACGACGGCCGCCGTCGGCGGTCACCCCGAACGCCGGGCTCGGCTGGTCGAGGTAGCCGTCGACGAGGTGCCGCCCGCGCACTTCGAGTTCGCCGCTGTCCAGCACGGTGAGGGTGAATCCGGGGAGCGCGCGCCCGATCGGCAGCGGCCCCTCGGCGTCCGGGTCCAGTTCGGCGGCGGTCGTCCGGTACTGCGCGGCGAAAGTCACCTCGGTGGCGCCGTAGCCGTTGACGAACACGCACTCGGGCGCGAACCGGCCACGGCGGACGTCGGCGTGCGTCGCCTGCTCGCCGCCGAGCAGCACGGCCCGCACGGACGGGAGACCGGTCTCGCCGAGGACGTCGAGCAGGTGCCGGTAGACCGTGGGGGTCGAGTGGTAGACGGTCACCTCGTGCCGGGCCAGTTCGCGCGCGGCGTGGACGACGCCGTGCGCGCGCAGGTCGATCGGCACGAGCGCGGCGCCGCTGAGCAATGCCGGGTAGAGGTCCGGGATCGCCGCGTCGAAGCCGAACGACGCGAGCAGGCTGAGCCGGTCGGCCACGGTGATGCCGAGCGCGGCGATCTGGTTGTCGACGACGTGCAGGAGGTTGCGGTGGGTCTGCGCGACGGCCTTCGGCGGGCCGGTGGACCCGGAGGTGAACAGCACGTACGCCGGACTGTCCGGATCGGATTCGGGCACCGGGAGCGGCGCGGTCTCCGTGCCCGAGCGCACGAGCCGCGCGGATCCGGTGCGGCACAAGAACTCCGCCAGCTCGACATACTCCGGATCCGCGAGCACGGCGGTCACCCGCGCGGCCGCGAGCTGGTACTCGAGACGCTCCCGGGGGAAGGTCGGGTCCAGTGGGACGTAGGTGCAGTCCGCGGCGAGGGTACCGAGGATCGCCGCGATCGCGGCGCTGCCGTGCCCGGTGACGAGGCCGACCCGCTCCCCCGGCCGGACACCGGCTTCGCGCAACCGCACCGCGCGGCCGCCCGCGAGCCCGGCGAGCCGAGCGTAGGTGAGTCCTGTGCCGTGCTCGAAGACCGCGATCCGATCGGGCGATTGCCAGGCGTGTACGTCGAATCGGCTGACGCAGCCGGCTTGTGTCATCGGGCGTCGAGCAGTCGCTCCGAGGTTTTCCGGGCGCGCGACGACAACGGCGTGGACTTCATCTTGCTCCCCAGTGACATTCAGGCGAAGAATTACGCAAGGTTAAGGCGACCGGCCGCGCCGAGGAATACGATTTCCGCGGATTAGGTCCGAATGGCCTACGATCTTGGACCACATGTTGCAGTTATCCACGACTTTCAGCCCGATCGGCGACCCTGGCGGCATTTCGCGCCCGGCTTTTCGACCACCATCGACACTCGATCGACTACATTCAGTAATGCGTCGGATATTAACCGACACCCTGCGCCGAATACATTTACGAACAACGGCAGCGAATTCGCCGAAATCGATTCAGAAATACGCGCACCCTGGACATGGCGATTCGGACTGACACCGGCTCCTCAGTCGAGGGTGTACGAAGGCGGCACGGCCTCCGATGCGTCCGGAGGGCTTGCCCTGCCTTGATGTCCTCTTTGTTTGCGCGATCCCGCCGGCGCGGTCTATCTTCCTCCGTGTCCGAATAGCGTTCCCCGATGTCCGGATATCGGACGCCCCGCCTGATCCGGCCGACTCGACGAGGAGAGAAAGTGACGAACGTGCCCGCCTCGCGCGACACGGCCGGTTCGAGGTCCCAGCGGAGGCCCGGCGGCGTCGGCCGATCGGCGTTCGGGCGGGTCCTGGCGGGCAGTACCGCCGGCGCGGTGCTCGAGTGGTACGACTTCGCGCTCTACGGAATCCTGGCGGCCACCGTGCTCGGACCGCTGTTCTTCCCCGGTGGCGACGGGTTCGCCCAGTTGCTGCTCGCGCTGGCCACCCAGGGACTCGGTTTCGTCGCGCGCCCGATCGGCGGCATCGTCTTCGGGCACCTCGGCGATCGCCTCGGGCGCAAACCCATGCTGGTGACCACTTTCCTGCTACTCGGGCTGTCGACCTCCGCGATCGGGCTGCTCCCCACCTACTCTCAGGCCGGCATCGGGGCGACGATCTCGCTCGTCGTGCTGAGGCTGATTCAGGGGTTCGCCCTCGGCGGCGAATTCGGCGCGGCGGTGCTGATGGTCAGCGAGTACGGAAGTCCGAAGCGGCGAGGCTTCTGGTCGGCGTGGCCGCAGGCGGGAGCGCCTCTGGGCACGGTGCTCGCCACGGCCGTGGTCGGCGGGATCGCCTTGGTACTGCCCGAACACGCCTTCGACCAGTGGGGGTGGCGCGTCGGTTTCCTGTTCGCGATCCCGCTCCTGGCCATCGGCTTCTGGATCCGGCGGCGCATCGACGAGTCGCCGGTGTTCCAGGAAGCGCAGGCGCGGGCCACGGCATCCGCGGACGCCGTCCGGGAGCGGTCGAGCGTCCTCGAAACCCTCGCCCACCCCGGTCCCGTCCTCCGCGGTCTCGGCGTGCGGCTGGGCGAGAACGTGGCCTTCTACGTCTACACCGTCTTCGTGGTCGCCTATGCCACGAAGACCTTCGGCTACGACAAGTCCGACGTCCTGCTCGCCGTGGCCGTCGGGTCACTGCTGCAGTTCGCGGGAATGCTGGCCGGCGGCCACTGGTCGGACCTCGTCGGGCGGCGTATCGCCATGCTGGTCCCGGCGGCAGGCCTCGCGGTGTGGGCACCGGTCTTCTTCGCCGTCGTCCAGGCCGACAATCTGCCTCTGCTCTATCTAGGCATCGCCGTCGGCGCGGCACTGCACGGACTCCTTGCCGGACCGGAAGCCGCGTGGATCGCCGAACTCTTCCCGACCCGCCGCCGTTTCGCCGGCGCTTCCCTGGTGTTCCAGGGCTCCTCGATCGTCGCCGGCGCGCCCGCGCCCCTCATCGCCGTGTGGCTGGCCGAAAAACAGGGCCCTGCGGCGGTCGTGCTGTACCTCGTCGGCACGATCGCCGTCACTTTCGTCGCACTGCTCCTCAGCCCCGAAACCCGGGGCACCGACCTGAATTCCGACAGCAGGTGACCGGACGCGGCTCGTATTCCGGTCGGGACATCGATGCGGCGTTTTTCTAGGAGACGCCGGATCCGTACGGCCGGGTGAGGATCTCCAGCACGTGACCGTCCGGATCGTCGAAGTAGACGCCCCGGCCGCCGTCATTGGTGTTGATCTCCCCCGCACCTTGGTGTCCCGGCCCCGCCCAGTACGGCAAACCTCTTTCGCGGATCCGCCCGAAGATCGTGTCGAACTCGTCCTCCCCGACCAGGAAGGCGTAGTGCTGCCTGGAAAACTCACCGGTGCTGCCCATGACATCGAGCGAGACCCCGTTACCGGTCTGGACCACTAGGAACGGACCGAACTCGGCGGGCTCGGGCAGGCCGAGGATCGAGACCAGGAAGTCCGCCGTGGCGGTCCGGTCGGTGGCGTTGATGATGGTGTGATTCAGCTGCACTGTCATGAGAAACACCATGACACCTCGAGTTCGCTGGAAGTCAACACGTTGTCCTTGACGTTTCGCGGCCCGTTCCGTTTAGTTCGTATCCCCATCGAACGTGACGAGGCTTTTTGCGAACTTCGATTCAGCTGCTGATCACCAGCGCGCCGCCGAGGCCGACGAGCGCCGTTCCGGTGATCCGGTCGAGCACCTTGCGCGGGCCGCTGCGGCGCATCAGACCCGACAATCGCGCCGTGAGCAGCACGAACAGTCCCCACCAGAGCACTCCCAGCGCGATGTCCAGCCCGCCCAGCAACAGCACCTGGGGCGCCACCGCGGCGTCCCGGTCGATGAACTGGGGCAGCACGCTCACGAAAAAGAGGGCGGCCTTCGGGTTGAGCACGTTGGAAAGGAACGCCTGGCGGAAGATCCGCAGCGGGCGTTCCGCCACCGGTTCGTCCGCTTCCTCGACGGACTTCCCGCTTGTCGGCTCACTCTTCCATGACTTCCAGAGTGCCTGTGCCCCCAGGTAGACCAGGTATGCGGCGCCGATGAGCTTGAGCACGGTGAACGCGACGGAGCTGTGGAGGAGAGCGGTCGAAACGCCGAGGGCCGCGGCCGTCATGTGCACGGCCAGGCCGCACTGCACACCGATCGCCGCGACGAACCCGCTGGAGCGCCGCCGCGCCGAGTAGCGCAGGATCACCATCCAGTCCGGGCCGGGAACGACGTAGGCGACCATGACCACGCCGATGAACACCGCCAGCGTCCCCGCGCTCATCGTCCTCCCTCTCCCGGATCGCTCCGCGCGCCTTGCCCTCCCGTGTTCCCGATCTTGGACCGGCCCAATCATCGAGTCGGCGGCCCCTGATCGACGGGTAACGCGCGATCCGAAAGTCCGTCACCACCATAACGATGTTTGCCGGTGTCGCTCCGACCGAAGAAGAACAGCCCAGATCAGAAACGGTGGATAACCTTTAACCACACTATTTTCTCCCTGGCCTCCGACTCTCGTTGCTCCAATCCGGTGAAAGTACGATAGGCGGTGCGTGAGCGGCCCGTCCTGGGGTAGACGGACAGCATGCACACCGGAGCAGCGGTCACCCCGGCACGAGAGACGGACGGCGGCCGAGCGGGTCCGTGGCTCCTCGGTCTGTCCGGGTTGGCGACACTCGCGGTCACCTACGGTTTCGGCCGCTACGGGTATGGCCTTTTCCTTCCACGCTTTCAGGCCGAGTTCGGCGGGTCCACCGGCGCGCTCGGAGCCGTGACCAGCATCGGCTATCTGGGTGAGCTGCTCGCTCTCGGGGTCGTGGGACGGTGGGCGGGCCGGAGGTCTCCGCGTCTGCCGATCGGGATCGGGCTGGGTTGCGCCGGTACCGGGATGCTGCTCATCGCCGTGGCTCCCAGCACGTGGGTCCTGGCTGTGGGGGTCGCGGTCTCCGGAATGGCTCCGGGGTGGGTCTGGACGCCGTATTCCGACCTCGTTCAAGAAACCGTGAAACCCAGTGGGCGGGCGCACGCGCTGTCGATGATCAGCACCGGCACGACCTTCGGGGTCGTGCTCGCCGGACCGGCCGCTTTCTTCGCCACGGACTCTCGATGGAGGCTGGTCTGGCTCGGTGCCGCGGCGGCCGCCTTCCTCGTGATGGCGTGGAACATCCGTGTGCTGCCGTCCGTGCCGGTGAACCGCGCACGGCCGCATGAGACGGTTCAGTGGCGTGAGCTGCTCGGCAGGCGGGGCGCCTGGCCCTTGTTCGTGGCGGCCACGTCATCCGGGCTCGTCGGTGCGGCTTACTGGTCGTTCGCCGGAGTCGCGGTCGCGACGGCCAATGGCGGAGACGAACGTGCTGCCCCCGTACTGTGGACGGTCATAGGCATCGCGGGAACGGTCGGTGTTTTCACGGGCCGTTTCGTGCGACGTCACGGCCTTCGTGCGATCTTCGTGACCGCACAGATCGTCCTTTCCCTCTCCACGGCCGTTCTGTGGCTGACGCCCGCGGGCTGGGGATTCGCCCTGACATCCGCTGTGCTCTACGGCTGTGGCTTCATGGTCGGCGGCACCCTTCTGTCAGTGTGGAGTTCAATGGTGTTCCCAGACCACCCCACTCGTGGCTTCAGTGTGGTGGTCGTCTTCATCACACTCGGTGCCGTGGCGGGCCCGGTGGCGCTCGGACTCGTCGTCGACAACGCCGGACTTCCGGGCGCCTTCGCCATCGCCACCGTGCTCGCCCTCGCCACACTGCCGGCCCTGCCACGACACTCTCGTGACCGATCGGAAGAGACACAGTGACCACGCGGCGAACTCGACGAAGGTCGCGCGCGATCGGCTTTCGAAGGACGGTGCCCGAAAGCCAGGCCCGCCCGGAAGGATCGTGATGCCTGAACCACTGGAGCACATCGGCGGCCTGGTGTGCCTCGATTTCGCCAACACCGTGGGCCCCCGACGGGCTCGCGCCGACAAGGACACCCACGATTACCTCGCGGACTTCGCAAGCCTCGTCGAGTGGTCCACGGACGCCGGAACCATCGGGGCGAACCGCGCAGGTCTGCTACGCAAACGCATCCAACGTGAGCCCGCGGCCGCCCGGGACGCACTTTCGCGTGCCAAACAACTACGCGAGGCCATCCACGCCGTTTTCGTCGCCATCGCCCGAGGCGACGAACCCCCGCCCCCGGCACTCATCCATCTCCAGCAGGCATACGCCGAGGCCATGCGACACGCCGACCTCGTCTCGACCCCCACCGGTCTGAACTGGAACTGGTCACCTCGCGGCGAACTCGACTGCGTTCTCTGGCCGGTCGCCCGCTCCGCCGCGGAAGCGGCGATCAACGCCGACTTCAACCGGATCAAAGAGTGCCTCGGCCACGACGGCAGCTGCGGCTGGCTGTTCTACGACACCAGCAAGAACGGCTCCCGCCGGTGGTGCAGCATGAGCGCCTGCGGTACGTGGGAGAAGACCAGCCGACGCGGTTCCACTTCCAGGAAGGGATGACTCGTGCGGCCCTGACGACACGGAAACGTCGAGTTTCCGGTGCCGGTTTCCGCGCTCGCTGCGGTGGACGGTGAAGCCGACACGGCGGCCCGCTCCGAGGAAGTCGGGAGCGGGCCGTCGTCCACCGGACGGCTCTTGCGCTGCTTCGTGCTCGCCCCGCCAGGCGACGTCGATCGGGCCGATGGCGCAGTCGCCCTCCAGGACCGCGTCGCCGTCGGTGTTCGTTTCGCTCGGCATGACCCCGGTTCTCCGGACGTGGGACCGCCGAGTTCACTATCGCCCGGCCGCCGCCGCGGTTGGCATACTGCCTTCGACGGATCGTCACGTGGGGGGACCATGGACAACGAACCGAACCGAACCGGACGCAGGGGGCGGGTGGCCAAGGCTCCCGAGGGCGACGAGCCGTCGGCGGTCTTCGCCCGGCAGTTGTGGGAGCTCAAGCAGCAGGCGGGAGACCCGTCCTATGCGGCGATGCGCGACGACCACGGTGCGGTCGCCTCGAAATCGGCGTTGTCGGCGGCGGCACGCGGTGCGCAGCTGCCTTCCTGGGACACGACCTGGGAGTTCGTCCGATCGCTGGCGGTCGGCGTGCTCGGTCAGGACGAGCGGAAGGTTCACGCGCGCTGGCGACAGCGATGGGATCAGGCATCCGCCGCGGTCCAGGCCCAGGCGGCACCCGTGGAACGTCCTGCGGCGCCATCGCGGATCAGACGCCGGCTCTGGTGGCTGCTGGGTTCGGCGGCCGTGATCGGACTGCTGGCGCTCACCGCGTTCGTACTGTGGCCGCGGCCGGACAGACGGGCGCCTGCCACGATCGCCGAGCCGTGCGAGGCGACGTGGCTGTGTCTGTACCGGAACATCGGTTTCGACGACATGAATTTCCGGACCCAACGGCAGAACGCGTGCTGGCGCCTGGCCGAATACCATTTACAGGACGCGGTCTTCTCATACGACAACAATCTGCCCGTCACCGGTCATTTCTACGACTCGAAGAAGAACGAGGTCGGGAACATTCGCGCCGGCGACAGCAACCCGGACAGTTCCGCGTTACCCGGCGCCTACTGGTTCTGCACCGGCTCCGCCAGGCCGTGATTTGACCGGCAGGCTCCGCAAGTCAAACCGGCGAGCTGCGGATACGCCGTGATTTGACCATGGTCAAAGCCGTGGCCAAAAGTGCCCTTCCTCAGTTTCCTGGGTGCTTCTACAGTTGCCCGGTGAGAAATCGGGGAAACGAGGGGTACCTGATTGCGCCTTTTCGAGCCGATGTCACCTCGATTCGCACAAATCTTTGAGTAACGGAACAGTTGGGAGTATCGAACCATGCTGAGAACCGCCTTGTCTTTCCTGCTCACAGTCGTATGCGCAGGGCTTCTTCCCGCGCCGGCGCAAGCGGCGCCCACGCCTGGAGTGCGTGCGAGCTACGCGAACCCGGTCCGCACCAACGGCCGCGTTGACGCGAAGGCCACCGTCGAGCGGCTGCGGGCGATGAACGCGAACACCTACGCGTTCCTGGTCCACAACGAGAACGACTGGAACGACTTCGAACCGTTCCTGCGGGAAGCGCAAGCGGCCGGGTTGACCACGTGGGCCTACCTCGTGCCACCGACCGAGTGTCCCGGCGTCGACAACACCTGCTCGAGTTACCTGCCGTACAAGAAGAATTATGTCGGCTGGGCGCAGGCGATCGGCGCGCTCGCCAAGCAGTACCCGGTGCTCAAGGCCTGGGCGATGGACGACTTCGTCTACAACACGGACTTCTTCACGCCGGCTTACACCGGGCAGATGCGTGCTGCCGCCGGTATCGACTTCTACCCGGTCGTCTACGTCCGGCAGCTCAACGAGGCGTTCGTGAACGCCTACGCCGGCGGGATGGACAGCCTGATCCTGCCGTTCAACGACTCCCCATACCGAAACACGGTGTGGACGGGATCGTTGCGCGGCCATCTCAACACGGCTGTCTCGCTGCTCGCGGCGAAGAACAAGAAGCTTCTCTTGATGCCGTACGCGTCGACGCTGTCGAACACCACTATCACGCCGGACGTCGGCTACGTGCGCACGGTGACCGCGGTCGGCGTCGAGTACATGAAGGCGGGCAAGATCGCCGGTGTCGTGCAGTACGCGTTGCCGCTCACGCCGGGACTCCCTCAGGCCAGGGACGTCTCGTTCGCCCACACCGGGCGCGGGGGGCTGGTGTTCACCGTGCACAGCAACACCGACACCCAGGCCGGTGACTTCGTGGCTGCCGGCACCACCCTGCGGCTCAACGCGGGATCCACGTCTTGCTCGATGGTGTTGTGGCACCAGGACGACTGGGGCAGCAATACACCGGGTTACCACATGAAGCAAGCACTCGTCGGTGGCACGAAGGTATGGGAACGCGACATCGCCAGTGAGGGCACCGATTGGTACACCTCCTCGCCGCGCGACCTGACGCCGTACCTCACCAACGGGGCCGGCACGCTGACGTTGCGGCTGTACGAGACGAAGGGTGTCGCGAACTACCGGGTGCTCGCTCGGTTCGACGACATCCAGCTCACCGGATGCCACATCGCCAATCCCGACTTCGAGACCGCCGGCGGATGGACGTTCACCAGGGGTAACGGCCCGGTGTTCGGCGGTATCCACATCTCCGATCCGCAGTACTCGACAACGGTGCACAGCGCCGTCGCAGAGCTCTACGCGAGCTGACACCTGGACGGCGTGAGCTCGTTCGCGCGCTAAAAGTCGCATAACCGCTGGTCAAGTAGGCGTTGTGGCGACAGAGGCGGGCTCGTCACAGTCGCCTGACCCTTCTCGGCTGTCCACAAAGGACGCGTCCGGGATTACTTGACCAGCGGATATGGATGGCCTTCACGGACCGGTGAGCGTTTTTCGGGAGGGCAGGCTTCAAGTCGCTCCGGCGGGGTACCCGTGCTTTGCCACTCAGAACAGGAGGACGCCGTGAGCGAAGTCAGCCGAGTCGTCGATGTACCGCCGGACGCCGTTTTCACCGTGCTCGCCGACGGCTGGTCGTATGCGGGTTGGGTCGTAGGCAGTTCACACATCCGTGATGTCGACGAGGACTGGCCGGCGGTCGGTTCGCGGATCCACCACAGCGTCGGACCGTGGCCAGTGCACATCCAGGACGTCACGATCGTGAAGGCCGTCGAGCCCGGCGTTTCCCTGTCGTTGGAGGCGAGGGGCTGGCCGCTCGGCGCGGCGGCGGTCGAGCTCACGCTCCTTCCCCACGGCGAAGGCAAGACCGAGGTCCGGATGAAGGAAAGCGTCGTGCGTGGTCCCGGCAAGGTGCTGCCCGAGGCGGTTCAGTCGCTCATCGCCAAGCCGCGCAACACCGAGGCGCTCGCCCGCTTGGCGGATCTGGCGACCGGGAAATACCTCAACCGCAAGGGTTCTCAGCGGTAGACCGCCCGGTTCGCCGCGGCGATCGCCGCCGCGTAGCCCTTGCCGAGCATTCCCGCCCTGGCCAGCGCGGCGCGGGCCGCGTTGGCGCCGGGGCCGCCATGGACCGCCCCTCCCGGATGCGCCGACGAGCCGGCGAGGAACAACCGGTCCACCGGGGTGTCCGCCCGGCCGAGGCCGGGGACGGGCCGGAAGAACAACTGCTGGTGGATGGCCGTGGTCCCGCCGCTGATCGCGCCCCCGACCAGCCCGGGATCGTGGGCCGCCAGTTCGAGCGGGCCCTGCGCATACCGGCCCTGGATCAGGTCCATGAACCCCGGCGCGTTCGCCTCGACCGTCTTTTCGATCCGCGCGACCTGCCGGTCCAGCGCCTCCCGGTTCTCCATCATCCCGCGGGGCACATGGGTGTACGCCCACGCCGCCTCGGTACCCGGCGGCGACCGGTGTGGGTCGCTCGTCGTCATCTGCCCGAACAGCAGGAACGGATTCCGCGGGCTTCGGCCGCGGACCAGGTCGCCGCCGAACGCCGACAGACCGTCCAAATCCGCGCCGAGGTGGATCGTGCCCGCTCCGCGAGCGCCTTCGGCCGTCCACGGGACGGGGCCGGACAACGCCCAGTCCACTTTCACCGTGGCGCTGTCCCATTGGAACCGGCCGAGATCGTCGAGTAGCCGCGAGGGGAGCCAGTCCGACGAGACCATTTCGCGGTACAACGTCGGCGCCGGCACGTCCGCGAGCACCGCTTTGCGGGCCCGGATCGGGTTGCCGTCGCCGTCCCGCACGCCCATCGCCCGTCCGCCCGCGACGAGCACTTCCGTCACAGGACAACGACACCGGACCTCACCGCCGCGCTCGGTAAGCCGTCGCACCAGTGCCGCGATCAACTCCCCGGCTCCGCCGGCCGGCACGGGGAAGCCGACGTCCTGCCCGACCATGGCGAGCAGCCAGCCGAAGACCGCGCTGCCCGCGTTGTCCACGGAAATATCGCTGTGCGCGGCGTTCCCGGCCAACAGCAACCGGGCACCCTCGCCGTCGAAATGCTCTTCTCCCAGCCGTCGGGCGGGCATCGTGAGCATCCGCGCCAGCCGCAGCGCTTCCGCGGTCCCCGTCCGCCGCAGCAACCGCACGGCCGGGCGCACCGGCGGGAACGGCGTGAACAGCGCGTTCAGCAGCGGCTCACGAATGTCCTGCCATTGCGCGAACAGGCTCCGCCACGCGGCGCCGTCGCCCGGCGCGAACTCGTCGGCCGACGCCGCCGTCCGCTCGATGTCCCGAGAGAGCACCGCGCACCGGCCGTCGGGCAGCACGTGCGCGAGTACTTCCGGTGCGTGCCGCCAGCTCAACCCGTGATCCTCGAGACGCAGTCCCCGCATCACCGGCGATACCGCGGTGAGCGGGAAGAAGGCACTGCAGAGGTCGTTCCGGAATCCGGGCCCGGTGACTTCGTCGGTCCGCACCGCCCCTCCCGGCTTCTCCGCCTGCTCCAGCACCAGGACCGACCAGCCGGCGTCGGCCAGCAGGTTCGCCGCGACCAGGCCGTTGTGGCCGGCGCCGATGACGACCGCGTCGAAGACTTCCGTGCTCATCCGAGCCTCCCGATCGTCAGGATTGCGATTGGTGGCTGGGCCTGCCACGGGCGAGCGAGCGAAGCCGGGCCAAGAAGCCTTGTTCCCGCGGCGGGGCCAGCGGCGGACTCGCGGCGCCGTCACCCGACCGGAGTCCGGCGACCAGTTCCGCGACCACACTGGCGGCGTCGTATCGAGGTTTCCAGCCCAGTACGTTCTCGGCGAGTGTGGTGTCCACGAGCGGCGCGCTGTCGGCGAGATCCAGCCAACCGGGGTGCAGCGGCAAGGCGCCCGTCCGCCAGGCGGCGTGCGCGGCCACACGAACGAGTGATCGCGGCGCCGGGATGCGGATCCCTCCGAGCAGACCGGCCAGCGCGTCGGCGGCGAGCACGCCCGGGGCGGCGAGATTCACCGCTCCGGTGAAACGCTGCTCAAGCACCAGCCGGATCGCTTCGGCGACGTCGGCGCTGTGCACCGCCTGAGCCCGCAGGTCCGCCCACAGCGGCACCGGCAGCCAGTCGCGGCCCACGACACCGGCGGGTACGGCCGGGCCCAGCAGCCAGCGCTCGAACTCCCCCGCCGCCTTTCGCTGCAGGATCGCGCACGGCCGCAACCTCGCCACACCGGTCCCCGGATGGGTCTCCTCGAACCGGTCGAGCAAGGCCTCCAGCCCGGCCTTGCCCCGGCTGTAGGCACTGGTCGGGACGCCGTCGCACGGCCAGTCCTCGGTGACCTTCTCCCACCGCGGCGCCGGCCCGTAGGCGGCGACGGACGACAGGACGATCAGCTGCGGTACCCCGGCCGCGGCCACCGCGGCGAGCACGTTGCGGGTCCCGTGGTCGTTGGTCCGCCACATCGGCGGATCCCCGCGCTCCGGTGAGATCGCCCAAGCGAGATGGACGACCGCGTCCGCTCCCTCCACCAACTCGGTCAGCTTCGCGCGGCCGACGTCCTCCCCGAGGTCCAGGGCCGACCAGCCCGCCGCGCGATACGGCACGGCCGTGGTGTCGGGCAGCCTCCTCGCCACGCCGATCAGGTCGTCGCCGCCGGATTCGAGGGCGTGGAGCAGCGCCGTCCCGACGTTTCCGGTCGCCCCGGTGATCACAATGCGCACAGTTTGCGCTTACCCGGCCCGGTGATCGCGGAAACGTGTCCTGGTGAACCTGTCAGCTCGACGCGAGGTCGCGTCGCACCGCTCGGGCGGTCCGTCCGCCGGAGGCCAGCGCACCTTGCAGTGAGCTGGTGTCCCGATGATCGCCGCAGACGTAAAGCCTTTCGCCGAAACGGATTTCGCGGCGAATGTGGTGCGGAGCCGTCATGGCCGGTAGCGCGTGTGGGATCTCGTAGCGCCCGACCAGCGGCCATCGGGACGCGTCCGCGCGGTACATCCGGCCCAGTGCCCGCCGCACTTCCGATTCGTCGAGCGGCGTGAGCGACGAGGCGCTGACCAGCGCGGCGCCGTCCGGGGCGTAGGTGGGACACACCTCGCTGAGCACCGCGGTGTTGAGGATCGGCCCGCCCCGGGCGTCGATCATGATGACCGGCTCCCGCAACGGTGACCGCGGCGGCGTGAAGTACCACGTCGTGACGCTGTTCCACCGTGGTTCCGGGACCTCGCCGACGAGCCGCGCGGCGGCGGTCCCGTCCGTGGCGACGACGACCGCTCGCGCGTTCCAGACATCTCCGCCGGAGGTGCGTACCCGGCCGCCTTGGACTTCCTCGACCGAAGAACCGGTCCGCACGGCGGAAACGGGCAGCATCCGTGCGAGTTGCCTCGGCAGCTCTCCCATTCCGAGCGCGGGCAACGAGGGCGCGGACCGGACGAAACTCCGCCACACCAGCCGGAAGAACCGCGAAGAAGTACTCAGGCCGGCTTCCAGGAACACACCGGACAGGAACGGGCGAAGCACGGTGTCGACGGCCCGGTCCGACAGTCCGGTCCGGCGCAGTTCGTCGGCGGTCGTGCCGTCGTCACCGTGGACGATCGACCGAGCCGGACCGGCGGCGACGCGGGCGGTCAGCGCACCGAGCGCGGCAAGATCCTTGGCCGACAGGTAGCGCCGTGCCGCGACGTCGCGCAGCGCCTTGGGCGTATCGAGGGGATTTCCGAGCAGGCTCGTGCGATCGTCGTCGGAAACCCGGACCGCCCGCCAGAACCTGCCCAGCCGCAGCGCGTCGACATCGGCGAGGCGCTGGATGGCGGGATAAGCGGGATTGAGGATCTGGAAGCCGCGATCCAGCCGGAAGCCGTCGACGACGTCGGTGCGCACCCTCCCGCCGACGTCGTCCCCGGCTTCCAGGACCACGCAGGCGACCCCGGCGCGGTGAAGATGCAGCCCCGCGGCGAGCCCGGCGAGCCCCGCACCCACGATCACGACGTCGGTCTCATGCCCGGCCATCGGCGACGTCCCCCGCTCGCAAGGCGTAGCGCCGCTCGGCGTAGGCGAGGTCGTCCCGCCAGAGCCGCGCGGACGCACGGCGCATCAGGGGCCGCAGCACCGGTGCGATCCGAGCGGCCTTGGCGAAACCGGGCCGGTCGGACGTGGCTATCGTCGCCTCGATCACGGCGGTGCGCGGTCGCCCGTCGGGACCGTTCCCGAGGGGGGTGGCGTGGGTTTCGACCACGCTGCCCGCGCCTTCGCCGTCGACGATGGTCATCAGCACCGTGCGCGGCTCGGGGCAGGTGAACTCGGCGATCACCGGCACACCCAGTTTCCCGGCGAGCCGGAAGGTCACTTCGACGACGAATTTGTCCTCGGCGTCGGTGACGTCGTTCCCTTGTGGAGCCGACAGGACCTTCAGCCGGGTGAACGAGTACGGATGGAACCACGCGCCGTGCCAAGGATCGAGCCGGTTGGCGACGACGTCCACCGGTTCGCAGGTCCCGGTCAGGGTCGCGACCGCGTCGACGGTGACGTCGCCTCGAGGACGGACCGGCACGATCGGCCGTTCCGTGGGGCTTTCGCCACCGAAGCGGTCGAGGCGAACCCAGGCGAGCACTCCGTCGTCATAGGACGGCAGCCGTGACCAGCCCGGCCGCCCGGGCCCGACCCGCAGTCCGTGCCACCGGCAGACCAACTCTCCACAATGGACACGGGCTTGATCGAGCGGAGCACCGAGATGCGGGCAGGCACCAGGGCCGATGACCAGGTCACCCTCCGGACCACGCCAGGCCACCAGCTCCCGGCCGCCGGCGCGCAGACCCAGCGGCTGATCCGCGCCGATCTCACGACTGGCCGCGACGACGAACCAGTTGCCTGCCGCGCGGGCGTCCGCGCGTTCGACCGCGGCGTCGATCAACGCGGGGGCGCATTCGCGGTAAGTCGGTTCCTGCCGGGCCCAAGCCGGTTCCCGGAACGGCCGGACCGGCCATTTCGCCGGCCAGCGCTCGACCACCTGCCGCCTGAGATCCACCCGAAATTCCTCCTGCCGCGCGTCACCTGCCGGAACGATCCGTGCCCAGCCATCCTCAAGGACTTGAAGCGATCCCGCAACGGTTCGGCGAGCGGCTCAGGCTTTGCTGCGGGCGGCCGCGAGATCCAGCGCGGTGGTCAGGTCGTTGACCCAGGGTGCGCCACGAACGTTGAGTCCTTCCCAGCCGGGGCCGGCGACGACGACCTCGGATCCCTGCCGCTGCAGACGCTCACACAGCAGGTGATCGACGGTGCCGGCGGACATCGACCACAGCACCACCAGCACCGGCTCCAGTCTGGACGCCAGACCGGCCAAGGTCTCCGCGGGCACCATCTGACCGAGATAGACGGCGGGGACACCGATCTCCGCCAGGGACGCGCGGAGAACTTCGACCGGCAGGCTGTGCCGCTCGTCCGGGCAGCAGGCGATGAGCACGCCGCGTTCGGAAGGCGCGCTGGTGAACCGGGTGACGTAGCGCTGCAGGGCCAGCGAAATCTCGGTGGTGAGCGCCCATTCCGACTCGAAGCACACGTCACCCCGGACCCAGCGGCTCCCGAGGCCGCGCAGGATCGGCAGCAACACGTCGGCCCACGTCGCCGCCGCGCCGATCGCGTCGAGGGTCTCGTCCAGCAACGCCGCGATGGAAGCGAACTCGAGGTCTTCCGCGGCCTGCTCCAGCTCGCCGACCAGCCTGTCGACGGAGACGTCAGGGACCGGCTCTCCGCTACCGGAGAACGCCGCCGCGGCCGCTTCTCGGGCGGAAATCCCCCGGTCGATCAGCCGCTGCATATGCTGCAGCCTGCGAACATCCACGTCCGAGTACCGGCGATGACGCCCGCCTGCCCGCACGGTGGGCCCGACCCCGTAACGCGAGGCCCAGGTCCGGAGCGTGACCGGCGAGACGCCCAGCATCTCCGCGACCTTGCCGGGGGTCCACGAACCGTCGGCTCGGGGGCCGCCAAGGCCGCTCATCGCGTCGATGTCCATCCGTTCCATACTTCCGGCGCCAGTGCCACTCACACGGCGTATCACTGCGGGCAGCTTACGAGGTCACCGGACGTAGGCAGGCGCATACCGTCCCCGGAACGAGCGAACGCCCGGCGGCGCCGCGGGATCCGGGAAGGGACCGGTTCCACACCAGGCGCCGCCGGGCATCCGGAGCCAGGCGCGAGGGGCGCCGGGCTCCTGAGGGTGGCGGGGACCGGGCCACCCTCGTTCGCAAGACGGTTTCGATCCGCGAGCGAACCGGGTTTGGGCCGGGAAATCCCGGGAAAACCCAAGACTTCCTTGCCCTACAGGCGATACCGCTCGAGTTGCGGGCGCGCCGCCGGATCTAGTAGACAAGGTACACCAGGCGTGAAACGGTTACGAAACGAAATCACCGGATCGGCGGAGGGACAGTCGGATGGCGTCGACCATGGCGACGGGAACGGTGCCGTCGAAGGAGGCGCCGACCGAGTGGCTGGACGCCTTGGGCGGGCGTTGTCTCGCCGAAGCACACGGTTTCGTCGAAGCACGGGCCGCCGAGCATTTTTCCGGCCGTGGCGAGGGTGAACTCGCGGAAACCGTCCTCCCCCAGTTCCTCGCCGGAGGAAAATTCCTTCGGCCGATGTTCGCCTATGTCGGCTGGCGGTGCGGACGCCCGGAATCGGATGCCGCTCTGCGGGCCGCGTCGAGCTTGGAATTACTCCATTGCTTCGCGCTGGCGCAGGACGACGTGATGGACGGCTCGGCGCTGCGGCGGGGGCGTCCCGCGCTGCACGTGCGGTTCGCGCGCTGGCATGCCGAACAGGGGTGGAGTGGCTCCGCCGACCGGTTCGGCGAATCCGCGGCGACGCTCGCCGGTGACCTCTTCCTGGTCTGGTCGGAGCAGCTGCTCCGGGAATCCGGTCTGGACGCGGAAACGCTGGCGCGCGGCTGGCCGAGGTACGACGCGATGCGCGCGGAACTGGCGGTCGGGCAACTGGCCGATCTGGTGAACGACGCCCGGACGCTTCCCGGCTGGGACGCGCTGCTCGACGTGCTTCGCCGGAAGTCCGGCAACTACACCGTTCGCAGGCCACTGGAGTTCGGTGCGGCGCTGGCGGGCTGCGGCCCGGACGTCATGGCCGCTCTCGCCGAGTACGGCGGACTGGTCGGCGAGGCGTTCCAGTTCAAGGACGACCTGCTCGGCGTCTTCGGTGATCCCGCGGTCACCGGCAAACCCGCCGGTCAGGACCTCCGCGATCGCAAGGCGTCCAGCGTCGTGGTGCTCGCCATGGAGATGGCCGAGCGGCGGCAGCGCGACGAACTCGGCGAACTGCTGAACCTGACCACCGTGGACGACGACGCCGTGTCCCGTTGGCGCGAATTGATCACCGCGACCGGGGCACGCGAACGCCTCGGCGAGCTCATCCGGGAACGCGCCGACAAGGCGCTCGCGGTGATCGACCCGGCCGTTGTCCCGCGACAGGCCGCGGACGCGCTGGCCGTCCTCGCCATCCGGTGTACGGAGCGTGACCAGTGAAGACGGTGCCCGGCCGGACGGACCGGATCGTCGTGGTGGGAGCGGGGTTGTCGGGGCTGGCGGCGGCGCTGCATCTGGCGGGCCGCGGGCGCGAGGTCACCGTCCTCGAACGCGATCCCGGTCCGGGTGGCCGCGCGGGGCGCGTCGAACGCAAGGGCTATCTGCTCGACACCGGCCCGACGGTGCTGACCATGCCGTCGATCCTGCAAGACACCTTCGGCGCCGTGGGCGCCGAACTGGACAAGGAACTGCCGCTCACCCGGCTCGACCCGGCCTATCTGGCCCAGTTCGCCGACGGCAGCACCCTGCCCGTGCACACCGACGCCGCGGCGATGACCGACGCGGTACGCGAGTTCGCCGGGCCCGCCGAAGCCGCGGGTTACCTTCGGCTGCGCGACTGGCTGACCCGGCTCTACCGCACCGAGTTCGGCCGGTTCATCGACTCGAACATCGACTCACCGCTGGGCATGCTCAACCCGGATCTGGCCCGGCTCGTGGCATTGGGCGGATTCCGGCGGCTGGACCCGAAGATCGGGTCTTTCCTGTCCGACGAGCGGCTGAAGCGGGTTTTCACCTTTCAAGCGCTTTACGCGGGCGAGTCACCGATGCGGGCGCTGGCGCTGTACGCGGTCATCTCCTACATGGACACCGTCGGCGGCGTGTACTTCCCGCCCGGCGGGGTCGCGGCACTACCCCAGGCACTCGCCCGGGTCGCCGCCGAGCACGGCGTCACCTTCCACTACGGCGACCCCGTGCACACTCTCGAACGCGAAGGCACCCGGGTCCATGCCGTCCGCACCGCCGGCGGCGAACGCCACCCGTGCGACGCCGTCGTCCTGACGACCGAACTGGACGAGAGTCACCGGCTGCTCGGCCGCACCCCGAAACGACCCGTCCCGCTGCGGCCCGCGCCGTCGGCGCTGATCCTGCACGCCGGTGGCCCCGATACGCGGTCCGACGTCGGGCACCACACCATCTCCTTCGGACAGGGGTGGCGCTCGACCTTCGACGAACTCATCACCACCGGGCATCGCATGAGCGACCCGTCCCTGCTGATCACCCGGCCGACCGCGACCGACCCGGCACTCGCTCCGCCGGGCAAGCAGCTCTACTCGATCCTGGCTCCGGTGCCGAACCTGGATCGCGGCCCGGCCGACTGGGCGGCGGAAGCGGGACCCTACGCCGAAGAAATCCTCGAGGTGGCACGCCATCGGCTGCTGCCGGACTTCGAGCCCGAGTTCACCGAGGTCATCAGCCCCGCCGACTGGGCCGACCGCGGCCTCGTGGCCGGAACCCCCTTCAGCTACGCCCACTCCTTCGTCCAAACCGGACCGTTCCGCCCCCGCAACCTCCCCCGCGGCACCGACAACGTCGTCCTGGCCGGAGGCGCGACAGTGCCAGGAGTGGGCGTGCCGACCGTGCTGATCTCCGGCAGGCTGGCCGCCGACCGGATCACCGGCGCACCGAACCAGCGCTCCCGGATACTCGACCTGGCCACGGAGGCGAGCCGATGACCCGACGCGAACTCGACGCCGCCGAAATCCACGACCCGAACCTACGCGCCGCCTACACCTGGTGCCGCGACGTCAACGCCCGACACGGCCGCACCTACTTCCTCGCGACCCGCATGCTCACCCCCGCGCAACGACCCGCCATCCACGCCCTCTACGGATTCGCACGATGGCTCGACGACATCGTCGACGAGCCCGACCCGGACACCACACCGGACACCCTCACCGCACGACTGTCCAACGTGGAAGACCGCTTCCTCACCGACCTCGCCACAGGCACCAGCGACGACCCCCTGCTCACCGCGGTCATCGACACCGCTACCAGATACGAACTCGAAGTCCGGCTCTTCCGCGACTTCTTCACCTCGATGCGCATGGACCTCAACGTCACCGACTACGCCACCAGATCCGACCTCGACCACTACATGCGCGGATCAGCGGAAGTCATCGGCCTGCAAGTACTCCCCATCCTCGGCGCGATCGCCCCCCACGACGAAGCCGCACCACGAGCCGCCGCACTCGGCAAAGCCTTCCAACTCACCAACTTCCTCCGCGACGTCGCCGAAGACCTCCAACGCGGCCGAATCTACCTCCCCGCCGACGAACTCAAAGAACACGACGTCGACCGCGAACGACTCACCTGGTGCGCCGAACACGGCCGATCCGACGTGCGCGTACAAGCCGCGATCAAAGAACAAATCGCCGCCACCCGGCGCGTCTACACCGAAGCACGACCAGGAATCCCGATGCTCCACCCAGTCTCACGCCCCTGCGTAGCCACCGCCGCGACCCTCTACGCGGAAATCCTCGACCGCATCGAAGACGCCGACCACGACATCTTCACCGGCCGGGCAACCGTGCCCCGCCACCGCCGGCTCCGAGTCGCCTGCGGCGCACTCGCTCGTACCCAATGGGCCCGCACACGGCACCCCGCCCCCACTCCCCCACCGGCGGTGGGCTGAGTGGGCAAAATCGAGTACCTGACCGTACTGGCCGCATGCGTCCTGGTCACCTTGCCCTTGGAAATCGCCGGCGCTCGCGTCTATCGGCAACCGAAACGCCTCGCCCGCGCACTACTCCCGGTCGCCTTCGTTTTTCTCGTCTGGGACGCGCTGGCGATCGCCGGTGAAGTCTGGGGCTACGCACCGGAATTCGTCACCGGCATCCACGCACCGTTCGCCATCCCGCTGGAAGAGATCCTGTTCTTCATCGTCATCCCGATCTGCGGAGTGCTGACCTACGAAGCGGTCCAGCTCACCCTCACCGCGGCCCGGCGGCGCGGGAAATCGGCGGCCCGACGATGATCCCTTGGGGCTACACCGTTCCGGCCGTCGCCGCGGTGATCGTGGTCGTACTCGTCGAGCTCGCCGTGCTGAAGACCGGCCTGTTCCGCAAACCCGCCTACTGGCTCACGATCGCCATCGTCACCGGTTTCCAGATCCCCGTCGACGGCTGGCTGACGAAGCTGTCCGCCCCGATCGTGCTCTACGCGCCCGAGCACATCACCGGCTGGCGGTTTCCTTGGGACATCCCGGTCGAAGACTTCCTCTTCGGCTTCGCGATGGTGACCGCCGTTCTGCTGCTGTGGGAACGAGCACGAGCACGAGAGGAAGCGCGATGAACGCCATGGCGCGAGACGGTTTGCCGCGCGACACAGTGCCATCGGCCTTCGACACCGAAGCCCGGTTCTACGACCGCCTCGTCGGCGCGAATCCCGGTTACCACGAGCATTTGCGCCTTTCCGCCCGTCGGCTCGCCCTTCCCTCGGAGGCACCTGGACCGCGTGTGCTGGACGCCGGCTGCGGAACCGGCGCGTCCACGGCGGCTCTCCTGTCCGTGATGCCGAACGCCCGGATCACCGCCTTCGACGCGTCCGGCGAAATGCTGGAGCGAGCCCGGGACAAGACCTGGCCCGACAGCGTCGAATTCGTGCACACACCGGTCGAGGAACTGGCCGGGATCCACGGTCCGTTCGACGGGATCCTGGCGGCGTACCTGCTGCGCAACCTCACCGACCCGACAGCGCAGCTGCGCCGGCTTCGCGAGCTGCTCCGGCCGGGTGGCCGGATCGCCGTGCACGAGTACTCCGTCCGCGATTCCCGGCGCGCCCGCTGGGTCTGGAACACCGTCTGCGCGGGCGTGATCATCCCGCTCGGGAAACTCACCACCGGCGACGCCACGCTCTACCGTCATCTTCGCCGCAGCGTCCTCGAATTCGACGGCATCACTTCACTCGCCCGGCGGCTCACCGACGCCGGCTTCACCGACGTCCACACCGCGACCGTCGACGGCTGGCAGCGGGACATCGTCCACACCGTCGTCGGCACCGCACCCCCGGAGACAGCGTGACCCGCCTCCGGGACCCCCGCCGTGTCACCGGGCCGGCGCCATCGGGCCTGGCCGACGCCGGTCTGCTCGGACGGCACCCCACCGCCGCGATCGTGGGCGTCGACATCGCCGGGTTCGCCGCGGCGACCGGGCCGGCCGAACGCGGCGTCACCGCCTTCGAACGCAAGGGCCATCTCGGTGGCCGGGTCAGCGGCTGGCGGGAACGCGCCCTGCTCGCGCGCCGATCAGCGGCTGATCGGCGTGGTGTACTCCGTCGCCAGTGTGTTCGGAGATGGTTCCAGCAATTCTTGTCCGCGGGCAGCCGCCAGCGACATCACGGAGTCCAGCTGGAACACTAGGCCAGTTCGTTGACCGTTTTGCCGTCCCCGTCCAAGATCTTGATGGTCGGCCGGTCGTTCTCGTCGACCTGGAGCACGATTCGCGGACGCCCTTGGGAATCGCACAACGCCAGCTGTGCGCCGAAGGCGGTGTGGCAGCCGAGGAGCGCGCGCGGCGTGGCACGGACGCTGGGCCCGGCGTCGGGATCCGGAATGCCGTTGATGGTCAGGCCCGCGCCACCCACGCCGTCCTTCGCAGCCAGGCTGAGGTTGATCCCGTCCACCGCGTGCGGATAGTCGAAGGCAATGCGGCCGCCGGTGGGATGGACGAGCAAGCCGCCCTTTTCGTCACCGGTTTCGTCGTTGAAGATCAGATAGGAGCCGTTCTCCGGCCCCGAGCGCCGCTCGGGCGGGTAGGTCTGGCCGTCGACGATCAGCGGCGGCTTACGGCTGTCGAGCAGGAAGCGCTGCCGCCCTCGCTTGTCCACCACGGTGAACGACGGGCTCACCCGGTGCTTGTCGTCCACCGCGGAGTCCACAGTGGACTCCGTCGCGCCCGCGGTCCCACCGGCCAGCAACGCGCCACCAGCCGTCGCCGCCATCCCGAAGGCCGCCCGTCGCCCGAGATCCCCTGCCATCGCCCAGTCTCCTCAAGTCGGTTTCCCGGACGCTAGCAAAGATCATCACGCAATGTGACAGATGTTCCGCATCTGTCACTCGCTTGGAGTAACCCATTTCGGGCTTGCGGACACAGGTCCAGTAGTCGACTACTGGCACCCAAATCACCCGTCAGTGGTAAATGCGCTTGTTCATTGTTGCTTAAAATTACGAACACCTGTTCGATTTTTTGCGGTATTATCGAAGGGTGTCCGAGACCTTTCTTCCCGAGTTCCCGCAGGAACTGTGGCGTGCCGGTAAGCTGGAGCTTGCCCATGGCGTGCAGCAGTCCTTGCAGGTGATCAGGACGGCCACCGCCGGGTTGGGGCGGTACCTGGCGGAGATCGAGTCTCGGGGCGTTAAAGACTTGTACGGCTACGGCTCGGCAGCCGCCTGGTTCGCTGACGTGGCGGGGCTTTCCCTTCGCGAGGCTAGGCCGGTGATGAATCGGGCGATCGCGCTGAACCCGACCCGCGCCCTGGACGGCTTCTCGATCGAGGTCGGGGCGAGCTACTACAAAGGCACGGTCACCTGGTACAACCGCTCGGTCAGCGTCAACGGAGCATTCAAGGCCTCCGGGTGCCGTCAGGTGTACGCGGAGGCCTTGGCCGGCACCACCTGGCTGGACCGGCAGAGTTCCAGCACCTGGTGCGACGAATCCGGACCGCCACCCCTTTTCCTCGACGCGAACGTCGACGGTGGGACCACCAAGGTCCATGTCTGGATGACCACCGGAAACCCCTACGAAGGCCTCGAATACTTCGTTTGTACTCGCGGCTCCGGCTCGTGTGCCGGTCCTTATGTGGGAATGCCGTGACAAATCCACAGCAGAAAACGCCGATGAGGAGGTTCCACTTGACCATTCGCACCCTGGCCGCGACGGCGGTGCTCGCACTGACCGCCTGCCTGCTGGCCGCCACACCGGCACAGGCGGCGACATCTGCCACCTTCACCCCGCAAACGATCCTGGCGCCCGGGCTCCCACCGGGAGGCGGGGTCGACCAGAACGTCACTCCCGTAGGCACCATCTCGCTGAACATGACCGCCACTCAGACCGCGTACGTGGTTTCGAAGATGCGGGTCAACAACGCCACCATCCGCAGCTTCTTCGACAACGAGGTCGTCTGCCGGGGTCCGGGCGGCTGGAGCAAGAACATGGTGATCGGGCAGAACGTCTACGACGTGAATTCGGGCTCCCCGTTGCAGGACGCGACGCTCTACACCCGCTTCCTCGTCCACCCCGGCGTCGCCGGCACGGTCACCTGCACCGCGAACGTGCGGGGCAACTCGCTCAACGCCAACGACGCCACCTACCGGTTGGTCAGCGGGTACCTCACGTTCGCCGACACTTCGGTCACCAACGCCACCGACGGGCAGCCGGTGCAGTCCAGCGTGAGCGCGGCGGGCGCGCCCCTCAACTCCGGTGCCCCGGTGGTGCGGCTGCCCGCGCTCGACTACTTCGACCTGCCCTCGACGGTGCAGGGCCTCAACGTGGTCGGCGATGTCGAACTGCAGGTCTGCGTGCCGAACACGCCGTGCGACAAGCAGAAGACGGCTCTGGTGAAGTTCACGCTCTTCGTCAACCAGTGGAAGTCGGACGGCACACTCTGCAAGACCGACAGCAGTGTCGAGGTCACGCACGACGTGCCGTATTGGGTGCACCACAAGTACGTGCCGCTCAACAAGCCGGACTTCGCCGTGAGCAAGGCGCCGGGCTGCGTCCCCCGGTTCAATGCCTACGTCAAGGCCGAATGGCTGGGCGGTGAGACCGCCGGCATCCAGGGGACGGCGCTCAGGCTCACCGACTCACGCGGCTCGACGACCACGCATGCCTCCGACATGAGCCACGCGTACGTCCTGCCGTATTGAGCCCTTCACCTGAAATCTGGGCAGTGCGGTGCGCTCAGTGCTCCGCACTGTCCAGTGCCGGCTAGTTGACGGAACTCCGTCGTTCGAGAAAGACCGTGTCGTGCCAGACGCCATCGCGTCGGGCGATGCGTTCGCGGATGCCGACGGTGCGGTAACCGGCGCTGTGGTGCAGGGCGATGCCGGCGCGGTTGTCGGTGAAGATCGAGGTCTGCAAGGTCCAGAGCCCGGCGGCGTCGGCTTCGGTGACCTGCTTGAAGAGCAAGGCCTTCCCGACGCCGCGGCCGCGATGGCTTTCTCCGACGTAGACCGATGTCTCGGCGACCCCTTGGTAGCACCCGCGCGCCGAGACCGGGGTGGCCGCCGTCCAGCCGGCGACCCGCCCGTCGATCTCGGCGACCCAGCGGTGTCCAGGCAGCCAGTTCGCTTCGAGCGCCTTGCGACCGGGAACCTCGGTTTCGAAGGGGGCGAGCCCGGTCTCGATGCCTTCACCATAGATCCGGCGGACCGCGTCCCAGTCGTCGTCACGAACGGCACGGATGGTGATGTCTTCGGGCACGTTGTCCGGGCAGCACGGCCGCGGCGCGAGCAGGCCCATCACCGCGTCGGCCGCGTGCGGAAGGCCACTGCAGCACGCCTGGTTGATCGTCACGACCGTGGCCGTGCCCTCTTTCCGCAGATGCAGGAAGCCGACCTCGGCCAGTTTCCGCACGTGGTGGGAGCAGGTGGACTGGCTGGTCCCGAGGATCTCGGTGAGCGCGCCGACGGTCAGGCCGCGGGGCGAGGTCGCGACGGCGTGCAGGAGTTTGACCCGCGTCGGTTCGGCCAGGCAGGCGAACCACCCGGCATAGGTCGCGGCTTCGCGCTCGGGCAGGAGACCGGCGAGGGGAACGGGTACGACCGTCGTCATGCGACCCAGTATCGACCAGAATCGATGGTTGCGTCAATCGACGCCGGTCGATACATTCGCCACCTCGGTTCAATCGAGCCAGGTCGATGAAAGGTGCGTGGGGATGAACGAGCTGCCTGTCGTGGTGATCGGAGCGGGACCGGTGGGGCTGGCGGCCGCCGCCGAGCTGGTGGAGCGGGGTTTCGAGCCGCTGGTGCTGGAACGTGGCGCGCGGGCCGGAGCCGATGTGGCCGAGTGGAACCACGTGCGGTTGTTCTCGCCTTGGACCGAACTCGTCGCCCCCGCGGCCGGGCGACTGCTGGAGCAAACCGGCTGGACCCGGCCCGACGGCGAGACTTATCCGACAGGTTCGGAGTGGGCCGGACGGTACTTGCGCCCGCTCGCCGCGACTCTTGGCGACCGGGTGCGCTTCGACGCGGAGGTGATCGGGGTGGCACGCCGGGGGCGGGACCGGGTCGTGGACAGCGGCCGGGACGAAGAACCGTTCAACGTCCACGTTCGCGCCGCCGACGGCTCGGAGGAGCGCGTCACCGCCCGGGCCGTGGTCGACGCCTCCGGGACCTGGTCGACACCGAATCCCCTTGGCGGGGAAGGGCTTCCCGCCGTCGGCGAACGGTCCGCGGCGGACCTGATCGGCTACCGGGTCCCGGATCTGGGCGACGAGACCGTGCGAGCACGGTATGCGGGCAAGCATGTGGTGGTCGCGGGCAGCGGGCATTCGGCGTTGACCGCGCTGGTCGCGTTGTCCGGCCTCGCGAAGGACTCGCCGGGCACGCGGATCAGCTGGGTGCTGCGCCGCGGCGCGGTCGGCGACACCTTCGGCGGCGGCGACGCCGACCAGCTCCCGGCACGGGGTGCGCTCGGGATGCGGGCGCGGGTGGCGGTGGAGGCCGGGCTGATCACGGTGGTGACCGGGTTCCGCACCGAGGTCATCGAACGCGACACCGACGGGCGGCTGACCTTGATTTCCTCCAGCGGGCAACGGATCGGGCAGGTCGACCAGGTCGTGACCCTGTCCGGTTTCCGGCCCGACCTGACGTGGCTTTCGGAGATCCGGCTTGAACTGGACCCGACACTGCAGGCACCGGTCGCGCTCGCGCCGCTGATCGATCCGAACGTCCACTCGTGCGGAACCGTGTACCCCCACGGCGCCAAGGAACTCGCGCATCCGGAGAAGGACTTCTACCTTGCCGGGATGAAGAGTTACGGCCGGGCGCCGACCTTCCTGGCGATGACCGGTTACGAGCAGGTCCGCAGCATCGCCGCCCAGCTGGCCGGGGACCATGAGGCGGCCGCACGGGTCGAACTGCGGATGGCCGAGACCGGAGTCTGCGGCGGTGCCGGCCTGTTCGACGAGCCGGACGACGCACCGGCCGCGGGTGGCTGCTGCGCCGCACCGGAGCCGGAGGTCCTGACGTTGTCCGCGCCGTCTGCCGCGGTGCGCTGACGGCTGTGCGCTGACGGCTGTGCCGGTCACGACCGGCGCCACCTGCACTTACCGCGTCCGGGTGGCGCCGCGTCCGCCGTCGTTGTCCAGCAAGGAACTGTGCCTCGCCTGGGAGAACAGGCGCAGCACGTTCCAGCCGTGGTTCCAGGCGCCGCCCGGCTGGGTTTGGGCGTCGAGGATGACGAAGTCCAGGCCCGCGCGGCGAAGGTAGTAGCCCGCGGCGAGGCCGGCCTGGCCTCCGCCGATGACGACCACCCGCGCGGCTCCGGTCATTCCGCGGTCCAGCGTTTCCGCAGCCAGAGGCTGACGTAGACCAGCGCGACCAGCACCGGTACTTCGATCAGCGGGCCGACGACCCCGGCGAGCGCCTGCCCCGACGTCACACCGAAGACACCGATGGCGACGGCGATCGCGAGCTCGAAGTTGTTGCCCGCCGCCGTGAACGCCAGTGTCGTGGTGCGCTCGTACGACAGCCCGGACGCCTTGCCCAGCAGATAGCCGCCGATCCACATGATCGCGAAGTACACCAGCAGCGGCAGCGCGATCCGGGCGACGTCGAGCGGGCGGGCGGTGATGTTCTCACCTTGCAGGGCGAACAGGATCACGATGGTGAACAGCAGGCCGTAGAGCGCGATCGGGCCGATCTTGGGCAGGAACTCGCCCTCGTACCAGTCGCGCCCCTTGCTCCGCTCCCCGATGCGGCGCGAGAGGTATCCGGCGGCGAGCGGGATACCGAGGAAGATGACGACGCTGAGCGCGATCTCCCACGGCGAGAAGTCGAGGCTGGTGGTGTCGAGACCGAGCCATCCCGGCAGGAGATCGAGGTAGAACCAGCCGAGCACGCCGAACATGATCACCTGGAAGACCGAGTTCAGCGCGACCAGCACCGCCGCGGCCTCCCGGTCACCGCAGGCGAGGTCGTTCCAGATGATCACCATCGCGATGCAGCGCGCGAGACCGACGATGATCAGCCCGGTCCGGTACTCCGGCAGATCGGGCAGCATCAGCCAGGCGAGCGCGAACATCAGCGCCGGGCCGAGAACCCAGTTCAGCACCAAGGAAAGCACCATGGTGCGCTTGTCCTTGGTCACGGTGTCGAGCTTGTCGTAGCGGACCTTCGCCAGCACCGGGTACATCATCAGCAACAGACCGAGCGCGATCGGCAAGGAGACCTGCCCGATCTTCACCGCGTCCAGTACACCCTGCAGACCGGGGATCACACTGCCCAGCAGCAGCCCGGCGCCCATCGCGACGATGATCCAGATCGGGAGGAACCGGTCCAGAAAGGACAGTTTGTGCAGGACGTCGGCGTCGGCCTTGTCGGCGGTTCGAGTCACAGGGCTGGTCTCCAGAAGTCGGCGGTGGGGATCAGGCGTCGAGGATTTCGGCGACCAGGCCACGGACCCGTCGGTCGATCTCGTCACGGATCGGACGAACAGCCTCAACGCCTTGACCCGCGGGATCCTCCAGCGGCCAGTCGAGGTACCGCTTGCCGGGGAACACGGGGCAGGTGTCGCCGCAACCCATGGTGATCACGACGTCGGAGGCTTCGACGTCCTCCGTGGACAGCTTGTTCGGCACCTCGGCGGTGGTGTCCAATCCCCACTCCGCGAGCGCCGCGGCGGCGGCCGGGTTCACCCTCTCCCCGGGTTCGGAACCCGCGGACCGGACGGCGATGCGGCCGAGGGAGTAGTGCTGCAACAACGCGGCGGCCATTTGCGACCGGCCGGCGTTGTGCACGCAGACGAACAACACCTCGGGCGTGCGGGTCATACCCATTTCCTTCCGCCGGTTCACTGACTGCATCGAAGTATGCCGATGCAATTCAAGAGCTTGGATCGAGCTTTGTCAATTCAGCGGGTATGGTGAGCCTCGACGGACGTCGGCAGCGAAGGAGGGCCCGTGGCGAGCGAGAACGGCCGTACCCGGAAACCGATCGCGGTGACCCTGCTGATGGCCGAACCCGCCGCGGTCGTCGACTCCGGCGACGCCGAGGCGGCGGCGAAGCTCTTCAAGGCGCTGTCGGACCCGGTGCGAATCCGTCTACTGTCGCTGGTGCGGTACTCCCCCGGCGGCGAGGCGTGCTTCTGTGATCTGGCCGAAGAGTTCGACATGCCTCAGCCGTCGCTCAGCCATCACCTGCGCGTACTGGTCTCCGCCGGCATCCTCGACCGGGAGCGGCGCGGCACCTGGAGCTGGTACACCGTCGTCCCCGAACCGCTCGAAACCCTCGAGAATCTGCTTCGCCCAGGTGGTCCGCTCGCCGATCGGCCGGCCCGCCTCACCGAAGCGGAGCGCGACACGAGGTGCTGACCGGACGGCGCGTCTTCGTGACATCAGGCCGCGTCAGTGGCTGCCCGTGAGTTCGCCGGAGAGCTTCCCGTGCATGCGGGCACTGTGCTTGTTCAGCCCCACGATCTCGACGGTCTTGCCCCGCGACTCGTATTTGGTGGTGATCGCGTCGAGTGCGGCGACGGTGGAGGCGTCCCAGATATGGGCGTCGGTGAGATCGATGACGACCTTGTCCGGGCCGTTCGCGTAGTCGAACTGGTAGACCAGGTCGTTGCTGGAGGCGAAGAACAGCTCGCCGGTAACGGCGTACACGACCTTGGTTCCGTCCGGGTCGGCCACGGCGGTGACGTCGACCAGGTGCGCGACCCGGCGCGCGAAGATCACCATCGCGGTGATCGAGCCGGCCACCACGCCGATGGCGAGGTTGTCGGTGGCCACCACGACGGCCACGGTGACGACCATGACGATGATCTCGCCCCACGGCATCCGCTTGAGCGTGGCCGGGGAGACGCTGTGCCAGTCGAAGGTGCCGAACGCGACCAGCACCATCACCGCCACCAGTGCCGCCATCGGGATCCGTGAGACCAGCGGACCGAAAACGATGCACAGGATCATCAGGAACGTCCCGGCCAGGAACGTCGACAAGCGGGTCCTGGCTCCGGCGGTCTTCACGTTGATCATGGTCTGACCGATCATCGCGCAGCCGCCCATCCCGCCGAAGAAGCCCGTGACGATGTTCGCGACACCCTGTCCGATCGCCTCACGCGTCTTGTTGGAATGCGTGTCGGTGATGTCGTCGACCAGCTTCGCTGTCATCAACGACTCCATCAGCCCCACCAGCGCGAACGCCAGCGCATACGGCGCGAGCAACGCGAGCGTGTCGAAGGTGAACGGCACCTCCGGAACGCCGAGCGACGGCAGCGAGGAGGGCAGGACACCCTTGTCCCCCACCGTCGGGACCGCGATCCCCGCGGCGATCGTCAGCGCGGTCAACGCCACGATGGACACCAGCGGCGCCGGAACCACCTTGGTCAGCTTCGGGAACAGCACCATGAGCACGAGCCCACCGGCGAACAGCGGGTACACCGGCCACGGCACGTCGATCAGCTCCGGCACCTGCGCCATGAAGATCAAGATCGCCAGCGCGTTGACGAACCCGACCATCACGCTGCGCGGGACGAACCGCATCAGCCTGGCCACGCCCAGCGAGCCGAGCACGATCTGGAACAGACCGCCCAGGATCACCGTGGCGATCAGGTGGCTCAGCCCGTGCTCACGCGCCAGGGGTGCGACCACGAGCGCGATCGCACCGGTCGCGGCGGAGATCATCGCCGAACGACCGCCCACGATCGAGATCACCACCGCCATGGTGAACGACGCGAACAATCCCACGCTCGGGTCCACCCCGGCGATGATCGAGAAGGAGATCGCCTCCGGGATCAACGCGAGCGCGACCACCAGACCGGCGAGAATTTCGGTGCGGGCGACCTTGGGTGACAACCACGACGGGCGCGTGCCGCGCAGACGCGTGGACACCTGGGTCACAAGACTCGACACAGACCGACAACCTGACTTTCTCGGGTGCCGCGCGGCGCGGTCACTCTCATGCCGCCATGGCGTGCTTAAAGACTTCATGAGCGCTTGATAACGTCGGCAACTCTCACCTGACGTTAGATGAGAGATCGTCGCGTCACCGAACCTCCCCGGCCGAATGAGGTCGTGATCACGTCGACGGCCGGACAACCCCGGTATCGGCCGAGAAAAGCCGGTGAGGTGAACTGAACCCAGCGGCAGACGCTCAAGATCGCACCCCGGAGGAGTCGAGTGTGACGGCAGGCAACGCAGTCCAGGCCGAACGGTCCGAGGTGATCGCCGAGGCGAGCCGTCGCCGGACGTTCGCCGTCATCAGCCACCCCGACGCCGGCAAGTCGACGCTGACCGAGGCACTGGCGCTCCACGCCCAGGTGATCTCGCAGGCGGGCGCGGTGCACGGCAAGGCCGGACGACGCGGGGTGACCTCCGACTGGATGGAGATGGAGCGCGCACGCGGGATCTCCATCACCTCCGCCGCGCTGCAGTTCGTCTACGGCGACACGGTGATCAACCTGCTGGACACGCCGGGGCACGCGGACTTCTCCGAAGACACCTACCGGGTCCTCTCGGCCGTCGACTCCGCCGTCATGCTGCTCGACGCCGCCAAGGGCCTGGAGCCGCAGACGCTGAAACTGTTCGACGTCTGCCGCTACCGCGGGATCCCGGTGATCACCTTCATCAACAAGTGGGACCGGCCCGGCCGGGAAGCCCTGCAGTTGTGCGACGAACTCACCGACCGGATCGGGCTGCAACCGATGCCGCTGACCTGGCCGGTCGGGACGGCCGGACACCTGCGCGGCGTCCTCGACGTCCCGAGCGGGGATTTCGTCCGCTACCTGCCCACCGCGCACGGGACGACCATCGCACCGGACGAGCGTCTCGGCGCCCGGGAGGCGGAGGCGGACCTCGGCGCCGACTGGACACAGGCTCAGGAGGAATCGGAACTCCTGCGCGCCGCCGACGGCGAGTTCGACGCTTCCCGCTTCTCCGCCGCCACCGCGACCCCGGTCCTGTTCGGCGCGGCCGTCCGCAACTTCGGCGTCCGCCATCTGCTGGACCTGCTGGTCGAACTCGCGCCCCGGCCCGCACCGCGCACGGACGCCGACAGCCGGATTCGCGCCTTGGACGCACCGTTCTCGGCGTTCGTGTTCAAGGTGCAGACCGGAATGGACCCCGCGCACCGGGACCAGGTGGCGTTCGCCCGCGTGTGCTCCGGGTTGTTCGAACGCGGGATGGTCGTCACCAACGCCACCACCGGTAAACCCTTCGCCACCAAATACGTGCAGCAGGTGTTCGGCCAGCAACGCTCCACAGTGGACACCGCCTATCCCGGGGACGTCATCGGGCTGGTCAACGCCACCGCGCTGCGGGTCGGCGACACGCTGCACTCCGGCAAGCCCGCCGTGCGGTTCCCCGGCCTGCCCAGCTTCGCCCCCGCTCACTTCGCCGTCGCCCGGCCCACCGACCTCGGCCGCGCCAAGCAGTTCCGCAAGGGTGTCGAGCAACTCGGGGCGGAGGGCGTGGTCCAGGTGCTGCGCTCGGACCTGCGCGGTGACGCCGCGCCGGTGTTCGCCGCTGTCGGGCCGATGCAGTTCGAGGTCGCCGCCCACCGCATGGACGCCGAGTTCGGCTCACCGATCCGGCTGGAGCAACTGTCGTATCAGGTGGCCCGGCGCCTCGCCGACCCCAGCCAGCGTTCGGTCGTGGACAAGGGCCGCAACAGCGAGGTCCTCACCCGCCTCGACGGCACCGACCTCGCCCTCTTCGCCGACGATCTGGCCCTGCGGCTCATGGTGCGAGGAAATCCCGAACTGGCGCTGGAGTCCTTGGTGGCCGAGGGCGGCTGACCAACGGAGCGTGGTCAACGCCGCGATTTTCCCGCCGCCGCGGGATTCTGCCGGGCAGCGGTCACATGCGCACGCAGGAGCGAGGCGAACTCCTCGGCGATGGCGAGTTTCGCGCACAGCTCCTCGCACGCCTTCTCGGCGATTTCACCGAACTCGGCGAGCCGGGCTTCGGGGTCTTCGAGCTCCGGGCCGCCGGGTCCAGAATGGCCGGCAGATCGCGCATCTCTTCCAACTGGAAACCCAGCGGCTTCATCCGCTTGATCAGCTGTAGCCGCTCGATGTCCGGCTCGGTGTAGAGCCGGAATCCGCCCTGGCTGCGCGCGCTGGGGATGACGAGCCCGACTTCTTCGTAATACCGGATCGTGCGCAGGGACAGCCCGGTGCGCTCGGCCACCTCGCCGATCTGCATCCGCTCGCCAACGCCGGTTCCTTTCCTCGATCAGGCTGCCTACGGCAATGCACCCTTCGGCCCGGCGACTGCGCGACCGTGAAGGCCTCCTTGAGAGACACTGGGTCCCTCAAGGAGGCCTTCACGGAACTTCGGGGCCGAACCGGACGGGGCGGCCCGCGAGCGGAGTGGGGTCAAGGGTGCCGGTGCGGGCGAACCTCGCCCAGACGGCGCGCAGCGCGGTGCCGAAGGCGTCGACCTCGGGCCACGGGACCTCGCCGAGCATCGGGCTGTCCTGCCACGCCCCCTGGGTGCCGAGCAGCAGCGGCAGTTCGACGCAGTGGGTGGCGCCGAACTCGGACCCCTCGGGCCGCCAGTCCAGACGATACGACCAAACGTCGGCTCCGGCCTCGCGCAGCCGGTCGCCGAAAGCGGCCAGCGGTTCGACGTAGATCTCGTCGGTACCGGCGGCGCCCGGGAACGCGGTCATGTCGTCGGCGTTCCAGCCGTACAGCACCTCGAGGTCGCACACGTTGTCCGCGAAGGACTCCTTGTCCGGCGTATCCACCGGAATGAACGCGGGTTCCATCGGGTCGCCGGTGAGCCGCAGGTTGGTCAACGCGGTTTCCCTTTGCGCGGCAAGGATTTCTGCGATTCCGGCAGTGCGCGGGTCGGTGCCGAGCGCGTCGGCGAACACCTGGCCGAGTTTCTCCGCCCGCTCGGGCGAACGGGAGCCGAGGCCGAGCGGCGCGCTCTGCAGGATCGCCCGCCGGAACAGGTCGCGTGCCTCGGGAAGGTCCATCAGCAGCCGGATGGAGATGCCGCCCGCCGATTGTCCGGCGACCGTCACGTTGTCCGGGTCACCGCCGTAGGCCGCGATGTTGGCCCGCACCCAGCGCAGCGCCTCGAGCTGGTCGGCCAGCCCGAGGTTGCCGGGGCTGACCCCGTCCAGGTACAGGTAGCCGAGCGCGCCGAGCCGGTAGTTGACGCCGACCACCACCAGGTCGCCTTCGGCCGCCAGCGCGCCGCCGTCGTACCAGTCCAGCAACCCGCCACCGCTGGAGAATCCGCCACCGTGCAGCCAGACCAGCACCGGCCTGCCTCCGGCGTCCAGGCCCGGGGTGCTGATCGTCAGGTTGAGACAGTCCTCGCCCTGCGGGAGGCGATCGCGCGGTGGTCCCATCACGCGGTCCAGCCGGGACGGCGGTTGCGGGCTGATCTCTCCGCTGGACGGCGCCTGCTCAGAAACGGCGACCGGCGGCGCGAACCGCGCCGCTGTGGCATAGCGAATCGGTCCGGTTCGGACAATCGTGGTCATACGCACCTCGCGGGTAGGATCGGCTGGTGATCTTGCCTCGCCTGCTGGACGGCCGACTGAAATTCCGCCATCTCGTCCTGCTCGACGCGCTGGCCAGGCAGGGCACCGTGGTCGGAGCCGCCGCCGAGTTGCACGTGACGCAGCCGGTGGCGACCCGAAGTCTGCACGAACTCGAGGAGATCCTCGACGTGCGGTTGTTCGAACGCGGCCCGCGCGGCATCACCCCGACCGTATTCGGCGAGGCGTTCACCGGGCATGCCAGGGCGGTGCTCGCCCAGCTCGAGCAGGCCGGGCGGCACGTCGCCGAGCTGGCCGACGCCGAGCGCGGCACGGTGGTGGTCGGCACCCATCTCGCCGGCTCGAACATGCTGCTGCCGCGCGCCATCGCGGCGATCAAGACCGAGCGACCGTACCTCACCATCGTGGTCCGGGAGGGTTCTCCGGAAGCACTGCTGGTGGAGTTGGAGGCGGGCCGGGTCGATCTGATCATCGGCAGGCTGACAGCGCCTTCGGACGAGCGGATCGAACGGCGCAAGCTGTACGACGAGTCGGTGGATCTGGTGGTGCGCACCGCGCATCCGCTGGCCGGCGCGACCGTCGTCGAGCTGGCCGACCTCGCGGAGTACCCGTGGATCCTGCCCGGCGCGGAGACCGCGCTTCGCCGCGAGCTGGAACAGTTGTTCACCCGTAACGGTTTCCCGCTGCCCGCGAACCGGGTGGAGACCACCTCGTTCCTCACCGTGCGGCAGCTGCTGCTGGAGACCGACGTGATCGCCGCCCTGCCCAGCCTGATCACCAAGGACGATCCGAGGATCACCAGGGTCGCGCTGGCGCTGGAACCCATCGGGCACAGCGTCGGACTCACCCTGCCCGCCCAGCGCACGCTCAGCCCGTCGGTGGACGCGCTGATCCGCAGCCTCACCGACGTCGCCACCGGCATGTCGCATTAGGACTGTCCGATCACGACAGGGAAAGAAAGCGTTCGGCGTTCCCGCTGGCGATCAGCCGCCGCTCGGTCTCGCTCAGGAACCCGCTCTTGCGCACCACCTCGCCGACCGGACGTTCACCGAGCGGGTACGGGTAGTCGCTGCCGACCATCACCCGCTCGGCGCCGAGCGTGTCCACGAGCAGCCGCAGCGCTCGCTCGTCGAAGACCACCGAGTCGACGTGGAATCGGTCGAGGTAGTGCGATGGCGGGAACTCCGAGGTGCCGATCACGTCGTTCCGCCGATGCCAGGCGTTCTCCATCCGGCCGAGCCAGAACGCGAACGAACCGCCGCCGTGGGCGAAGCAGATCTTCAGGCTCGCGTCGATCCGGTCGAAGACCCCGCCGAGCACCAGTGCCAGAATCGACAGATGCGTTTCGGCGGGCATCGCGGTCAGCCAGCGCGCCATCCACCGGTCCAGCCGGGGCGAATCGGCCATGTCCCACGGGTGCACGAACACCGGAACCCCGAGCGAAGCGCAGTGCTGCAGGAAGGTTTCCACTCCGGCGCTGTCGAGATCCTGGTCGCCGACGTGGTTGCCGATCTCCACTCCGCGATGCCCCGCGGCCAGGCAGCGTTCCAGTTCACGGCACGCGGCGTCAGGGTCCTGCAACGGAACCTGGCAGAACGGGATCAGCCGGTCCGGCGCCGGTGCGACGATCTCCAGCGCCAGGTCGTTGAAGATGCGGGCGATCCGGCCCGCCTGCTCGCCGGTCCGGCCGTAGTTGAAGAACGCGGGCGTCGGGGAGACCACCTGGGTGCGCACGCCGTCGGCGTCCATGTCCAGCAGCCGGGTCTCCGCGTTCCAGCAGTCCGCGCCGATCCGGCGGAACTCCTTGTCCCCCATCATGATCATCGCCTCGGACTCGGTTTCCGCGCGCAGCCACGGCGCGTCCGGCCCGGCGTCCGCGCGCAGATCCGGCCAGCCGTTCGGCACGTAATGCGTGTGGATGTCGATCAGGCCGGTCATCTCAGCCCTTTCCGGGGTGGAGGGCACCGCAGCCGCCGCAAGTGCGGGCCTGCTCGTCGCCGTAGAACGCGGTGAAGACCGGTGGCAGATCCTCGACGATGTCACGCACCTGGAGTTCCACCTCGTGCACGAGCGCGGCGCATTCGAGGCAGTACCACTGGAACTTCTCCAGCGTGCCCTCCTCGCGGACGCGTTCGATGACCAGGCCGATCGAGTCGGCCTCCGGACGCTGCGGCGAGTGCGGGATATCACCCGGCAGGAGCCAGGTGTCGCCTTCGGAGATGCGGATGGTCTTCTGGCCTTCGTCGGTCATGATGTTCACGTGCATGTTGCCCTTGAGCTGGTAGAACCATTCCTCGTAGGGGTCGACGTGGAAATCGGTGCGCTGGTTCGGCCCGCCGACGACCTGCACGATGAAGTCGCTGCCGAGCGCCATGGTCCGGTTGTTCACCGGCGGCTTGAGCAGATGCTCGTGCTCGGCGATCCAGGCCTGGAAATTGACGACGTCGGGAATGCGGGTCATCGCGGGACCTCCGTGTCTTTCGGTAGATGAGCGATCGCCTGGATTTCGATCAGCAGATGCGGATGCGGCAGCTGATGCACGGCGACCGTGGTGCGGGCAGGGCCCGTTTCGTCGAAGTATTCGCCGTAGATCTCGTTGTAGCCGCCGAAATCGTTCATCGAAACCAAGAAGGTGGTGATCTGGGTGAGGTCGGCGAGGTCGGCGCCGACCTCGTGCAGGATGCCGCGGATGTTCTCGATCACCGCGCGGGTCTGCGCCCGGATGTCCAGGTTCGTGGTGCCGAGTTCGTCCACCTCGACGCCGGCGAACGTGTTGTCCGGGCGTCGGGAGCTGGTGCCGGACACGAAGATCAGGTCTCCCGCGACCTTCACATGCGGGAAGCGGCCTCTCGGCTCGGCCAGCCCGGAAATCACCCGCCCGCTCATGCCAGCCCCCGCACCGAAACCCGGCCGAGTCCGGCGATGTCCGCTTCGGCGACGCCGGGCGCGAAGGGCACCGCTTCGGTCGCCGCCCCGGCCAGCACCACCTGCCCGGCCCGCAACGGGATCTCCCGCTTCCGGCACAGCTCGACCAGCGCGTGCAGTGCGCGCACCGGATCGCCGAGGATCGCCGCCGTCGAGCCGATCACCTCGCGGTCCCCGGACCGCAGCCGCACCGCCCGGTTCGCCACCTCGCCGAACGCGCGCCACGGGCCGAGCACGAACCCGGCGGCCGAGGTGTTGTCCGCGACCACATCGGTATGGGTGAACCGGAAGTCCCGGTACCGGGAGTCGATGATCTCGATCGCCGGTGCCATCGCGTCCACAGCGGACTCCACGTCGAACGCGGGATCGGCAAGATCTGTGAGGTCGATGTCGCGAGCCAGCCGGTACGCGACCTCCGGCTCCACCTTCGGATGGATGAAGCCCGCCAGCGAGACTTCGCCGCCGTCGGCGACGCGCATCGCGTCGGTGAGCCTGCCGGCGATCACCTCGGACACGCCCATCTGCGCCATCTTCGCCTTGCTGGTCAGCCCTAGCTTGACTCCGAGCACCCGCTCACCACGTGCCTCCCGGCGGGCGACCAGCGCGGCCTGGATCGCGTACGCGTCGGCGATGTCGAACTCGTGATCATCGGCGAGGCTCGGGGTGTCCGCGCACGTGGTCTGCGCGGCGTCCAGCCGATCGGCGAGCGCCGAGATCTCCTCGGCGGCCGTCATGTGGTGCTCCGTACCAGGTCGAGTGCGATGTCCACGATCATGTCCTCCTGCCCGCCGACCAGCTTCCGCCTGCCGACCTCGGTGAGAATCCGCCGGGTGTCCAGTCCGTAGCGGGCGGCCGCGCGCTCGGCGTGCAGCAGGAAGCTCGAGTACACCCCGGCGTAACCGAGGGTCAGCGTCTCGCGGTCAACCTGGACCGGCCGCTCCCGCAGCGGGCGGATCAGGTCGTCCGCCGCGTCCTGCAACGCGAACAGGTCCGCTCCGTGCTCCCAGCCGAGCAGATCGGCGACCGCGACGAACGGCTCGGCCGGGCAGTTGCCCGCCCCCGCGCCCTGCCCGGCCAGCGCGATGTCCACCCGGTAGGCGCCGTGCTCGACCGCGGTGACGCTGTTCGCCACCGAAAGGGAGAGGTTCTCGTGCGCGTGGATGCCGATCTCGGTATGCGCGCCGAGCACCTGCCGGTACGCGTCGATCCGCTCGGCGACCCCGTTCATCGTCAACCGCCCACCGGAATCGGTGACGTACACGCACTGCGCGCCGTAGGACTCCATCAGTTTGGCCTGTTCGGCGAGCGCCGACGGCGTGGAAAGGTGGCTCATCATCAGGAAGCCGGACACGTCCATGCCCTGCTCGCGAGCCCAGGCGATGTGCTGCGCGGCCACGTCGGCCTCGGTGCAGTGGGTGGCGATCCGCACGCTGCGCACCCCGAGGTCGTGGACGCGGCGCAGCTGTCCGATGGTGCCGATACCGGGCAGCAGCAACGTGGTCAGCGTGGCGTTCTCGATCACCTCGGCGGCCGCGGTGATCCACTCCTCGTCGGTGTGCGCGCCGAATCCGTACGTCGCGCTGGACCCACCGATCCCGTCGCCGTGCGCGACCTCGATCGCCGCCACGCCCGCCTTGTCCACAGCGGACACGATCCGCCGGACCTGGTCCACGGTGTACGCGTGCCCCATCGCGTGCATACCGTCGCGCAAGGTCACGTCCTGGAGGTAGACCTTCATCGGAGCCACCCCCTCAGTTCGGCGATCCGCTCGGCCGTGCGCAGTGCCGCCGAGGTCATGATGTCGAGATTTCCCGCGTAGTCCGGCAGATAGTGGGCCGCGCCGAGCACTTCGAGGAACACCGAGACCTTGAGCCCGGAGATCTCCCGGCCGAGCTCGGGCACCCACTGGCGGGACACCGGGTCGAACTGCACTTCCTGTTTCAGTGTGTAACCGGGCACGTACTCGCGCACCCGCTCGGCCATCAGCCGGACCGACGCCGCGATCTTCTCCCGGTCCGGCTCCCCCTCGACCAGGCAGTACACCGTGTCCCGCATGACGATCGGCGGGTCGGCCGGGTTCAGCACGATGATCGCCTTGCCCATCGCGGCGCCGCCGACCTCACCGATCGCGGCCGCGGTGGTTTCGGTGAACTCGTCGATGTTCGCCCTGGTTCCCGGCCCGGCCGAGCGGGATGAAATCGACGCGACGATCTCCGCGTACGCGACGGGCGCGACCGAGGACACCGCGGCCACGATCGGGATCGTGGCCTGTCCGCCGCAGGTCACCATGTTCACGTTCGGCGCGGCGAGGTGCTCGTGCAGGTTCACCGGCGGCACCACGAACGGGCCGAGCGCGGCCGGGGTCAGGTCGATCATCAGCTTGCCGTGCGCCTCGGCCACCTCGGCGTGCCGCCGGTGCGCACCGGCCGAGGTGGCGTCGAAGAGCACCCGCACGCCGGCGAACTCCGGCAGCGCGGCGAGGCCGTCGATACCGTCGTGGGTGGTGGCCACCTTGAGCCTGGCGGCCCTGGCCAGCCCGTCCGAGGCCGGGTCGATGCCCGCCATCGCGGCCATCCGCAGCGTCTTCGACAACCGCAGCACCTTGATCATCAGATCGGTGCCGATGTTGCCGGAGCCGATGACGGCGACCGGAACCGTTGCTGTCACTGAGTCTCCTCCTCGATCACCGCGTCGACCTCCCCGAGTCCGTCCAGCCGCAGCCGGAACCGGCCCGCGCCCGTGACCGGCACCATGGGGCCGAGCGCCCCGGACATCACCACGTCGCCCGCGCGCAACGGCTGCTCGCGAGCGGCCAGTTCGCGGGCCAGCCAGGCGACCGCGACCACCGGCGAGCCCAGGCAGGCGTGGCCCGCGCCGAACGACACCGGTTCGCCGTCCACCTCCAAAGTCATCCCCGTCGCGGCGAGATCCCGGCCGGTCAACGAGAACGGGCTGCACCCGAGCACCACCGCGCCACTGGACGCGTTGTCCGCCACCGTGTCCACAATGGACAGGTCCCAGGCGGCGATCCGGGAGTCCACGATCTCGATCGCGGGCAGCACGAACTCGGTCGCCCGCAGCACGTCCGCGACCGAAGCACCAGGCACGTCCAGATCGCGGCCGAGTACGAACACGATCTCACCCTCCGCACGGGGTTGCAGGAACCGCCGGTACGGCACGGGTTCGGTGTGTGCGTACAGCATGTCGTCGAACAGCACACCGAAGTCCGGCCGGTAAACGCCGAACTGCCGCTGCACCGAGGCCGCGGTCAGCCCGATCTTCGCCCCGGCCACCCTGGCGCCCGCCGCGACCCGCTCGTCACGCAGCCTGCGTTGCACCGCATAAGCCGCGTCGACATCCTGCGCGCCAAGGAATTCCCGCACCGGGGGGCACGGGGTCGCGGTGCTCGCCGCGGTCGTGAGCCGGGCGGCGGCCGCCTCGATCGGCGCGGTCACAGCCGCACGCACACATTCGTCGGCTCGGTGTAGAAGTGCAGCGAAGACGCGCCGCCCTCCCTGCCGATCCCGGAAAGCCCCATCCCGCCGAACGGCGAGCGCAGGTCGCGCAGGAACCAGGTGTTCACCCAGGACATGCCGACGTGCATGGCCTGCGCGACCCGGTGCCCTCGGCGCAGGTCTTGGGTCCACACCGAGGACGCGAGCCCGTATTCGGTGTCGTTGGCCAACGCGATCGCCTCGTCCTCGGTGTCGAACGGGATCAGCGCGGCCACCGGGCCGAAGATCTCCTCCCGCACCGGCCGGTCCTTGTTGGTCAGACCGGTCCACAGGGTCGGTTCCAGCCACGAGCCGCCGTCGAGTTCCGGCCCGAGCTCGGGAATCCCACCGCCCGTCAGGGTTTTGGCGCCGGATTGCTCGGCAAGCGCGAGGTAGTCCAGCACCTTGCGCCGATGCTCCGGCGAGATCAGCGGGCCGGTGGTGGTCCGCTCCGCCGACGGGTCGCCGAGCCGCAGCCCGCGCGCCCGCTCCACCAATCCGGCCGCCACGTCCTCGAACACCGAGCGCTGCACGTACACCCGTTCGGTGCACAGGCACACCTGCCCGGTGTTCGCGAACACCGACCGGGTCAGCCCGGCGAGCGTCTCGTCGAGATCGGCGTCCTCGAACACGATGGCGGCGTTCTTCCCGCCCAGTTCGAACGACACCGGCCGGACCCGGGGCGCGACCGTGCGCATCACCTGGGTTCCCGTGGCCGACGAGCCGGTGAAGGTCACCCCGTCGATGCCGGGATGCTCGGTCAGAAACTGCCCCGCCGAGTCGCCGCCGAACCCGTGCACCACGTTGTAGGCGCCCGCGGGCAATCCGACCTCGGCCAGCACCTCGGCCAACAGGGTCGCGGTGGACGGGGTCTGGTCGCTCGGCTTGACCACGACCGCGTTGCCGCAGCCGAGCGCTGGCGCGACCTTCCAGGTCAGCAACAGCAGCGGCAGGTTCCACGGCACGATCACCGCGACCACGCCGAGCGGCTTGCGCACCGCGTAGTTCAGCGCCTGCGCCCCACCGGGCAGGTCGGTGACGAACGATTCCTGACCGGCGGCCGCGATCACGTCGGCGAACGTGCGGAAGTTCGCCACCGCGCGGGCCACGTCCAGCTCGCGGGCCCGGGTGACCGGTTTTCCGGTGTCCGCGACCTCGGCCGCGACGAACTCCTCGAACCGGGCCTCGATCCGGTCGGCCGCCCGGCGCAGCAACGCGGTCCGCTCCCGCACCGGAGTGTCCGCCCAGCCGTTGTGCAACGCCGCGCGCGCACCGGTGACCGCGCGGTGCACCAGCTCCCGGTCGGCCTCGTGCACCCGGGCGAACTCCGCGCCGGTCGCCGGATCGACCGCCGGGAACCCCGGCCCGTCCGGTTCGGCGAACTCACCGTCCACGAAGTTGCGGATCCACCGCACTGACTGCGTCATGCCGTTCACTCTGACCGGCCGCGCCATGCGGAACAAATGCGTTTCTTCGCGTTAGCTATACCTGAACTCACATACCGGGGAATTAGGCGTTCGCCAGGCGAAGACGTTCGGCCGCCTGCGCGAGGACAGCGTCACCGGCTTTCGGAGCCTTGCCATGCAGGGCTTCCCAGCGGAGGTCGTGCATCGCCGTCCACAGGCTGCCCGCCCACGCGACCTCCTGCTCCTCCTCGGTGAACCGGCGCCCACGGACATCCTGGTAGGCCGCCAGGAACGCGGCGGAACTTTCGATCGGCGGCAGCCTGGCCGGCCCGGTCTTGGGGAACACGCCACTCGCCGCCCCCACCAGCGCCGCCTCCGGTTGCCATCCCAGACTGTCCCAGTCGTGCACCGACCACACCTCCGTGCCGTGCCAGCGGAGGTTCTGCGCCTCGAAGTCGGCGTGGCCCAGTACGCATGGCAGGTCGGCGGCCAGCAGCCGCTCGCGCACCCGGCCCGCCGTGTCGACGACACACGCGGGTACGGCACTCTGATCCAGTTCGTCGAGGAACCCGATCGACGGCCACACCCCGGGATCCTGGTGATCCCAACGCGACCAGCGCGGATTCGGCAGCGGCGGCGGGACGACCAGGTCGGCCAGTCCGCCCGTCAGCCGGGCGAACACCGCCGCGTAGCGCACGGCGACGTCCGGCGAGTCACCCGGCAGCGGCTCACCGCCGGGCCGGAACTCCTCGGCGTGGACGGTCAGCACACCGACGCCGACCGCGGGCGTGAGCGGCCGCGGACAAGGAAACCCTTTATCCGCCAACCAGGTCTGCGCGGCGAGACACGACGCGGCCCGGCAGTCGTCCTCGCGCGCCTTCACCACGACGTCCCGCCCGCCTGCCAGCCGCAGACCGAACACCATCGACATCGACCGCAACTCGAACCGGACGCCGACCGGCTCGGCTCCCAAGTGCTCCGCACACCAGACCGGCAGCCAGCCCGGCAGACCCTCCAACGTCACAAGGAAACTGTCCCAGCCGCGTCAAACCCGCCGGCGCGCGCGTGCTGTCCGTCCAGTCACGTGTGTCGTCCATCGGATCACAGGTGCCGTCCATCCAGTCACGCGAAACCGCCAATTCGGCACAAGGTCGACCTCGCGGCGTCGGCTTCACTACCTCCAGAGACATACCCGTTTGGGTATAGCAGACCGGCAATTCGGCATTTGTGGCCTATGCCTCACGGTGTCAGGCTTCTGCCCAATCGCCCGCAGCCGCGATCGGCTGTCGCCCGAGTCGATTGGGTTTTCGCAGATGAACACACCCGCGCCCCGCAAGATCGCCGCCGCCACGCTCGCCGGAACCACCCTGGAGTGGTACGACTTCTTCCTCTACGGCACCGCGTCCGCGCTGATCTTCAACAAGCAGTTCTTCCCCTCGCTGAGCCCCACGGTCGGCACCCTTGCCGCGTTCAGCACCTTCGCCGTCGGCTTCATCGCCCGCCCGCTCGGCGGTCTGGTGTTCGGCCACTTCGGCGACCGGATCGGCCGCAAGTCCACGCTGGTGGTCTCCCTGATGCTGATGGGCATCGGCTCCACGTTGATCGGGTTGATCCCGAACTACGAGGCGATCGGCATCTGGGCGCCGATCCTGCTGGTCGCGATGCGGATCGTGCAGGGCATCGGGCTCGGCGGCGAAGGCGCGGGAGCGACCCTGATGTCGATGGAACACGCGCCCGCCGATCAACGGAACCGGTACGCCGGATTCCCGCAGATGGGCACCCCGGCCGGACTGCTGCTGGCGAATCTGCTGTTCCTCGGCAGCAGTGCGGTGATGCCCGCGAGCGCGTTCGCCACGTGGGGCTGGCGGATCCCGTTCCTCCTGAGCTTCGTGCTGGTCGCGATCGGCCTGATGATCCGGCTGCGGATCACCGAATCACCGTCGTTCACCCGGGCCGCTCAGGACGACAAGGTGGTCCGGTTCCCGCTCGGCGCGGCGCTCAAGGTCGGCTTCGGCAGGCTCGCGCTGACACTGCTGGTCGGCGTGGCGAACTCGGCGGTCGCCTACGTGTTCATGGTCTTCACCCTCTCCTATGGGACCCAGAACCTGCACTACGACCGGCAGTTCCTGATCCTGTCGGTGACCGGATCGGCCGTGCTGTGGTTCGCCACCATCCCGATCTGGACGCGGATCGCCGACCGCCACGGCAGGCGCACCATGTTCGTCGCCGGGTCGGCCGCGCTCCTGTTGTGGTGCCTCGCGTTCTTCCCGTTGCTGAACACCGGCGACACCGGGCTCGCGATGCTCGCGCTGGCGGGGATGGGTCTGGTCGTCCCGATCACCCACTGCGTGCAGGGCGCGATCATCGCGGACACCTTCCCGGTCAACGTCCGGTTCTCCGGCATGTCGCTGCTGCTGCAGGGCGGCGCGATCCTCGGCGGCGGGCTCGCTCCGATGATCGCCACCGCGGTGCTCAACGCCACCGGCTCGACCATCGGCATCACCTGGTACCTGGCGGCGATCTGCGGCGTCAGCATGATCAGCGCGATGTTCCTGTTCCGCCTGGTCCCGTCCCGTGCCGCGGAATCCACAATGGACGAACCTCGCGGCCACGACGCGGTTCCGCTGTCCGTGAACACCCGCCCGGCCGGGCTCGACGATCATTAGAGTCCGCTTCATGCCGGTCACCACACGCACGGTCGAGTACCCCGCCGACGGACTGACGATGATCGGGCACCTCGCGCTCCCGCCCGGTGCCGACCGACGGCCCGCGGTCCTGATCGGGCCCGAGGGGCCGGGGCTGAACGACTTCCAGCGCCGCCGGGCCGACGCTCTGGCCGAGTTGGGGTACGTGGCGCTGGCCTTCGACATCAACGGCGGGCGCTGGTTCGCCGACCCCGACGAGATGCTGGCGCACGTGATGCCCCTGCTCGCCGATCCCGGCCGGATGCGGGAGATCGGCCACGCGGCCCTCGACGTGCTGCGCGCCGAGCCGCGGACGGACCCGGACCGGATCGCCGCGATCGGCTACGGCACCGGAGGCGCGATCGCGCTGGAACTCGGGCGGGACGGCGTCGACCTGCGTGCGATCGGAACGGTGAACGCACTGACCACGGGCCGGCCGGGCGAAGCGGCGCGTATCCGCTGCCCGGTCTGGGCCGGGGTCGGATCGGAAGACCCGATCATGCCGCCCGCGCAACGAGAAGCGTTCACCGCCGAAATGCAGGAGGCGGGCGTCGACTGGCGGCTCGTGGTCTACGGCGGCGCCCTGCACGCCTTCCACCACCCCACCGTCGACCACACCGTGCGCCCCGGCGTCGGCTACCACGCGCGTCACGCACAGCGAGCCTGGCACGACGTCGTCGACCTGCTCGCCGAATGCCTGCCCGTGACCGAGTGATCGTCGAACCGGTGTCTTTTTCCTTATCTCGAGCCATTCCGCGGGGGAACTGCAGAGCCGAGGGGTGGCCGATGCCCAGTGCGGTGGTGTCTCGCTCATCCGGATCACGGGGACGAGACTCTTGAGGTCGCCCGGTGGTGCTCGGCGAGCGGGCCCGAGTGCTGCACGGTGCCGTGCTCACCGCGGAACACGGGGAGATACGCACCGGGTCGGACGTCGTGATCATGGAGCACGCGCCGGTCCGCGGCCGAGCCCGGCATTCCGCAGTATTCGGCGACGCGATATTGATCGGGCCGTACTCCCACGTCAACGGCACCAGCATCAAGGACGAGGTGATCGTGACGAGCGGCACGTCCCTGTTTCATGGCTCGGCCGCCTGTGCCGAAGTCGCCTGACACCTTCTCGTCTGTCTACAAAGGATGCTCCAGGGCCACAGCGCCCGATTTGGGCGTTTTCCGGCCGGGTCGTGAGTGAAGGAGGGTTCTAGCCCTTTTCCACTCACGACCCCAGTCGAGAAAACGTACATAAACGCATCAAATGGACATCCAGCGACCGAGTATTGTCCTTTGTGGACACTCCACGCTCAAGACACCCTGACATCCGCCCCTTCGGAAGCCCAGTTCGAATCACTAAAAGCGCCACCGACCGCGGCTATGCGACTTTGCCGGAGCCCTACCCTGAAGGCAGTGAAGGAGGCCTTCACTACCCGCCGATGCGGTCCCTCCGTCGACCCTGCGAACGCGAAGTCGGCGCTGATATCAGCGCCGCCGTGGCCGCGCGGTTCATGGTCCTGGCCGGTCGCCAGGCCCCGGATATCGACTTGCGGAGGGGGCGGTCCGCTCCATGCCCGCCGATGGGCACACATCGCCGGATACCGACCGGAGAGCTCACGGATCTACTTCCTCGTGACCCACAGCGGAATCACCCTCACTCCGATCCTCGCCCGGCTGACTGCGGCGGCGATCGTCACCGACACCGCGCAGAACGCACTCTCACCCTTCCTACCGGCCCGGTTAGCGGGAGTGCCGCGCTCGGAGCCTGCCGTCGGGCGCCCCACCTACCTCGGCGAGCAGTAGATCCGGCCAGATCCCCGGTCCCCCTAGGCGGTACCCGTGTCGGGCTCACCACAGTGACACCTCGCCACAATCCGTTGCACGACAACGAGTCATCGCGAAAAATTCGCACCGGGACCATCACTTCTCGATTAGTACCCCCTACCCGTATACTGTTTCTAGCGATCGACAGCATCAGGAGGAGCCGTGCAGCGTCTTCACTCGCTCGAGCCGGCGGACGCGCCTGCCAAGTCGGCCGAGTTGCTCGACGAAATCATCGGACGGCGCGGTTCGGCAGGCCCGATGGTGACCGCGATGGCCCACTCCCCCGCACTCCTTCAGGGATACCTCGATTTCTCGAGGGCCATGAAGCGGGTCAAGCTCGCCCGGGTGCTGAGCGAAAAGGTTTCGCTCACCTTGCAGGAGTGGATCGGTTGCGCGCTGTGCCTCGACGCGCACACCAAGGCCGCACTGGAAGCCGGGCTCAGCGAGACCGACGTCGCTTTGGCCCGGCAAGGCACGTCGACCGATCAGCGTGAGGCCGCGTTGATGGCGTACGCCGTCCGCGTGCTCGCCGAACCGGTTTCGATCCGCGACGAGGACGTCGCCGAGTTGCGCGAGCACGGCTGGAGCGATCGGATCATCGCCGACACGGTGGGACTGGTGGCACTCAACCTGCTGACCGGTTCGTTCAATCTCGTCGCAGGACTCGAACCCGCGCCTGCCGAGCAGTCCACAAAGGAGGAAACCGCTCATGTCCACTGAGCACGAACACCACGGCCACGAACACCACGAGCAGCACCACGCGGCCAAGGCGTCGTGGGGAATGGCGGCGTCGGCCACCCTGCACTGCCTCACCGGCTGCGCCATCGGTGAGGTGCTCGGCATGGTGATCGGCACCGCGCTGGGCTGGGGCAACGTCGCGACGATCGTGCTCGCCGTCGCGCTGGCATTCGTCTTCGGTTACGCCCTGACGATGCGCGGCGTGCTCCGCGCGGGTGTCGGATTCAAGCAGGCCCTCAAGGTCGCGCTCGCGGCGGACACCGTGTCGATCCTCGTCATGGAGATCATCGACAACGCGGTGATGGTCGTCGTCCCCGGCGCGATGGAAGCCGGACTCGCGAGCTGGCTGTTCTGGGGCGCCCTCGCGTTCGCGCTCGCCGTGGCGTTCGTGCTCACCACGCCGGTCAACAAGTGGCTCATCGGCCGCGGTTCCGGGCACGCGGTGGTCCACGCCTACCACCACTAAAAGGCCCGATGGAGACCATCGGTACCACGAGCCCTACGCGGTCTCTGTCGTCAACCCCGGCACAGCACTGCGGCGCTCGCGCGGCACCGAAAGTGCCGCACGAGCGCCTCGAACCGGACGTCAGCCGGCTGTGCTGCGGAATCCCTTGAGCCGCAGGCTGTTCGTGACCACGAAGACCGAGCTGAATGCCATCGCGGCGCCGGCGATCATCGGGTTGAGCAACCCCGCCGCGGCCAGTGGCAGCGCCGCGACGTTGTAAGCGAAAGCCCAGAACAGGTTGCCCTTGATGGTGCGCAGGGTCCGCCGGGAGAGCCGGATCGCGTCCACCGCCGCCCGCAGGTCACCGCGGACGAGGGTGAGATCCGACGCCTCGATGGCGACGTCCGTGCCGGTGCCCATGGCCAGCCCCAGGTCGGCCTGCGCCAGCGCGGCCGCGTCGTTGACCCCGTCGCCCGCCATCGCGACCACCTTGCCCTCGGCCTGGAGCCGCTTGACCACGTCGACCTTGTCCTTGGGCAAGACCTCCGCGATCACCTCGGTGATCCCGACCTCCGCCGCCACCGCACGGGCCACGGCCTCGTTGTCGCCGGTGAGCAGGACCGGGGTCAGCCCGAGCGCCCGCAGCTGCGTGATGGCTTCGGCGGAAGTCGGCTTCACGGTGTCCGCCACCACCAGGACCGCGCGGGCCGCGCCGTCCCAACCGACGACGATCGCGGTCCGGCCCGCCTTCTCTTCGGCGGCCTTCGCCTCGGCGAGATCCGCCGGCAGGTGATGCGCCCAATCCTCCAGCAGCGAACTGCGCCCGGCCAGCACCGCCTTGCCGTCGACGATCCCTTGCACACCGAGGCCTTCGACGTTCGTGAAGTCCTCGACGGCGGGCAGCTCGCCTACCCGATCGCGTGCCGCGCGGGCGATGGCCTGTGCGATCGGGTGCTCCGACGCGTTCTCCAGCGCCCCGGCCAGGCGGAGCGTCGTCTCTTCGTCGACACCTTCGGCGACGTGAACCGCCACCAGCGACATCTGCCCGGTGGTCACAGTGCCGGTCTTGTCGAGGACGACCGTGTCGACCGATCGCGTGGACTCGAGCACTTCCGGGCCCTTGATCAGGATCCCGAGCTGCGCGCCCCGCCCGGTGCCGACCAGCAACGCGGTCGGAGTGGCCAGGCCGAGGGCGCATGGGCAGGCGATGATCAGCACGGCCACCGCCGCGGTGAACGCCGCCGCGACCGAACCACCGGCCCCGAGCCAGAAGGCCAGCGTGCCGGCGGCGAGCACGATCACGATCGGCACGAAGACCGCCGACACGCGGTCCGCCAGCCGTTGGACCTGCGCCTTTCCGGTCTGCGCGTCCTCCACCAGTTTGGCCATCTGCGCCAGTTGCGTGTCGGCGCCGACACGGGTCGCCCGCACGACGAGTCTGCCGCCCGCGTTGACCGTCGCGCCGACCACCGCGTCACCCGGCGCGACTTCCACCGGCACGCTTTCCCCGGTCAGCATGCTCGCGTCCACCGCGGAACTGCCTTCGGTGATCACGCCGTCGGTGGCGATCTTCTCCCCCGGCCGTACGACGAACAGATCGCCGACGGCCAGCCGGTCGACCGGGATTCGCTCCTCCTTGCCGTTCCGGAGGACGGCGACGTCCTTCGCTCCCAGCTCCAGCAACGCCCGCAGCGCGGCACCGGCCCGGCGCTTGGACCGCGCCTCGAAGTACCGCCCGGCGAGGATGAACGTCGTCACCCCGGCGGCCACCTCGAGATAGATGTTGCCGTCACCGGCCATCCGCTCCACGGTCAGCTCGAAGGCGTGCCTCATCCCCGGCGTTCCCGCAGTGCCGAACAGCAGTGCGTACAACGACCACAGGAACGCCGCCAGCGTGCCCATCGAGATCAGCGTGTCCATGGTCGCCGCGCCGTGGCGAAGATTCGCCCACGCCGCTTTGTGGAACGGCCACGCCGCCCACACCAGCACCGGGGCCGCGAGCGTCAGTGAGATCCACTGCCAATAGGTGAACTGGAACGCGGGCACCATCGCCAGCAGGATCACCGGCACCGACAGCACCGCGGAACCGATCAACCGCTGCCGCAACGGCGCGATCGGATCGGCCTCCTCACCAGGCTCATCCGGGCCGGTCGTCTTCTCCGGTGCGGGCACGGCGGCCGCGTATCCGGCCGCCTCCACCTGCTCGATCAACCGCTGGGGTTCGACGTCCCCGCTGTAGGTGACCTTGGCCTTCTCCGTGGCGTAATTGACCGTGGCGGTGACGCCGTCGAGCTTGTTCAGCTTCTTCTCGATGCGCATCGCGCACGACGCGCAGGTCATCCCGGTGATCGCGAGTTCGACCTCGGCTGTGGTGGCCTGGTCCAGATCGGAAGTCATCGTGGTCACTCCTTTCCGGCTCGCGGTCAGCCGTGTCCGCCGTGACCGTCATCGGCCGCCGGGGATGGGGTTCGGTTCTGGGTGCCCGAAGGTGCGGGGGCACCCGCCGTGGCGACGGTGAACTCGGCCGTGCGGACCTCGCCCTGGTGCTGGAAGTCCAGGAACAGGCGGTAAGTGCCGTTCGACGGGACTTCGGCGAAGAAGGTCACCGCGGGGCCGGGTTTCGTGCGGCCGTCACCGGGTTCGCCGTCCGGATGGACGTGCAGGTACGCGAGGTCGCCGCCGCGCAGCGCCACCAGGTGTCCGTAAGCGCCGAGGTACGGCTCCAGATCGGTCACCTCGCGGCCGTCCTTGGTCACCGTCAGGGTGACTTTCGACGACCGGCCCGGCGTCAGGTCCCCGTCCAGGCGGACCTGGTAACCGTCGACGTTCGCGACGCGCGACAGCCGGTGCTCGACGGGCTTGAACTCCCCCGCCGCGGCGACGTCGACACCCAAGGTCGTGGCGCTTCCGCCGGTCGGCTTGAAGTCCGCGAAGACGCGGTACGAGCCCGCCTGCGGCAGCGCGAGCGGCACCGTCCAGAGGCCGTCCGGCCCCAGTTCGGGGTGGATGTGCTGGAAACCGGCCGTGTCGCGGCGGACGACGATGAGATGCATCCGCTTTTCGTGCTCGACGTCGTAGCCGGTGACCGGCGCGCCGTCGGGTCCGAGAACCTTAAAGGAGAAGGGTTGAGTCGTGCCCGCGGTGAGCGTCGTGGTGGTGGGCGTGAGGGTGTAGCCGCCCCTGGACGACGCGAGCCCGCCGGGCTCGTCGGTCGGCGCCGCCTCCGCGACGGTGCCGCTGTGAGCGTCCCCCTGCCCGGCGTCCTCGCCGCCGGACAGGCCGGCAGCGCCGGCGAAAGGACCGACAGCGGTGCCTGCGGCCCAGGCGCCACCGGCGACCAGGGCAAGCGCCACACCGTAGGCGGAGAGCTTCGCAACTGTGTTCATTTCGAGTCCCTTGTGCGGGCCGTGCCCGCGGTCAAGGAGCCGTCCCGCGAATCAGGCGGTCAGCTCGTATCCGGCTTCTTCGACGGCCGCGCGTACATCCGCGACCGCGGGTTCCTCCGCGCTGACGACGGTCACCGCGCCGGTCGGCAGGTCGACACGGACATCCGTGACGCCGCTGATCTTCCCGACCTCCTCGGTGACCGAGCCGACGCAGTGGCCGCAGGTCATGCCGGTGACGGTGTAGGTGGTCTCGCTCATCGTGGTTCTCCTCCGGATTCGTCCCGTTGCTTCAGGAACGGACGAGGCGGGCGATGACGTCGCTCGCCTCCTGGATCTTCTCGTCGGCTTCGGCGCCGCCCTTGGCGATGGCATCGGACACGCAGTGCTTGAGGTGTTCGTCCATCAGCCCCAGCGACACCGACTGCAACGCCTTGCTGGCCGCGGACACCTGCGTGAGGATGTCGATGCAGTACTTGTCCTCTTCGACCATCCGCTGCAGGCCCCGGATCTGTCCTTCGATTCGCCGCAGCCGGGTCAGGTATTCGTCTTTGCCTTGCGCGTATCCGTGCATCTCTCGTCCTCCTTGGACCGACTCTACATACCCTAGGGGGGTAGGGCAACAGGCATACCCCCGTGGCGTATGTCATAACCTTCTTCGGACGCCCTCACCCGCTCACCCGGCAGCGCGGGCCACCCCTCAGCGGGCATGATTGAGGCGTCGACGGATTCCGGACTCGAGGAGTGAGCGTGGTTGGTCACGGCGCCGGCACGGAAAGCCAGCTCAAGCGCCTTCGGCGCATCGAGGGGCAGATCCGCGGACTGCAGAAGATGGTCGAAGAGGACAAGTACTGCATCGATGTCCTCACCCAGGTCTCCGCGGCGACCCGGGCACTGAAGTCGTTCTCCCTCGAACTCCTCGAGCAGCACATGGCAAGCTGCGTTGTCGACGCCGCGGCGAAGGGCGGCGCCGAGGCGGACAGGAAGATCCGGGAAGCCTCCGAAGCGATCGCGCGCCTGGTTCGCTCTTGACTTGGCCGACGCAGCGAGCGGGCGGGTGACGTTCCTGTCACCCGCCCGCTCGCTGATCGCGCTCGAACCCGATCCGGGCGCGCGCGCCGTCGCAGAACGGCTTCTTCGCCGAATGTCCGCAACGGCACAGTAGTCGAGTACGCCCGTTGATCTCGTATTCGTTGTTGTCGTGGTCGACCAGCCGGACGGGCCCTTTCACCTGATACGGCCCGTTGTTCACGACCTTGATGACGACACCTGAGCGTTACCCCCGGGGGTCATGCGCTGGAGGGGTCTATGAAGGCTTCCTTGCCTACCCTGAGGGTCAGGGCCCGGCAAAGTCGCGTAGCCGCTGGTCAAGGGGGTGTTGCGGTGACAGAGGCGGGCTCGTCACAGTCGCCTGACATCTTTCTCGACTGTCCACATCGGACGCAGCCGGGTCGATAGTGCCCGATTTTTGGGCGTCTTTCGACCGGGTCGTGAGTGAAAAAGAGGGTTCTAACCCTCACTCACGACCCCAGTCGAAAACGTACATAAACGCATCAAATGGACATTCAGCGGTCCAATGGTGTCCTTTGTGGATATTTGACGCTCAAGACACCCTGTCATCCGCCCCCGTCGGAAGTCCAGTTCGAATCACCGAAAGCGCCATCGATCAGCGGCTATGCGACTTTGCCGGAACCCTGACCCTCAGGGTAGCGGACGAGGCCTTCACTACCCTCCGATGTGGATCTTGGTGAGCCTGGCAGTTCCGGACGCGCGAGGTGCAGGGCTCAGCCCGAATCACCACTCACGGCCGACCAGTCGATTACGTTGCGAAAGGCTTATCCCACCCCTGAGGCGATCGGCGTCCCGGCCAGCGCACCAGTGTCCTCAATGCGGCCACAGCCGTAGAAGCCCCTCAGCAAAATCCGCGGCAGGTGCACGCGACGAGGTGGGGCCGGCCATAAGACCGACCCCACCTGGTCAGAACGTGACGGTGAAGCCGTCGATCGAACCGGTGTCGAACTTGTAGACGTCCTGGGCGCTCAGCTTCCAGGTCCCGTTGGCGTTCTCGCCGGAGGCGTCGACCGTGTAGGTCTCGTGCACTCCCGAAGCGCTGCCAGTGCCGCCTGAGTTCTTGAGGCGGTAGGCCTTGCCGCTGGGACCGATCAGGTCCAGTGCCAGATCGGCAGAGTAAGTGTGGCTGATGTCCACCTTGACCGGCAGCGTCGAGGACGCCCTCCCGTCACACCCTCCCTCTGTGATCGAGCTCGTCACCGCGGCACCGGCGTCCGGAATCGCCACCGGGGTGGTGTTCGACTTCACGCCGCACGTCGGTGTCGGGCCGCCGCCACCGATGAACGACACGTTCAGCAGTTTGTTCAGCGAACCACTGCCGGGATTCTTGACGACGCCGTCGGACGCGTTGTCGACCAAGGCGTCACGCACCTGCTTCGGCGTCGCGGACGGGTTGGCCGCCAGGTAGAGCGCGGCCGCGCCGACGACGTGCGGCGTCGCCATGGAGGTGCCGTTCATGACCGCCGTCCCGCCGTTGCTCGGGCTCAGCGAGGTGATGTTGGAGCCCGGCGCGAAGATGTCCGTGCACGAACCGTAGTTCGAGAACGACGACCGATTGTCGATGGAGTCCGTGGCGTTCACCGTGATGGCTTCCGGAACCCTGGCGGGACTGGTGCTGCAGGCGTCGGTCGACGCGTTGCCGGACGCGACGCCGTAGACGACGCCCGACGCGATCGACTTCTTGAGCGCGTCATCACCCACACCGGGAGCGTCCATGGTGAGGCTCATATTCGCCACGGCCGGCTTCTTCGCGTTGGCCGTCACCCAGTCGACGGCGTCGATGATGCCCGAATCGGGGCCGGAGTTGTTGCAGCCCAGCACCTTCAGCCCGACGATCTTGACCTTCTTGGCGACACCGTAGGTCTTGCTGGCGATGGTACCGGCCGTGTGACTGCCGTGGCCGTTGCAGTCCTTGCCGTCACCGCCCATGAAGTCCTTGCCGAGACTGGCCCGGCCTTCGTACTCCGGGTTGTCAGGGTTGATACCGCTGTCGAGGTCGTACGCCGTGACGCCCTCACCGCTGTTGTTGTAGGTGTACTTCTTGTCCAGCGGCAAGGCCTTCTGGTCGACGCGGTCCAGACCCCACGTCGGGTTCGTTTGCGTGTCGGCGCCGCGGGCGGTGCCGTCCTCGTAGACGGCCTTGACCGACGGGTCCGCCGCGAGCCGCCGAGCCTGCTTCTCGGTCATCTTCTTGACCGAGAAGCCGTTCAGCGCCGCGGACCAGGTGGACCGCACCTCGCCGCCGAAGCGTCCGGTCAGCGACGACGCCGACGCCTGCGCGGTCGCGACGCCGTCCTTCAGCACCACGATGTACTGATCGCCGTAGTGCTGTTTCGCTTGAACCACGACGCCTTCGGCTTCGGCCGCGACGGCGTTTCCGATGCCCAGCGCCAATAAGGGGGTCAACGCGCCTAGGGTCAACAGTAATTTACGCATGGATCGTCACCTCGGAGATGAGTACGGTCACTGGACGGTGAGCGTGTACGTGGCGGTCGAGGTCTTGCCGGAGCCGTCCTTCGCCGTCACGGTGATCGGATAGGTCCCCGCCTGGAACGGCGCGAAGATCTGCATCGTCGAGCTGCCCCCGCTGGAGATGCTCTGCGGGTTGAAGAACGGAGCGATCGGCAGGCCCGAACCGGAGGCCGACAGGGTGATGGAGCCACTGCCGCCGGTCGCGGAGACCGTCGCGCTGACCATCGAACCGGCGCGCGCGGTGCCCGAGGCGGGGGTAATCGTCACCTTGAGATCGCCCGGTTCGGTGCCGCCCTTGCCGACGGTCAGCGTCAGCGTGGTGGTCGCGGTGTCGGTCGTTCCCTTGCCGGATACGGTGATCGGGTAGTCCCGCTCGGGCGTGCCCGCCGCGGTCTCGATCGTGAGCTTCGCGGTGTCACCGGACATGATGGACGACGGCTGGAAGGTCGCCTTGGCGCCGTCGGGCAGCCCGGACGCGGTCAACGCGACGTTTTCGCTGCCGTTCTTTCCGGCCTTGCTCGTGATCGACGCCGAAACGTACTTGCCGGGGTCGACCTTCACGGAACCAGGGGAGGCCGCGAGGGTGAACTTGTCGGTGCTGGGCACCTCGCCGATCTGCTGTTTGACCCAGTCGCCCATCTCGTTGTTCAGGCGGCTGTAGACGCTGTACCACTTGAAGTCGCTCCGGCTCCACGACGTGATGCCGACGACGACACCGTTGACGACGAACGGGCCACCGCTGTCACCGGGAAGGACGGTCTTGCGGCCGTCGGAGTACCCGGCGCAGATCATCGTCGCCGGGTCGACGCCGTTCTCCACCCCCGTGCACTGGTTCGGGTTGACGATCGGCAGCGTCAGCTTCTGCAAAGTGACGTCCACGGGGCTGTCGTTGTAGCTCTTCTTGCCGTAGCCCAGACTGAAACCGTCCTTGCCCGGTGTCTCGAGGCCGGTATCGGCGGAGGTGGCGACCTTCGCGTAACCACCGGCGGGGACGGGGATGTCGGCGTCGGTGGTGATGATCGCGACGTCGTAGCCGTTCCAGGGTTGGGTGAACTTCGGGTGCAGCTGGTAGTCGACTGCCTTCAGCTGAGTGCCGCCGGTGCTCACCAGATCATCCAGTCCATAAAGGACGGACTTCTCCCCGGCCAGTTCCTTGCAGTGTGCCGCGACCATCACCTTGCGGGGCGCCACGACGGAACCGCTGCAGCTCTGCCCCTTGGGCCGCGAGCCGCCCTCACGCAAGGCCGCGATGGCGAAGGGGTGGTCCTTCACCGAAGCGGGCACGCCGCCGATGCCCTGAGCATGGGCGCCCTCGGGGACCCGGACGTCACCGGTGGGAGCGATCGCCGACGCGGTCGGCTGAGGTGCCGCCCCGGCGGTTCCGCCCGCCACGGGGATCGACAGTGCCGCCACACCCAGTGCCAGCAGGCCGAGGACTCTTTTCCTTTTCACGGTATTTCCTTTCAGCAGGGAGGAAATCAGAAGGTCAGGCCGAAGCTGTCGAGCACGCCGGTGTCGAAGCGGTAGACGTCCTGGACTCGCAGCTTCCAGTCGCCGGAACGGTTCTCGCCCGAGGTGTCGACGGTGTAGGCCTTGGAGAGGTCGACGGTGCTCTCACCGCCCGCTTGCTCGAGGTTCACGACCTTTCCGCTCGGCGTGACGAGGTCGATCTTGAGATCGCCCGTGTACGGGTGCTTGATCGCAACGGCCACCGACGTGCCGGAGGTTCCCTTCGCGTCGCAGGAACCGATGGTCACGGTGCTGACCACGGCTTCACCGGCGTCCGGGACGGCGACGTCGTCGGTGCTGGTGCCGCCCGCGCAGGACGGCGGGTTCGGCGTGCCTTCACCGAGGAAACCGGTGTACAGCAGCTTGTTCGGCGATCCCTTGGCGTCGGTGATCTTGCCGGGGGTGGCATTGTCGAGCAGCGCCTTGGTGACCTGCTCCGGCGTGGCCGACGGGTTCGCGGTCAGGTAGAGCGCGGCCACGCCGGCGACGTGCGGGGTGGCCATCGAGGTGCCACTCATCTGCTGCGTGCCGCCACCGTTGCGGGTCGAGGTGATGTTGCTGCCCGGTCCGAACAGATCGGTGCAGGTCCCGTAGTTCGACGACTGCGAGGAATTGAAGATCGACCGCTTGTCCTGGATATCGCTCGCGGCGACCGTGATCGCCTCCGGCGTCCTGGCGGGCGAGACGTTGCAGGCGTCCTGTCCCTCGTTGCCCGCCGCGACCGTGACGGTGATCCCGGCCTGGACCGCGCCCCGCACCGCCTGGTCCACAGTGGACGTCGCACCGCCGCCGATGCTCATCGTGAGCACCGCGGGCTTCACGGCGTTCTTGGTGACCCAGTCGATACCGGACACGATCGTCGACCACGGCGCGCTGGAATTGCAGCCGAGCACGCGGACGGTGACGATCTTCACGCCTTTCGCGACACCGTAGGTCGTGCTGCCGACGGTGCCGGCGACATGTGTGCCGTGGCCGTGGCAGTCCGCGGCGTCGCTGTCGTTGTCGACGAAGTCGTAGCCGCTGCTCGCGCGCCCGCCGAACTCGCTCTGCCGGTGGTCCGTCCCGGTGTCGAGCACGTAGACCGTGGCACCGTCGCCTTTGTTGGCGTAGTTGTACTTCTTGTCGAGCGGCAGATCCTTCTGATCGACCCGGTCCAGGCCCCAGGTGGGATCGTTCTGGGTGTCGGTCGCGTGCGCGAGACTGTCCGGTTCGACCGAGGCGACGGCCGGATCCGCGGCCAGCCGCCGAGCCTGAGCTTCGGTCATCCGGCCGGCGAAGCCACGCAGCACCGAATCATAGGTGCGCGTGACCTGACCACCGTATTCCGCCGCCAGCGACCGAGCCTCCGCGGCGGGCGACGGCCCGGCCTTCAACGTGACGAGGTAGGAACCTGGAATCGCGTTTGGCATCCACGCCTGGACAAGAGGCCCGGCAGGCGAGGCAATGGCGGGTAGTGCCGGCAAGCCGAGGGCGAGTGCCAGGCCGGCAACGACCACAGCCCTTCCTCGGCGGAGACTTTCACGCATCGAGTCACTCCTGAAAGTGGGGAAACAACACCGGGAGACGTTGTGACAACAGTGAGTTCTGAGGGAGACAAGAACAATAAGTATCACGCTCGGCGGACTACTCAATTAAATGCCCGCGTCTCAATAATCAGTGCCGTGAGCCCATTGAATAAGTGACCTCATCAAAGAACTAAAGCGTGACGATGCGAATCGGCTCCAGTTCGTCAGGTCGGGAGCGCTAAGTCTTGCGCGGCGCGACGTCGAGCTCGCCCGACAAATATTCGCCGAGCACCGCGCGCGAAGGCAGATCGAGCTTGTTCAACGCTCGGCTGATATGGACCTCGACCGTTCGTGCGGACAAAAAAAGCCGTTCCGCGATCTCGCGGTTGCTGAGATTCTGGGCGGCCAAGCGTGCCACTTCGAGTTCGCGCGGCGACAAGGCCTGGCCGTAACCGCGGCGACCACGCGACGGAGTGGTGGGATCGTGGCGCGCCAGGATCCGACGACATCGCTGCGCGTCGGCGATTGATTTCAGGGAACGGTAAATGGTTTCGGCCGAGGTCAATGCGCCAAGCAGTCTCCGGTGGTCGCCGAGTTCGGCGTAACATTCACCGGCGAGTTCGCTCGCACCGGCGGCGGCGTAAGGCCTCGGCAACGCCTGATAGGACAAGGCCGCCTGGCTGAACGATTCGACCGCGTCGGCGGGCCGGGCCCGGGCGAGCAGACCCCGGCAGAAGAGAGCCGCCGCATGGGCGAGCGGTGCGTCTCGTCCGGCTATCCCCTCCTGGTACTCGGCCACCAGCCGTTCGGCCGCGTCGGTCTCCCTTCTGGCGACGAGAACCCGGACGGCGGGCGGAAGGAGTTCGGCCGCCCAGACCCAGTTGTTCTTCCGGCGCACACTCTCGAGTCCGCTCTCCACGAGCCGCGCGGCGGTGGAAAGTTCCTTGGCCGCGAGGAGGACGGCCACCCGCCCCGCGAACGCCGACGCCCGCTGTGGCACGTTCCCGGCCGCGAGCGCGAAGGCGGTGTCGAAGTTCCGTGACGCCTCTTTACGACGTCCGTTGCCCAGCTGGTACCACGCCAGCGCGAGCAAGGGTTCCGCGGCGAGTGAACTGTCCTGGCCGACGCGGCCCACCAGTCCGAGGACTTCGCTCTCCACCTCGGGCCAGATGCCCATCGCCACGTCGAGCCGGAGATCCGTCCCGGCCGCGAGCGCCTCCAGGTAGGGCTGTTCCTCATCGTGGACCAGCCGCCGTGCGGTGGCGAGATACGTCCTAGCCACCGGGTAGTAGCCGTTCCACGCGGCCGCGTCGGCGAGATTGACGTAGGTCCGGCTGACCTGCCTGCGAACCTCGGCGGACCGGGGTGAGGCCGGGAGCGTGCCGACGTCCTGCCAAACCCCCGGATCGGCCACCTGCATCCGTCCGGACATCCGGTTCGCGGTCACCGCGGCGATCAGTTCGACGTCGCGGGTGCCCTTGCTGGCCCGTTCGGCCTGGTCCAGCCAGCGCAGGTTCTCCTCGACCGGTACCGGCCCGACGTGCGGGAGCGCCAAGGTGATCAGTCCACGGGCAAGGAGCGCACGCCGACCGTCGAGATCCGCGATGGCCAGCTCGATCTCGGAACGGCCCGCGTCGACCTGCCCGACCTGGTTGATCAGGACCCGACCGAGGTTGATCCGGATCTCGCCGCGAGCGGCCTTGCTCAACGGCCATTCATGCGCCGCCGTGCGCAGCAGCCGCAGCGTGGATTCGCCGATCAGTCCGTACGCGGTCTGCCTGCTGAGGCGGACGGCGAAGTCCTCCCTGCGCGCCCGCGGGAGCGCGGAGTCCCCGAGCGCGGCCTCGAGCAGCCGCACGGCTTCGTCCGGCTGGCCCTCGGCCGCCGCCTGGTCCACGGATTCCGAGACGTACCGCGCCCACTCGTCGAGCTCACCGGCCTCCCGGTGGTGGTACGCGACCCTCCTCGGTTCCGGCTCGTCCGAACCGGCGAGCAGCCGCGCGGCGCCGGAGTGCAATTGAGACCGCCGCGGCCCCGGGATGGCGGCGCGGACCGCGTCGGCGACCAGCGGACTGCGTACCGCGTAACGATCATTCCCCAGATCCCGCAGGAATCCCGCGGCCATCGCCTGAAGCAGGTCATCGACGATTCCGGCGCTGTCCGAGCCTGCCACGGCGGCGAGCGCCTTTCCGCCCGCCGGCCTGCCGAAGGTCACCGCGGCCGAGACGACCGCCGTGGCGCCCTGCTCCAGCACCGCGAACCTCGCGGCGAGTTCTGCCGCCCAAGCAGCGGGGACGACCTTCTCCGAGAGTTTCATGGCGGCCCGCGCGTCGAGCCCGGAGATCGCTTCCACGACCGCGGTGACCGCGGCGGCCACCCCGCCGGTTCGCCGATGGACCCGCTCGGCGAGCTCGCGCGAACCGGTCTTCGCCACGACGTCCGCGATCTGAAGCGGCTTCAGGGTGCATCGCGCCGTCACCCCGGAACGGGGAGGCCACCAGGCATCGCGAAGGGTCCGTTGCTGCAGCCGGAGCGCGGAACTGGTCACGACGGCCAGCCGTTCGGACGGACGGGCCGCCAGCAGGCGGAGGAAGTCCTGGGTTTCTCCGTCGGCCTCGTCGGCGTCGTCGACGATCAGGACCGTACGCTCCGGCAAGGTGAGCAGCTCACGGAGCGCACGGTGGACCAGGTGACGATCGGAGCCGAGCGGCGCCGGCAGTACGGTGCTGAATTCGGGGAGCAAGGGGTGCAGCACCCCGGCGAGCGGCGACAGCCGACCGGCCAACCCCGCCAACCTGTCCGCGGCGGCTCCCAGCGCGTCGAGCAGCGGTGCGAGCGGCGCCGGATCGGGCTCTCGCACGCAGCGGAGCTCGATCACGGTCCGCTCCCGGCCCGCGGAACGCGCCACCCGGCGGAGGAGGTCCGTTTTCCCGGAACCGGGTTCGCCTTCGATCACGACGAAGGCGAACGGCTTGGCGATCTCCCGTTCCACCCAGGACAGCTCCACCACGGCGCCCCTTACTTCAGCGTGAACGACCCGGCTCGGCAGGAGCGTCCGACAGCACCTCGGCTGCTACAGCATCACCCCGGACCACAGCGGTGACCAGCCTGTGCGCAATAAGTCAGGGCACGTAGTGAATGCGGACCGAGGGCGGACGTGCCCCGGCGCCGCTACCACTAGACTGGGGTACGGACAAGTCGGCGGTACGGCCGGGACACGGGAGATCGACCCGGTCACTAGGGGAGCAGGGTTTGGACATACTGGTGAGGCCGGTGACGGGATGAGCGCGCCGAGCCCCTTCCGAACCCCGGGGTACAACCTCCCGAACGGGGGTACCCGGTCACGGTGAAGGCGACCACGACAGCGGCGGGTACCGACCCGTTCGTCCACCCGGCGCTGTTCTACCGGGGACCGGACGACTACCTGGCGGGCACTGTTCCGTTCATCCTGCGGGGCCTGGAGAGCGGTGAACCGGTCGCGGTCTCGGTGCCCGGCCCCAACCTGGAACTGCTGCGGACCGCCTTGGGCCCGGACGCGGAGCGGGTACTGCTGCTGAACATGAACGAGGAAGGCCGCAACCCCGGCCGGATCATCCCCGGTGTCCTCCGGGCCTTCGCCGACGACCACACCACCGGGCGGGTCCGCATCATCGGTGAACCCATCTGGGCCGAACGGTCCGAGCTGGAATACCCGGCGTGTGCCCAGCACGAGGCACTGATCAACCACGCGTTCACCGGCCGCGAGGTCACCATTCTCTGCCCCTACGACGTGACCCGCCTGGACGCCCGCGCCCTGTCCGACGCCGAAGTCACCCACCCGATCCTGATCGACTCCACCGGAGAGCGCGCCAGCACCGGCTACGACCCCGACCGCATCATCACCGGTTACAACACCCCGCTGCCCGAACCGTCCCCGACCGAACCGGCCGCGTACAGCATCCTCGACGCCGTCACCGGCGAGGCGGCTTCCCTGGCCCAGGCCCGCGCCGTGGCCCGTGACCAGGCGCGGCGGGCCGGCCTCACCGACGACCAGGTGGCGGACGTCCAGCTCGTGGCCGCCGAACTCCTGGCCAACAGCGTGGACCACGGCGGCGGGCAAGGACGGCTCAGCATCTGGTCCGAGGCAGGCGGGCTGGTCTGCGAGGTCCGCGACACCGGCCGCCTGACCGACCCGCTGGCCGGCCGTCGGCCCGCCTCCCCCGGTCAGCTACGCGGCCGGGGGCTCCTGCTGGTCAACCACCTGGCCGACCTCGTGCGCGTCCACACCGACCCGCAAGGCACCACGATCCGCGTCTGCTTCACCACCAAGCGTCACTGACCCCGACAGGGCCCGCCGCGGCTCGGGCGTGACTCGAACTGGACGTCGTCGGCTGTCCGAGGGGACAAGGTTCGTGAGTGGCGATTCGGGTTAGAACGGACCGGTATTCGCTTACCTACGCCTGACCAGGCCGGTCTCGCGCGCACGGCGCATGCCGGGTGTCGACGATGGAGGAATCGGGACGTTCAGTGTCCCGATTCCTCCATCGTCAAGAGGGCGTTCCGGTCTCGGCTCACGCCACCCAGCACGAACCCAAGCGGCAGCGAGACAAGGCCAGATTCCCGTGGGTAGGCGGATACAAGTCCACCAGAGCACGAATCGCCACTCACGCCCCCGGTACCGACCCAGCCACGTTTGCCCTACCTCGCAATAGAACCCTTGAGTTCAAGCGGGTCGCTTCAGAGTGGCTCCAGATAAGACCTGTCGGACCAATCGTCGTCCTCGTCGTCGCGAGGCGGCCGGCTCGGCGCGGGCGGATCCTGTGCCACCGCGGAAAGCTCCTCCAGTTCGGCGACGGCGGCATCGACGTCCATCGTCGCCAGTTCGCCGACCTGCCGTTCCAAGGACGACCAGGCTTCCGCGGCCAGCCGTCGCCGATCCTCGGCGGGCAGCGCGTCGATGACCTGCCACCAGCCTCGCGCCTCCTGGACGAACTCGTCCAGGACCGGGCCGTGCGCCAGCAGTTCGTACGGTTGCCGTCGTCCGGCGACCACCTCGCCCGCGAAATCCCCGGCGGCGCCGCCGGTCGCCGCCAGCAACCGCATGACCGTCTGCCGTGCCCGCTCCCCTTGAGCGGAGTCGAACGGATCGTGCATCGTGTGTTCTCCCGTCACAGCAGCACCCGCTTGCGCTTGGCCGGGCACTCGGCGTCCCGGTGCTCGTAGCCTTCCGGCCACTGCGGCGGATCACCCATCGCGATCGTCGTTTCCAGCACCTCGTCGAGGGCCTTTTCCCCCGCGAACATATGGGCCAGTCCGAGCGCGGCGCTGATCAGCGTCTGGATGATCCCGACGATCTCGTTGAAGGACAGCACGAGGTGGATGATGTCCAGCATCTCGCCTTCCTTCACGATGTCGATGAGCTTGCCGCGACGGCCGAGCCCCGACAGCGCCTCGCTGATCACCTCCGCGACCCGCATCCCTTTTTCCAGCCCGAGTTTCTTGCCTTTGGTGAGGATCAGCAACGCGATGTCGATCGCCGAGCTGTAGCCGTGCCGGATCTCCTGCATCAGGTGGTAGGCGAGTTTCGCCAGCGCCTGGATCGCCAGGCTCGCGCCACGGAAGTACCTGGCCAGCTGCAGCAGACTGGCACGATAGGTGACCAACCAGTTCTTCGCCCGATCGGCGCCCTCCCCCTCCCACGCCCCCTGGATCCCGAACCGGCCCTGGTCGATGTTGACCGCGGTGTTCTCCAGGCCCAGCGCGGCGTCGTTGTAGAGCACCGCCTGCCGCTGCAGCACGGTCCAGTCACCGACGAGCAGGTCGGCGATCATGGTGATGAAGTCCTTGTCGGAACCGGTGAGCATCTTGATCACCTCGGCGACGTCGCCGAGGGATCCGCCGAGATCGAGCAGCTTCTCGCGCTCCGCCTCGGCCTTCACCGGCCACCAGGCCGGGTCGGTGATGGCCGCCGGATCAGGCCCGCCGTAACCCACCGGGACGGCGTCGCGGAACGACGCGGCACCGGCCGGGTCACGCACCTCGTCCACCGGGACCCGGGCGGCGTCCGGTTCCGGATTGAGCCGGTCCAGCAATTCCGCCGCCCGCGCGTCCACCACGCCGTACCAGTGCGCCACGCAGCGCAGTTCGTGTCCGCCGCCCGCGGCGAGATCGGCCGCGAACCGTGTCTGACTCAGCGCCGTGCGCTGCCACTCGTCCAGTTTCGGCCAGGCGGCGGCGAAGAAACCCTCGCCGCGTTCGGTGTCGATCCCGGCTCTGGCACCGACCAAGCGGTCGAACCACTGGCGATAGGTGTCGACGCCCGCGCCCGCCCGCAGGACCAGGTCGCCGAGAGCGCGCACCGCGGCCGGCTCGACAGAGAACCCCTGCCCCATTCGTCCCCCTGTTGCTCCGGAAGTACCCCTTCGACGTCGCCGAAGTTAGACAGGTTGCCGCGAAATGTCACATCACTGGAATGGAGTACGCGGAGCGGCGATCAACGGCTGACAAGCCTTCCTCGAGCGACTCTGACCAAGCACGAGGTAGCCGGTCATGGATCCGGCCCCGCGCGAGGTGCGACGGGGCCGGATCAGGGTTTCCGCGGGATCAACCGACCGGACGCGGCTTGAGGTTCACCTCCACCGTGTTGCCGGGGCCGGCGGCGACACCGCTGACGATGCCGTTGAGGAATCCGCAACCCTGCAGCGGCGGCAGGGTGTAGGAACCGGTGAGCTTGCCACCGGCCAGCGGGTCGAACCCGGCCTTCGACTGGAGCGGGATCTGGGCGGGCGTCTTCGTCTGGCAATTCGGGCTCGCCGAGACCGGGAAGCCGAAGACACTGATCCGCGGCAGTTTGACCGTTACCGCCGAGGTCGACTTGAGCACCCCGGCCGCCAGCGTGCCGGTGGTCTTGCCCGCCGATGCGAATTCGATCTTCGCGTTGACCGGGACGAAGCCCCAGAGCGTGAGTTTCGCGCTCGTCGGGTTCAGCGTGAGGTCGGCGTCGAAGGTCCCGTTCGCCAGCGTGATCGCGGCGTTGATACCGCCACGCAGGTCGATCGGGCCGGCGAGCTTCTTCAGCTGTGTTTTGCCGGTCAGGTCGTAGCTGTATTTGACGATCGGGGACGTGTTCGGCTTGGTCTTCGCCGTGACCGGCGAAGACGCGGCCGACTTGTTCCCGGCGGCGTCCTTCGCGACCACGGTGAAGGTGTGCTCCGTGTCGGCGGTGAGACCGTCCACGGTCGCGGACGTCGTGGTCACCGTCTTCACCAAGGCGCTGCCGTTGTAGACGTCGTAACCGGTGACACCGACATTGTCGGTCGCGGCATCCCACGCGAGACTCACGCTGGTCTGCGTGGTCCCGGTGGAACGCGGGTTGGCCGGAACACCGGGCGCCTCCGTATCGGGCGCGGTCTGCGTCCGGACGGTGATGGCGGCGCTAGGGGTCGACATGTTGCCTGCCGCGTCCTTCGCGACCACGGTGAACGAATACTCCGTATCCACGGTGAGACCGTCCACCGCCACGGACGTCCCGGTCACGGACTTCACCAAGGTGCCGCCGTTGTAGACGTCGTAACCGACGACGCCCACGTTGTCGCTCGACGCGTTCCACTCGAGGCTCACGCTGGTCTGCGTGGTCCCGGTGGACCGGGGGTTGCCCGGCGCGACAGGAGCCTGAGTGTCGGGCGCGGCCTGCGTCTTCGCCGTGACCGCGGCACTGGGAGCCGACGCGTTGCCCGCGGCGTCCTTCGCGACCACGGTGAAGGAATACTCCGTGTCCGGCGCCAGACCGTCCACGGTCGCGGAAGTCCCGGTCACCGTCTTCACCAAGGTGGTGCCGTTGTAGACGTCGTAACCGACGACACCCACGTTGTCGCTCGACGCGTTCCAGGACAGCGCGACGCTGGACTGGGTGACGTCGGCCGCGGCGAGACCGGCCGGGACACCGGGTGCTTCGGTGTCCGGGACCGTGGCGGTCCGAGCGGTCACCGGCGCGCTGGGCTCCGACCTGTTACCGGCCGCGTCCTTGGCGACGACGGTGAAGCTGTACTCGGTGTCGGCGGTGAGACCGTCGACCGTGGCATTGGGTTCCGTCACCGACTTCACCAACGTGGTGCCGTTGTAGACGTCGTAACCGACGACGCCGACGTTGTCACTCGACGCGTCCCACGCCAGGCCGACGCTGGTGGCCGAGGTACCGGTCGCGTGCAGGTTGCCCGGCACACCGGGTGCCTGCGTGTCGGGCGCGGCCTGCGTTTTCGCCGTGACCGCCGCACTGGAAGCCGACGCGTTGCCCGCGGCGTCCTTCGCGACCACGGTGAAGCTGTACTCGGTATCGGCCGTCAAACCGTCGATCGTGGCCTGAGGTTCCGTGACCGACTTGACGACCTCGGCACCCTTCAGCACGTCGTAGCCGGTGACACCGACGTTGTCGCTCGAAGCGTCCCAGGCCAGCGTCACGCTGGTTTGAGTCGTTCCGGTCGAGTGCACGTTCGCGGGTGTCGTCGGTGCCTGCGTGTCAGGAGCCTTCGCGGTCCTGGCGGTGGCAGGCGCGGTCGCGGGTGAGACGTTGCCCGCGGCGTCCTTGGCCTTGACGGTGAAGGCGTACTCCGTGTCCGGGGTCAGGCCGTCGACCGTGGCCGAAGTGCCGGTCACGGACTTGACGAGATCGGCGCCCGCGTAGACGTCGTAACCGGTCACGCCGACGCCGTCGGTGGCGGCGCCCCAGGACAAGGCGACGCTGTTCTGGGTCACTTCACCGACCGTCACCGCGCCGGGAGCCGAAGGCGGGGTCGTGTCGCCGACCGGAGTGACGGTGAAGGTGTGCAGGACGTTGGCCTGACCGTTCGCGGGGGTGCAGTCCGCGACGAACGTGCCGAGACCGGTCTCCCCACCGGACGCCGTCAACGGCGTCATGGTCAGCACCAGATCGTGCACCGAAAGCGTCGCCGTTCCCGGTTGGTCGAACCGCAACGACGGCGCGGAACCGCTCGCGCTGACGATCAGGTCGTTGCCCACCGGCGGAATGGGCTGCCGCGGGATGGCCGTCGGCACGCCGACCGCGAGATGTCCCTGAGGACTGGAGACCAGCGATGTGGCCAGCGCGGAGCCCTTGAGGGTTTCGGCGCCGACTAGCCGCAGCCCTTCGGTCGCGGTCTTGCCCGCGTTGGACACGGCCGTGATGTCGATCTTCGGGGTGAACTGACCCACCGGGATCGTGTCGGGCAGCGTGGCGTTGATGTCGACCGTGACGTCCTGGTTGCCGATCAACGGGAACGGGCAGCTGTAGATCTGCCGTAGCGGCGGGCGATTACCCGTGCCGACAACGGCTTCCGGGGCGACCGGCGAACCCGTCACCGTGTAGGTCTGCAAGACGGTCTGCTGCCCCGAGGCGAGGACGCAGTCCGAGGTGAAGGTGCCGAGACCCGTGGGGGTTCCGTCGGCCTTGAGCGGGGTCATCACCAGCTGGAGGCCGTTCACGGCGAGCGACGCGGTACCCGGCTGGTCGAACCTCAGCGCGGGAGCACTGCCCGTGGCGTTGACGACGAGGTCGTTGCCCACCGGCGGAATGGGCTGGTTCGGCACGTCGGAGTCGACCTTCACCGTCATCGTGCCCTGACTGCCGGGCATCGTCACGGTCGAGGTCGCCTTCGCGGTGCCCTTGATGGTTTCGGCGCCGACGAGACGAAGGCCCTCGGTCGCCGTCTTGCCCGCGTTGGACACGGCGGTGATCTCGATGGCGGGCGTCAGTTTCCCGGTCTCGATCGTCGAAGGCTGGGTGGTTTTGATGGTGACCGAAACTTTCTGATCACCGATCAACGGGAATGGGCACGAATAATTCTGGGTGAGCTCACCCGGAGCCGCGACACTGGTGCCCGAGCCTATCGCGAGACCCAACGCCACCAAGGCCGCCGTACTCACGACGGCGATGCCCCCAGTGGCCAGTCTTCGACTCTGTCTTCTGTGTTTCACAGGTCCCTCTCCAACACATAGACCACGCTCGCCGGAAAACACCGAAAACGAATGACACCCGCTTCCGCGGGTTCTTCTTCAGCGGCGCGTATGCACGTTTACGGTTATGCCACAGGGAATTAACACACCCGTCGGGTACGCCAGGCAAGCAAAATCACGGAGACCGTGAGACCATTCGACGTCTTTGTCACACGCGATCGATTCATCCTCCACGAATCTGTCAACCGCACCACCAGAACGTCCGCCATCCCGTCACCGAAGGTGGTTACTCACCAACAGGAGTGCGATCTAGCCGAAGGGTGCCGACGCGTCGAGTCCAGCATCGAACCTCACGCCCGGACCCCTGATCTTTGTCCACAAAGGACACTTTCTGAAGTGACCCGGTCCCTCAACGGCCGGTCGAGTACTCCGAGAAGATCTCGCTCAGAGCGCGCCGCGCGTTCGCGGCTTCCTCGTCGGCGCGGCCCCTTGTCCGCGCGCAAGTGACCAGCGTCTTCCACAGGGCCCAGCCCCGCCCTCGCGCCCACGTCGCGTCGTCGACCGAGAGCCGGTCGCGGAACGACTGCCTGCCGTCGGCGGTCAGCAACGTCCAGGCGATGGCCGTATCGCAGGACGGATCGCCGACACCGCAGGTCCCGAAGTCGATGACGGCCGCCAGCTCCCCGCCGTCGAGCAGAAGGTTCCCCGGTGCGATGTCGCCGTGGAACCAGAAGTCCACTCCGTCCCACCGAGCGTCCAGAGCCGCCTGCCAGATCTCGCGGGCCAAGCCGACGTCGATGTCGCCGTCCAGCGCGGCGAGAGAGCGCTCGGTGAGCGCGTCATAGGTACGCAGGGTGGCGCCCCGGAACCAGTTGTGCTTACCCGGCCGAGGGCCGTCCGCGACATCGATCTTCCGCAACGCCGCCAGGAAACCGGCCAGGTCGAGCGCGAACCGCTTAGGGTCGGAAACACGGTCCGCGCTGGCGGGTTCGCCGTCGAGCCACCGGTAGACCGACCACGGAAAGGGATAGCCCGCGCCGGGCCGTCCCTTCGCCAGCGGCACCGGGACGGGCAACGGCAGCCGGGGCGCGAGCGCCGGAAGCCAGTGCTGTTCCTTGTCCACCGCCAGTGCGTACTCGGCCGCGCTCGGCAGACGCGCCACCAGTTCTTCGCCGAGCCGGAAAGTGACGTTGTCCCAACCGGATTCGGCCACGGCCCGGACCGGAAGCCCGGCCCACCGCGGGAACTGCTCGGCGATCAATCCGCGCACCTGCGCCACGTCGACGGCGACTCGCTGCGGCATCGGGCCGAGATCCGGCGTAGTGCTCACCACGACATCCTTGCTCGACGAGATCCTGACCGGTCGCCGAGACGTTAGTCGAGTGTACGTCGGCCAGGACGGCGACCTCGCCGACGGGATCCCAGATCACAGCCGGGCGGCGAGGCGGGTTGAGATAGTGAGGGGTAAGGCACAGGTGGCAGGTTGGGAAGGGTAGCGAAGAGAGGGCCCCCGCTACGCCGATGCCGTAGCCCCCGCTGAACCCAGGGTCGAGATGCGTCGCGAAAGCCACTTTCGCGACGCCTGACGTCCCGAAAATGGCTTTCGCGACACCGTCAACCCACGACCGGGAGCGAAACCCCGCGACCCGACACCTTGCGTTACGCCCTCAAAGACTCCGAACGCGCGGACATCGCCCTCCCTGAATCGTCACCCGCTCACGCCGAGCCGGTCCCCCGGCGCGAGTTCGGCGAGGAGCGCGGACTGTTCCCGGCGGTAGGCCTCGACGTTCGCCAGTTTGACGTCCTCGTAACCGCGGACGAGATCGGGCAGCTCGGCCAGCGCCAGCAGCCCGCCGCGATCGGCGTCCTCGGTGCCGAACGCGGCGAGGATCGTTTCCCGGTACTGCGCGACGAGCTCCCGCTCCACCTTCCGGACGTGTGCCTTGCCGAACGGGTCCCAGCGCGTGCCGCGCAGTTTCCGCGCGGCACGCAGCGCGACGAACACCGGGCGGAACTTCGGGCCCAGCGCGATCTTTCGCTTCATCCCCAGCGCGCGGAGCACGGGCGGATGCAGACGGTAGGCGTAGCGGCTGCCCACCCCGAACTCCGCCTCGATCCCGGCGAGCACGGCGGGATCGAGCGAGAGCCGCGCGACCTCGTACTCGTCCTTGTAGGCCATCAGTTTGTGCAGGTTGCGCGCCACCGCTTCGGTGACGACGGTCGAGTCCCCTTCCAGCACCCGGACGCGCTCGACGAACTCGGCGTACTCGCGCGCGTAGCGAGCGTCCTGGTACCGGACGAGTTCGGGCACGCGGATGTCCAGCAGGCGCGCCAGTTCCGAACCCGGCGCCGCGTGCACGAGCGCGCGGGCACGCAGGGCGGCCGCCGACGGGGCCGGGGTCGCGGCGACGGCGGGAGGGGCGACAGCGGCGTGCAGTCCGTCGGGATCGGCGACGAGCTGCCTGCCGCGGCGGAACGCCTGGAGGTTGCCCGCGACGGCGACACCGTTGAGTTCGATCGCGCGTTCCAGGCTCGCCGCGTCCAGCGGGATGGCACCGGTCTGGTGCGCCGCGCCGAGCTGGAGGATGTTGGCGAACTGGTCGTCGTCGAAGAGGGTTTCCGCCAGCGCCCGCGCGTCGAGCGCCACCGTGCGCGCCGCGCCTTCCGAGATCGCGCCCCGTACGGCCGCCGCGTCGGGGAAGGACACGGTGGTGTCGACGACCATCCGGCCGGTCGGCACCTCGGTCGTGGAGACCACGGCGGTGGTCCGGCCGGGGTCCGCCACCGTCAGATTCGCGGGGTCCGCGCCGACGAGGACGTCACAGGACAGGTAGAGATCGCATTCCCCGGCCGCGAGTTTCGGGGCCTGCGGCGTCGGCTCGGCGGTGATCTTCAGATCCGAGACGACGGCGCCGCCCTTCTGCGCGAGCCCCGTCTGGTCCAGGGTCCGGACCTGCCTGCCCTCGATCACGGCGGCCGTGGCGAGGATCTGCGCGACGGTGACCACGCCGGTCCCGCCGACGCCGGTGATCCGCACGGTGAAGTCGGTACCGGTGGTCTCGGGCGCCGGCAGTTCGGCCGCGGTGATCTCCGCGAGCCGCGCCCGGTGTTTGCGCCCGGTGGGCAGCACCGTCATGAACGACGGGCAGTCCCCCGCCAGGCACGAATAGTCCACATTGCACGAAGATTGGTGGATCGCGGTCTTGCGGCCGAACTCGGTGCTGACCGGTTGCACGGAAAGGCAGTTCGACTTCTCGCCGCAGTCGCCGCACCCCTCGCACACGCGCTCGTTGATCACGACCTTGGCGGCCGGGGTCTCCAGCTTGCCGCGACGGCGTTTGCGGCGCTTTTCCGCGGCGCATTCCTGGTCGTGGATGAGCACGGTCACGCCGGGGACACGGGCCAGTTCCTCCTGGGTGCTCAGCAGTTCGTCGCGGTGCCGGACCTCGACGCCGTCGGGCAGCCGGACGCCGCGGAACCGCTTCGGCTCGTCACTGGTGATGACCACCTTGGCGACACCTTCGACCAGGAGCAGCGACGCGAGCCGTTCCACCGGCAGCCCGCCGACGGCGTCCTGTCCGCCGGTCATCGCGACGGTCGCGTTGTAGAGGATCTTGTAGGTGATGTTCACCCCGGCGGCCACCGCGGCCCGCACCGCGAGGCTGCCGGAATGGGTGAACGTGCCGTCGCCGATGTTCTGCACGAAATGCGAGGCGTCGACGAACGGCTCCATCCCGAGCCACTGCGCGCCTTCGCCGCCCATCTGGGTCAGGCCGACCACGTCTCCGACCTGTTCCGGCTCCATGAACAACGCCATGGCGTGACACCCGATGCCGCCACCCACCACCGTGCCCTCGGGCACCTTGGTCGAGGAGTTGTGCGGGCAGCCGGAACAGAAGTACGGCGTCCTGGTCAGCAACGGCACCGAGATGCGCTCGCGGCGTCGTAGCTGCCGCCACGCGTTCACCGACGGGATCTCGTGGTGCTCGCTCAGCCGCGCGGCCAGCACCCTGGCGATGGCGTCCGGGTCGAGTTCGCCGAGTTCGGTGCACAGGGTGCGGCCGTCCGGGCCGGTCTTGCCGTATACGGCGGGCGCTCCGGCGGTGCCGTACAGCACCTCCTTGATCGCCGACTCGACGAAGGAACGCTTCTCCTCCACCACGACGATCTCGCTCAGGCCGTCGGCGAACCGGCGGACGATCGACGGTTCGAGCGGGTGGATGACGCCGAGTTTGAGGATCCGGATCCCGTGCCGGGACAACGCGTCGGCGTCCAGGCCGAGCAACCGCAATGCCTGCATCAGGTCCAAATAGGACTTTCCGGCGGTGACGATGCCGACGCGGTCCGCTGGTCCTTCGTGGACGATCCGGTTGACCCCGCTCGCGCGTACGTACTCGACGGCCAGCGGCAGGCGTTCGGTGTACAGGCTGCGTTCGAGCGCCATCAACGTGGTGCCGAGCAGCCGGGAGCTGGGCTTGTGCCGATACGCGGGCAGAGCCAGCTCCGGCACCGTCCACCGCGGCCGGACGTGCGCGGTGCTCGCGGCGTCGGCCACGTTCGCCACGAGTTTCATCGACGACCACAGCCCGCTCGCCCTGGACAGCTCGACGGCGTGCAGGCCGAAGTCCAGTACGTCCTGCGAGTCGGCGGGGAAGAACACCGGCATGGCCAGGTCGGCGAGCGCGAGCTCCGAGGCGCAGGGCACCGAAGAGGACTTGGCGTTCGGGTCGTCGCCGACCAGTGCCACCGCGCCGCCCGCCGGATCGGTTCCCGCGAGATTGGCGTGCCGCAGGGCGTCGGTCGCCCGGTCGAGGCCGGGCGCCTTGCCGTACCAGAACCCGGTGACCCCGCCGCGCGACGAGCCGACCGAAGCGGTGAGCTGGCTGCCCATCACCGCCGTCGCGGCGAGTTCCTCGTTCAGGCCGGGGCGATGCACGACGTCGTGCTTCTCGAGCAGAACGGAACGGCGGCCGAGCTCGAGGTCGTATCCGGCCAGCGGGGAACCCTCGTAGCCGGAGACGAACACCGCGGGGGACGCCCCGGCGGCGCGGTCGTGGCGCACCCGGTCGAACAGCATCCGGACCAGGGCCTGGACCCCGCTGAGATAAACGGTGCCGTCCTCCCGCAGATACCGGTCCTCCAACGTGAACTGCTCCACCAGACCTGCCTCCTTCGGCACCCCCGTGCGACGTCACGACAGGAGACCCGACCGCGCGGACCGTCGCAACAAGCGGCAGTCTATTGACCCCCAGCACGCAAAAAATCCGGCCCATCTCCACCGGTGGCCGATATCCGTTGCGTCTGCGTACCATCCTGGCTCATGGCGGACCAGCTCATCGACGAGACCGATCGCGAAATCCTCGAACTGCTGCGGGAGGACGCCCGGCGCACCCTCGGCGACATCGGCGCCCGCGTCACGCTCTCGACCGCGGCGGTCAAACGCCGCATCGACCGCATGCAGGAGGCCGGCGTCATCGTCGGCTACACCGTCCAGATCGACCACGCCAAACTCGGCTGGGCTATCGAGGCGTTCACCGAACTGCGCTTCACCGGGACCACCAAGGTCGGTGAGATCGTCCGCACCACCACCCGGATGCCGGAAGCCCAGGCGGTGTTCACCATCGCGGGCGACCCCGACGCGCTCGTCTGGCTGCGGGTGCGGGACATGGGCCACCTGCAGCACACCATCGACGAGATCCGGCGGCATCACCAGGTGACGGGCACGAAGACCTTGATGGTCCTGGACTCCTGGGCACGCGGGCAGCAGTGGCCTCACCCTGGCGACACCTGAGCCGTGCTGCCCCGCCGTGACGTGTCCCCCGCCGGATCTCGCGTGCCTGGCACCGGATCTCACGTGCCTGGCACCGGATCTCGCGTGCCTGAAGCCGGATCTCACGTGCCTGAGGCCGGATCTCACGGTGCGGACCCGGCCCGGCGTGTTCGCCCTCCAATCACGTGAGTTCCGCCTTCAATCACGTGAGTTCCGCCTTCAATCACGCTTGATCGTCGTCTGGACACGCGAGTCACGCCGTGCGCTCAGGCCCGTGAGTCCGGTCTCTTGCCCCCCGAAACAGCCGCTCCCCGGTCCGCGCGAGGTACTCGCCGAACTCAGCGGGTTCCTCCACCGTGAACTCGATGTCGGTGAGCGTGAGGACGACGGCCAGCCACTCGAAGGAATCGACGTACGCGACATAGCGGCAGCTGTGGTCGCCGAGGGCTTCGAAACTCCCGTCGATCCGGTGGAGACGGGCCGCGGCCTCCTCCGCGCCGACGTCCAGGGTCAGCGTGATCCGGAGCGATTTCGGGCTGTGGAAGCGTTCTTGAAGATGCGCCGCGACGTCGTCGACGGGCAGGGCACGGGGCTCGAAAGCCACCTCGGTCGTCTTCGGGGCGGTGATCCGGTCGAGGCGGAAGCTCCGCCAGTCCCGTCTGCCGAGGTCCCACGCGTAGAGGTACCACCGCCTGCCGAGCTGGACGAGGCGCATCGGTTCGACCGTCCGTGACGACGGGCCATCCTTCGCCGTGTACGCGAACTCGAGGCACCGGCGAGCCGCGATCGCCGCGGCGAGGACGTTCAGAACGGCCGGAGTGACCCGCGGTGGTTCACCGGTCCCGAACTCGACCGCGGCAAGCATTTCGTCGGTCCGTTTTCGCAGCGCCGCGGGCAGGACACGCCGGAGTTTCGCGGCGGCGCGGTCCGCCGATTCGGCGGTCAGGTCGACGCCGGTTCCGCCGGCCGCGGCGAGCCGCAGCCCGAGCACGGTGGCGATGGCCTCGTCGTGTTCGAGCATGAGCGGCGGCAGCGCGGTGCCCGCGACGAGACGGTAGTTGCCGCCGGGGCCGCGGCTGCTCTCCACGGGATAGCCCAGCCCGCGGAGGTGGTCGATGTCGCGGCGAAGCGTGCGGGGCGGGACTTCCATGGCCGTCGCGAGCTCGGCGGCGGGCCACTGGCGGCCGGACTGCAGGAGCGACAACAGCCGCAACATCCGTTCCCTTGGTGCCGTCATCACGCCTCCCGATAATTGTGGCCGTAAACCGGCCACATCTCATCGTAGCCTCGGTTCATGGCGAAAGTTCAAGATGAGCGTGGCCGGTGGATCACGGTGGAAGGAGCCCGGACGAACAACCTCCGCGACGTGTCGGTGCGGGTGCCGAAACACCGGCTGACGGTGTTCACCGGCGTGTCGGGATCCGGGAAATCGTCGCTGGCGTTCGACACGATCGCGGCCGAGGCCGAGCGCCTGGTCACCGGAACCTACCCCGCCTTCGTCCGAAACCGGCTCCCTCAGCATCCGCCCGCCGACGTCGACCGGATCGACGGGCTGGTCTTCACCACGATCGTCGATCAACGGCGGTTCACCGGGAACGCGCGGTCCACGGTGGGCACGGCGAGCGACATCGCTCCACTGCTGCGCCTGCTGTTCTCCCGGCTCGGCAAGCCTAGCGCCGGGTTCTCGCCCGCCTACTCGTTCAACGATCCCGCCGGGATGTGCCCGCGCTGTGAAGGGCTCGGCGTGGTCGACGACATCGACCTCGACCGGCTGCTCGACCGTTCGCTGAGCCTGCGCGAGGGTGCCGTGCGCTTCCCGACCTTCGCTCCCGGGACCTACCGGTGGAAACGTCTCGTCCACTCCGGACTCGTCGACCCTGATGTCCCGGTGGGACGGCTACCGGCGGCGAAGGTCGAAACCCTGCTGCACGCCGAAGGACTGCGCCTCGACGATCCCGGCCCCGGCTATCCCGAGCACGGCGTCTTCGACGGCATCGTCCCGCGGCTGCGGGACTCGTATCTGCGCAAGACGCCGTCACGCCTCACCGCCGAGGAACAGGAGGGACTCGCCGGGGTCGTCACCCGCGGCGTCTGCCCGGATTGCGAGGGAACCCGCCTCTCCGAAGCCGCGCGCGGCAGCCTGATCGACGAGCAGTCCATCGCGGACTGGTCCGCGATGCCGGTCGGCGATCTGCGTGAGGTCGTCGCGGCGGTGCGCGATCCGTCGGTGGCGCCGCTGGTGCAGGCGATCCGGGAACGCCTCGACGCGCTGGACTCCGTCGGCCTCGGCTATCTCAGCCTCTCCAGGGAATCGAGGACGCTTTCCGGCGGCGAAGCCCAGCGCGTCAAGATCGTCCGCCACCTCGGCAGCGCGCTCAGCGACGTCTGCTACGTGTTCGACGAGCCCAGCACCGGCCTGCATCCGCACGACGTGCACCGGCTGCTCGCACTGCTGGCCAAACTCCGCGACGCGCACAACACGATCCTCGTGGTCGAACACCATCCCGCGGTCATCGCGGCGGCCGACCACGTCATCGACCTCGGACCGTCCGGCGGCGACGGCGGCGGACGCGTCCAGTTCGAAGGCACCCCCCGCGAACTCAGCTCGGCCGGCACCGAAACCGGGCGGATTCTCGCTGCCCCACTGCACTTCCGCGATTGGCCCCGCACCGCCCGAGGGGCCGTGACGATCTCCGGCGCCCGCAGCCACAACCTGCGTGACGTCACCGTCGACATTCCGCTCGGCGTCCTGACCGTCGTCTCGGGTGTCGCCGGCTCCGGAAAGAGCACCCTGATCACGGGTGAACTTCCCCGGCGGCATCCCGATTTCCTCGTCGTCGAACAGGCTCCGCTGCGTGGTGGCATCCGCTCCACCCCCGCCACGGTGCTCGGTGTCGCAGAACCCGTCCGCGAAGCCTTCGGCAAGGCGACGGGGAAACATCCGTCGTGGTTCAGCGCCAACGGCAAGGGAGCCTGTCCGGTCTGCAAGGGGAAGGGCGTCATCATCACCGATCTGGCGTTCCTCGAAGACGTTCAGACCGCTTGCGACGCCTGCGGCGGCACCCGGTTCAACCCGGCCGCGCTCGACGCGCGCCTGAACGGCCGGACCATCGCCGACGTCCTGGCGATGACCCCCGCGGACGCCGCCGCCCTGTTCGGCGAGGAGTCCCCCATCGCGCGACGGTCGCGCTGGCTGGAGCGGGTCGGGCTCGGCTACCTGACGATCGGGCAGGGCCTCGACACCTTGTCGGGCGGCGAACGGCAGCGGCTGCTGCTCGCCCGTCACCTCGCCGACGCGGGCGCCGCGGACGAACTGCGCCTGATCCTCGACGAACCCACCGCCGGACTGCACGGCAGCGACGTCGACCGGCTGCTGACCCTCTGCGACGAGCTCGTCGACGGCGGCGCGACGTTCGTCCTGGTCGAACACGACCAACGGGTGATCGCGCACGCCGACCACGTCATCGACATCGGGCCGGGCGCGGGCGCCGACGGCGGGACGGTCGTGTTCGAGGGCACGCCGTCGGCTCTGGCCGAGGACTCCACGTCGCTCACCGGCCGTCATCTGCGAACGCGTTCCCGGCGCCGGACGGCGCCGGGAACACCCACCCGCCCGGGAACAGTTCCCGGGCGAGCGCGATGATTCCCGATCCGGCTTTGCCCGACACGCCGGTACCGAACAGTTCTTCGCCCGATTCTTCGTGACCTAGCCGACAAGCTCGCACGCTTTGTCGGCCTTCATCGCCGCGTCGAGGCCGGGAATCGCACCGGTCTCGACGACGGACCTGTGCGACACCAAGTCGATCCCGATCACGTGGAGGGACGCTTGGGCGTACTCGACGTCGCCCTTCGGAAGCAGAGCCAGCGACTCGGTGACCTGTGTCCGCAGCTTCCGGTAGAAGGCCAGCTCTCCGGCGGAAAGCGTGTTGGCCTCCTGCGCCGGCGGGGCGGCCGGTGGCAGCTTCTCCAGCCCGCCGATCGCCGCCGCCAGCGTGGTGTCCAGCTTGGTCAGCGAAGCCGCCGCCTTCGGCAGATCCGCCCGGGTCTTGATTTCGTACCCTTTGGCCAGGCTGTAGACGATCAATCGCATGTCCTTGACCGCGCCGCAGTACCCTCCCGCCCAGGAGACGAGCGCGGGATCCGGACCGGTCGGGGACGGTGCCGCCGTCGACGGTGCGGGCGCCTGTTCCGGCGGGTTCGCACCGCACCCCGCGAGCAGGCAGCCGGCGGCGAGCGCCACGGCCACTCGAACGGGCGTCGCCGTCTGGAGCTTCATCCGGCCGAGGGTAAACCGGTCCCGCGGGACCGGTCCCCACCGCTACTCGATCGCGGCCCGCCGTCCGGTCTCCTCTTCCCTGTCGACGACCTTGGTGAGGAAATGCTGCTGCCCCAGCGTCCACACGTTGGTGGCCAGGAAGTACAGCAGCACGCCGATCGGCACCGGGAAGAACGCTCCCGAGACCAGCATGCCGACCGGCGCCAGGTACATCATCAGCTTGGTGATCCCCACCGCCTCCGGGGCGGTCGCGGTCTGCCGGGTGAGTCCCGAGCGCAGCGAGAAGAACGTGGCCAGGCTCGCGATCAGCATCAGCGGCACCCCGACCGCGATCATGTGGGCGTGGTCCGTGCCGAACGCGGCCAGCTCCGCCGCCGGTTGCGAAAGCCAGTTGCCGAGCTTCGCGCCGAACAGGTCGGCGTTCAAGAACGACGCCACCCCGGCCCGGTCGAAGACGTGGTTCGACGCGGCTCCCGGCGTGAAATCGCGCAGGACCCAGTACAGGGACAGGAACACCGGCAGCTGGATCAGTGCCGGGAGACAGCCACCCAGTGGGCTCACACCGCTTTCGGCGTGCAGTTTCTGGATCTCCTTCGCCATCCGCTGGCGATCCTTGCCGTATTTCTCCTTGAGCTGCCGCATCTGCGGAGCGAGCGCCTGCATGCGGCGGCCCGCCCGCAGCGCGCTGAGAGCGGGTTTGACCAGCAGGAGGCGCAGGGTGAAGACGAGGAACACGATGGACAGCACCCAGGCCACGCCAGAGTCCGGACTCGAAACGGCGCCGAAAACCTTGTGCCAGAACCAGAGAATGGCGGAAACGGGGTACAGAAAAACATCGAACATGACCGGATCACTCCGTCGGTTGAAGGTGCGTGGGCAGAAGTGACTGCCTCACCTTCGAACGAGGAGAGATCAGGCAGCCACGATGCCCGGTGACGGAGCCCGGGGCCGGACGCGGCCAGGCGCGTCGGGATCGCGCAGGCTCAGGTACAGCTGCGCGCGTTCGCGCAGGCTGATGGCGCGCACCTTCATCGCGGCGGCCGCCGGTTCCAGGCGGAAGTGCGCGGCGAGCGCCAGCAGGACGACGGCGAGGGACGCGGTCAGGGCTGCGGCCAGCCCGAGCGGGTTGGCGAGCGCCACCGACGCCGTCAGCGCGGTGGCCAGGCTCAGCGGGTTGACCCCGCCGACGACCGGGAGCATGACGAACAACTCGGGTATGAACAGCGCAAGCATCAGCTTGAGCCGCACGCCGAAGTAGCTTCGCTCCACGTCACCGACCTTACCGGAGATATTGCGTTGCGTGATTCCCGCGGTCGCGGGCAGTCTGTCGCGATGGGTCACGTCGAAGTCGCGCACGTCGAGTACCACTTACCCGACGGGCGGCTGCTTCTCGACGACGTCTCGTTCCGGGTCGGGGAAGGCAGTGTCTGCGCCCTCGTGGGTGCCAACGGCGCGGGCAAGACGACCTTGCTGCGGTTGATCTCGGGCGAACTCTCCCCCGACGCCGGCTCGGTGACCATCAGCGGCGGGCTCGGCGTGATGCCGCAGTTCGTCGGATCGGTGCGCGACGAACGGACCGTACGGGACCTGCTCGTGTCCGTGTCGCCGGAAGCCCTTCGCGCCGCCGCCCGCGCCGTCGATGAGACAGAACTCGCCTTGATGGAACGCGACGACGAAGCGAACCAGATGGCGTACGCCCAGGCGCTCGGCGACTGGGGCGACGCTCGCGGCTACGAAGCCGAAGTCGTGTGGGACAAGTGCACGACGGCGGCGCTCAACCTGCCGTACGAGAAGGCACGCTGGCGCGAGGTGCGCACCCTGTCCGGCGGCGAACAGAAGCAGCTGGTGCTGGAGGCGTTGCTGCTCGGCGGTTCCGGAGTTCTCCTGCTCGACGAACCCGACAACTACCTCGACGTCCCCGGCAAACAGTGGCTGGAAGAGCGCCTGCGTGAGACCCAGAAGACCGTGCTGTTCATTTCGCACGACCGGGAACTCCTCGCGCGGGCGGCGAAGAAGATCATCAGCGTCGAACCCGGGCCCGCCGGCGGCGACGTCTGGGTGCACGGCGGCGGGTTCGACACCTACCACCAGGCACGCGCGGAACGCTTCGAACGCTTTGAGGAACTCCGCCGCCGGTGGGACGAAAAGCACGCCCAGCTCAAGAAACTCGTCGCCGACATGCGCCAGTACGCCGCGCGCAGCGACGAAATGGCTTCGCGCTACCAGGCCGCACAGACACGGTTGCGCAAGTTCGAGGAGGCCGGAGCGCCGGCCGCTCCCCCGCGTGAACAGAAGATCACCATGCGCCTGCGCGGCGGCCGGACCGGTGTCCGCGCCGTCACCTGCGAGGGGCTCGAACTCCGCGGCCTGATGAAACCCTTCGACCTGGAGGTCTTCTACGGCGAACGGGTCGCGGTGCTCGGCTCGAACGGCTCCGGCAAATCGCATTTCCTGCGGCTGCTGGCGGGCGAGGACGTCGCGCACGACGGACTGTGGAAGCTCGGCGCCCGCGTCGTCCCCGGCCATTTCGCACAGACACACGCCCATCCCGAACTGCTCGGGCACACGCTCGTCGACATCCTCTGGACCGGCTACGCGCGAAGCCGCGGACCCGCGATGAACATCCTGCGCCGCTACGAACTCGACGGCCAGGGCGACCAGCGGTTCGAGAAGCTGTCCGGCGGGCAGCAGGCGCGGTTCCAGATCCTGCTGCTGGAGATCGGCGGTGCCACCATCCTGCTGCTGGACGAGCCGACCGACAACCTCGACCTCGCCTCGGCGGAAGCACTGCAACAGGCGCTGGAAGCCTACGATGGCACCACTGTCGCGGTGACGCACGACCGGTGGTTCGCGCGTTCCTTCGATCGGTTCCTCGTATTCGGCTCGGACGGGCAGGTGCGGGAAACGCCGGAACCGGTGTGGGATGAGCGGCCGGTGCAGCGGGCACGGTAATACCCTGTCGGGCAAGGAAAGGCGACACACCCACCGACGGCGCCACAGGTGTCCCCGTCGTATGGTTCAATGCCGCCGCATCGTCCGAAGGCTGGAGATCTCTTGAGGGCCGCCGCAATTCCCTTCGCCATCGCGGCCTTGTGCTGCGCGGCTTTCCTGGTGAGCTTCCTTCGCGACCGACGACGGCTGCGGAACGGCTTCTACCTCTTCTTCGCACTTCTGTTCTTCGGGGTGACCTTCATCGCGCTGCTCGCCTCGGTGTCGCCGGAGGCGGCGGGCTTCGTCGCGGTCGGCGCGATCCTGCTGATCATCCCGACGGTCCTCGCGCTCACGGTCTTCCTGATCTGCAACGGGATCACCATGCTCCGCCGCGAGGGACGCAGGCTGGCCAACGTGCTGTCGCTGTTGACCGGGGTCGGCATCTGCGCGCTGATCGTGTTCAACGTGACGGTCACGCAACTGGCCTGGGAGCCCCTCGACATTCTTCGCGGCTGCCTCAACGGAATCGTCATCTACGTTTCGTTCCTCTTCGTCTGTTTTCTCCTGTATTCGATCGTCTACGGCCGCATCCGCACCGAAAAAGGGGTGGACTTCGTCGTGGTGCTGGGCTCGGGACTGCTGGGCGGCCGCCAGGTGCCGCCGCTGCTGGCCGGCCGCCTGAACCGGGCGAAACGCGTCGTCGCCGCGGAAGCCCGCCGCGGCAGGCAGCCGATGGTGGTCACCTCGGGCGGGCAAGGGCCTGACGAGGACCTGCCCGAGTCTCACGCCATGGCCGACCATCTGGTCGAGAACGGGCTGGCGAGGGACCGGATCCTCCTGGAGGACCGGTCGCGGACGACCTTCGAGAACCTCGCCTTCAGCGCCGAGATCATGAAGCAGCACAAGCCGGACTACCGGTGCACGGTGGTCACGAACAACTTCCACGTGCTCCGCGCCGCCCTCTTCGCCCGCCGCGCGAAGGTGAACGGCCAGGTCATCGGGTCACCGACGGCGTGGTACTTCTGGCCGAGCGCCACGATCCGCGAATTCGTGGCCATCCTGATCGATCACAAGTACAAGAACCTGGTCGTCTGCGGGATCATCGTTCTTTCACAGGTGTCGCGCGCCTTCTTCTGAGGTTGAGCACGTGAAGCCCAGGGTTCCCGGCGAAGTCGCATAGCCGCTGGTTGGCGGGCGAGTCGGGTTCTGGCGGCGGGACGGAAAGGTGTCGGGTCGTGGGGTTTTACTCGCGGCCGGGGGGGGTGACGGTGTCGGGGGGGGAAACCCTTTGCGCGGGTGCCCTCTCCCACGCCCGCCCCCCCTCTCCCCCCC
>NZ_JBVJCE010000009.1:64377-68592 GCF_055588925.1 Amycolatopsis sp. NPDC041971 | reverse complement strand
TCTTGGGGGGGGGAGGGAAGGGTTTTGGGTTGTGGGTTTTTACTCGCGGCGGGGGGGGGGGGCGGTGCCGAAAAAGCCACTTTCGGGACGTCAGGCGTCGCGAAAGTGGCTTTCGCGCCCTGCCACCTCCGCCTTACCCCGCAAATAACCCGGATCGCCACTCACGACCCACCCGGTACGAGGATTGACCGCTCAGCGCGTGCCGGATGTTGACGATGTAAGAAAACGGGACGTTGAGTGTCCCGATTCCTACATCCTCGAGGGGCGTTCCGGTCGCGGTGCTTGATCGACGGAGGATCGGAACACTCAACGTCCCCGATCCTCCGTCGATCAAGCACCCACCACCGAGCAGGAGGACGGTCAGTGCCCGGAACCCTCCACGCCCACACCACCCAGCCCGAGCGAAGAATTGGCACCCCGGGACGAATTCGCGGCACCACCGCCCGGAGCGACCTGACAAATCCCGGCATCCGTTTGACAACGCCGTTTTCGCGGGGCCATCGTCCTGCGCATGAGCGCTTACACGCGGCAGGCGATGGCGCGGCTGTTCGACCGGACGGCGGAGACCTACGACGCTCTCGGCGTCGACTTCTTCGGCGTTTTCGCCACGGAACTGCTCGACCGGGTCGGGCTCACGTCCGGCGATCGGGTGCTGGACGTCGGTTGTGGGCGTGGCGCGGTGCTGTTCCCGGCGGCCGAGCGGGTCGGCGCGGGTGGATCGGTGCTGGGTATCGACCTGTCCGCGGCGATGATCGGCCGCACCGCGAAGGACATCGAAGACCGCGGGCTCGCCAACGCCTCGGTTTCCCTTATGGACGCCCAAGAACCGACACTGGACGAGGCCGCGTTCGACGTCCTCCTCGCTTCGTTCGTGGTGTTCTTCCTGCCGGATCCGGTCGCCGGCCTGCGGTCGTGGCATCGTCTGCTCGCACCCGGCGGCCGGATGGGCGTGACGACGTTCGGCGCCGACGATCCCCGGTGGTCGGCCGTTCGCGAGGTGTTCAAACCGTTCGTACCGCCGGAGCTGGCCTGGACCCTGGCCGTCAGGTCCGGCCTGTTCGCCACCGTCGATGGTTTCGGCCAGGCCGTGGAGTCGGCGGGCTTCACCGGTGTCACGTCCGTGGAACGCGTCTATCCGGTGAAGTTCGCCGACCCCGGGCACTGGATCACCTGGTCCTGGTCGCACGGCCAGCGGATGTTCTGGGAGCTGATCCCGGAAGACCGCCTCGACGCCGTGCACCGGGCCGTGCTCGCGGAGCTCGATCCCCTCCGCGAACCCGACGGGAGCGTGGTGCTGGCGCAGACCGTGCGCTACACCGTCGCCCACCGCGGTTGACGGCTTACAGCGCGAGCCTCGGCCAGGACTCCGTGTCCCGCGACAGCCGCCTGTCGTGCGTGGCGATCACCACCGCGGCCGGGGTCACCTCGAGTGCGGCGGTCAGCTCGTCGACGAGCGTGGCGGAGAGGTGGTTGGTCGGCTCGTCCAGCAGGACCACGTGCGGACGGCGGGCCAGCACCAGCGCCAGGTCCAGCCGCCGCCGGGCGCCGACCGACAGTTCGGCCACCGGACGGTGCCGGTCGTAACCGGCGAGCAGGCCCAGCTCGCCCAGGCCCGGCCCCGGAACCCCGGCCCTGGCGAGCTGTTCGTCGTACAGCTCGATCGCCGTCCGCCTGGCGGGCAGGTCGGACTCCTGCCCCAGCCTGCCGATCCGCGCGGACCGGGAGCGGGTGACCGTGCCGGTTCCCGGCTCCACTTCCCCGGCCAGCAAGGCCAGGAGCGTCGATTTGCCCGCACCGTTGGGGCCGGTGACCACCAGTCGGTCGCCGCTTTCCAGCGCCAGATCGACCGGCCGCGTGAGCCGCCCGGCCACCGTCACCCCGGCGGCGCGGAGCAGCGTCGCGCCGCCGTGCGCCGGAAGCTCGGGCATGGCGAACCGGGCGGGCGGCGGCGGAACCGCCACCACGTGCCCGGCCAGCTCTTCCTGCCGCCGGTGGACCGCGCGGACCAGTCCCGGCGCGCGAGTGGCCCGGACATGCCTGCCGGTGCCTTTGGGCGGGCGCCAGTTGTCGCGCAACCGGTTTCGCGCCGCGGACAGGTCGTCCGCCAGGCGTCGCCGCTCGGCGATCTGTTCCGCGTGCGCCGATTCCCAGCGGGCGCGTTCGGCTCGACGAGCCTCGACGTAGGCGGCGTAGCCACCGCCGTAGACCCGCGGCCGGTCGTCACTCGACGGATCGAGGTCGATCACCGTGGTGGCCACGTCCGCGAGCAACGCCCGGTCATGGCTGACCAAGACGACCACGCCCGGGTGGGCGCGCAACCGTTCGGTGAGGTGGTCGAGTCCCGCCGCGTCGAGATGGTTGGTCGGCTCGTCCAGCAGCAGGACGGGATGCCCCGCCCCGAGCAGGCAGGCCAGCCGCACCCGGTGCCGCTGCCCGACCGACAGTGTCCCGAGTGGACGTTCGCGGTCGTCGACGGCGTTCAAGGCGGCCAGTGACACTTCGACACGCCTGTCGGCGTCCCACGCGTCGAGGGCCTCGGACTCCTCCAGCGCGGCGGCGAAGACGTCGTCCGCGCCGGGACGTCCGGCGCTAAGTGCCTCGATGGCGGCTTCCAGACGGACCAGCGCGGCGCGGACGGCGGCCAGTTCGAGGTCGATCAGCGCCCCGACGGTGTCGTTCGCGCCGAGCGGGAGCTGCTGGTCGGCGACACCGGCCGAACCCGAGCGGTGCACCTCGCCGCGGTCGGCGGCCAGGTCGCCGGCGAGCACCCGGAGGAGTGTGGTCTTGCCGCGACCGTTCTCCCCGACGATGGCGACGCGCTCACCCGCGGCGGCGGCGAGGTCGGCCCCGGAGAGCACGGGCCGTCCCCCGAAGGAGAGGTGGACGCCGGACAGGCGGACGTGCGCCGCGCGCACAGGCGCGGGCGAAAGAGGGGATGACATGAAGGAACTGCCTCCAGTGAAAAGTGATGAGCGGGAAAAACGAACTCCGGTACCGCGGCTCGCGGTACCGGTGGAGGCGTCGTTCCTCAGAGGAACAGCAGTTGCTGCATCACGATCACCAGAGTAGGCCAGGTCCGGAGATCCCCGCGTCGAATTTCCGAGCGACGGGAGATCCACACCTTCGCACCAATTCAGCCCCGGTGTTCACGCCACGAAGACCCTCTTCTGCCTGCGCCGATACGTCGCCACTAGCCCGTGAGAACGCCTTCAAACCACCACTTTCGGGGGTCACCCACAGTTGCACCACGGCGGTTGCCGCGATCACCGGTCCGGCTGACGGTGGGTTTCTCAGCAGCATCGTTCGAGAGGAGCACAGGCCGATGGCGAAGACCATGCAGCCGCAGGAACTCATCGACAGCGCCGTGGTCGACCCGACCGGGAACAAACTCGGGAAGGTCGGCAACGTCTATCTCGCCGACGCGACCCGCCAGCCGGAATGGATCACCGTCAAGACAGGTCTGTTCGGCACCAAGGAGAGTTTCGTCCCGCTCTCGGGCGCCCACGCGGACCGCGACGGCGTGCACGTCCGTGTCAACAAGGACGCCGTCACCGACGCGCCCCGGATCGAGGCCGACGGTCACCTGTCCGCGGAGGAGAGCGCGCAGCTCTACAAGCACTACGGGCTGCCGATGCCGCGGACGTCGCCGGACGGCCGGATGGACGACCGGGCGCAGGCGCGACCGGGCGGCACCGGTCGCGACAAGGCCGCGATGAACGCTAGCGCCGGCATGAAGGATCGGGACACCGAGCGCACCATGACGCGCTCGGAAGAGCGGCTGAACGTCGGCACCGAGCAGGTCGAGACCGGCCATGTCCGGCTGCGCAAGTACGTCGTCACCGAGGAGCGGCAGATCACCGTTCCGGTCAGCCACGAAGAAGTGCGGATCGAACGGGAACCGATCACGAAGCCCGGCGGCGAGCGGATGGAGATCGCCGAGGACGAACAGGAGGTCGTGCTGCACGCAGAGAAGCCGGTGGTGAACAAGGAAACCGTCGCGGTCGAACGGGCGAGGCTCAAGACCGAGACCGTCACCGAGGACCAGACGATCTCCGGCAAGGTCCGCAAGGAACAGTTCGAGGTCACGGACGACGAAGGCAAGAAGCACCGCAAGTCTTGACACGGGAGCGGGGGGGGGGGGGGGGGGGGGGGGGCGAAAGGGGGGGGGGGGGGGGGGGGGGGGGGGGGGGGGGGAAAGAAAAAAAAACCCAGAGA
>NZ_JBVJCE010000009.1:50537-64367 GCF_055588925.1 Amycolatopsis sp. NPDC041971 | reverse complement strand
AAGTTCCGAAGGGAAGAGTTGGAGTCCGCGGACAAAGAAGAAAAAAAGCACCAAAAGTCTGGACACGGGAGCGGGGGCCCCCCTCGCCCCCCCCCCCCGAGGGTTTCAGCGCGGTGGCCGCATCGCCGCGAAGACCAGCAGCAACGCGGCGAGGAAGAGGGCGGCGACCGCCACGTCGATCAGGAAGCCGACGACGAGTCCTGTGATCATCGCTCACTCCTGTGCCGTCCGGGCTGCTTCGCGACGTCGTGCGTACATGCTGGTGAACGAGACCGTGACGAGAACGGCGACGATCACGCCCAGCGAAACCGGCGTCGGGACTTGCGGCACCCCCGGCCAGATCCCGTGTGCCCAGTGCAGGACCAGTTTCACCCCGATGAAGGCGAGGATGATCGCGAGGCCGTGGTTGAGGTGGACCAGCTTCGCGAGCGCCGAGTGGAGCACGAAGTACAGGGCGCGCAGACCCATCAGGGCGAAGGCGTTGGTGGCGAACACGAGGTACGGGTCTTCGGTGATGCCGTAGACGGCGGGCACCGAGTCGACCGCGAACACCACGTCGGTGGCGAAGACCGCGACGACCACGACCGCCAGCGGGGTGAGCGCGCGGCGCCCGTGTTCACGCACGGTCAGCCGGGTGCCGCGGTAGTCGTCGGTGACCGGCATCAGCCTGCGCAGCAACCGGACCGACCGAAGCCGCGAGAGATCCATCTCGCCGCGGCCGTCGGACATGGCCTCGCGCAGGATCTTGATCGCCGAGAGCAGCAGGATCACCCCGAAAACGAGGAACGCCCAGGTGCCGGCCGACAACATCGCGGCACCGGCCGCGATGAACACGCCGCGGAGCACCAGCGCGCCCACGATGCCGTACAGCAGCACACGTTGCTGCACGTCCGACGGGACCGCGAAGGCGGCGAGCAGGAGCATGAAGACGAACAGGTTGTCCACCGACAGGGACTTCTCGACGACGAAACCCGTCATGAACTCGAGCGCCTGGCCGCCACCGAACTCGAGCCACAGCCAGAGCCCGAACACGATCGGGAGGGCGAGGTAGAAGGCCGACCAGCCGACGGCCTCCCGCATCGACACCTCGTGCGGGCGGCGGGTGACGGCGAAATCGGCGACGAGCAGTCCCAACAGGACGGCGATGCTGATCGCCCACAATCCCGGCGATCCCACGGTTGCCACGGACTCGGGCATGAAGCCTCCTCGAACTCGAAGTTCGAGGTCTCCTTCACCCGATGGGCGGCCCCCCGGGGACACATCGGAGTGTCCGTACTGACCGGGCAGACCCTTGGGAAGTACTCCCCTCGCCGGTTCAGTATCGCACTTGGTAAAGAGATATTAAAGAGCGGGTCAAGCGGGGCCCTTCCGTAGCACGCCGCGTACCGCGTCGGCGGACAGCTCGTCCCACGGGAATTCGGCATCCAGGTCGCCCCCGCCCGCGCGCACGGCGCGAGATCCGTGCCCGCGGGGACGCCGATGGCGAAGTCGTACGGCTTCCGCGTGTCCTCGCGCCACCTGGTGATCGTCTCCACCACTTCGGCGAACTCGTCCGCGTGCGGCAGGTGCACCGGGAAGAACCCGTCGTACCGCGCGGCCCTGCGCATCGGCTTCGCCTTCCCGGGGAAACCCGCCAGCCACGCTGAGATCGGACGCGTTTGCGGTCATCCGGCTCGTCCCCGGTCTTCGAGAACTCCCCACCGAAGCGGTCGCTGCCGAGCCCCGCGCCGAGGATGAGCTTCCACCACCCAGCCGGTCCACGACAGCCAAAGTGCCTAGCGCAGGTTCATGCCTGCGACCGTACGAGGGAATCGCCCGCCGTGGCGTGCTCCCTTGGAGCCGGATGACACGTGCGTCCAGCCGGGACTCGCGTGATTGAAGCCGGATCACGCGTGTGTAGAGCCGTAAGACACCGAGCGACCCGGCCTCGGGCGTGTTCGCCCTCCAATCACGCGAGTTCCGCCTTCAATCACGCGAGTCCCGTGTCTGGACACACGAATCACGCCTTCCGACGAAGAAGGGGGGAACCTTCCCGCAACACCTCCCGGGCTCGCGCCACCCCGTCCTCCTCGCGCAACCGCCCGGCGACGTACTGCGCGCCGCGACGGAACAGGAGGTTGCCGGACAGCTCCAGCAGCCGTGCGGTCAAGGAGTCCTCGGTGAGTTCCCGTAACGGGAGCGGACGTGGTCCGGCGCCGAGCCGGGAAACCCGGTCACCCCAGTAGGGCTGGTCGGAGAAGACCGGGCAGACCAGCGACGGCACGCCCGCGCGCAACGCCGCGGCGGTCGTGCCCGCTCCGCCGTGATGCACCACCGCCGCGGTGCGGGGGAAGAGCCACGCGTGCGGCACGTCCCCGATCGTCAGCAGATCGTCTTCGTCGCCCACGGCATCGGTGCCGAGCAGGCCACGAAGCCCCACCCGGCGCAACGCCGCGCGGACGGTGGCGAACGTCCGTTCCGCCTCGGACGGCCGCATGCTGCCGAAACCGACGTACACCGGAGGCGGCCCGGAGGCGAGAAAGTCCCGCAGTCGCGGGTCCGGTCGCCACTCGGCGGGAGTCTCGAGAAACCAGTACCCGGTGACGTGGACCCTGGACGGCCAATCCTTCGGCCGGGGCACCACGGCGTCGGAAAATCCGCACAGCACCGGGGTTTCCGTCCGCCGGGGCCCGCGTACGCCTGCCTTGGGCAGGCCGAGTGACCGCTCTCGCCACCGGTCCACCTCCGGCCGCAGCACCTGCCACGCGACGGTGTCGACGGCGCGAAAGCTCAGCCGACGGCCACACGGCCCGGTCTTGGCCGCCCACGGCAGCAGCGGATGCGCGAACTCCCCTGTCGGCACGCTGGGCTGATAGTGCAGTTCGACGTCGGGGACGCCGAGCGAAGCGCCCAGATGCGCGCCGAGGAATCCCAGCGTCGGGGCGAGTACGAGGTCCGCGCCTTCCGCTCCTCGGTGGACGTCGGCAAGCAGTCGCTCCAGCACCGGGGCCAGCGCACCCCGCAGTCCCCGCAGGAAGGTCGCGGGATTACGCCCGCCCTCGGTCCATTCGCGTCCACCGGCCGAACCGAGGACCTCGCCGGGATCGGCCGAGAGCGGTGCGAAATCCAGGCCGTGCCCGGTCACCAACGTCCGGAACCGCTCCGCCGCCAGCACTCGCACGCGATCGCCGTCGAGACCACGCCCCAAGGCGATACACGGCTGGACGTCGCCCCGCGAACCGGGAGCGACGATGACGACGAGCCGGGTCACCGCTTCGCCGCCGTCAACCGGTAGCGGAGGCGGAACGGCAGGTTCGCCAGCACCGCCGCGACATGCGCGTCCCGGCCGACCAGGTACCGCGGCGCCGGACGGCGCGCGGTCAGCGCGTGGACCACGACCCGCGCCGCCCGCTCGGGCGGCACACCGTTCCGCGCGGACCGCTCCGCGCTGCGTTCGGCTTCTTCCAGTTGCGCCCCGTACCTTTTCCGCGCGGCTTCCGGCAGGGCGGCGCGTACTTCCTCGGCGGCGGCGCGGGCGCGTGGCCAGATCGAGGTGGCGACCGCGCCGGGCTCGACGAGGACGACGCCGATGCCGGACGGAGCCAGTTCGGCGCGCAAGCTGTCGGTCAAGCCGACCAGGGCGAACTTCGACGTGTGATACGGCCCGACCATCGGCCCGGCGATGCGCCCGCCCATCGATCCGACGGTCACCACCCTGGCGGTGGACGCGGCACGCAGCGCGGGCAGCATCGCCTGCGTGACGGCGAGCTGACCGGTGACGTTGACCTCCAGCTGCTGCCGGAAATCCTCGAGCGGGACGTGTTCCAGCGGTCCGGGCCGGGCCATCCCGGCGTTGTTCACCAGTCCCCTCAGCGGCCCCGCCGCCGCGACCTTCTCCCCGCAGGCCGCGATCGACGCCGCGTCCCGGAGATCCATCCGCAGCACGGTGACCGCTTCGCCGTATGTGCCGGCGAGGTCCGTTTCGTCCGCATCGGTGCGCACGCCGGCCCAGACGTGCGCTCCCCTCCGGACGAGTTCGGTCACACAGGCCCGGCCGATCCCGCTCGACGCCCCGGTGACCACAAAGGACGGACGGGTCACGACGCCTCCCCCGCCTTCACCGGCGCCGACAGCGCCCTCAGCATCCGCGGCCAGGTCTTGTGCAACTGCTCCTGCCAGTACGCCCAGTGATGCGTGCCCGGCCCGTAGAAATCCGTCATGACCGGGATGCCGAGACGGTTCAGCCGGTCCGCCATCGCGGTGGTCTGGCCGGCGCAGAGGAATTCGAGCAGCATCGCGCCGGGCAGCACGTCGACCGGGAGTTTGCCGTCGAACGGCCCCGGCAGTCCGTTGCCCGTCGACAGGTACAGCTCGGTGCCGCGCAGCCGGTCGGCGTTCACCAGCGGATCGTGCGCGTCCCAGCGGGACGCCTCGCGCCTCCTATCACCCCAGAGCGCTTCAGGATCTTGCCGGGCCGAGGCGACGATCGCGCTGGTCAGCAGCTCGCCGTACGGACCGGTGGGGTTGAGATTGCCGCTGAACGACCCGGCGAAGCGGAACACCCCGGGCCGCCGGGCGGCGAGTTCCACCGCGCCGTATCCGCCGAGCGAGAGCCCGGCCGCGACCCGCCGCCCGTCCCCGCGATAGCCGCGGTCGATCAGCTGCGGGATCTCGACCGCGGTGAACGTCTCCCATTGGTTGAGCACGACGTCCTTGCCGTAATTCCACCAGTCGGAAAAGAACCCGGCGGAACCGGAGCCCGGCATCACCACCAGCGCGCCGGAGTCGTCGGCGAGTTTCCGGATGTCGGTGTTGGCCGTCCAGCCGCGATAGTCCTGCAGCCGTGTCTCCCCGGCGAGCAGGTACACGGCCGGCCACTTGCGGTCCGGTTCGGCGGCCCACCGTGACGGGAGGATCAGCCGGACCATCGCGTAGCTCGCGACGCCGACCGAGCGCACGGTGAGATCCAGCATCCGCGGGTCACCGTCCACTGTGGTCTGGGCGACGACGTGCGAGCCGTCGTCGGCGCGGACGTCCGGGACACCGCTCTCGGCCCGCGCCGGGGCCGGCAGCAAACACGCCACGGCCGCCAGCGACGCGACCGCCCGCAGCCGCCTCGAAGTAGTGCGCATACGTAATCCTTTGTCCCGGTCGTTGGATCGATTTCTAAAATGTGACGGCGATTACTCGCAAAAAGAAATCCGGAGGGTGCCGACACATTAAGCGGACGGACCCCTGTCAGGCAATTGTCCTGCCCACAATCCGGGAGGACAATATGAATGCCAGGGAAACAAGAAATGCGCCCACCTCCCCCATCCGGGTGACCCGTCGCTCACGGACAGTGAGCGACTGTGGCACGGAGGTACCAAACTGGCCCGCGCACCAGCGAAAATCCCGGAAGCCGCAGGTCACCGCCTGTACACGAAGGACATTTACGTTCTCTTGACACCTTCCGGTATTCGATTTCCCGTCGTAGCCTTCGTCGTGCCGCCCGGGTTCGGCGTCCACTGACGTGACCCGGCGCCTGCGTCCCACCGAAGGGACCGCGACTCCATCAGGACCCTTCCGAAAGGGCTATTCATGGCTGCCCGAATTCGCGCGCTCATCGTCTCCGCCGCCGCGGTGGCGACCATTTCCGGAACACCGGGAGAATCGATACAGGACGCCGCGGCGGCTCCTGTCCCCGCCGTTCCGCCCGCCGCCCTCCTGCCGCCGGAGACCGTCCCGCAAGCGTCCGCGCGCGACGGCTTCGACCTCCGCGCGGCACTATCCACTTCGGACACAGGAGCTCGGCGGGAGAGCCGGATCGACGTCGACGGCTGCGAGGACGTCGTCCACGGCAGGCTGGTCGGCACCGACGCCACCGGCCAGGGTTTCCAGTCCGCCGTGCCCGGCGGCCAGGTCTCCGAACTCGTCGCGCGCACGACGAACCCGCCCGATCTGACGGCATGGGCCGCTCGGGCCGGGCGGTGCTCGAAGGTGACGGTCGACGACGCGGCCGGTACCGCGGTGTCGACCGTCACCGTCCATCCCGCTCCCACCGTTCCGGGCGCGAAAACCCTTTCCTACCAACAGCTCCTTACGCTCCCCGGACAGCCCCCCGAACTGCCGGGACTGCGTCTGCGCACCGTCGCCATCGCCGCCGACGACGTACTGGTCGTGCTTCGTGACGCCGGGACCACCGGCCTCGATCTCGACGCCCTCGCCGTCGCCGCCTGGCGGCACGCCGCCGGACCGCTCGGCCGGTGAAATCCCCCGCACCCTGAACACCCCCGAGGAGTTGCCATGTCCCTGGCCCCCGAAAACCTGCCCGCCACGGCCGGCCCCACCCTCCCCGACTGCCTCCGGCATTGGGCGGACACCGACGGCGACCGGCCCGCGGTGACCTTCGCGGATTTCGCGACCGATCGAGCCGGGCGGCGACGGACCCTGACCTGGAAGCAGCTCCAGGAGCGTGTCGACGCCGTCGCGGGGGCGCTGCCCGTCCGGCCCGGTGACCGGGTGGCGGTGCTGTGCCCGCAGAGCGCCGAGTACGTCGTCGCGTTCCTCGGCGCGATCACCGCGGGCGCGATCGCCGTTCCGCTGTTCGACCCCGGGCTGCCCGGGCACGCCGGACGGCTCGCCGCGGTACTGACCGACTGCTCCCCCACCGCGGTGATCACCACCGCCGCGGCCGAGGACGCGGTCCGCGAGTTCCTGGCCGGTCTGCCCGGCGGCGAGCGCGTCGCCGTCGTCGCGGCCGACAAGCCCGCCGCGGGCCCCACCCGTGCGTGGCCCACCCCGGTGCCGGCACCGGACGATGTGGCGTACCTGCAGTACACGTCCGGTTCGACCCGCAGCCCGGCGGGAGTGGTGCTGACCCACGCGAACGTGCTGGCCAACGTCAGCCAGGCGGTGCGCGGGCTCGGCATGGACCCGGCGGGGACCACGGTGTCGTGGCTGCCGCTGTTCCACGACATGGGTCTCGTGCTCGGCCTGATCACGCCGCTGGCGCTGGGCATGCGTTCGGTGCTGATGGATCCGCTGGCCTTCATCGAGCGCCCGGTGCGCTGGCTGGAGTTGCTCGGCGACCACAAGGGGAGCTGGAGCGCCGCCCCGAACTTCGCGTTCCACTACGCCGCGAGCCGGGTGCGCGAGGAGGACCGCGCGAAACTCCGCCTCGACCGGGTCGCCGCGATCGTCAACGGCGCGGAGCCGATCAACCCCGACGTCCTCGACCGGTTCCACGCCGCTTTCGCCGATTCCGGTTACCTTCCGGAGAAGACGCGTCCGGCGTACGGGCTGGCCGAGGCGACGGTCTTCGTCACCACCGGCCCCGCCGCACCCCCGCGGGTCACGACGTTCGACCGCGCCGCGCTGGGCGCGGGGACGGCACGACAGGCGGACACCGGTCTCCGGCTGGTCGCCTGCGGCGTCCCGGTGGGTCAGCACGTCGCGTTGGTCGACCCGGAAACCGGCGTCGCGCTGGCAGACGGCTCGGTCGGCGAGATCTGGGTGCACGGTCCCAACGTCGGCACGGGCTACTGGCAGAAGCCCTTGGAGAGCACCGAAACCTTCGGCGCCCGGCTGACCGGAGACCACGGCGGGCTGCCCGACGGGCCGTGGCTGCGCACCGGCGACCTCGGCGTCCGGCACGACGGCGAGGTCTACATCGCCGGCCGGATCAAGGATCTGCTCATCGTCGACGGCCGCAACCACTATCCGCAGGACGTCGAAGCGACGGCGGCCTCGGCAGACCGCGACATCCGTCCCGGCAGTGTCGCCGCGTTCGCCGTCGAAGGCACCGACACCGAAGCCGCGGTCGTCGTCGCCGAGCACCGCGGTCACACCGCACTGAGCGCCGAGGACGAACGGGCGCTCGCCGTGGTGATCCGGCGGCTCGTTTCCGACGCGCACGGTCTCGCGCTGCGCGACGTCGTGCTCGTCCCGGCGGGACTGGTCCCGCGAACCTCCAGCGGCAAGATCGCGCGCGGCGCCTGCCGCGACCGTTACCTCGCAGGCGACTACGGAAAGGCCTTGGTGCGATGAGAAACCCTTCGCTCGACACCCCCGCACTGCGCCGCTGGCTGCTCGACACCGTCGCCGAACACATCGGCGTCGACCCGGCCCGGCTCGAAGCCGATCGTCCGCTCAGCGACTACGGCCTGTCCTCCCGTCAGGCCGTCGGTATCGCCGGCGATCTCGAGAACCTGCTCGGCACCCCGCTTCCGGCGACCCTGCTGTGGGAAAGCCCGACCCTCGACCACCTGGCCCGGTCCCTGACCGGTGATGCCGAACCGGAACCGGAATCACCGGGCACCGACCGCCGCCGGACCGACCCGATCGCCGTCGTCGGCCTCGGCTGCCGCTGGCCGGGAGCGGACGGCCTCGACGAGTTCTGGGATCTGCTGCGCGGCGGACGGGACGCCGTCCGGACCGCGCCGCCGGGCCGGTGGAACGCCGACGCGGCGCCGATCGTCGGCGGTTTCCTGGACGATGTCGCCGGCTTCGACGCCGAGCACTTCGGCATCACCCCGCGTGAAGCCTCCACAATGGACCCGCAACAACGGATGCTGCTGGAGGTCGCCTGGGCCGCGCTGGAACACGCCGGGATCGCCCCGGCCTCCCTGCGCGGCAGCCGGACCGGTGTGTTCACCGGGATCTCCACCCACGACTACGGGCACCTCACGATGGCGGGCGGTGGAGTCGACCTGTGGACGGCGACCGGTGCGGCCGGGAGCATCTCGGCCAACCGGCTCTCCTACGTCTACGACCTGCGCGGGCCGAGTATGGCGGTGGACACCGCTTGCTCCTCGTCGCTGGTCGCGGTGCACCACGCGGTGCGCGCGCTGCGCGACGGCGAGGCGGATCTGGCACTGGCGGGCGGAGTGAACCTCATGCTGCTGCCCGGACCGACGGCCGCGTTCGCCGCCGCGGGCCTGCTGGCCGGGGACGGCCGGTGCAAGACCTTCGCCGCGGGCGCCGACGGGATCGCGCGTGCCGAAGGCTGCGGTGTCGTCGTGCTCAAACGGCTCGCGGACGCCGAGTACGACGGCGACCGGGTGCTGGCGGTGATCCGCTCGACCGCGGTCAACTCCGACGGCCGGTCCCAGGGCATGGCGGCACCGAACCCCGTCGCCCAGCAGGACATGCTGCGCACGGCGTACCACGGCGCCCGGCTCGACCCGGCGACCGTGGACTACGTCGAGGCGCACGGCACCGGCACCCTGCTCGGCGACCCGATCGAGGCCCGCTCGCTCGGCGCCGTTCTCGGCAAGGACCGCACGGCCGACGCCCCGCTGCTGATCGGTTCGGTGAAGACGAACATCGCGCACGCGGAAGCGGCGGCGGGAATCGCCGGGCTGATCAAGGTCGTGCTCGCGATGACCCACGACGAACTGCCGCCCCAGCTCCACTTCACCGCCCCCAACCCGCATATCCCGTTCGAAGACCTGCGCCTGAAGGTGGTGACCGAACCGACGCCGTGGCCACGCCGGTCCGGCCGTGCCACGGCGGGAGTGTCGGCGTTCGGTTTCGGCGGGACCAACGCGCATGTCGTCCTCGAACAGGCCCCGGCCTTGGAACCGGCCCAGGACCGCAAGGACGTCCGGATCGGGCTGCTGTCCGCCCGCACCCGAGACCGTCTCTCCGAACGCGCGACCCAGCTGGCGAACTGGCTGGAGTCCTCTGCCACGCCGTCGCTTTCCCTCGCCGACGTCACCCACACACTGTTCCGGCGCGACAACGGCGGGCCGCATCGCGCCGCCGTCGTCGCCGGGGACACCGCCGAGCTCGCGGTGCTGCTGCGCGCCGTCGGCTCCGGTGCCGATCCGCTGCCCGCCGGCGCGGCCGCCGGCACCACGCGGAGCAGCGACGGCCCGGTGTTCGTGTTCTCCGGGCACGGCTCCCAGTGGGAGGGGATGGGACGCGGGCTGCTGGCCGCCGAACCCGCCTTCGCCGCCCAGGTCGACAAACTCCACGACCTGTTCACCGAGCACACAGGCCGATCGCTTCGCGCCCTGCTCACCAGCACCGATCCCCTGTCCCTGCCCGGAACCCAGGCCGCCATCTTCGGGACGCAGATCGCGCTGGCCGCCCAGTGGGAGGCACTCGGGGTCCGGCCCGCGGCCGTCGTCGGGCACTCGCTCGGCTCCGCGGCGGCCGCCGTGGTGAGCGGTGTGCTCACCCCCGACGAGGCCGTCCACCTGGTCGCGACCCGCGCCCGGCTCCTCGGCACCGTCGGCCCGGGAGGGGCGATGGCCGCGGTGGAGCTGGCGCCGGAGGAACTCGAGCTGTACCCGGACATCGAACTCGCCGTCGAATCGGCACCGGGCCAGCTGACCGTCGCCGGGGACGCGACCGTGCTCAAGCTGCTCGTCGCGGAACTCGAAGCCGCCGGGCTGACCGCGCGACTGCTGCCGGTCGAGGTCGCCGGACACTCCGCCCGCGTCGACCCGATCCTGCCCGCGCTCCGGGAAGCGCTCGTCGAACTCGGGGGCCGCCGTCCGACGGTGCCTTGGTACGACACGGTTCTCCCCGATCCGCGGGAGCTGCCGGACTTCGACGCCGGGTACTGGGCCGCGCATCTGCGCCGTCCGGTGCGGTTCCGGCAGGCCGTGGCGGCCGCCGCCGCGGACGGGCATCGCGTCTTCCTCGAGGTGTCACCGCATCCGATCCTGCGAGGTTCGGTGGCGAGGACGCTCGAAGCCGAGGGGATCCACGACGCCGTCGTCACCGGAACGCTGCGCCGGGGCCAGGACGAGGTCCGCGCGCTGGGCGCCGCGGCGGCCGAACTGTACTGCGCGGGTATCCGGATCACCCCCGCCGATCCGGACGACGGCGCCCGCCTGGTCGACGTCCCGCCGATGCCGTGGCGGCACGAACGGCACTGGTACACCGCCGCCGAGGAACCGCCGTCGTTCGCGGCGCGCACGCCGGCGCCCGAACCCGTACGGAGCGGCGGAGGTGACCGGCTGACCGAGATCGTCGCCGCCGTCATGGGACTGCGGCCCGACCGCATCGACGCCGACGTCCCGCTGGTGGAACTCGGACTGGATTCCCTGATGGCGAACCGGATCCGGGAAGCCGTCCGCCGGGAGTTCGGCACCGAACCGGACGCCGTCAGCGTGCTCCGCGGTGCCACCCTCGCCGATCTCAGCCGCGATCTCACGCCGCGCGAGAACGAAGCACCGCTTCCGGCCCGCGGTCGAGCCTGGGACGCGGCCGACCGGCTGGTCCTGCGCCTGTGGCAGGAGCACACCGGGATCGACGCGGGCGGCACCCAGGTCCGGCTGACCGAGACCGGCACCCCGGATCGGCTGGCCGAACTGCTCGCCGAGGGGCTCAGCGCCGAACTCGACACACCTGTCGACGCCACCGAACTCCGGCGGCACGACTCTCTCGCGGCCATCGCCGACGTCGCTCGCGCCGTCCTCGACACGAGGGAGGACCGGGGACCGGTCCACGTGCTCGCCGCCGGCGAAACCGGGATCGCGCCGCTGCTGCTGTTCCACCCCGGTGGCAGCACCTGCACCGTGTACCGGCCGCTACTGGACCGGCTTCCCGCCTCGGTGCCGTGCGTCGGATTCGAACGCGTTCCCGGTGTCAGCATCGAAGAACGCGTCGAACAGCTCCTGCCATTGGTGCGGGAACAGCGTCGCGACCGGCCGTACCGGCTGGCGGGCTGGTCGTTCGGCGGGGCGCTTGCCTACGGCCTCGCCGTGCGACTCGCCGAGGAAGGCGAAGAGGTCGAGTTCGTCGCGCTGATCGACACCATGCTCCCGCTTCCGGAGCCGGATCTCGATCCGCGCGCGTCGTCCGCCCGGCGGTTCCTGCGGTTCACCGGTTACGTCGAAGGGACCTACGGGCGCGAAGTGCGGCTCGGCCACGAGGAGCTGGCGCCGCTGCCCGAAGAGGAGCAGATCGAGCTGACCATGCGGCGGGTCGCCGAAGCGGGTCTGCTCAGCCCCGGCGTGCTCCGGCACCAACGTCAGTCCTTTTTGGACACACTGGCGGCCGAACGCGGTACGCCCCGCCGCTACGACGGGCGCGTCGTGCTCTACCGGGCGACCGAGCAGTACGCGGCCGGACTCGCGATGGAACCCCGGTATTCGCGCACGGACCTCGCGGCGGGCTGGGCGGAGTTGTGCCCCGGGCTGGAGATCGTGCCGGTCGAGGCACATCACCTGTCGGTGGTCGACCCGCCCCACGTCGACGTCGTCGCGAGGCATCTGACGGGGCTCCTGTGACCACGGCCCGGGCCGGGCGAGCGGTCATCCGCGCCTGGCCGCTGCTGGCGGTGCTCGGTGCCGGGCTCTTCCTCGTGGCGGTGGACGCGACCGTGCTGCACGTCGCGTTGCCCGACCTCGTCCGGCAGCTGCGGCCCGGCGCGGCGGCGCAGGTGTGGATCGTGGCGATCTACCCGCTGACCGCCGCGCCGCTGCTGCTGCCGTTCGGCACCCTCGGCGACCGGTACGGACGACGGCGTGTGCTGGTCGCCGGGTACGTCGTGTTCGGTGTCGCGTCGCTCGGCTGCGCGTTCGCGCCGAACGTCCCGGTGCTGCTGGGTTTCCGCGCGATGCTCGGTTGCGGCGGCGCGATGATCATGCCGGTGACGATGTCGCTGCTTCGCGAGCTTTTCCCGGACCAGCGGCACCGCCGCACGGCGATCGCGGTGTGCAGCGGGATCGCGGGTACCGGCTCGGTGTTCGGGCCGATCCTCGGCGGGGTGCTCGTCGAGGCGTGGGGCTGGCGGGCCACGTTCCTGCTGAACCCGCCGGTGATCCTCGCGGCGGTGGTCCTGGCGCTGCGATGGCTCCCCCGCAACGCGCCGGGCAGGCGGCCATGGGACGCGCTGAGCGCCGCCCTCGCGGCAGGAGGTGTCCTCGGTATCGCGTTCGCCGTCGGGCAGCCGGGTTCCTGGATGACGGCTCTGGTTTCGGGCGGGACCGGCTGTGTCCTCATCGGACTGTTCCTGCGCCGCCAGCGCCGGACCGATCCGCCGCTGCTGGACCTCACCCTGTTCCGGCGGCCGGGAGTGCGGGCCGCGGTGGGCGGGGTAGTGCTGGTGATGAGCACGCTGGTCGGGCTCGGCCTGCTGTTCGCCCAATACCTCCAGGTGGTGCTCGGTCTCTCGCCCACGGCGGCGGCGTCCCGGCTGCTCCTGGTGCTGGGCGCGTCGGCCGTCGGCAGCGTCGTGACCCCTTCGCTGCTGGGACGGTTCGGCAACGCGCGGGTCCGCACGGCCGGGTTCGCGGTGACGGCGGTGTCGTTGCTGGCCCCGGCGGCGGGTTCGGCCGCGCTGACGTCACCGGTGCTGCTCGGCGCCGGGATGACGGGACTGGGGCTGGGTATGGCGCTCGCGCTCACTTCGAGCACCGACACCCTCCTTTCGGCGACCTCGGCGGACCAGGCGGGCGGGGCCGCGGCGGTGGAGAAGACGGGCTACGAACTCGGCGCCGGTTTCGGGACGACGGTGTTCGGTTCCTTGGCGGCAACGGTGTACGCGGCGCACTTGTCCGTCCCGGCGGGGGTGCCCGAACCGGCGCGGTTGCTCGCCCTGTCGGGGCCCGCTCAAGCCGAAGCGGCTGCCTCGGGTCTTGAGCCGCATTCGGCCGGCGAATTGCTCGACGCCGCGCGGATCGCTTGCACCACCGGGCTTCAGGTGTCCGCGGGCGTCGCTTGTGGGTTGTTCGTCTTGGCCGCGGCCGCTTCCTGGCTCGTGAGTGGTAAGGCCGCGGCGACAGGTAGGCCGGGGTGGTGGGGGGGGGGGGGGGGGGGGGTTGGGGGGAAAACCCCCCCCCCCCCCCCCCCCCACCCCACCCCCCCCCCCCCCCCCCCCCCCCCCCCCCCCCCCCCCCCCCCCCCCCCCCC
>NZ_JBVJCE010000009.1:4633-50530 GCF_055588925.1 Amycolatopsis sp. NPDC041971 | reverse complement strand
GGGGGGGGGGGGGGGGGGGGGGGGGGGGGGGGGTGGCTGGGGGCAAAAAAAAAAACCCCCCCCCCCCCACGACCGCCGCGGCCGCGCAACGCAAAAGGCCCCACCCGAACCGGATGGGGCCTTCACCGCGGTGGGCGATACTGGGATCGAACCAGTGACCTCTTCGGTGTGAACGAAGCGCTCTCCCCCTGAGCTAATCGCCCGCGGTACGAACTCCGGTTCACCGGGGAAGTGAACCTGGTGCGCGATACTGGGATTGAACCAGTGACCTCTTCCGTGTCAGGGAAGCGCTCTCCCGCTGAGCTAAACGCGCGTGATGAAGTTGTTCGTACTGAAGCTAGTTTAGCGGACCCGTTTCCGGGTTCGCACAGGGGTTCCCCTTGTCGATCAGCACCCGGTCGGCTCAGGGTTTCGGCAGCTTCGAGGCGACAGAGACCGCGATCTCCTTCGCCCGATCGCAGGGGCTTCCGCCCTCGCGCGCGAGCAGCCGGACGGCGACGTGTTCGGCCTCGCGGTCCGGCAGTGGACGGTGCCGCCAGGTCACGGCGCAGTTCGAGCCGCCGAACTCCCGAATGCCGCCGGTGACTCCGTTGCCGAGGTCCACCGGCGTACCTTCGGGCGCGTACGAACCCCGGTGGAACTCGACGGCCAGCGTGTCCCCGCCGCCCTCCCATTCGCAGCTCCGCAACGTCCGCGGAGTCGCCCGCGCGCCTGCCATGTTCTTGCCGAGCACCGTCGGATCGGCTGCCGTACACGGGTCGAGCGGAAGGATGCTCGCCGGATCGCCGTCACGGTCGACCTCGTGGGTGCGCAGCCGGGTGAGGGTAGCGGTGAGCATGTCGTCGGCGGCCTTGCAGGGATCGCCGTCCCGGCCCGAACGGGAGACGACGACACCGAGCCGCCGGTCCGTCGGCAGCTGCGCGACCGAATCGCAGCCGCCGCTGATCGTGCTGCGCAGCAACGGAACTCCTTCGGCGGTGCGATCGGTCCGTTCGAGGCTGCTGGCGGTCACGCCCTCGCCGAGCCGCAATTCGAAGGTGACACCTCTGAGACCGGTGTACTTGCAGCGAGCCGGGTAGTACAGGTCCGTATCCGGTTTCAGGGTGCCGAACTCCTGCACGAACCGGCCGGCGAGCACCTTGCACGGATCCACCAGGCGCAGGCGTTCCGGGCCGAGCGCGTCGGTCGCGGACAGCGAAGTCGTGCCGGGGTTATCCGGCTTGGCGTAGTCGGCGATGGTGAGGCCGAGCGCGACCATCGCCGACATCAGGAGCAGGACGACCGCGGCAAGCGCGCCGAACAGGATCTTCTTCGTCTTCGCTGCCATCTTCTTCGGCGGTGGCCGCCAGATCGGCAACGGCAGAGCCAGCACTGAGCGCACTTCGGCGTCCTGCCGCTGGATCCGGTCGTGCACCGCGGGCGGCCAGGGCGCCGCGCCGGGCGGGACCGGGCCGAGGAAGTCCAGGATCTGTTCCGGCGTCGGCCGCCGCGCCGGGTCCTTGGCCAGGCAGGGTTCGGCGAGCCGCCGGATCTCGTCCGGAATCTCACTGAAATCCGCCGCGCCGTGAACGACGTTATACAGCGTCTGGGGTGCGGTCGGACCGGTGAACGGGCCGCGTCCGGTCGCCGCCATGATCAGGATCGCGCCGAGGGAGAACACGTCGCTCGCGCCGGTGACCTGCCCGCTGCCCGCCTGTTCCGGTGACATGAAGGCGGGCGACCCGATGATCGCGCCCGTCCCGGTGAGCTCCTGCGCGTCCTGCGCCACCCGTGCGATGCCGAAGTCGATCACCCTGGGTCCGTCACTCGTCAGGATGATGTTGCTGGGCTTGAGATCCCGGTGGATCAGCCCGGCACGGTGGATTTCCGTCAACGCCGCGGCGAGCCCGGACGCCAGCAGCCGGACCGACTCGGCGGGCAACGGCCCGGCGGCGTCCACGGCCTCTTTCAACGAGGGACCGGTGACGAACACCGAGGCGAGCCATGGGGTTTCCGCTTCCGCGTCGGCGTCCATGACGGCGGCGGTGTAGGCGCCGGAGACCAGCCGCGACGTGGCGACCTCGCGCCGGAACCGTTCGCGGAAACGTGGATCGTGCGCGAACTGGGTGTGCAGTTGCTTGACCGCGACGAGCCTGCCGTCCGGGGCCAGGCCGAGCACGACGCGTCCCATACCGCCTTCGCCGATCTCGGCGATGATCCGGTACGGGCCGATCTGCCGGGGTTCCCCGGGGTTCAACGGTTTCACTGGTCGGCCCTAGGGTTTCGGAAGTTTCGGCAACAGCGCCCCGGCGAAGCCCTTCGCCTTCTCGCAGGCTTCGTCGGCGGTCATCTTGGTACCGCTGGTCCCGACGGTCAGCTCGACGTTCTCCCCGTCGCGGTCACTGACGGACCGGTGCTGCCAGGTCAGCGAGCAGCTGGACCGGGCGACGCCGTCGTCCTTCTTCGCCAGGTACACCTTGGCACCGCCGAGATCCAGGGTGGCGGTCTCCGTGTAGTACGAGTCCTTCGCTTGCACCGGCGGGTACGCCCGCACGAAGCTCATCCGGACACTGCCCGCCGCGTCGTACCGGCATTGGTGCAGATGTTCACGGATCGTTTCGACGACCGGGCCGATCAGCCGGTCCGTGGTCACGGGGCCGAGCAGCGCGCACGGGTCCAGCGGAGCCAGTGTGCCCGCCGGAAGCACGCGCTCGTGGCCGCCGGCGCGGATCCGCTTGACCGCGTCGGTGAGCGCGGCCTTCACCACCGAACACGCCTCGTCCTTTGTGGACATCGAGTTGACATCGACGCTGAGTTTGGTGTTCGGCAGGCCGCCGACCGGGACGGCGACCGCGCACGAATCGTCGGATCCCTTGATGCGCAACGGAAGCCCTTCCAGCTCACCGCCCGCCACGCCTTCGACCAGGTCGCCGCCGACCCCCAGCTCCAGCCATTTGCCCGTGGGCGAGGAGTACGTGCACGAGTCGAAATGGATGTCCATCTCCGTGCTCAGCTTGCCGAACCCTGGCACGTCCCGGCCCGCGAGCACCTTGCACAGGTCGACCCGGCGCAGGTTGTCCGGGCCGAGCGGATCCTGGTTGACCGGCGTGGCGACCGGTTCGTCCGGCTGCGGGGACGAACTCGGCGCGATGGCGGCCGGAGGCTGGTCTTCCCCGGACAGCGAGACCGCCGCGACGGTGCCGCCGGCCAGCAGCACCACGGCGGCCGCGGCCAGTCCCGCGTACAGGCCGCGCCGGGATCGCTTCGGCGGCGGCGGGTTCAGCAGCCGCCGGACCTCGGCCTGTTGTGTCTCGATGAGATGCGACACCACCGGCGGCCACGGGCTGGTCACCGGCGGGATCGGGCCGAGCCGCTCCAGCACCCAGGCCGGGGACGGCCGGTCCGCCGGATTCTTGGCTAGGCACGGCTCGACGATCTGCCGCAGCTCCGGCGCCAGATACCGCAGATCGGGCTGCACGTGCACCACGTTGTACAGAGTGTGCGGCGTGGACGTCCCGGTGAAAGGACTCGTCCCGGTGGCGGCCATCACCAGCAACGCGCCGAACGAGAACATGTCGCTCGCCGCGGTCAGCGACTTGCCTTCGGCCTGTTCGGGCGACATGAACCCGGGCGAACCGATGACAGCGCCGGTGTGCGTGAGTTCGGAGTCGCCTTCGACGGCACGGGCGATCCCGAAGTCGATCACCCGGGGCCCGTCACCGGCGAGGATGACGTTGCTCGGCTTCAGGTCCCGGTGGATCAGCCCGGCGCGGTGGATGTCGCCCAGCGCCAGCGCGAGCCCCGCGGCGAGATGCCGGACCGCCATCGGCGGCAGCGGCCCACCCGCGGAGACCGCCTCGGACAGGGCCGGTCCCGGGACGAACACCGAGGCCAGCCACGGTGTCGGCGCGTGCGGGTCGGCGTCCATGACCGGGGCGGTGTACGCGCCGGACACCAGGCGCGAGGTTTCGACCTCCCGGCGGAACCGCTCGCGGAAGCCGGGGTCGTGCGCGAAACCCGGGTGGACCTGCTTGATCGCGACCAGGCGCCCGTCGGAGGAGATCCCGAGCAGCACCCGGCCCATCCCGCCCTCACCGAGCGCGGCGAACACCCGATAGCGCCCCACGCCGGTGGGTTCGCCGGTGTTCAACGGCTTCACGACGGCCCCCTTGTCCGGGGCGATGGTACAAAACCACCCGGAAGTGTCACGCAGCGCGTCGGTCCGCGCGGCCGAAGTCCTTGAGCCGGAGGCTGTTGGACACGGCGAGCACGGACGACAGCGACATCGCGACCCCGGCGATCAGCGGGCCCAGCAGGATCGCCGCGACGTTGTAGCCGAACGCCCAGACCAGGTTCCCGCGGATGGCGCTTTCGCGTGTCGTCCGCTCAGTCACGCGTAACCGCCGGATCGGGGTGGTCGTGAGTGTTTCGGGGCGCCAGCGCGTGAAGGACCCCTTCCCGCGGCTCAGCCGAAGAAACTCGACCTTCACACCTTCCCGAGTACATGAAGGACCCCTTCCTTGCGCCTAGGTACAGGAAGGGGTCCTTCATGTACTTCACACGGGCGCAAGCGCGGGGTCTAGCGCGGGGTCAGCGTGAGGTCGAAGGTGTTGCCGTCGCCCTGGACGAGCGTGCTCACGTAGGAGGTGAACGCGCCGCAGCCGGTCAGCGGTGCCAGCGAATAGGTGCCGGTGAGCTTGCCGCCCGCCGCCATGGTGAAGCCGTCACCGGTGCGCAATTCCGCCGTCGACGGGGTCGACGTCCGGCAGCCCGGTCCGCTGCTGACCGGCATGCCGACGAGCGTGACGAGCGGGAGGACGGTGGTGAACCGGGGCCGTGCGACGAAACCGGTCCCGGCGAGATCGCCGCCCTGCGGTCCGTCGGCGACGAACTCCAGATCGGCCGAGCCCGGCAGGAAGCCGAACAGCCGGAAGTCGACGTGCGCCTTGTCGAACACGGGACCGCCGCTGAACACCGTGGCCGCGGTGGGGTTCAGGTCGAACGAGCCGGTCAGCGGCGCGGCGGCACCGAGTGCTTTGAGGCCGGTCTTCCCGGCGACCGTGTACCGATGCCCTGTGGGCTTGTCGGCGAGTTCGAATGAGAGCAGGACCGGGTCCTGGCCGGGGTCGAGCGCGCAGTCCGAGGTGAACGAACCGATCCCGGTGAACGAGCCGTCGGCCTTCTTCGGGGTGAGGCGGGTGGTGAAATCCCCGATGGTCAAAGTGGTCTTGCCCGGTTTCGCCAGCGTGATCGTGGGCACGGAACCCGTCGCCACCGTGCTGAAGGCGCCGGACGGCGGGAGGTCGGTCTTCGCGACGTTTAGCGGGAGGCGTACCGGGAGCGGGTTCGCGTCACCGTTGACCAGCGTCACGCCCGCCGCGGCGGTGCCCTCGATGGTGGCGGCGCCGACGAGGTTCAGCCCGCGCGCGGCCTTGTCCGGCACGGTCACGGTGATGGTCAGCCCGGAGGTGGTGAGCGTGCCGCCGGGCGCCGTCGGGACCTCGAAGTCGGCCTTGATGTTCACATCGAGCTTCTGCAGCCCGATCAGCGGGAACGGGCAGGTGAACGACAGTTTCTTGTCGACGGGGGTGCCCGCCGCGGCGCTCCGGACGGCGACGAACAGCAGGCTGCCGACGGTGAGCAGGACGATGAGGCCTGCCGCGAGGAGCATCCGGACGTTGATGCGAAGGGGCATGGTCGCCTTCCTGGACGGCACGGACACGGCACCGGTCCCCGTCACGGAACGCGACGGGGACCGGCTGCCTGACTTACTTCTTGGTGAGGTTCAGATCGAGCGTGTTGCCGTCGCTCTTGGCGAACATGCTGATCATGTCGTTGAACGAACCGCAGTTCTGCAGGGCCGACAGCGAGTAGGTACCGGTGAGCTTCCCGCCCTTGAGCAGGTCGAAGTCCGGACCGGTGGTCATCTCGCTGGTGGACGGGCTGACCGTGCCGCACTTCGGGTCGCTGCTGAGAGGGATCCCGAAGATCTGCACGCTCGGCAGGAACACGTTGAACTTGATGTTCGCCTTGAACCCGGTGCCGACGAGCTCACCGGACTGCTTGCCGACCTGCTCGACCTTGACCTCAGAACGTCCGTCGACGAACCCGAACAGCTTGAACTGGGTCGACGTCGGCTCGAGCTTCAGGTCACCGGTGAACGTCTTCGACGCGAGGTTCACGTCCGCGTCGAAGCCACCGTTGATGGCCGCCGTGCTGCCGAGCGACTTCAGCGCGGTCTGTCCCTTGATGTTGAACGCATACTTGATCCCGCCGCCACCGGGCGTGGTGGTGGTCGGGGTCGTCGGCGTGGTCGGCGTCGTGGGGGTGGTGGGGGTGGTGGGCGTGGTCGGGGTGGTGGGCGTGGTCGTGCCGCCACCGCCGTCACCGATCTTGATCGTGGCCAGCGTGTTGTTCTGGCCCGGATCCTGCGTGCACGGCGCGTCGATCGTGCCGTCCGGCGTGATGCCGGTGACCGAACCGTCGGCCTTGCGCGGGGTGACCTTCAACCGCAGGTCGCCCACGGTGATCTTCGCTTCGCCGGGCTGGTTGAAGGTCAGCGAAGGCGTCTTGCCCGCCGCGTTGACCGTCATCTCGCCCGAGGTGGGGATGTTCTGCTTGGCGATGTCGTTCGGAACGTTGACCGGGAGGTTGAGCCCCGGTGCCGCCACGGTCGCCGCCGCGATGGCCTGTCCTTCGAGCGTGGTCGCACCGATCAGGTTGAGCCCGCTGACCGTGTCCGCGTTGATCGTGGAGACGGCCTTGATGTCGAACGTGCCGGTCGGCTGACCGGTCTTGACCGACAGCGGGAGATCGGTGTTGATCACCACCTTCAGCGACTGTGACCCCACGAGCGGCAGGTCGCAGTGGTAGTTGAGGGGCAGCGAGATCGGATCGGCGACACTGGACTGTGCCCCGACCACGAGTACCGCGGTGGCAAGCCCTACGGCGCCGGCAGCGGCGGCGGCGACCGCCTTCTTGGTTCCTCTACGGTGACTCACAATCGTCCTTCCGTGGTATCAACGATGATACGAAACGGCGTACAATTCCCCAGAGCAATTAATATCGGCCCGAGAGAATTCTCCGGGTAGCGACGATGTCTGACGGATCGCAACCAAACAGTAAACTAACGACGCGGGAGTACTGCTATCAAGTGGTTCCCGGGAAAAGTTGACGCGTCGCCGGTAAATTGTCACGCTGACACGGTACCTCCGGCCGGTTCCTAGTAACAGCACATGGGTTTTCCCAGCACAGAGCCGCATCACGCCGTCCGAGGAACCGCTGACGAGAGTGACAATCGCGCGGCGGGAAACTATCTCGCGCGTGCCAATCATCCTTTCTCGGCCGCCGTCCGCCTTGCCTGCCGGAATCTTTCGTGAGTAACCTCGCTTTTCAGCAAGCCGGTCACCGCCGACCACCGCGGAATCCCGCTCCTCGTGCCACGGCCGGCCCTCTTTCGCCGAATTCGACGGGGAAATCATGAAAAGAATGCGCCGCACGGCAGCGCGAATCGCGTTCGCCACCGTCTCCGTGACCGCCGCGGCGGTCCTGCTGAGCGCCTGCGGGTCCGACGAGCCCGCCGGCACCGGCAGGCACGCCGACCCCGCCGCCCTCGCCTGGGTGGACAAGGTGTGCTCCGGAGTCGCGACGGGCTCGGCGAAGCTGACCCAACCGCCCGCGTTCGACCCCAACAACCCTCAGGGTGCGAAGACCGCCATGGTGGGCTTCCTGAACTCGCTCACCGTGGCGCTCGACGACATGGCGGGCGGGATCCGCAACGCCGGGGTGCCACCGGTCCCGGACGGACAGTCCGCTGTGGACAAGGCCACCACCACGCTCGACGAGACCAAGTCGAAGGTGTCCGCCACCCTGGCGAAGATGCAGGACGCGAAGGTCACCGACCAGGCGAGCCTGCAGAAGGTGGTCGCCGACGCCGACGGCACGATGAGCGGATTGAGCGAGCCCGAAGGCCCGATCAAGCACCTCCGCGCCAACCCGGAACTGGATCTCGCGTTCGCCGAGTCCACGACCTGCCGTCAGGTCTACGGCGGCAACGCCTGAGTGAGGCCACTCTCCCGCACTCTCAACCAGCCCACCCGCCCTGGAGGCCCGGCCGTGCCGACCCCGTTCCCCCGCCCGTCCCGCCGGATGCTCGCCGCCGTGCTGGCGATCGTCCTGTCCGCCGGTCTCCTGACCGTGCTGAGCGGGAGCCCGGCGAGCTCCGCCGTCGAGGCGGCGTCCGACGACTCGTTCTACACCCCGCCGTCCCCGCTGCCGGCGGGCAAGCCGGGTGACATCATCCGCTCGCGGATCTCGAAAGCCGGTCCGCGTAAGGATTCGGTCAACGCGTGGCAGGTCATGTACCTGTCGACGGACGCTCTCGGGCGGCCGGACGCGGTGACCGGGACCGTGCTGGTGCCGAAGAACGTCGATCCGGCGAAGGCGCCGATCGTCTCGTTCGCCGCCGGTACACACGGTCCGGCGTTCGACTGCACGCCGTCGAAGATGATCGACATCGGAGCGTTCTACGAGCAGTCGGGTCTCGACGACGCACTCGACGCCGGGTACGCCGTCGCGCTCACCGACTACGAGGGTTATCGCCAGGATCCGAAGACGACGTATGTGGTCGGGCGTTCGGAGGGTCCGGCGGTGATCGACGCGGTCCGGGCCGCGCAACGCCTGCCGGAGGCGAAATTGTCCACCGACGCCAAGGTGCTCTTCCGCGGGTACTCGCAGGGCGGCGGGGCGGCGGCCTGGGCAGGTGAACTGCAACCGGCCTACGCGCCGGAGATGAACCTCGTCGGCGTCGCCGCCGGTGGCGTGCCCGCCGACCTCGTGCAGGTCACCCTGCAGCTCGACGGGAAGTTCGGCTTCGGTGTCTTCGCCTACGCCCTGATCGGCCTGGACAACGCCTATCCCGAGCTGAAGCTGGACTCGTTCCTCAGTGACAACGGTCGCGTGAAGCTGGCGGAGATGCAGAAGAGCGCTTGCACGTTCGAACTGCTCACCACCTACGCGAACCAGAAGATCGCCGACTACACGACCAGTGCCGGCTACGTGCGGCCGGAATGGGTGAAGCGGCTCAACGAGAACAAGCTCGGCGGCACGCCTCCCCGGGTCCCGGTGCTCCTCTACCACGCCACCAAGGACGAGCTCGTGCAGTTCGCCCAGGCCGACGCGTTGCGCAAGACCTACTGCACCGCCGGCGTCAAGATGACCTGGAAGACCTTCGACACCGACCACATCACGGCGGTCTACACCGGCAACGCCGACGTGCTCGCCTTCCTCAAGGACCGGGTCGCGGGCGCCCCGGCGACGTCGAACTGCTGAGCCTGCGGTGCTCAGAACCGCGCCTTCGTCCTTTGTGGACGGCGTGGCGACCGGCGGTGCGCGGACCGGGAAGCGGCGTGAGCTGCTCCGGTTCGCCACCGTCGGCCTCGCCGCGTTCGGTCTCACGCTCGGTGTCAACTACGGGCTGAAACTCACCGTCCTGCAAGAAAAACCGGTCACGGCGCTGGCCATCGCCACCGTCATGGCGACGGCCTTCGCTTACCTGCTTTCCCGGCGCTGGTCGTTCCACACCCGGGGCGGCAGGCGCCGGTTTCCCGAGGTCGCGTTGTTCTTCGCGGTCAACGCCATCGCCGTGACGGTCAACCTGTGCCCTCCGCTGATCTCGCGCTACGTACTGCGGCTCGAGGTCCCCGAAGTCAGCTTCCTCGTACAAGAGATCGCCGACTTCGTCAGCGGGATGTTGCTCGGCACCGCGGCGGGTTCGGCGTTCCGCTGGTATGGCTACCGTCGCTGGGTGTTCCCCGTCGCCGACGCCCGTCAGGCTTCGGCGGGGCGCAGCCGTTCGGCGCGCAGCGCCAGCTCGATCCGCAGCCGCTGATCCGGATCTTCCAGCCGTTCGCCGAACAAGTCCGTGAGCCGCCGCAGCCGTGCCCGCACCGTCTGCGGGTGCACGGCGAGCTGCCGGGCGATCTCCGGCGCGCTCCCCCGCGTCTGCACCTGCGTGAGCAGGGTCGCCGACAGCTCGTCGTGCTGGCGCGGCGCCAGCCCCGACAACGGCTCCAGCACCTCGACCGCCAATCTGTCGAGCAGGAACTCGTCGGCGAGCAGCAGCAGTGTGGTGAGGTGCTCCTCGCACCACAGCACCGGCCCGACCGCGGTGATCATCCCCCGCTGGGCCAGTTCGGACGCGCGGCGCGCGATCCGGAACGACTCGGCGGCCTGCGGCGTCGGGACGGACACCCCGACCGTCGCCGACCAGCCGGAAGGAAGTTCCCGCAGGCCGCCGAGGTCGGCTTCGGGACAGGCGACGAGCGCCCCGGGCGCGTCGGACATGAGATCCGCGGGAATCGCCGAGGGCAACAGACCGGAGGGGAACGCGGGCGCGCCGGGCGCCGCGGTGAACACGACCGCGGTGATCCGGTCCGGGATCCGCCAGCCGATGGCGACGGCGAGCGCGCCGGCGTCGGCCTGGGCGTACCCGGCGCCACCGGTCAGCAGCCGGAACAACCGCGCCCGCTGCTCCGCCGGACCCGTCGCCTCGGCTCGGGCGGCGTTGTACCCGTCGGTCAGCGCCATCGTCACTTCGACGACATCGCCGAAAAGGCACTCCGCCGCGCCGTAGAGAACGTCGCCCGGCAGCTGGAGCCGTCGGCCTGCCGCGGCGATCGAACGCCACAGCACCCGGCTCGAGACCCTGAACGCCGCCTGCGCGGCCTCCCGGCTGAGTCCTTGATGGAAGGCGATCCGGCCCTGCGCGCGGAAATCCGCCAGCAGGTCGTTCTGCAGCAGTTCGGGAACACCGATCCGGTCTATGGCGCGTTCGATACCGCGCCTGGTCAGCTCGACGGCCGCGGCGCGGGCCTCGCTGTCACTGAACACTTCGGCGCATTCAGCTATCTCGGACACCACGCCTTCGACGCAGTGCCGGGCGATCGCCGGGATCCCCGGGCGGACGGCGTCACCGAGTTCCCTCGGCAGGCGTGCCCACAACGCACCGACGGGCTGCCAGCTCACGTGTGCGATCCCCCGCTGTGAAGTAGGTGAAGTAGGCCGACGATTCCGGGCACCAATTCCCTTTCGTCCGCGCGCCACCGGCGCACTCGAATGCACGGAGCGTAGAACCGTCGCCACATCCGTGTCAAAAGCCGCCGCATCGGCGACTTTTCGTTGCCAATTCAACGTCACATTCGCGGTACACGCCGTCGGCCGGTCCAGTAGAAACACTGCGGCACCCGTTCCCGTCGATCCGACGCGGTTGTGCAAAGGGATTCATGTTTCCCGTCCCCCGGTTCGAGGAAAATCAAAGGTGGTCTCGGTGGTCCAGTACCGCGGTTTCGACATGCTGGCGACGTTGCCGCGTTCGCTCGGCGAAGAACTGCGTCCGTATACCGGGCACGCCGCGGCGGCCATGGTCAAACAGGTGCAGCGGTCCGTCGCCGCGTATTCGCAGCCGCTGCGCGGCGTCTTCGGCCGCGTGCTGGTCGTCTCGTGCGATCGGGCGGTACGGCATTACGTCGACTGCATCGGCGATCCGGACGTCCTCCACGACCGCTGGATCGATTTCTACCGCATGCGCGGGCGGATCGAGTTCACCGAGGGCCGGAGCCTGGAACCCTTGCACGACAGCGCGACGGTCGGCGCACGAGCGGCTTGGCGGGCGATGCGGCCCATCGTGCGAGGGCTCGGTGTCGGTCTCGATGTGATCGCGCTCGCGGCCGAGTCCGTCTTCGTCTACGTAGACGAACTGTGCGCCACGACGATCGAGGGCTACCAGGAGGCGGAGGCCCAGGCGGCGGGCGCGATCCCGCTCCGGCGCCGCCGTCTGCTCGAACTGATCGCACAGGCGCCGGAGGGGTCCGCGTGCAGCATCGCCAGCCTGGCCGACGGCGCCGGCTGGCGGGTTCCGGGGACGGCCGCCATGGTCGCGCTCCAGCGCGCTCCGGGCGCGCCCGCGTTCCCGGTCCACCTGCTGGACGACACCGTGCTGGCCGACATCGACACCGCCGAGCCGTACCTGCTCACCGCGGACCCCGACACCGACCTCGCTCCACTGAAGGACGCGCTGGACGGCTGGCGCGCGGCGGTGTCCCCCGTCGTTCCGCTCTCCGATGCCCCGGCCGCCCTCCGCACCGCGCGCCGCGCCCTGCTGCTGAACAGCGAAGACGCGCCCGGCCCGGTCATCTGGTGCCGGGATCACCTCGCCACGCTGTGGTTGCTCGCCGAGGACTTCCTCGGCGCCGAACTGGCCAAACAGAGCCTCGACCCGTTCACCGCGCTGAGCGAGAAACAGCAGGAGCGGCTCAGCGAAACCCTGCTGGCCTGGCTGGAAGCCCGCGGCGGGGCACCGGAGATCGCGCAACGGCTCGGCGTGCACCCGCAGACCGTGCGGAACCGTCTCCGGCAACTGGAGGAACTGTTCGGCGACCGGCTCAGGGACGCCGACGACCGGCTGAACATGCAACTGGCGCTGCGCGCGCAGCGGCTTATGCGCGCCCACCGCCACGACGAAGGGACGCCAGGGAACTGACGCGCCGGACCCGCCGTTCCGGTGGCGGCACGGTGGGGAGCACCCAGCGGAGGCCGCGGCGGGCGCGCTTCGCCCTCGGCTGATCGACGTGGAAGTCCGCCCGGCAGGCCATCGCTTTTCTCCCCGTGGTGACGGGTGTTCACCGACGCTTTCCTGAATACCGGGACAGTGGGAGAATGTCGATGCGCTATTGGCCTGCCGTCTCGGTTTTGGCATCCACCTCGGGGTCCGCCCCGGCATTCTTGTCACCCCGGTCGCAAATGCCGGACGTGTCCCGCGACACGCTGACGGACCGGGCGTTCTTCACGTTATTTTGACGCCTGACAACGGAAAGGCGGGACATGGCTCTCGAAGCGCGCACACTGACTCTGCACGGGCGGGAAGTCCGGCTGCGGGAATACCTTCCGTCCACACAGGACGTCGCGGGCGAAGCGCTCGTGCTGCTGCACGGGATCTCGGGTAGCGGTGAGACCTGGGTGCCGTTGCTCGACCATTTCGAGCGGACGGGGTTCGGGCGCCGTGTCCTCGTCCCCGACCTCCCCGGCCACGGTGATTCGGCCGCCCCTCGCGCCGATTACGGCCTCGGCGCGATGGCCAGTGTGGTCCGTGACGTCCTCGCCCTCACCCGGAACCGGCACGCGACCATCGTCGGGCATTCCCTCGGCGGCGGGATCGCGATGCAGTTCGCCTACCAGTTCCCGGAGATGTGCGCCCGGCTGGTGCTCGTGGGCAGCGCCGGACTCGGCCCGCAGGTGACCCCGGTGCTGCGCGCGACGGCGCTGCCGGGGGCCAACGCGACCCTCACCCTCGCGGTCAACCCGGTCACCGTCGCGATCGCGCGCGGGCTCGCCGCGGCCTGCCGCTCGCTCGGCGGGAAGCTCTCCCCCGAGACCCGCGAGCTGACACGTCACCTTGCGTCACTGGCCGACCCGGGCAGGCGGCGGGCGTTCCTGTTCATCGCGCGCAGCCTGATCGACCTCCGCGGTCAGCGCGCGAGCGCGATCGACAAGCTCTACCTCGCCCGCGAAGTGCCCACGCTCGTCGTCTGGGGCGCGCACGACCCGCTCATTCCGGCCGCTCACGGCCGCATGACGGCCGAATTGCTGCCGGACAGCCGCTTGACGGTGTTCGAAAATGCGAAACACTTTCCACATGTGGCCGACCCGGCCCGGTTCGGCGGCGAGCTCGAACGCTTCCTCGCCGAGACCGCGCCCGCCCGGTTGACCCTGGACGAGGTCGTCGAGGTGCTCATCCGCGCCAGCGAGGCGGCGGAGGAGCTCGAAAACGCCCCGGAAAAGTTGTCATCCGGACGCCATCTCAGGCCCGCCTAAATGTCACTCACCGCCGGAATGGACCACCCGTTCGGGTGTAGTCCATCCAGGTGGCCGATCAAGGTCCCGCCAGCCGTTGACAGTCCTCTCGGCCGGATTTTATGTTGCGTGGGCCACAAAATCTGGATCGGCTTCACCGTTGAAGAGGCTGATTTTGTTGCCAGCAAGGATAAAAAACATGACCGACTTGGATACCGGGTTCTCGCGGCACGATCTGCGGACCGCACGGCCAGACCCCGACGTGCGTCACCCCGCCACCCCGCACCGCCAGCCACCGGGTCCGGTCCAGCGACCGCGCGCCTTCACGCCGGCACCGAGAACCCCAGTGGAGAACCGACCTGTGCGCAGCACCGGTGCGAATGGACTGTGGGCGTCACTGCCCAGAGACCTGGGCGAGCGGTTCCGGCCGCGGGCCGACCCCTTGGCACGAGCCATCCTTCAGGAGGTGCAACGAGCCGTCCCCGAGTACGCGCAGCCACTGGAAGGCGCGTTCGGACAGATCATCACGCAGGGTATCCGACAGGCGATCCTGCACTGCCTCGATACCATCGGTCAGGGGACGACGGCGCTCGACAAGTGGTCGGCGGTGTTCCGCAACCTCGGCAAGGTCGAGTTCAACGAAGGTCGCAGCCTCGATTGCCTTCAGACGGCCTACCGCGTCGGCGGTCGCGTCGCCTGGCGGCACGTTTCGGAATTCGGGCAGGGGATCGGAGCGGACGCCGATCTCCTGTGCACCGCGGCCGAAGCGATTTTCGCCTACGTGGACGAGATTTCCGCACTGTCGATCGAGGGCTACACGGCCGCGCAGGAACGGGCCGCGGGCACCAGGGCGAGACGCAGGCGAAGGCTGCTCGAACTGATGCTCTCCGATCCGCCGTCCTCACCGCAGTCGATCGCGTCCCACGCCGCCAACGCCCAGTGGGCGCTGCCCACCGAGATCACGGTCGTCGCGCTGGAGCGAGGGCCCGGCCCCCAGGACCCCGACAGCGCCGACCTGGACGCCGACGTCCTCGTCGACTTCGAAGGTCCCAAGCCCTGTCTGGTCACCGGCGACCCCGAAAAGCATCTGAAGGACCTCGCCGAACGGCTCCCCGGCTGGCGAGCGGTGATCGGCCCTGCCGTGCGGCTCACCGAAGCGCCGCGCTCCCTGATGTGGGCCCGCCGCACGCTGCGGCTGGTCCAGCGTGGGATCCTGCCGGACAACCAGGTCACGCGGTACAGCGATCACCTGTCCACCCTGTGGCTGCTCGCCGACGAGTTCCTGGTCCGTGAGCTGTGCACGCGCAGTCTCGCCCCGTTCGACGACCTCACCCCCAAACAGCGGACGCGGCTCGGGGAGACGTTGCTGATCTGGCTCCAGTCCCGGGGCAGCGCTCCGGAGATCGCGAAGAAACTCAAGGTCCACCCACAGACCGTCCGGTATCGCATGCACCAGCTCATCGATCTCTTCGGCGACCGGTTGAACAACGCCGACGACCGGCTCGACATGGAGATCGCCCTGCGCGCGGAGGCTTTGCTCGCGGAGGACTGACAGATCAGCGTTTCCCACTCACAACGAGGTGACGAGGTGACCCGACCGCAGGATGCCCGCAGCGGGGTCGAGGCGACGTACGGTCCGCTCCTCACGCCCGCTCGGCCGGGCGGGCCGAGCGGGCGCCCCGTCCAGCTCTGGGCGCTGCTGCCGAGAGAGCTGGCGACCGTGTTCCGGCCGGTGCTTGCCGACGTGGCCGGGGAGGTGGTCCGCGAGATCCAGCGGACCATCCCCGACTACGCGCGACCACTGGACGGGGCTTTCGGGAAGGCGCTCAAGACCGGCGTCCAGATGGCGTTCCTGCAGTTCGTGGAACGGATCGGGAACCCGGAAGCGCCGTCGGAAGACCGCCGGAGCGTGTTCTTGAGCCTGGGTGTCCAGGAGTTCCAGCAGGGCCGCAACGTCGACGTCCTCCAGGCGGCGTATCGCGTCGGCGCCAGGGTGACCTGGCGCCGCGTCGCCGAGGCGGGCCGCCGCGCGGGGGTGCCTTCCGCGACGCTGTGCCTGCTCGCGGAAGCCATCTTCGCCTACATCGACGAGCTGTCGGCTCTGTCGGTCGAGGGCCACGCGGAGGCGCGAGAGAAGGCCGCCGGCGCACTCGAGCGACGGCGGCACCGGCTGATGGAACTCCTGCTCGCCGAACCGCCGTCGCCACCCGACGTCATCAACCACGCCGCCGACCTCGCCCGGTGGCAACTCCCCGACCTGCTCGTCGCCGTCGCGCTCGACCAGTCGCCGGACGAGACTCCGGCGATCGCGTCGACCGCGCTGGCCGACTTCGAGAGCACCTCTCCCTGCCTCCTGCTTCCCGCTCCAGAACCGGATGACCGGGAGCGATTCGCCGAAGCGCTAACGGGACGGCGCGCCGCGATCGGCCCCGCCGTCCCACCCACCTTCGCGGCGCGTTCCTTGCGAGCCGCGCGAGAAGCCCTGCGGCTCGTCGACTCCGGCGCGCTCGCCGACGAACCCGTTACGTGGTGCGTCGACCATCTTTCGCGCCTGTGGCTGCTCAAGGAACCGTTCCTGGCCGCGGAGCTGGTCCGGGAACGGCTCGGGCCGCTGACCGGGTTGACCGGCAAGCAGCATTCGCGGCTGGCGGGGACGCTACTGGCGTGGCTGGAGACCTGCGGGAACGTCCGCGAAGTGGCGGAACGGCTCGCGGTGCACCCGCAGACGGTGCGGTCCCGCGCTCAGGAGCTCGAGGCGCTGTTCGCGGACGGGCTGCGGGACCCTGAGCGGCGATTCGAGATGATCCTGGCCCTGCGGGCGGCCCCTTCGTGAGGCTCCGCGCGCTGCGGGGCCGGTTCCTGGAGGGTGGTGGGTCGCGTGGGTCGTGAATGGCGATTCGGGTTAGAACCCGAATCGCCACTCACGACCCACTTGAGGCCCCCTTGCCACAGCCCTGACCGCGAAAGTCCGTGAAGGCCTCCTTGAGGGACCCAGAGTCCCTCAAGGAGGCCTTCACGGACCGGGCGACCGCTGATGTCAGGCGGCGGCCAGAGCGGTCACCCGCCACTTCCCCTCGGAACGCTCGGCGGTGACGCTCAGCTGAGCCGAACCCGTACTGCGCTGTCCGTCCCCGCGCACACCGGTCTGGTCAAGGAACACCAGCAACGACGCCCGGTCCCCGTCGAGGACCTTGACCCCCGAGACCACCGGAGTCGAGGTCACGACCAGTTTCTGCTCCGCCGCCAGTCCCCTGACCTGCGCGAACAGCTGGTCGTACTGCCCAAGCGCGGGTCCGGTGAGGACCTCTTTCGCGGCTTGTTCACTCGTGGCGGGGTCGTCGTAGCGGTAGGAGAACACGATGCCGAGCGCCTTGCCGATCTGGTCGCTGACCGCCGCGGTGGTGGCGACGTCGGTCAGCGCGGTGTTGTGCGCCAGTACCGCCGTGGTGTCCCGCGCCTCGATGGCGAACCACCCCGCGAGGCCCCCCATCACCAGCGCGACCGCGCCGAACACCAGCGGGAGACGGCGACGTCGCACGGGCTCGACAACCTCGTCGGCAGGCTCGGCGGCCGAATCGACGGAGTCGGTCTCCAGGACCTCCTCGGCGGGCTCGATCTCGGATTCCTCGAGACGAGCTTCGAGAACCCGGGTGCTCCCGCCCATTTTCCCGGCCACCTTCACGGTGCGCCGTGCCGGTTTGACGGCTCGTTTCGTGGTCATTCCGTCCTCCGTCAGGGCTTTCCGGTGTCGGTCACCGGCACCTGGCCGAGCGACGTGACGCGCCACCCGTCCGGCGTGCGGTTCAGGCCGGCGCGGAACCGGTTGTGCTTGGTGACGGCTTCCCCGCCCTCGGGCCGGACTTCGAGTTCGACCGAGGCGATCACCTCGGCGGTGCCGCCGCCACTGTCCACTTCGGTCACCGCCGCGTCGACGACCCGGCCGGTGGTGACGGTCTTCGCCTGGCCGATCCGGCCGAGCCCGCCTTCCCGGTCTCGCGCCAGCTCTTCGTGCAACGCACCGCCGGAGAGGTTCAGCCAGTTCTGGTAGCCCTGCTCCGCCTGCCGGTAGTCCAAAGTGGTCAGTGCGGTGACCGCCTGCCTGCCCACCTGCAACGCCTCCTCGCGGACCGTGGCCCGCGCGACGCCGTCATCCCGGCTCGCGTCCCACCAGGAGTAGCCGAACCAGGCCGCCAGCGCGGTGGCGACGGCTGCGAGGAGCGCGGCGATTCGAGTCATGGCCTTCACCTTCCCGGCACGTTCTGCGAACCGCGCACGTTCGTCGGGTTGCCCTTGGGCAGGGCACAGCGCGCCGCGGTGTTCAACGGGCGCGGTGACGTGTCGAGTCCGTCGCGGTAGCCGGTTCCGTAACCGGTGACGCACGGCGGCGGATCGAAGAACGTCAGCGAGAGGCCGACGTGCGCGCCGTCCGGCCCCATGATCGCGTGCCCCGCGGCGACCGCTTTCGGTGCGGTGACCAGCAGTTGCTCGAGGCCGTCCTGTCGCGTTTCCAGGACGTCCGCGGTGGTCAGCAGGTTCGCCAGCAGGATGCCGAGGCTCGGTCCGGTCTCCCGCAGGAGGGCGCTGACCTCGTTCGCGGCCGCCGGGACGGCCGGGATCAGCCGGCGCAGGTCGCCATCGGAGCTCTTCAGCGTCGCGGCGAGCAGTTTCGCGTTGGCACCGAACGAGCGGATCGCGTCCGCCTGCGACATCTGCGTGTCGAGCACGGTTTGCGCGTCGGTCACCAATTTGGTCAGCGGCCCCACGTGCGCGCTGGCTTCCCGCACGAACTCGATCCCGCGCCCGACGAGCTGGTCCAGCGCGGGGCCCGCGTCGGACGTGGCGTTGTACAGCTCGTCGACCACGGTCCGCAGGGCCGGTTTCGGCACCGAGTTGGCGAAAGAGTCCACACTGGACAGCACGACGTCCACCGGGAGCGGGATCTTCGTATCCGCCTCGCTGATCACCGAACCGTCCCGCAGCATGGCGCCGTCGCCACGCCGCGGTCTCAGATCGACGTACTGCTCGCCGACGGCGGACCGGTTGGCGACGACGGCTTCGGTGTCCGCGGGCACTTCCGGGGCGCCCGGCTCGATTTCGAGATCCACCTCCATCCCGGAGGCGGTCAGCCGCAGTTCGCCGACCCGGCCGATCGGCACGCCCCGATAGGTGACCTCGGCGTTGCCGAAGATGCCGCCGCCGGTGGCGAGCCGCACCTTGACGGTGTACCCGCGGTCGAGCACGAATTTGTCCAGCCCCGCGTACGTCGCGCCCACATACGCGACACCGACGACCGCGATGACCACGAAGACCACCAGCTGCGCGCGGACGAATCTGGTCAGCATCAGCGGCCACCACTGTTCTTGAAGGTCAGGAACGTGTTCAGGTAGTCACCGCGGATGGCTTCGAGCGCGGCGTCGGGGAACGGGAAGGTGAAGATCATCTCCATCGCCTTCGGTAGCTTGTCCCCCGAGTCGGCCAGCTTCCGCAGCAGCGGTTCGAGTGCCTTAAGGTCCGCGACGAGGTCGTCCTTGCTGCGGTTCACCGTGTCGACCGCGACCGAAGTGAGCCCGTCCAGCGACTTCAGCATCCCGACCAGCGCCTGGCGCTGCTGGTTCAGCACCTCGATCCCGGGGGTGAGCCCGTTCAAGGTCGCCTTGATCTCCTCGGTGTTCGCGTTCAGTGTCACCGCGAGTTTGTTGACACTTTCGATGGCGCGGGTGATCTCGGCCTTGTGTTCGTCGAGCCCGCGCACGAAGGTGTCCAAATTGGCCAAGAGGCTACGAGCCGCGCTTTCCTTGCCACCGAGCGCGTCGTTGAGTTCGCGGGTGATGTTCTGCACCTGCGCGACGCCTCCACCATTGAGCAGCAGGGAAAGCGCGCCGAAGACCTCCTCGATCTCCGGGGTCAGCGACGAACGCGCCAGCGGGATCACCGCGCCGTCGGCCAGCCGCCCGCTCGGGGTCCCGTCGTCCGGCGGCGCGAGCTCGACGAACTTCTCGCCGAGGATGCTCGCCTGCCGAAGCCGCGCGACGGCGTTGGCCGGCAGGTTCACGTCCCCGTTGAGCAGCAGCCCGACCACCGCGCTGCGGCCGTCCGGCGCCAGTTCGACGGTCCGCACCTGGCCGACCGGGACGTCGTTGACCTTGACCCCGGACTGCGGCACCAGATCCAGCACATTGCTGAAACTGGCCGTGACGTGGATCGGCCGCTCGCCCAGTGCGGCGCCGCCCGGAAGCGGGATGTCGTAGACGTCGACGCCGCCGCCGCAACCGGTGGCGGCCAGCACGAGGATCAGGACCGCGGCGAGCCGGGTTTTCATTTCGCCCCCGAGAATTCGGTGATGTTCCCTCGGCCGTCCAGTGTTCCCGCGCCTTGGTTGTACGCGCCGAGGACGTTCGCCAGCGCGTTCGGCGCCGCGTCGAGCGCCTCGCTCAGCGAGGCCTTCTGCTGACTGAGCACCTTGGTGACTTCGGCGAGTTTGTCCACATCGGACTTCACCTTTCCCCGGTTGTCCTTGATGAAGCCCTGCACCACGCCGAGCGCCTCGGTGAGTTCGGTCATCGCGCCGGAGAACTGGTCCCGCTGATCGGCCAGGATCTCGCTGATCGAGGCGATCTGCTGGATCGCCTGTTTCACCTGGCCGTCGTTCGAAGCGAGCATCGCGGTGAACTTGCTGATGTTGTCGACGGAGTTGAACAAGTCGTCCTTCGAATCGCTCGCCGTACGGGCGAATTCGCCGAGGTTCTTGATCGCTTCGCCGAGTTTGCCGCCGTTGCCGTCGAGGTAGGCCGCGGCCTTGGTCAGGACGTCGCTGACCGCGCCGTCCTTGTTGGCGCCCTTCGGCCCCAGCGCGGTCATCAGCTGGTTGAGGCTGCCCAGGAGTTCGTCGACCTCGACCGGGGTCACGGTGCGCTCAGGCGGGATCCGGGCGTCGCCGCCCAGTTCCGGCCCGTCCACGTACACCGGGGTGAGCTGCACGTACCGATCGGCGACCAGGCTCGGCGTGATCACGACGGCGCCGACGTCGGCGGGCAGTTTGACGTCCGGCCGGACCGTCATGGTCACCTCGACGTTCGTGCCCCGCGGCTCGACCTTGGTCACCGAACCGATCGGGACCCCGAGCACGCGCACCTCGGTGTTCGGGTACACCCCGACGGTCGCGGTGAAGAACCCGGTCACGACGCGGTCGGCCTGCCGGGTCAAGAGCGGCCAAGCCGCCGTGACGAGCAGTCCGGCGACGACGGCGAGCGCGAGCCGCCGCACCCAGGACCGTCGCCGGGCCTGTCCGCCGAGATCGGCCAACGTGAAGTGGCGCCCCATCAGCGTCCCCCGTTCCTTGACGGCATGCAGCTGCCCGGCGTGCCACCGGTCGGGACGAGCCCGCAGATGTAGGTGTCGATCCAGCGGCCGTTGCCGACCGCGTTGCCGAGCAATCGGTAGAAGGGGCCGGCCAGCCGCAGGCTTTCGCTGAGTTTGTCCTGGTTGCGCTGCAGCACGGTGGCCACGCGATCGAGCTGGTCCAGCGCGGGGCCGAGCGTTTTCCGGTTGTCCGCCACCAGCCCTTTGAGCTGCACCGACAGGTTCTTCACGCCGCTGAACAGTTTCGCGATGGCGTCCTTGCGCGCGTTCAGCTCCGTGAGCAGCGTGTTGCCGTCGCGGATCAGCGCCTCGATCTGCTGCGACCGCTCGCCGAGGGTCTGCGACACCTTGTTCGTGTTCTGGAACAGCTTCACCAGCTCCTCGTCGCGCGACGCGAGTGTCTTGGACAACGCGGTGATGCCGTCGAAGGCCGTCCGGACCTCCTGAGGCGTGGACGCGCCGAGCGTTTCCGACATCGTCCCGAACGCCTTCGCCAGCTGATCGGTGTCGATCGCGCCGACCGTGTTCGCGAGGTCGTTGAACACCGTGGTGACGTCGTAGGGCGAACTGGTGCGCTGCACCGGGATCGGCTCGTCCGGATCGAGATCCCCGTTGCCGACCGGGTCGAGGACCAGGTTCTTCTGGCCCAGCAACGTCTTGATCTTGATCGCGGCGGTGGTGCGGTTGCCGATCCAGGTGTCCTTGACCCGGAACAGGACCTTGACGCGTCCGCCGTCCAGCAGGACGTCGGACACCTCGCCGACCTTCACCCCGGCGACCCGGACCTCGTCGTTGCGTTTGAGCCCGGCGGCTTCGGTGAACTCGGCCGCGTACGTGGTGCCCCCGCCGATCAGCGGGAGGTCGTCGGAGAAGAAGACGGCCGAGCCCGCCGCGGCCATCAGCACCGCCGTGACGGTGCCGACGACGATCGGGTTGCGGCTGCGGAAGGGTTTGATCCTCGGCGCTTTCACCGGCACCGTCCCTGGGTCGACGGGATACCGACCGGCGGGCCGCCCGGCGCGGGTGGCGCGTCCGATTTGACCGAACACAGGTAGAAGTTGAACCACGAGCCGTACGAGACCATCGCGCCGATCCGGTCCAGTTTCTTCGGCAGATTAGCCAGGAACTGCTCGAACACCGGGGTGTTGTCGGCGAGGTTCTTCGACAGGTCCCCGAGGGTGTCGATGCTGGCTTTCAACGGCGCGCGGCCGTCCTGGAGCAGGTCCGCGGTGGCGGTGGTGAGCTCGCCGAGCCCGCCGATCGCCTGCCCGATGGGTTTCGCGTCACCGGCGAGCCCCGAGACCAGCTGCGCGGTGACGTCGACGAGTTTGTCGAACTGATCGCCTTGCGAGTTCAGCGTGTCGAGCACCGTGTTGAGGTTCCCGACCACCTGGCCGATCACCTCGTCCTTGCCCGCCAAGGTGCTCGTGAGCGACGCGGTGTGTTCGAGCAGGCTGTCGACGGTGCTCCCCTCGCCCTGCAGTACCTGGACGATCTCGAACGACAGCTGGTTGACGTCGTTCGGCGACAGCGCCTGGAACAGCGGTTTGAACCCGTTGAACAACGCGGTGAGATCCAGTGCCGGACGCGTCCGCTCCGGTGGGATCAACGCGCCCTCGTCCAGTGCCGCCGGTCCGTCCGGGCCGGGATCGATCGAGAGATACCGCTGGCCGACCAGGTTGCGGTACCTGATGGTGACCGTGGCTCCCGACGTGAGCCGTCGCTTGTTCTCGATCGAGAATCGCACGTCCGCCAGCCGCCGCTCGACCACCCCGACCGAATCCACCTGGCCGATACGGACACCGGACATGCGGACCTCGTCGCCGGGGTTGACCGACGTGGCGTCGGTGAACCTGGCGGTGTAGCCGACCGTCGTGCCGACCCCGGAGTTGGCGATGGTGATGGCCAGGATCCCGGTCGCCACCACGGTGATCACGAAGAAGACCAGGCCTTTGATCGCCGGCCCCGCGATACCCCTCATCGGACGGTCACCTCCGTACCACGCAAGGCCGGGCCCACGAGCACGCTGCTCCAGTCCGGGACCTCGGCCGGCTTCATCCCGAGCGACGGCGCCAGCATCTCGGCGACCAGCCCCCGCTCCCCCTTCGAATTGGCCGGGCCGAGGTCCCCATCGGCGGCGAACGCCACCGCCGCCGAAGTCCCGCCGCCGCCGTAGCACCGCGGGCCGCCCTTCTGGTCGAACCGCGGATCGTCCCGGCCGGGCACATACTTGTCACGCGGGTCTTGGACGGACAGCGTCACGTGCAGCCCAGGCTCGCCGGTGCCCTTGCCCAAGGCCTTCTCCATCACCGGCTTGAGCCGGTTCACCGCGTCGAACAGGCAGGGGAACTGGGGCGAATAGCGGGAAAGCAGTTCCAGGGTGGGCCTGCTCTTCACGCTGACGCCGATGATGTTGTCCTTGTTCTGCACCAGGAACTTGTTCATGTCGCCGCTCGCGGTGGTGACACTGGCGTACAGCTTGTCGAGGTCCGCGCGAGTGTCCACAATGGTCTTCGCCGTCGTCGAGAGATCCGACAGGGCCTTGAGGATGTCCGGCGCCGCCCCCGTGTACAGGTCCGCCACGTCGGCGAGGCCACTGATGTCGGCCTTGAACTGCGGCATCAGCGGGTTCACCTGGCCGAGGAGGTCGTTGAGCTGGACGATGCTGTCCCCCAGGGATTTCCCACGATTGTCCAGCGCGAGCGAGATCGCGCCGAGTGAACTGTTCAGCTTCTGCGGCTGCACCGCTCGCAGCAGCGGCAGCAGATCGCCCAGGACGCGTTCCAGCTCGATCGCGTTGGACGACCGGTCCTGCCCGATGACGTCGCCGTCCCGCAGCGAGCCCCCTTCCGGCCGCTCCGGAAGCACGAGATTGACGTAACGCTCACCGAAGACCGTCTTCGGCAGCAGCCGGGCCGAGACGTTGCGCGGCAGCTGCTCGATCTTCGCCGGGTCGATGGCGAGGTCGATCTCCGCGCCGTCCGCACTGCCCCGGACCGCCCTGACCTCGCCGAACGGAACCCCTCGGACCTTGACCTCGGCGGGCGGGGCGAGCTGGTTGCCGACCCGGTCGGTCTTGAGGGTGACCAGTTCCGCGCGGTCGAAGTCCTTGTTGAAGATCGCGACGGACAGCCAGCCGAGCAGCACCAGGATGACGAGGAAGATCACCCCCGCCGCCTGCGTCCGTGTCCGCGCGCTCATCCGGAGACCTTCACCGTCGTGGTGGCGCCCCAGATCGCCAGGCTGAGGAACAGGTCGAGCACGCTGATCAGCACGATCGACGTCCGCACCGCGCGGCCGACCGCGACCCCGACGCCCGCCGGGCCGCCCGCGGCACGATAACCGTAGAAGCAGTGCGTGAGGATGACGCCGACGGCGAACACCAGCACCTTGACGAAAGACCACAGCACGTCTTCAGGCGGCAAGAACAAGGAGAAGTAGTGGTCGTAGGTACCGCCGGACTGTCCGAAGAAGACGACCGTGGTCACCCGCGAACCGAGGTACGAGATCAGCAGGCCGATCACGTAGAGCGGGATGATCGCGATGAACCCGGCCACGATCCGGGTGGTGACCAGGTACGGCATGCTGCGCACGGCCATCACTTCGAGCGCGTCGATCTCTTCGGAGATCCGCATGGCGCCCAGCTGCGCGGTGAAACCGGCGCCGACCGTCGCGGACAACGCGAGCCCCGCCGAGAGCGGCGCGATCTCGCGCGTGTTGAAGTACGCGGTGAGGAAGCCGGTCATCGCGGAGATGTTGATCTGGTTCAGTGCGCTGAAACCCTGCAGTCCCACCGTGATCCCGGTGAACACGCACAGACCGACCATCACGCCGACGGTGCCGCCGATCACCGCCAGCGCCCCGCTGCCGAAGGTCACCTCGGCGAGCAGACGCACCACTTCGCGGAAGTAGCGGGTGACGGCCATCGGGATCGCCGCGAGCGCGCGGATGTAGAACAGCAGCTGGTCGCCCAGCTCGAAGAGACTGTTGCCGGGGCGTTTGAACGCTTCCTTGGCCCGTTCGGGGACGCTGGTCACGGGATCAGGTTCCCTTCGCCGGGACGAGCTGCAGGTACAGCGCGGTCAGGATGGTGTTGACGAAGAACAGGAGCAGGAACGTGATCACCACCGACTGGTTGACGACGTCACCGACGCCTTTGGGGCCGCCCCTGGGGTTCAGCCCCCGGTAGGCCGCGACGACGCCGGCGAGGAACCCGAAGATGAACGCCTTGATCGAGCTGACCACGAGGTCGGGCAGCTGCGCCAGCGCGTTGAAGCTCGCGAGGTACGCGCCCGGGGTGCCGCCCTGCACGATGACGTTGAAGAAGTACCCGCCGAGCACGCCGACGACGCTGACCAAACCGTTCAGCAGCACCGAAACGCCGATGGCCGCCTGCACACGGGGCACGATCAGCCGGTGGATCGGCGAGACCCCGAGCACCTCCATCGCGTCGATCTCCTCGCGGATGGAGCGGGCGCCCAGATCCGCGCAGATCGCCGAACCACCCGCGCCCGCGATGATCAGCGTGGTCACGATCGGGCTGGCCTGCTGCACCACGGCGAGGACACTCGCGGCGCCGTTGAACTGCTGCGCGCCGATCTGACTCGTGAGCGAACCGAGTTGCAGCGAGATCACCGCGCCGAACGGGATCGACACGAGGATCGCCGGCGTGATCGACACACTCGCGATGAACCAGAACTGCTGGATGAACTCGCGAACCTGCACCGGGCGGCGGAACATCGCAAGGACGACGTCGATCCCCATGGCGCACATGCGGCCGAATTCGCGCAGCCCCGCGGCGGCCTTCTCCGGCGCGCGGGCGAGAAAGGTGACGGGATTGGACATCGTCAGGCTCCGCATCCGTTGGGGGGCGGGCCCGAGCCGACGCACCGCAGCATGAGGTGGGTGACCAGGGTGTTGCCGGGGCCGGAAACCAGGCCGGTGAGCAACGGGCTGAGGTCTTCGCGCATGCCGCACCCGATGAACCCGGGCGTCGCGAAGGAGCTGGTGACCTTCACCGGCGAGGCGGGGAACGCGAGAGGCACCAGGGCTTTGATGTTCACCACCGCCGGCTGCGCGGTCCGGCAGTTCGGCCCGACGTCGAGGACCTTGCCGTCCACTTTGACGTTCGAGAGTTTGATGAACACCTTGTTCGTGACGTCGGTGTCCGCGCAGATGTTGGTGCCGACCGCTTTGCAATCGCCGTTGGCGCCGGTCTTCACGAGGACGGTCCCGGTGGCGTCGCCGTCCGGGATGAGTTCGACGTCGCCGGTGGCCGGCATGAAACGGAACGACACGAAATAGCTCGACGTCGGCGGGATGGCGAGCTTGCCGGTGATCGGCACCCTGCCGGTGAAACCGAGGATCGAGCCGTCGAACGCGCCTTGCGGGAACGTGATGTCCGAGCCGAGTTTCGCGACGCGGCTCGTGGTCGGCTGCTTTTCGTCGCCGACGTAGAAGCCGAACTTCAACCCGGCTTGGGCGGCGGCGGGCGGCTTCTCGGGTTCGACCTGCTGGATCCGCGCGGGTTCGGCGGAGGCGGAAGCCAAGGAAAGCGCCCCCAGCCCCAGCACCACCGGGAGCAGGAAGGCGCGCGGAACGCGCCCGGTCATCACTGACATTCGGGCTTCCTCACTTCGACTTTCTCCGGCCGAACAGCCAACTCGTGCAGCACGCTACTGGCGGAAGATCAGCGACACAAGCAATGCTGGAATAGAGGGGCCGAGACGCGGAAATATTGTAATGGGCGTAACTGTTTCGGTTGGCTTCTCGTGGGTGGTAATGACGGTTCCGACCGTCATTACCACCCACGAGACCGGACCTACTTCTTCTTGAGGGTGATCTCCAGACTGTTCCCGTCGCCGGAGGCCATCGCGCTGATCATCGGCGTCAGCGGGCCGCAGCCGCGGAACTGCGGCAGCTTGTACTCAGCGGTCAGCTTGCCGCCCTTCGACGGGTCGAAGCCGTGCGACGAAACCAGCGGGATGTCGGCGGGCCGGGCGGTCTTGCACGTCGAGCTCGCCATGATCGGGAACCCGAACAGCCGCACCGTGAGCAACTTGACGTCGACCTTCGCGTCGGCCTTCACCGCGCCGGCGTTGACGGTGCCCGTCACATCGCCGACCTGGTTGATCTTCACTGTCGCCGAGGCCGGGAAGAAGCCGAGCAAACGGAACTGCACGTTCGACGGCGGCAGCGACAGCCGCCCGGTGAACTTGCCCGACTGCGCGTTCAGTTTCGCGCTGAACTCACCGGGGCCGAGCGGGAGTTTCGCGTTCAGCCCGGCGATCGTGGTCTTGCCCCTGACCCCGTAGGTGATCTGGGTGTCACCCGGCGGCTGTGTGGTGGTGGTCGGCACCGTGGTCGGGCTCGTCGGCTGGGTCGTCGGCGTCGGTTGCGTGGTCGACGTCGGCTGAGTGCTCGACGTGGGGGTGGGCTCGGTCGTGGGAGTCGGCTCCGTGGTGGACGTCGGTTGCGTCGTCGGAGTCGGCGCGGTGGTCGGGCTCGTCGGCTGAGTCGTCGTCGAAGTGGGCTCCGTCGTCGGGGTCGGCTGGGTCGTCGGCGTCGGCTGGGTCGGTTCCGTGGTCGGCGTGGGTTCCGTGGTGGGAGTCGGCTGAGTCGTGGGTGTCGGTTCCGTTGTCGGTGTCGGCTGAGTCGTGGGGGTCGGCTCTGTCGTCGGCGTGGGCTGAGTCGTAGTCGGGGTCGGCTCCGTGGTCGGAGTCGGTTTCGTCGTGGGAGTCGGCTGCGTGGTAGGCGTCGTCGGGGTGGTCGGCGTCGGGGTGCCACCGCCCGCGGGTTTGACCTCGAACGTCCCCAGCTGCTGGTTCTGTCCCGGCTGGACGACACAGTCCGAAGTGAAGGTGCCGAGGTCGGTCGGCTGCCCTTGCGCGTTCTTCGGCGTCATGGTGGTACTGAAGTTCCCGACCGTCACCAAAGCGGTGCCCGGGCTGGGGAACGTGACCGCGGGCGCCTTGCCGCTCGTCTTGACGTGGAATTCGCCCGACTCCGGCACCGGGGTGACCGGGATGACCAGCGGCAGGCCGAGGTTCAGCGTCTTGTCGACCGGATACTTCAGCACCGCGGCGGCCTTCGCGCTGCCTTCGACGGTGGTGGCTCCCACGAGCACGAGTCCCGCTGTCGCGTCCGCCGGGACGGTGACGTCGACGTCGAACGTGATCGGGGTGGAGGTCTTCCCTGCCACGGCGTCGTCCGGCAGGACGGTGTCGACCTTCACGACCAGGGTCTGGTTGCCGATCAACGGGAACGGGCAGGTGTACTTCAGCGTCAGCGACGCGGGCGCCGCCTCACTCAAGCCGGAACCGACGACAGCCAGGGTGGCCGCGACGGCGGCCACCGTACCGGCGGCCAAGGCTTGCACGGATCTTTTCGACTTCAGTGGGAACCTCACAACGGTCACTCCCGGGAATCGGAGAATTGCGTGATCCGCCGAAACGGCGCGGACACGGAATCGATGAAATTACCCGCGCCCACCCGCACCGGCAAGGACACCGAATCCGGCGCCTTTTCTTTGTCATACATATGCTGTCGGCCGGGTAATTCACTGGCACCGGGATCCTCGCGAAATCATTTTTGTCACCTCCGTCAGCAAGCGGGAGGGTGGAACCCTCACGCGTGCCCGGAGTCCGCTCGCGTTCATTGCGGCCATGTCGGAACAGCCGCTACGTTCGGCGAATGGAGCAGGCTGCCATCGAGGTGACCGGCCTCGCCAAGCACTACGGTGAAGTGACGGCCCTCGCCGGCATCAGCCTTCGCGTCGGCCGCGGCACCGTGCTCGCGGTGCTCGGTCACAACGGCGCGGGCAAGACGACGCTGATCGACATCCTCAGCACCCGCGTCAAGCCGAGCGGCGGCAGCGCCAAGGTCTGCGGTTTCGACGTCGTGCGCGCCGGGCATCACGTCCGGCGGCGGATCGGGGTCACCGGCCAGTTCGCGGCGGTCGACGACGCGCTCTCCGGCCGCGGCAACCTCGAACTCGTCGCCAGGCTGCTGGGCGCGAACCGGCGCCAGGCCAGGGCTCGCGCGGCCGAACTGCTCGCCATGTTCGGTCTCGACGACGCCGCGGACCGTCCCGCGCGGACGTACTCCGGTGGCATGCGACGGCGGCTCGATCTCGCCGCCGGGCTTGTCGGCTCCCCCGAAGTCCTTTTCCTCGACGAACCGACGACCGGCCTCGATCCGCTCAGCCGCGCCGGACTTTGGGACGGCGTCGAACGGCTCGCCGCGCGCGGCACCACCGTCGTGCTCACCACGCAGTACCTCGAGGAGGCGGACAGACTGGCGGATCAGGTCATCGTGCTGGGGCTCGGGCACATCACGGTTTCCGGGCGGCCGTCGGAACTGAAGGCCCGGCTCGGGGAACGGACCGCGACCCTGACCTTCGGCACCGACTTCGCCGCCCGCCGAGCGCTCGACGCGCTGCATCGGCTCGGCATGGGCTGCACGACGTCGGCCTCCGGCCTGGTGATCGGCGTCGCGCTTTCCGGGCCCGCCGACATCACCGTGCTGGTCCGCGCGCTCGACGCCGCGGGCGCGCCGATGAAGGACCTCACCGTCGCCGAGCCGACGCTCGACGACGTCTACCTTTCCCTGCACCGGAATCCGGCGGTCGCGACATGACCGAGGCACGCCACCGCGCGCCGTCCCCGTCGGCGCTGACCGATCCGGCGGCCTGGCCGCCGAGCAGCTTCGCCACCCAGGTCCGGGTGCTCGCCGCCCGGTCGCTGAAGACCGCGTTCGGCGACCGGCGGCTGGTGTTCTTCGGTCTGCTGCAGCCGATCGTGCTGCTCCTGCTGTTCAGCCAGGTCTTCAACGGGGTCAGCACGCTGCCCGGGGTCGCGGCGTATCAGGGATATGTGAACTTCCTCGTCCCGGCGACGCTGGTGAACATCGCGATGACCACGGCGATGAGCTCGGGCGCCGGCCTGCTCGCGGAGATCTACAGTGGATTCACCGGACGTCTCCGGTGCATGCCCATCAGTCTTTCCGCCGTCCTGGTGGCGCGCACCATCTCCGACTCCGCCAGGCTCGGCGTGCAATTGCTGGTGACCGCGCTCGCCAGCGTGGTGCTGCTGGGTTTCCGGCCGACCGGCGGCATTTTCGGTGTCACCGCGGCACTTCTGCTCACGCTCGTCGTCGGCTGGTGCCTGAGCTGGATCTTCGTCGCCATCACGACCTGGCTGCGCAAGGCCGAAACCCTGCAGATGGCGTCGTTCGTGGTCATGTTCCCGCTGATGTTCTCCTCCAGCGCGTACATGCCGATCGAGACGATGCCGACCTGGCTGCGGGTGGTCTCGGCGCTCAACCCGCTGACCTACGCGATCGACGCGACGAGAGCGCTCGCGCTGGGCCGGCCTTCGGGCTGGTCGGTCCCCATCTCGCTCGCGATCGCCGCCGTGGCCGCGGCTGCCGGTGGGTGGATCGCGGCGAGGACGTTCCGGACACCGCGGGACGTCACCCCGATGGTCTGAGGCCTGGCCCGTCACTCGCGTGATCAGAGCCGGAACACGCGTGATCAGAGCCGGAACTCTCGTGATTAGAGCCGGAACACGCGTGATCGGAAGCCGAACTCTCACACCGCGTGAGATCCGGCCCGAAACACGTGAGTTCCGGCCCGAAACACGTGAGATCCGGCCCGAAACACGCGAGTTCCGGCTCCAGACACGCGTGTTCCGGCCACCAGCCTCAGCGCGGCAAGGCCTCCAGGTGGTCCGCGGCAGCCGCGACTCCGCCTGCCGCCGCGAACGAGGCCCGCACTCGCGCGGCCGCCGCCGCGTACGCGGGCTCGGTCAGCACTTCGGTGACCGTGCGGCGGATGTCGGGGGCCTTCACGCGGTCGAAGCGCAGCCGCAGCCCGGCACCGGCGGCCTCGACCTGCTGAGCCAGCATCGACTGGTCGTCCCGGATCGGCGCGATCACCAGCGGCAGCCCGGAAGCGAGGGACTCACTGACGGTGTTGTGCCCGCCGTGACAGATCACCACCGCCGCCTTCCGCACCACCTCCGCCTGCGGAATCCGTTTGGCCAGCAGCACTTCGTCGCTGATCAGTTCACCGGTGGGATCGACGACCAGACCTTGGACGTCCGGCATCCCGGCGAGGGCGTCGACGCATTCGGACAGAAAGCGGCGGCCGAGGGCGGCGTTGGCGGTGCCGAGGGTGGCGAGGACGAGCGGACGCCCGTCGAGCAGGTCCCATGAGAACCCCACCGGTGGCGCGGGAGCCAGTGCGGGGCCGACGAACCGGACCGCGCCCGCGTCGGCGATCGGCCCTGTCAGGGACACGGTCGTGAAGGCCAAGACGAGATCCGGGGAGAAGCGCAGGTCGCCGCAGGACACCTTGTGCCGCTCACGGAGACCGTCTTGCAGGCTGTCGACCCAGGCGACGATCTTCGGCATGGCCCCCAGCGGATCGCCGAGTTCGGTCGACGTCGACGCGGAAGTCACCCAGGGCAGGGCACAGCGACGCGCCACAAGGGCGCCCGCGAAGGCCTGCTGATCGGCGAGCACGACGTCGGGCCGGAAGGCGTCGACCGCCTTCTCGACCCCGGGCACCATCGCGTCCGCGAGCGGAACGAGATACCGCTCCCACAGGAACTTCAGCGCCGCGAACCCGCGCAGGCCATCGGGGCGGCGCTCCACGGCGAACTCCAGCGCGTCGCCCGCCGCGTACACCTGGCCCGCGCGCGTCAGCTCGGACGTCGTGGGTTCCGGACCGCACCAGGCGACGTCGTGGCCGCGCCCCACCAGTTCGGCGGCCACCGCCCGCAACGGCGCCACGTGCCCGGTGAGCGGCGGGACGACCAGCAGGAACCGGCTCATCCGCGTGGCCTCCCGTGCCGGGAGATCCAGCCCAGCAGCAGCTCCCGGACTTCCCGGTGCTGCTCGACGAGCACCGAATGCCCTTGCCCTTCGAACACGTGCAGCTCCCCGTGGGGCAACAAGGACGTCAACGCGGTTAAGTCGTCGGCCTGATAACCGTGACTGCCCAAAATGGACAGTACGGGGCAGTCGATCCCGGCCACCTGGTCCATGGTCAGCAACGGGCCGAGCGGGACCTCCTCGGCCATCGACGTCGCCATGATCCGCTCGGCCGCCATTCGCGCGAGCCGCCGGTGATGGGCGCTGTAGTTGGCCTCGATCCAGTCGAAGCTCTCCTCGACCTTCAAGAACCGCACGGTGTGCTCGAGGATCTGTGCCATCTTGTCCGCCCACAGTTCGGTGGCGGGCTCCGATTCGATGCACACGATGCTGCGCACGCGTTCCGGTTTCGCCACGGCGTAGCTGTAGGCGAGGGTGCCGCCGAAACTGTTGCCCACCAGGTGGACCGGCCGGTCGAGATCGAGCTGGTCCAGCAGGTCGTCGAGATCGGCGATGAAGTCCGCGATCGTGTACCCGCGCTCGGGGCGTTCGGTCTTGCCGTGCCCGCGCAGGTCGTAGCTGACCACGTCCACGCCGGCGGCGGCGACCGGCGGGGCCAGCGTGAGGTAGAAGCTCGCGAGGCTGTCGGTGCCCATGCCGTGCAGGAACACCACGGTCTCCGTGCCCCCGCCGGGTACGAGCTGCACGTTCGTGCGCAGCCCGTTGACGGTCATCGTCGGCACCGCCTCACGCCCGTTCGCCGAGGCGGGCGGCGACGTAATCCGCGATGTCGCCGACCCGGAGCCCGATCACGTCGTCCAGGTCCTTCTCCGCCAGGAACTCCGCGAGGTTCACGTCCGCGCCGAAGTACTCGGCGAGGATGCTCGCGAAGGTGACCAGGTCGATGCTCTCCAGCTGGAGATCCTCGTGGAAGGTGGTCTGCGGGGTGATCTCGATGCCGAGGACGTCGGTGTCCCCGACCAGTTCCGTCAGCAACTCGGCCACGGTCCCGAAGACCGACGCCGGGCTCTGCTGTTCGATCGTCATGCTCTGCTCCTGTTCTTACCTATCCGGAGGTGAACCCGCGATCGCGATTTCTCCGGGGAACATCTCAGCTCCGCCCACTGGCCCTACCCGCGGTTCCAGGCCACCACGTGCCCGGGTATCCCGGCGAACTCCACCCCGGTGCCGATCTCCTCGGCCAGCCCCGCCGACTCGCCCTCGGCCCGGACCGCGATCCAGGCTGGCGTCGCGGTCGGCTCGCGGACGAGAGCGACCGCGACCTCTCCTGTCGACGCGGCGGCCACCGCCAGCGGTGGCACCGTCCGGCCGTGGAGGCCGGTCACCCTGGTCCCGTCGGCGCTCACGCGGAGCTCCGCCGGATACACGCCGTCCCAGCCGAGTTTCGCGCGGACGGCGTCCTTGATCGCGATCCGTTCCAGCAGCCAGCCGCGCTGCCGCCGGGGCGCGCAGGCGGCGAACTCGGCGCGTTCCTCCGCACCGAGGTAGACACCGGCGTAGATGTCACGCGCGGCGGGGCTCGGCCAGCGGTCGGTGACCAGTGTCCAGCCGCCGTGGTGCTCCTCGGAAAGCCGGTGCCGGTCCGGGAAGGCGTAAACCCGGTGTGCGGGCCGGTCGCACGGGAACCGGATGTCCCGCCACTGTTCGATCCTGGCCAGCACGGCGCCGTCGTGCACGAGTTCGGCGTCCATCTCCAGCACGTCCGGCCGCGGCAGCCGGACCCGGACCACGCATCGCAACCGGGTGCCCGATGCCGGTTCCGGTCCATACCAGGTGATCCGGCCCATCGACGTCGGGAAGGCCAGCAGCGCGTCCGCCTTGGTGGCCATCAGCCAGCAACCCAGCAGCTGGCCGACGTTGTCCAGCAGCGCACCGGGCGCCGACGGCACGACGAGGTCGCCGCGGATATGCCGTTCGCCGAGCCCGATGAGTTTGGCGAGCCCCTGGTAGGCGGGGCCGTGGAACATCTCGCGACGCGTGTAGATCTCGGCGGCGCTCAGCGGTGGCGCGGTCTCCGGCCCCGGGAGCGGAGACGGCCGGGGCGCCGTGGGATACCGCCGCGCCAGGTGGACGTCCATACTGGCGTGCGGTCCTATCTGGACGCTGATCCGGTCGCCCTCGCGGGTCATCGAAAGCGGCACGCGCGCGGCGGGGGCGGCGATCAGCCATCGGGAGAACGCGGCGTTGCTCACGCCGGTCGCGATCGACCCCGGCCAAGCCCGTTCCGCCGCCCGGCAGGCCAGGTCGACCAGTGTCGTCGCGGGGACGGTGGGACGGAAGTCGGCTTCGTCGGGCCAGTCCTCGCGCTGGCGGAAGAACCGGTGATCCACCAGGTACGGCATCGCGGCGAGCGAGACGTCCACAGTGGACTCGAAAGTCCGCCGTGCCGCCGCGTTGACGACGCTCGCCGCGGCCTGGCGGGTCTCGGTGAGCAGCGCGGTGAATTCCGCGACGATCGCGTCGGGAATCCCGTCGGCCAGTTCGGGAACCTCACCGGCGCCCGCGAACATGCCTTTGACGTCGCCGTCGACCGAAAGCAGCGTGCCCGCCGTGTCGATCCGGGTCCGGCGTGGCTCCAGCGCGTCGAACGCGGGCCGTCCGCCCTCCACCCAGACCGCGGTGGCCACCCGGCGCAGCTGCGCGAGACCGGGCCTCGTGCCGGAGGACGCCGGGATGACCAGATGCGGCCGCGAGCCCAGCGTATCCGCCACGAACGAACCGAGCTGACCGGCGCCCGCCTGCACGAAGACACGGGCGCCGTCGGCGTAGAGCGCCTCGACGAGTTCCCGGAACCGGACCTTGCGCACCAGGTGGGCCAAATACAGCTCGCGGACCTCCACCGGATCCGTGGGATACGGCCGCGCCGTGGTCGCCGACCAGACCGGGACCCGCGGCGGCTTCAGGTCCAGTTCGGCGGCGAGCCTGGTGAACGGGCCGAGCCGGGAGCGCATCAGCGGGGTGTGGAACCCGGACCGGAACGGCAGTGTCCTGGCGACGACGCCGTGCTGGGTGCACAGCTTGGCGAGCCGGGCCGCGGCCGCCGGGTCCCCGCAGACGATCGTTTGCCGCGGCGCGTTCTCGTGGGAGATCATCAGCTCCGGTTCCGCGGCGAGCAGCGCCTCCGCCCGTTCCGCGGAACAACCGAGAACGAGGAACTCGGCGTCGGGCAAAGTAAATCCCTGCGGCCAGTACTGGTCCAACATGTCCTCTGTGGACTGCCTCGGATACATCCCCGCCGCCTGCATCGCGGTCCACTCGCCGACACTGTGCCCGGCGAGCAGATCCGGCGTGATGGCGAGCCGTCGCAGCGCGGTGTCGAGCAGCAACCCGACCTGGGACACGCTGGAGGCACGCGCGAGCACGCTCGCCGTCGACCACTCGGGCCGTTCCAGCCCGAAGTGCCGGGCGACGTCGGCGCAGCGCGGTTCCGCGTCGGCCTCCAGTCCCGGGTAGACGAACGCGGTCTTCGCTTCCGCCTGCTCCAGCAAGGGAGCGGTGCTGCACCAGATGTCGCTGGGCCCCTGCCAGGACTTGCCCTCGGCCGTGACCTTCGCGAGCACCCTTCGCGCGACTTCCAGCCGCTTCTCGGTCAACCCGACGATCCCGATCCGGCAACAGCCGTGCCCACCGGATTCCGGGTCCGGGCGGTCGAGCAGCTCGCGTAGTTCGTCCGGCGTGGACGCCGCGAGCCGAAGGACCCGCTCGGGCTCCGCGGACACCTTGGCCCGCCGTGGCCGCGCGGGCGCCGGGTCGGCCTCCTCCAGCACCACGTGGGCGTTGACACCGCCGAAACCGAAGGCGTTGACCGCCGCCCGGCGCGGGACGTCACCCGCCTGCCACCGCTCGGCGGCGGACAGCGTGCGGAACCGGGTCTTGTCCAGCAGCGGACTCGGATCGGCGCAGTTCAGCGTGGGCGGCAGAACGGCGTGGTGCAGTGCGAGCGCCGCCTTGATCAGCCCGGCGGCCCCGGCGGTCGGCATGGTGTGCCCGATCATCGCCTTGACCGCGCCGATCGCGGCGCGGGGGCCGTCCGGCGGGCCGAACACCTCGGCGAGGGTGGCCAGTTCGGCCGCGTCCCCGGTCGGGGTCGCGGTCCCGTGCGCCTCCAGCAGGCCGAGCGCGCCGGGCGCGGTGGGATCGAGGCCCGCCGACGCCCACGCGCGGCGCAGCGCCAGCGTCTGGCCCGCCACGGCCGGGCTGAGCAGGCTCGCGCCCTTGCCGTCGCTCGACGTCCCGGAGCCGCGCAGCACCGCGTAGACCCGGTCGCCGTCACGGCGTGCGTCGTAGAATCGTTTCAGCACCACGATCGCGGTGCCCTCGCCGATCAGCAGGCCGTCCGCGTCGCGGGACAACGGGCTGATCCGCTGGCTCGGCGACAGGGCCCCGAGCTGGGTGAACATCGACCAGAGCGTGTCGTCGTGGCAGTGGTGCACGCCGCCGGCCAGCACGATGTCGCAGCGGCGACGGACGAGTTCGCCGATCGCCTGGTCAACGGCGAGCAGCGAAGACGCGCAGGCCGCGTCCACCGTGTACGCGGGACCGCCGAAGTCCAGACGATTGGCGACCCGCGACGCGGCGAGGTTCGGCACCAGCCCGATCGCGCTGTCCGGCCGGAACTCGCCGAGCGGTTCCAGCAACGCGTCCCGGAGCCTGTCGAGCATCTCCGGACGCGCCGACGGGAGGAGATCCCGGACGGCGCCGGTGATCTGACGGACCGACCGGACACGCTGGTCGAACCGCTGGAGCCCGGGCGAGAGGTAGCCGCCCCTGCCGAGGATCACACCCACGCGTTCGAGGTCGCCCAGCCGCCGCAGGCCACCGGCGTCGTCCACCGCGGAAGCGGCCACGGCCAGCGCGACCAGCTGGTCGGGTTCCATCCCGGCGACGGAACTCGGGGCGATGCCCAGTGCCGTCGCGTCGAAGTCCAGGCTGTCGGCGACGAACCCGCCGCGCCGCCCGTAGGTGCGGTCGGGGGTGCGGCCGTCGCGAGCGTGGAAACTCGGATCCCAGCGGTGCGGCGGGATCTCGGTGATCGCGTCGGTGCCGGAAAGGATGTTCTGCCAATACTCGTCCACAGTGGACGATCCGGGAAGGAACACGCCCATCCCGACGATCGCGACCGGCTCTTGGTTCACCACGGCCTGGTTCACCACAGTGATGCCGTGTACAGCACGGAGCGGACGTCGGCCGGGCCGAAGGCGAGCTCACGCAGGAGCGCGGTGGTGCCTTCGTCCGGGTCGATCAGCGCCACCTCGCGGCGTTCGTACTCGCGCGCCAATTCAGGCGACACCATGCCCGCGTGGTCCTCCGAGGGCGCCCACGGTCCCCAGTGGACGGTCAGCGCCCGGCAGCCGGTGCGCTCCGCCCACTGCTCGCCGAGGGTTTCCAAGGCGTCGTTCGCCGCCGCGTAGTCGGTCTGCCCCCGGTTTCCCAGCACCGCGGCGATGCTGCCGAAGAACGTCACGAACCCGGGCCGCACCCCGAAGTGCTCCAAGGCGTCGAGCAACGCGCGCGCACCGTCCACTTTGGTCCCGTAGACCGTGCGGAAGGAGTGCTCGTCCTTGTCGGCCATCAACTTGTCGTCGATCACCCCGGCGGCGTGGACGACGCCGTCGATGCGGCCGTATCGGGTGTGCAGATCCTTGACCACTTGACGGACGGCGGCGCCGTCACGCACGTCGAGCGACCGGTAGGCCGCGACACCGCCTGCCGCGCCGATCTGGTCGAGCGTTCTCGCGATCTCACGCTGGGCCAGCACGGTGCGCACCCGGCGTTCGATGTCCGCCAGCGAACCGCCCCGCGCGGCCAAGGCCGAGCGCATCCCCGGCGCGTCGCCGGGCAGGTCGTCGTCGCCGGGTTCGGCGGGCCACGGGGTGCGCCCGGCCAGTTCGATCCGGCATCCGCTCGCCGCCAGCGCGACCGCCGTCCGCGCGGTGATCCCGCGGGCGCCGCCGATCAGCAACAGCACCGAATCCTGGTCGAGGCCGAGTGCCTTGACCTCTCCGCCGCCGGGACCGGCACCCGCGTACGCGATCGAACCGAGAGAGCCCGCGGACGGCTCGAACGCCGCACGCCCCGCGGTGTCGTAGCGGACGGCCACCGGCCCGTCGGCGAGCGCCTCTTCCAGCACTATGCGCGCCAAGTCCACTGTGGACTCCAGCTCGACCAGCCTGGTCGGCTCGGTCCGCTCTCGCGCCGCGGCCCGGACGAGGCCGCGCAATCCGGCGGTGTGCCCGGCGCCCGGCCTCGCCACCACGACCACCGCGCCCATGGCTTCCTTGAGCAGGCCGAAGACCTGGGCCGCGACCGGCTCTTCGGCGTCCGACAACGGATTCAGCACGAGGACGATGTCGGCCTCGGCCCGCTCCCCCGGCACGGCGCCCGCGTCGATGAACACCGCACGGACCGACTCGGCCAGTTCTTCCTGGCCGGGTTCGAAACTCACCGAGACCGTCTTGCCGTTCACCCTGCCGAGATCGGGTGTCGGGAGGGGCGCGGACACCCGGTTGAGCAGGTACCGGCCGGGCGAGGTACCCGCGGGCGCCGGTGCGACGGCGGCCGGAGCGGCCGGTTCGAGCCACTTCCGCAGCCGCGCGGCCAGTGCGCTCGCCGTCCGGTCGCGGCTGAGCTGATCTTGGGCGTCGTCGTGCACCCGTCCGGTGAGACCGAGCTTCGCGAGCAGCGTGCCCGCGATCTCGGTGCGTTTGATCGAGTCGATGGAAAGATCCGCTTCCAGGTCGAGATCGGCGTCGATCATCTCGGCCGGATAGCCGGTGCGTTCGCTGATCGCGCCGATCACGGTGGCCAGTACGTCGGTGCTCGGGGCTTCTTGTGAGACCGCGGCGACCGGTTCCGGCTCGACGGCGTGCCGGGACACGACGACCGGGGCCTCGACGGGCGGCAGCAGCGCCTGCCCGACCGGGACCTGCACGGGGGCCGGCGTGAGCGGCGCGGTGCCGAGGTAGCCCAGCATCACGTCCCGTTGCGCCGCCAGCATTTCCCGGCTGGTGCGGAGGAATTCGACGACGGCCTGGTCGCGACCGGGCACGGGCTGGTTCATGGTCGTCCTCGGGATTCGTCGGGCGGGCACGAGCCCATGGGCGGGGACCTCGCCGCCGGGGGCGCGGACGGTCTGGCCGTCCACGGTCCAGGCGGGCGAGGGAAGCGGGCCGACGTGGACGCGGCCGTGGAAGAGCCGTTCGGTGCGCACGTCGACACCCGTGAGCGCCAGGCGCGCGAGCGCCGTGAGGAACCCTCGCAACCCCGGCCCACCGGGGTCGCAAGCGATCACGGTATGCGGCCGGTCACCGAGGATTTCCTTGGCCAGCCGGGAAAGCACCTGTCCCGGACCCGCTTCGACGAACGTGCGCGCGCCCGCCGCGTACATGTCCTCGATCAGCTCGACGAAGCGCACCGGCGACCCGATCTGCGCGGCGAGTCCGGCGCGTACTGATCCGGCGTCGTACGGCCGTGCGGTGCGGTTCGACCACACCGGCGCACCCGGCTCAGCGATCTCGGCGTTGTCGAGATCGACAGCGAACACGTCACTCGCCCCGGCCACCAGCGGACTGTGGAAGGCGCAGGCGACGGGGATCCGTTTGGCCGCGATTCCCTGGCCCCGCAGTACGCGGACGGCCTCCTCCACGGCGGCCGTCGGTCCGGAAAGGACGGTCTGGCCCGGCGCGTTGTGGTTGGCCAGTACGACGTCCGGGTGGTCGTGGGCGGCGGCCAGTTCCTCGCGGGACGCCTTCACCGCGGCCATCGCGCCCGGATCGGCGCCCGCGACTTCGGCGATCGAGCGAGCCCTCGCCCGGCTGAGCGCCACCAAAGTCGGGGTGTCGAAGGCGCCCGCGACCGACAGCGCGGTCAGTTCTCCGTAGCTGTGCCCCGCCAGCAGGTCCGGCCGGACACCGAGGTCGGCCAGCAACCGGCACACTGCCGACTCGACGAGCCCGAGCGCGGGCTGCGCGACCCGTGTGTCCTTGAGCGCCTCGTCCTGGGCGGCACGTGCCTCTTCGGTGAACGCGCGCGGCGGGAAGGTGGTCGCGGCGACGTCGGGAGCGAGCCTCAGCACGTCGGCCAGTTCGGGGAAGTGCACGAACAGCTCCGCCAGCATCCCCGTCCGCTGACTGCCCTGGCCGGGGAACAGGAACGCGACGGCACCGGCCTCGGTGTGCTCCGCGGTGAGCCCTCCGCCGTTGTCGGCGGCCTCACGCAGCTCCGCGAGGTCACTCGCGACGACCGCGAGCCGCACCGGTCCGGATCCGCCCCGTTCGGCGGCGAGCGCGGCGATCTCCCGCAGCGGACGGCCTTCGTTCGCTGCCAGCAGGTCACGCAACGCGGCCCTGGCACCGTCCACATCGGACCCTCGGAGCAGGACCAGCTCGGCGTCCCAGTCACGCGGGCCGTGCCGCCGTCCCGGCGGGACTCCCGGGGCGGCGAGCACCGCGTGGAAGTTGGTCCCACCGAACCCGAACGCGCTCACTCCGGCGAACTCGCGACCGCGAGGAACCGGCGTCGGCCTGGCCCCGATGGAGAAGGTGAAGGGACTGCGCTCGGCGTCCCAGGCGGGGTTCGGCGTGCGCAGGTGCAGGGTGGGTGGCACGACCTCGTGCCACAACGCCAGCGCCGCCTTCATGAGGCCCGCCAGCCCCGCGGCGCATTTCGTGTGCCCGATCTGGCTCTTCACCGAACCCAGCGCGCACTGGCCCGGTTCGGCGCCCGCGTCGAGGAAGAACTCGGTGAGCGTGGTCAGTTCGGTGGCGTCGCCGACGACCGTGCCGGTGCCGTGCGCCTCCACCAGCGAGACGTCCGCCGGGGACACCCCGGCGTCGCGGTACGCCCGGGCTAGGGCCCGCCGTTGCCCCTCGGGACGCGGGGCGGTGAGGCCCAGCGCCTTGCCGTCGCTGGCGGCACCGACGCCCTTGACCACGGCGTAGACGCGGTCGCCGTCGCGTTCGGCGTCGGCCCGCCGCTTGAGCACGAGACACGCGACGCCTTCGCCGAGCGAGATCCCGTCGGCCGACGCGTCGAACGGACGGCACCGGCCGGTCGGCGACAGCGCGCCCGCGGAGGTGAACATGAGGTAGTCGTTGACGCCGTTGTGCAGGTCGACGGCGCCGCACAGGACCATCGAGCTCGTGCCCGCCCGCAGTTCCTTCACCGCGAGGTCCAGCGCCGCCAGCGAGGAGCCGCAGGCGGCGTCCACGGTGTAGTTGGTGCCGCCGAGGTCGAGCCGGTTGGCGATCCGGCCGGAGATGACGTTGGCGAGCGTGCCGGGGAACGAGTCCTCGGTCAGCTCCGGCAATTGCGCGAGGAGCTCTTCCGGGACCTCTTCGAGATAGCTGGGCAGCAACGCGCGCAACACGCCGGCGTTCGCCAGGTCTCCCCCGGCCTCGGCGCCGAAGATGACGCTGGTGCGCTCACGATCGAAACCGCCGTCGCCGTAGCCCGCGTCTTCGAGGGCTCGGCGTGCCGTCTGCAGTGACACCAGCTGGGCCGGGTCGATGCTGCCCATCGATTTGGGCGGGATGCCGTACGCGAGCGGGTCGAAGTCCACGGCCGGGAGGAAACCGCCCCACTTCGACGTCGACTGATCGGCGTAGACCGCCTTGTCCCAGCGCTGATCCGGCACTTCGGTGACGGCGTCGGCACCGCGCAGGATGTTGGACCAGAAGGCCGGGAGGTCGGGTGCCCCGGGGAACACGCACGCCATGCCGACGATGGCGATGTCACCGTCTACAACGGACTCCTCCGGCGGAGTTCGGCCGGCGAGCAGTTCCGCCGCTCCATCGGTGACTTCCCGGTGCAGGGCGGCGATATCGGTGCGGCGCTCACGCAGCACCGTCACCTGGCCCGCCATGTACATGCCCTCGGCGAGCTGACCCAGGGCGTCGACCTCGATGAGGGCGTCGCCTTCCCGCCGGATGCCCTTGCTCGCGATCCGCAACCGTCCGGTGTTCAGCTCCTCCAGCCGTTGCCAGCTCTCCTGCGGCGGGACGCCGTCCGCGCGGAGCCCGGCCTTCACCGCGGCGAACTCGTCGGTGTACGGGCTGGGCAGGCAGCGGGTCAGGTGCCCGGGCGCGGTCTCCAGGGTGACCGTGGCTCCGGCGTCGAGCACCCGGTCCTGGAAGACCTCGGTGATGGCACCGTGGGTGACGGCCTCCTCGGTGAACAGGTACGCGGTGCCCATCAGGACACCGATCCCCGTCAGCGGCTCCGCCATCGCCGAGACCATGGCCGCGGACCGGGCGTCGTGGATCCCGCCCGCGAACAGCACCTCGACGTCCTTGCCGCCGTGTTCGCGCAGGACGTCCAGCTGCTGCTCCCACAGCACGAAACTCGATCGCGGGCCGATGTGCCCGCCGCATTCGGCACCCTCGAAGACGAACCGGCGGATCCCGGCGTCGAGGAACTGCCGCAGGAGGATCGGGGACGGCACGTGGAGGAAGGTCGCGATCCCGTCGGCCTCCAGCGTCTTGGCCTGCGCGGGTTTCCCGCCCGCGATCAGCACGCACCGCGGGCGCGCCGCCCGGACCGCCGTGAGTTGTTCGGCACGCAGCGACTCCGGGACGAAGCCCAGAATGCCCGCGCCCCAAGGCCGCTCGCCGAGCGCTTCGGCGGTGCGGCCGAGCAGTTCGGCGGTCTTGGCGCCGTTCGCGGTGGCCACCGCGACGAACGGGAAGCCGTCGTGCGCGGCCACCGCGGCGGCGAAACCGGGCTGATCGCTCACCCGGGTCATCGGTCCCTGCACGACCGGCAGGCGGGTCCCCAACGTGCGGCAGAGCCGTACGCCTTGGTCCGAGGGGCTCGCCGACGACGGCGCGGCAAGCGACCGTACAACCGATCGGACAGCACTTTCCGCGTCCTCGAAGCGACTCGCGAACAACGTGGTGAGTCCGTCGTCGGCCCTGGCCAGTTCGGCCCGCTCGGCCGGGAACACGTCGACCTCCGGGAACAGGCCGAACCCGTCGAGCACCACCCCCGCCGCGCCCCCGGCGATCGCGGCCACCGCCGTCCGCGGCCCGATGCCCCCGTACGCCCACACCGGGACGCCCTCGCCGAACCGCGCCAGCAGCCGCTGGAGCAGAACGAACGTGGTGAGGTCCGAGCCGCCCGCTTCGGCTCCCTTCGCCACCAGACCGGAGGCGCCGGTGTCGAGCATCCGGACGGCCTGCTCGACACCGGTCACCTCGGCCAGGACGGGAAGGTCGGCCCTCCCCCGCCAGACCGCCCCCTCGGCCAGCAGGACGAGCCCCGCGCCGCTTTCCCGCACTTCTTCGTCCCGCGCGTGGCGGCCCGACGGGACGCGGACGCCGAACGGGAACCTACCGTCCGATATGGACGCGGTGGACCCGATGTCCACGATCCCGAGCCCACCGCCCCTGGCGACGGCGGCCGCCAGCCCCGGATCCGGACGTCCGAGCGGGTTGACGCCGAGTACCCGCGTGCGCGCCGTCGCATGACTCACCGGCGGACCTCCTGTTCGGCTGGGCCTGGTCGAACCTCGCCGGGTTCGGCGATCTTTCAGCGGGATTCCCAAGAAATAACCTACTTGCCGCAGAGAGCGCAATACTCCCGCACGAGAACTCGGAAAACAAGGGATCACATGCTAAAGTCCGGCGCCGGAAACAAATATGTCGACACGTTCAAAACAGGCCGTTGACCTGCACTTTTATCACCGCCGTCGCAGATTTCGACAACGCATTGCTCACCGGCGTCACAAAACAGAAGAATTGTCATCGAAAGCAGAATCGATAACCATGGAGCGCATGTGGAAGTGACAGGACGAGTCGTCGTGCTGACCGGGGCGGCACACGGTATCGGCGCCGCCATGGCCCGGCGGTTCGCCGCCGAGGGCGCCGCCGGGGTGGTGGTCTCGGATCTCGATCTCGAGGCCGCGGAGCAGGTCGTCGCCGGGATCACGGCTTCGGGCGGTGCCGCGATCGCGCGGCATGCCGACGCGTCGTCCAAAGAGGATCTGAAGACGCTGGTGACCGAGGCCCGCGCGGAGTTCGGGCCGGTGGACCTCTTCTGTTCCAACGCCGGTGCCGCGTTCGGGACGGGCGTGCACGCCGCGGACGAACAGTGGACGCGCTCGTGGGCGATCAACGTCATGCAGCATGTGCACGCCGCCCAGGTCGCACTCCCCGCGATGTTGAGCCGGGGGAGCGGGTATCTGCTGATCACGGCCTCGGGAGCGGGTCTGCTGGGAACCCCCGGCGACGCGCCGTACTCGGTGACGAAGCACGCGGCCGTCGGCCTCGCCGAATGGCTGGCCATCACCTACCGGCCGCGCGGGGTGCGGGTCAGCGCGCTGTGCCCGCTCGGCGTGCGGACCGCGCTGCTGGAACCGGGCATCGCCGCCGGGCACCCCGCCGCGCTCGCGATCGCCGCCGCCGCGCCGTTGCTGGAACCGGAGGAAGTCGCGGAATCCGTCGTTCAGGGCCTGGCGTCGGAGGAGTTCCTGATCCTGCCGCACGAATCGGTGCGGGAGACCTACGCCCGCAAGGCGGCGGGTCTCGACGCATGGATCGACCGCACCATCCTCGAAACCGGCGCGCTGAAGAGGTGACCATGGAATACCGCAGGCTCGGCGCGAGCGGGCTTTCCGTCAGTGAGATCTCCTACGGCAACTGGCTCACGCACCGCGACGGCGCGGAGTGCGTCCGGGCCGCGCTCGACGCGGGCATCACGACCTTCCACACCGCCGCGGCCTGGGACGGCGGCGCCGCCGAAGAGAACCTCGCCGCGGCGCTGAGCCCCGCCCGCCGCGACGATCTCGTTCTGTGCACCGGTGTCTTCTGGCCGGAAGGACCGGGTGTCAACGACGCCGGCCTCAGCCGCAAACACCTGACCACGTCGCTGCACGGATCGCTGCGGCGACTGCGCACCGACTACGTCGACGTCTACCAGTTGCTGCGGTTCGACTACCGCACCCCGCTGGAGGAGACGTTCCTCGCGCTGTCGGATCTGGTGCGGCAGGGGAAGATCCTCTACGCCGGCACCGCGGAATGGACGGCGGAACAGCTGCTCGAGGCGCGGCCGATCGCCGAGCGGCACGGCGTCCCGCTCATCGCCAACCAGCCGCACTACTCGATGCTCTGGCGAGTCGCCGAAGCGCAGGTGATGCCGGTCTGCGAACGCGCCGGGATCGGCCAGTTCGCCTCGGTCCCCCTCGCGCAAGGCGTCCTGACCGGCAAATACCGGCCGGGTGAGATCCCGCCGGACTCCCGGGCCGCGAAGTCCACCGAGGCACGGCCACTGCTCCTGCCGGACCTCCTCGAACGCGTCGGCATGCTGCGCGGCGTCGCCGACGAGGCGGGACTGACCATGGCGCAGCTGGCACTCGCTTGGACGTTGCAGCACAACACCGTCGCCTCGGTGGTGACCGGCGCGAGCACCGCCACCCAGCTGACCGAGAACGCGAAAGCGGCCGGGGTGGTGCTGGACCTCGACACGCTCACCCGGATCGACCAGCTGCTGGGCAGTTTCGTGCAGACGGATCCGCGGCTGACCTGGTCACCGCCCGCGATCACGTAGGCCGCGGTCGTGAGTGGCGATTCGGGCTCTCTTGAGGGTTAAGGCACACGTGGCGTGTCTCGGGTGAGACGGCGGGCTGGGTGACGTGATACCGCACTCGCGTGCTCGGACCCGGACCTCGCGTGTTCATAGACGGAACTCGCGTGTTTGTAGACGTGACTCGCGTGTTCAGACTCCGCACACCCCAAAGCTAGGGGTGGGGGACAAAAAAGAGCCTGCCGCACAAAGGGAAGAGAGCCTTGTCGGGCAATAGTCGAAAGGACGAATATCTAC
>NZ_JBVJCE010000009.1:0-4623 GCF_055588925.1 Amycolatopsis sp. NPDC041971 | reverse complement strand
GTGCCGGCGTTTCCTTTGTAAGCGACGTCTTCCCCCCCAACAACCCCCCCCCCCCCACCCCCCCCCCCCCCCCCCCCCCCCCCCCCCCCCCGCCCCCCCCCCCCCCCCCCCACGTCCCCAAGCACGCGAGTCACGCCTTCACGACCGGCCGCCGAGGTCACAACCGTCCCACTGTCACCAGAGATCACATCTGACGGTAGCGAAAGCCTCCTTCACTACCGTCAGAGTAGGCAAGGAGGCCTTCACTACCAGGAGAACGCGTACGCAGGAACGACACAGGCCCCGCATCACGACACGGTTGACTTTCCCCTCAATAACCCGAAACGCCACTCACGAGGACTTGGCCGGTGTCCTTCATGGACCTCGGCAAGGTGTGAAGGTCGAGTTCCCTCGGCTGAGCCGAGGGAAGGGGGCCTTCACGCGCAGCCGCTGTGACCACCGGTGCCTATGGGGCGAACGTGGCGAGGCCTTCACGGACCGACCACCTGACCTGCGCTCACGACGTCAGAGCGGTCCGCAGGATGGCCTCGAATCGTTCCGCCGTCGGCGGTTCGTCGCGCAACAATCCCTGCAGTAGCAACCCGTCCACCAGCCCCACCAGCAGCTCGACCCGTACCGGATCGTCGGTGTAGCGGCGGGCGAAGTCCGCCAAAGCCGCCATCCAGCGATCGGTCGACTCGCGGAGCCTCGGTTCCCGTGCCGCCAGGAGGTACAGCTCGTACTCGGCCAGCAGATGCCCGGGCTTGGCAACGACCTCGGCCATCAAGGAGGCGAACTTCCGCAAGGCGTCCACGCCGCCGTCGGCCTCGGCGGCGAGGACGCGCATCCGTTCGGAGTCTTCGTCCATGCATTGGGTGAGCGCGGCTGTCAGCAGGTCTTCGATCCCCCGGAAGTGGTACGCGGCCGCCGTCGCGGGCAGTCCCGCCTCACGGGCGACGGTGCGGTGGCTGACCCCCGAAACCCCGTCCCTGGCGACAATGCGCAGGGTGGCCTCGATGAGTTCCCGTTTGCGTTGCACGCCTTTGGCGAGACGGCCGTCGGTGCTCGGCTCGTTCACCGTGCCGCCTCCTCGCTGATCGTGGTCTTCCTGCTCAGCAGAGGATACGAGAGCAGGGCGATCAGGATGATCGAGCCACCGGCGACGACCGCGACGGCGAACCCGCCGTCCGGCCCGAAGCGGTCGACGGCCTCGCCCGACACCGCGGCGCCGAGCGCGACCCCGATGCTGAGACCGGTGATCGCCCACGTCATCCCCTCGGTCAGCTTTTCCGCCGGGACGACCTTCTCGATCATCCCCATGACAACGATCATCGTGGGAGAGAAGAACAAACCGGCGACGAACACCACCGCGCACAGGCTCCCGACGCCGTCCACGATCAGTAACGGCACCACGCTGGCTGCCGTGCCCGCGGTGCCGATCAGGAGCAGCCGAGGCGGTGTCATGGCGAGCTTGAGCGTCCCGAAGACCAGTCCCGAGATCGCCGAACCCACCGCGTAGACGGAAACGACGATGCCCGCGGCCGACGGCGACCCGGCATGCCGGGCGAACGCCACACTGACGACGTCGACCGTGCCGACGATGACGCCCCCCGCCACCAGCGTCAGCACCAGCACCCGCACCGCGCCCAGCCGGATCGCCGAACTCCCGGAGGATCCACTCGGCGGCAGCACGGGCGGCTCCGTCTCGCGCTGCGCGACGAACAGCAGCACTCCGACGACGAGGAACACCACGGCGACCAGCGGTCCGGCTTCGGGGAAGACGGTGGTGCACAACGCCACCGACAGCGCGGGCCCGATGACGAAGGTCAGTTCGTCGACCACTGATTCCAGCGCGAAAGCCGTGTGCAGCCGGGGCGAGCCGCGGTACAGGCGTGACCAGCGGGCCCGGACCATCGCCGCCATGCTCGGCATGAACCCGGCGAGGATCGCGGACACATACAGCGTCCAGACCGGCGCCCCGAAGTGCGCGCAGAGCAGGAGCACACCCAGTGCCATCACGCTGATTCCGGTGACGGGCAACAGGATCCGGCTCTGCCCCCGGCGATCCACCAGCCTCGAAACCTGCGGCCCGAGCAGCGCCATGGACAGCGTGAACGCCGCCGAGACCAGTCCGGCGAGCCCGTAGTCGCCCCGGGTTTGCGCCAGCATCGTGATGATCCCGATCCCCATCATGGGGACCGGGATCCTGGCGACCAGCCCGGCGGCGGAGAAGGCGAGCGAGCCCTTCGCGGAGAACAGCTCTCGATATTGGCCTGGCACGGCACACCCCACAACTTGAACGATCGTTACATTTTGAACACTCGTTTCACTTTATACACGCGCGGCACCCGGTCCCGCAACGAGCGCGAGCGCTTCGTTCAGTCCGGCCGTCTCACCGTGCGGCGCGGCCCAGGCGACGTATCCGTCCGGCCGCATCAGGAAGGCCTGATCGGAGGCCGTCTCGACGAGCCGCACCCGGCCGTTCGCGGCGGCGCGAACCTCGTCGGCGCGAGCCACCAGGAGCGCGCGACCGTCCTCGGACACCAGTGGCAGCGGAACGAACCGGCCGACCAGCGGATGCGCGGCGTCCGGCGCGTAGTCGATGTCGACTCCGTTCCCCATCGCGATGAAGTGCCGTCTGGCCGCCGGGATCGCCAGGGTCTCCTCCATCACCTCGCGGAGCGCGGCGACCTGCGGGCCGGGACGCAGCAACGCGACCTGAGCCCGGGTGTTGCGCAGTACCCGCTCCCCGACCGGACGCCGCTCCGCGGTGTAAGTGTCCAATAAGGACTCCGGCGACAGCCCACGGAGGACCAGGCCGAGTTTCCAGCCGAGGTTCATCGCGTCCTGGAGCCCCAGGTTCAGCCCCTGTCCACCGATCGGCGAATGCACATGGGCGGCGTCACCCGCCAGAAGGACGCGCCCCTCCCGATAGGTCACGGCCTGACGCGTGTTGTCACTGAAGCGGATTCCGCCGCCGAAGCGGACGAGCTCGACGTCGATTCCCGCGACACGGCTGATGCTCGCCCGCATCTCCTCGGCCGTCAGCGGCGCGTCCCGGGCGCCGGGTCCGCCGTCGAACTCCATGGTGGAGATCTCGCCCGGCACCAGTGACGCGTGCACCATTCCGCCCGGGCCGTGCATGGTCGAGTTCACCGCGCCGGGCTCGGCGAGTTCCGCCGCGGCGACCCGCCCGGTCATCGTCGCGTCCGTACCGGGGAACGCGATCCCGGCCCGCTTCCGCACGACACTGCGGCCGCCGTCGCAGCCAACCAGGTAGGCGGCCCGCTCGGACCGGCCGTCGGCGAGCACGGCGTGGACCGCCGAATCCTCCTGAACGAGGTCGACGACTTCGGCGTTCGTCCGGACGCGGACGCCGAGCCCGATCGCCCATCCGGCGAGGATCCGTTCCAGGACATGTTGCCTGAGGACGAACCCGCCTGCCGCTCCCGACGGGGCCCCATCCTCCACGAGAGGCAAACCGGCGAAATGCCCCCTTGCGCGATTCCCCTTCAGCAGCCGCGAAACGCCGGATGTCTCCTGCTGCGCTTTCGAGAACGCCTCGGTCAGACCACGGAGCCGCAAGGACTGCGAAGTGCGGCCGTTGATCCCGCGCACCCCGAAGCTCCGGCTCCGGCGGGCCGCCCCGTCGGACGCCTCCAGTACGAGCGGATCGGCTCCGGCCAGCCGGAGTTCGCCCGCCAGCAGCAGGCCGACCGGTCCCCCGCCCACGATGATCACGTCGTTCACGGCACCCCCATTTACAGTGTAAATATACGCTGTAAATATGATAGATACACCGTAAACCTGTCAAGCGAAGGGTGCGGGATGACGCGGAGAGAACCGTTGAACCGGGAGAAGGTCCTGGACGCGGCACTCGCCTTGGCCGGCGAGGAAGGCCTCAAAGGGCTGTCGATGCGCAAACTCGCCAAGACGCTCGGCGTCGAAGCGATGGCGCTCTACAACCACGTCCAGAACAAGACCGACATCCTCGACGGCATCGCGGAGCGCGTCTACAGCGGAATCGAACCGGCCGACCCCTGCGCACCGTGGCCCGAACGGGTGCGGGTCATCGCGCTCAACCTCTATCGCGCGCTCGCCCGGCATCCGGTCGTGCCGATGGCCTTGGCCACCGACGAGGCCAATCCGAACTCGCTGCGCTCCTTGCGGCCGGTCGAGGATCTCGTCGGCGCGCTCTACGAAGCCGGTTTCGAGGACGACGGGATCCGCCAGACACTGGGTGCCCTGAACAGCCTCGTCTTCGGCTCCCTGCTGCTGACGACCGCCGGTTTCACCACGACACGCCGCGACGAAACCGGACAAGATCCCTACGTACGGAGGATCGATCCGGAGGCACTGCCGAACTTCAGCCGCGCCTTACCCGCGCTGGCGGCCGTGGATCCCGAGCGGGACTTCACACGCGCGCTGGATCTGCTGATCAGCGGCCTCGTCGCGGCCGCGCCGTCGGACGGGTCATGAGTGAGCTGAGTCGCCAGAACGGCGAAGGTTTTGAGGAACGCTCACCGGTCCGTGAAGGCCTCCTTGAGGAACCCAGAGTCCCTCAAGGAGGCCTTCACGGACTTCCGCCCACTGAAGCACGACCTCTTCGGCGAAAATGCTCGCAGAATGGGATAAGACGTAGCT
>NZ_JBVJCE010000008.1:221437-312435 GCF_055588925.1 Amycolatopsis sp. NPDC041971 | reverse complement strand
ACCGCACCCCCCCCCCCCCCCCCCCCCTCCCCCCCCCTTCCCCACCCCCCCCCCCCCCCCCTCCCCCCCCCCCCCCTCCCTCCCCCCCCCCCCCCCCCCCCCCCCCCCCCCCCCTTGCCCCCCCCCCCCCCCCCCCCCCCCCCACGGCTCAGGCGTCGGTGCGGTCCTTCTCACGCAGCCGGGTCACCACGAAGAGGATCAGCGCGACCGCGACGGCGGCGATCACGAAGTACTGGAAGAACCCGGCGTACTTCTCGACCAGATGCCAGCTCTCCCCGAGGCCGTAACCAGCAAGGACGAACCCGGTGTTCCAGATCAGGCTGCCCAGCGTGGTCAGGGCCAGGAACCGCCAGAAGGGCATGCGTTCGATCCCGGCGGGCAGGGAGATGAGGCTCCGGAAGATCGGCACCATCCGGCCGAGGAACACCGCCTTGGCACCGTGCTTCTGGAACCAGGCTTCGGTCTTGTCGAAGTCCGAGGTCTTGACCAGCGGGATCTTCGCCATCCAGCGGCGCGTGCGGTCGCGGCCGAGCAGCAGGCCGAGGTAGTACACGACGACCGCGCCGGCGACCGAGCCGAAAGTGGTCCACACCAGCGCTTCCACCAGGGTGAACGTGCCCCGGCTGGCGGAGAACCCGGCGAGCGGCAGCACCAGTTCGCTCGGGATCGGCGGGAACAGGTTGTCCAGTCCGACGATGATCGCGGCACCAGGACCTCCCAGTGAGTCCATCAGTGACACTGCCCAGCCGGCGAGGCCGCCCATCGATTCGTTGGCGGTTTCGGCGAGGAGGAGATTCATGGCGGCCTTTCGTGGTCGTCTGCGAGTACCAACGAACGTACGAATTGCCCGGGTTCCGCACCCTGTGGTGAAGCGGCACGAATCACTGAGGAAAACCGCAATACCGACCTTCGGACACCCCGCTAACCTGGCGCTATGCCTGTTCCGGCCGCGGTGCGCCGCTACCTGCGCAAGATGGTCCGTGGCACGCTGGGCCTGGCGATCGGCGCCACGACAGCGGTCGCGGAGTTCTTCTACGTGCTCTTCGGCGGCATCGCGCTCGCGGTCCCCGCGTTGCGGCGGCCCGTCTTCTCGGGCGCCCGCGCACTGTCCGAAATGGAGCGACAGCGGCTCGAGAAGTACTTCGGCGCCGAGAACGCGACGGATTACACCGGACGCCGCGCGATGGCCTACTTGGTCCCGCGTTGCGTCATCGGGCTGCTCAGCGCCGGGGTCTTCTGCCTGATTCTGCTGGGCGCCGGATCCGGCGTGATCATCGGGTATCAGCTCCTCGACGGCAGGTCGCCCGGCGGCGACGCCCCGGCCGATTGGTACGACCCGGTCACCACCTTGCTCTTCGGCGCGCTGCTCATTTTCCTTTCCCTGCAAGGACTCATCGGGGCCGCGGCGCTGGACAACAAGTTGGCGATGAGCTTTTTCGGCCCCAGCAAGAAGGAACAGCTACGCCGCCGGGTCTCCCAACTCGCGACCAGCCGGGCGGAGGTGGTCGAGGCGGTCAACGGAGAGCGCCGCCGGATCGAACGAGACCTGCACGACGGCGTCCAGCAGCGGCTCGTCGCGCTGGGGATGCTGCTCGGCCGGGCGCGGCGCGCCGGTGATCCCGGTCACGCGTCGGAGTTGCTCCGGCAGGCGCACGAGGAATCCCAGCGTGCCCTCGAAGACCTCCGCGAGGTCTCGTGGCGGGTGTATCCGATCGCGCTGGACTCGGACGGGCTGCACCCCGCGCTGGAAGCACTCGCGGAACGCTCCGGGGTGCCGGTCCACCTGCGGGTCGACCTGCCGGAACGGCCACCGGCGGCCATCGAGACCGTCGTCTACTTCGTCGCTTCCGAGGCGGTCACCAATACGATCAAGCACGCCGCGGCGACGCGGATCGACATCGAGGCCGAACGGGACGGGGACAGGGTGCGGGTGCGGATCACCGATGACGGCACGGGCGGGGCGCGGGAGTCCGGCGGCGGTCTTTCCGGTCTCGCGATGCGCGTCGCGGCCGCGGACGGTGAGTTCACTGTGGACAGTCCGCTCGGCGGGCCGACCGTGGTGACGGCGGTGCTGCCGTGCGGGTGATCCTCGCCGAAGACTCGACCCTGCTGCGCGAGGGGCTGGTCCGGTTGCTGGTCGAAGAGGGGCACGAGGTCTTGGCGTCGGTCGGCGACGGCGAAGCGCTCCTCTCGACGACCGCGGCGTATCGGCCGGACGTGATCGTCACCGACGTCCGCATGCCGCCGACCCACACGGACGAGGGTCTTCGCGCGGCGCTCGAGATCCGGAAACGGTGGCCGGAGATCGGCGTCCTGGTGCTCTCCCAGTACGTCGAGAAGCGCTACGCCGCCGAACTGATCACCGGCGACGGCGAACGCGTCGGCTATCTGTTGAAGGACAGGGTCGCCCAGGTGGGCGAATTTTTGGACGCGCTCGACCGGGTCGCCGCGGGTGGGGCGGCGTTCGATCCGGAGGTGGTCCGGCGGCTGCTCGCGCGGACCACGCACACCGATCCGCTCGCGAAGCTGACCGTCCGGGAGCGTGAAGTGCTGGAGAAAATGGCGCAGGGCCACACGAACGCCGGGATCGCCGAGTCGCTCTTCGTGTCGCTGAGCGCCGTCGAGAAGCACGTCAACGCCATCTTCGACAAGCTCGAACTGGCCACCGCCGCCGGCTACAGCCGCCGCGTCCTCGCGATCTTGCGCTACCTCGGTTCCTGACCGCCGAGTTGACAGGCAAGTGACGACTTGCCTATAACTGAGTCGTGGACGGCGACCTGTTCAAGGCGATCGGCGACGCGACGCGGCGCGCGATCCTGGACGAGCTGACCGAAAAGGACGGTCAGACCCTGTTCGAGATCTGCGGCAGGCTGACCATGAAACATGGCCTGAGCTCTTCGAGGCAGGCCATCTCGCAGCATCTCGCGATGCTCGAACAGGCGGGCCTGGTGCACACCCGGCGGCAGGGCCGCTACAAGTTCCACCACCTCGACACGAGCCCGCTGCGCTCGATCGTCGAGCGATGGCCCATCGACCGAGAGGAACCGAACCCGTGATCCGGATCAACATCACCAGCGTCTTCGTCGACGACCAGGCCAAGGCGCTCGCCTTCTACACCGAGAAGCTGGGGTTCATCGAAAAGCACGATGTGCCCACCGGCGACGCCCGCTGGCTCACCGTGGTCTCCCCCGCCGACCCCGACGGCGTCGAACTGCTGCTGGAACCGGACGGCCACCCGGCGGCGAAGCCGTTCAAAAAGGCGCTGGCGGGCGACGGTATCCCGTTCACCCAGTTCGCCGTCGACGACGTGTACGCCGAGGTCGAACGGCTCAAGGGGCTGGGCGTCGAGTTCACCCAGGACGCCGTCGACATGGGCCCGGTCGTCACCGCCGTCTTCGACGACACCTGCGGCAACCTCATCCAGCTCGCCACGATGAAGTAAGCCACGGCAAAGCGGGGCTTGGTCCGCTGTGGACCAAGCCCCGCTTCGTTTCCACCAAGATGGGGTGTTTCCTTACTGCTGCACCCATTCCACGAGTTCCACGGGCACGCCATTCGGGTCGGTGACCATGAAGAGGCGTTCTCCCCAGGGCTCTTCCCGCAGCGGCAACGTGATCTCGACACCTTCGTCGCGCAGGCGCTTCTCCTCGGCTTCGAGGTTCTCGACCGTGAAGGCCACGATCACCCCGGACGCGCGCTGCTGCCGCAGGTTCTCCGGCAGGACCTCGATGCCCGCCTGGAGCAGCACGATGGCCACCTTCGCGGTTTCGTGCCCGAGGGAGACGAAACCTTCCGCGGCCATCTGCTCGGCGAAGCCGAAGTGCTCGGTGAAGAAACGGCTGGAGGCGGCGACGTCGTCGACGGTCAACGAGACGGTGGAGGCAAGGACGTTCATGGGCTATCCCCTTCGGTCGGCAGTGCGTTGTCGGATGAGCTGATCGGTCAGTACGACCGGCGGCGCGGGACGCCGATCGAGCGGCGCGCCGGCGTCGAGCGGCCGGGGAACGGCTGCTGATGGCGGCGGTCGTTCCGGCGGACCTGGGCGCGGTTGGTGCCTTCGTTGCCTTGGGGGACTCGAGCGGTCAAGGAGCCTCTTCTCTCTGGTCGGTAGTACGGACGTAACTTTACATCCGACCTACAGGAAGTCAAGGATATTTTTATGTCGGTGGTAAACTTCGCCCATGACCAGCATGGATGTGGGTTTGCGAGAGCTCAAGAAGCAGGAGACGCGGCAGCTGATCTCCGACCAGGCGACGCTCCTCTTCATCGAGAAGGGCTTCGAGGAGACGACTATCGCCGAGATCGCCGCGGCGGCGAGAGTCGCGAAGAAGACCGTCACCAACTACTTCGCCCGTAAAGAGGACCTGGCGCTCGACCAGCACGAGGAGTTCACGAAGGGGCTGGCGAACGCCGTCCGCGACCGAAAGGCGGGTGAGTCGGCCCTGGCCGCGCTACGGCGCACGTTCCTGGACGCGGTGGCGGAGCACTCACCCGTGATCGGCTTCACCGGGCCCGTCTTCGCGAAAATGGTGCTGGAGAGCCCGACCCTGACCGCGCGGCTGCGGGAACTGCACGAACTGCGGGAAGCGGCGCTCGCCGAACTGCTCGCGACCGAGACCGGGGCCGACGCGGACGACGTCACCCCGATCATGGCGGCCGCCGAACTCAACGCGATCGACCGCGTGCTCTTCCGCGAGGTCCTCCGGCGCTCGCACGCCGGCGAGAGCAACGAGGAGATCGCCAAGGCGCTCACGAAGGCGACCAAGCGGGCTTTCGAACTGTTGGAACCGGCCTTCGGCGACTACGCGATCCGCGAGAAAGCGTGAGTTCTGTCGGGGGTAACCGCTAGGTTTCGCTCCATGTCTGAGGGGACTTTGCTGGACGTCGTCTACTGCGAAGGCTGGGATCCGGCCGCCCGCGCGTTGATCGGAAGGCTTTCGCCCGGCACCGCGCGGGAACGTGACGCGGCCGGAGAGCAGTACGCCGTCGCGTTGACGCGTCCCGGCACCGAGGTGCCACTGCTGCTGCTCGAAATCGCCTGGAAGCACCGGTTCGCCCGCTCCGTCCAGTTCGATGGCCGGAGCAGGCGCCGCGGTCTCTACGAGTTCCGCGTTCTGGAAACCGGCGACCTGTTCCTGGTGGGTGTCGACCATTGGACTTACCACTTCGTTGACCAGCAGGAATTCGACGAGCAGAGCGCCGGCCGCGTGGAAATGTCCTTCGGCCCCGACGGCGAGGGCTGGGAGGAACGGGCACCCAAGGGTTACGGCGGCGGTTCCAGCAGCGGCCGCGTGCGAAAGTCGGTGTCCGAGCTGACCATGCCGAAACCCGCCTTCGGTGACTGGAAACCTTTCACGAATAAACAGCAGCTGACCCTCCGGACGCCGGACGCTCCGGACACCGATCCGCCGCTCCCCGTCGACCGGCGACCTTGGCGGCCGTCCGTTCCGATGCGTCCTTCCGCCATGGAGCAGATGTTCACCACGGGCACGCGGTTTTCGCTGCACGAAGACCATGACGTCGTCGAGGTGGAGCTTCGGGACGCCGGGAAACTCCGCATGCCCAGCGGGAGGCTCGTCGCCTCGGACCCGGCCTTCCTGGATCGGGAGACCGGGCACTTCACGGTCACCGTGCCGCCAGGGGAATACCGGGTCGAGCTCGCCGTGCTCCGGTTCGTCGACGAACCCACCCACAAGCGGGTCGCCGCCGCCAAACTCGTCATCGCCGACGTTCCGGCCGCCTCGTGGGAAGCCGCGCTCTGGCCGGGGCAGGACCCGCTCTTCCTAGGGGACGGGGAGTTCTACGGCTACGGCGTGGACAGCGGGACAGGCTGTTTCGCCGATGCCGCTGCCCTTCCCGAGGAGGTGGACGACGACCTCATCGAGAAGTTCGCCGAGGCGGATCCCCACGTCGACATCACCCTGGACGACATCCAGGGCAACATCATCGCGTTTTCCGCCGGCTGGGGAGACGGGAGCTATCCGACCTGGATCGGCCGGGGGGCCGACGGCACGCCGGTCTGCTTCGTCACCGACATGCTGGTGCTCAGTCACGCGCAGGTTCTGACGGCTTGAGCGAGGATGATGGCGCCATGGCTTTCACAGAGGAAGAGATCGCATACCTGCGCTCGCAACCCCTAGCCCGCTTCGCGACGCTGTCCGAGGATGGCGAACAGCCCGACGTCGTCCCACTGTCGTTCGAGTTCGACGGGACGCAGTTCTGGGTCGGCGGCGTGGGCGCGTCGGTCCTCGCGACCCGGAAGTTCCGCAACATCCAAGCGGGTCAGCGCAAAGTCGCGTTGATCATCGACGACCTGGTCTCCCTCGACCCGTTCATCGCCCGCGGCGTCCGGATCTACGGCGAGGCCGACGATCCGGCCGAACGGATGGGAGCCGTCGGCCCGGGCATCTACGCGCGCGTCACGCCGAAGGTGTCCTGGAGCTGGAACATGGCGGGAGAGCCCGCGGGTGAGACCTGGTACCCGTCGAGGCGAGCGGTTCACGGCGAGACGTAGAGGAGCTCGATTCCAGGGACCGTCCAGGCGAACTCGGTTCGTGGGCGGGCGGCTCGGTCATCGGTCCATTCTTGTCGGGGGTCGGCGGTACGGTCGGATCCATGCGGGAGCTGATCGTCACGGAGAACAGCACGATCGACGGCGTCATCGAACTGGCGGGCGACTGGTTCAGCCCTGGCGACACCGATCCGGACGTCGACCAGTCGGATGTGCTGGCCGTGCTCCGTGAACAACGTGAGAACGCCGACGCGTTGCTCCTCGGACGCGTCACCTTCGAAGACATGCGCGGGTACTGGCCGAAGCAAACCGATGACAAGACAGGGATCTCGGCTTATCTCGACTCGGTGAGCAAGTACGTGGTCTCGAGCACGCTGACGGAGCCGGAGTGGGCGAACACGACGGTGCTCTCCGGCGAGCTGCGTTCGGAGATCGAGCGGGTGAAGGCCACCGAAGGCAAGGACATCGTGACGACCGGCAGCATCTCGCTCGTGCGGGCGCTCATCGCCGAGGGCCTCGTCGACGAATACCGGCTGTTCGTCTATCCCGTCGTGGTCGGCGAAGGCCGTCGGTTGTTCGAGGGTGCCACCGATGTCCCGAAGCTTCGGCTGGTGGAGGAGCGGCCGTTCGCCTCCGGGATCGTGCTGCTGCGGTACCGGGCCGCGTCGAGCTGACGCTTCACCGGGTCGTGCGGCGGGAAGTCCGCTGCTCATCGGCCCTTCGGTAGGGTCGTACCCCGGCTTGGCGACGGGAGAACGACGGAGGTGACGCGCATGGTCGACGCGTCGAAGTTCACGGCCGAGGTGTTCCGCCGCGCGTCGGAACGGCCCGACGTCCCGCCGCGGCTGGCCCGGGCGGCCGACTGTGTCCGGGACGGCAAGTTCAGCTGGGAGGAGGTCGCCGCCGGGAACTGCGAGCACGCGATCGCGCAGGCGCTGTTCGTGCCGAGAGCGCAGCAAAAGCTGTGGCCGCTGCTGGCCGAGGTCGCCGCGGGCCTCGAGGCGGAGGCCGCACCGGCCGAACCCCGTCGCGCCCGAAAGCCACCTACGACGGATGACGACTTCAGTGAGTACACCTACCTCGAGGATTTGGGCGAACCGAACAGGCATCCGGCGTGGCCGCAAAGGCCGGATCGCCGCCGGTGACGGGAAAATGGGATGAGAGGCACACGGTCGCGGGCGTAGCGTCGGCGACCGTGATCGGTGAGACGAACAGGGAAGACGATCCGGCGGACGGCTGGTTCCCGGAGAGTGTCGCCGCAGGTTATGACGCGCCGGGCGGAGCGAACGCGCCCGAAGTGGTGACCTCCGCGGTGGACGTCCTCGAAGACCTGGCCGACGGTCCGGTGCTCGAGTTCGCCGTCGGAACCGGGCGGATCGCGATCCCGCTGGCCGCGCGCGGCGTGCCGGTGCACGGCATCGAACTGAGCCGGGCGATGGCGGCCCGGATCGCGGACAAACCGGGTGGGGACGCCGTCGAGGTCACGATCGGCGATATGACGAAGACCCGGGTGGCCGGTCGGTTCTCATTGGTTTATCTGGTGTTCAACACGATCGGCAACGTGACCACCCAGGACGGGCAGGTCGACGTCTTCCGCAACGCGGCCGCGCATCTGCGGCCGGGCGGGCTGTTCGTCGTCGAGGTGGGCCTGCCGGAGCTGCGCCGCCTGCCACCCGGGCAGGACATCGTCCCGTTCGCGGTGGCACCCGGCTATGTCGGGTTCGACCAGTACGACGTGGTCACCCAGGAGTTCACGTCGAACCACGTCACCGTGACACCGGACGGACAGGGGCGATTCCGCCGTATCCCCTTCCGGTATGTCTGGCCCGCCGAGATGGACCTCATGGCGCGCATCGCCGGAATGCGTCTGAAGCACCGCTGGGCGGGCTGGGATCGCTCGGAACTCACCGCCGAGAGCACCGAACACGTGTCGGTTTGGGAGCGTGCACCGAACTGACGGTCAGGACGCTCGCGGAGTTCTGTGCGTGGTGAGGAGCAAGCCGGCGAGTGCGCTGCCCACGGCCATTCCGATGCCGCGGGCGATCTGGTTGAGCGAAAGCACGCTGGCCGTTTCTTCCGGGGGCACACCGACGAGAACGAGTTCGGGCATCACCGCGAAGACACCTCCCACGGCGAAGCCGAGCAGCGAGAACGGGGCACACTGCCGATCACGCCGTGCCCACCGACGCGAGGCCCAACCTGGCGAGACGTCCGTGCGGGGGACCAACCGGCCGGCCATAGGCACCAAGTTACTGGTTACTGACCACCAACTCGAGGTGATGTCACTCAGGCACGACAAAAGCGGCCCCGTGACTTGGTCACGAGGCCGCTTCGGTGTGGCGAGTGAGGGATTCGAACCCCCGAAGGCTGTGCCGTCTGATTTACAGGGAAACACCTACAGCTCCCTGACCAGCGGTTTCACATCTTTGGGACCCCCTGCGCCCGTACTGCGCCCGGGGCAGGCTGACTGCGGGCGCTCAAGCGCAACCCGAGCGCGCACAACAAGATGCGTTACTGGCGCGCCGTGCGGCTTTTGCGCGCGTTCCTAGCCTGTACGCCACGATGGCCAAGCAACGCCCAGCCCGCCGGGCATTGTCGCCTCGGATCATCCCAGTGCTCAGTCGAGCCGAGATTCGAGACCCTCAGCGGCCCAGCCCCAGCGGTGAGCCATTTTGGTCATCGTGACAGCCGTCACTCCGCCGACTCGTCGCCCTGCACAAGCCTGCAGGTGGGCGCCTAATCATGTCTGCGCGGTCCCGCCCAGCAGCCCGCCACCAGCGCCAATCAGTACAGCGTTGCCGCCGGACAAATGAATCGTCCGGCGGCAACAGGTTTTCTGGATTCCAGGTAAAGGCCGCTAATTCACCTGACTCGAGCCACGCCGGGGTCTAGCATCGGTCATGCCGACACTGAATAGATCCCTACCGTGAAGGAGTGGCTCACCATGAGCATCGACTCGACCACACCCGGCCTGCCTCACCCGGACAGCGACGAGCTCAAGAACCTGATCAAGGGCCGCGAGGTACGCGAGGCCTACCGCTGGCTGTTTGAGAACCGCGACGCCCCGCAGCCCATGTCGAAGTGGCTGGAGCGGTCGCATGAGATCTATGGCAAGACCAATGCCAACACCGGCAGACGTCTCCGCGAGGTCTACGCAGCGTTCGACGTTGACCGGTTCAAGGAGCCTGGATCCGGCGAATGGGTATACAAGCTCGTCGCCCGCAAGGAGAAGCCGCTGGACAACACGCCGATCTCCTCGCGGTTGCAGGCGGAGGTGTTCATTCAGAAGGGCCGCTTCTGCGCCATGTGCGGCCACGGCCCCCGCCCCGACGATGGCGGCGTGAAGCTGCAAATCGACCACATCACGCCGCGCGAATGGGGCGGCGAGACAGTCATCGAGAACCTTGAACCGCTGTGCACCAAGCACAACCACGGCAAGAAGGCCTTCTTCGCCAGCTTCGACGCCATCGGGCCGCTCATCCGGCATGCGATGGACGGCCCCGACCCCTGGACACGCATCGGCGAACTCCTCAAGGCGTTCCACGCCGCCCACCGCCCGTGCCCTGTCTCCCTGGTGTCTCTCGTCGCCCGGGATACCCACAAGGGCGACCCCCTCAAGCGCCTGCGCGAGCTGCGCTACATGCTCGGATGGCCGATCGAATCGAAACGCACCAAGGACGCCGACGGCGTAACTCACGTCACCTACCAGCTGACCGGACCCGCGCCCGACTGGCCAGCCGAAGGCCCCCAGGCCCGCGTAACGCAACATGAGCGCGAGCGGAAGGCGCGAAAGCGCAAGGAGACAGCAGAGAAGAACATCCCGGGTCTCTTCTAGCAAGAACGCCCTGGATCACCCGGATCTCCGGGGCCGATTCAGCTGAAGGACGTGTCTGGGTGTCTGCACTATAGGCAGACACCCAGACACTTTCTGCTATGAGGTTTAGGCACCCTCAGTAGCCGTACGCATCGCGCATTTCCTCACTCATCTGGTAAGCCTGCCCGCTGAAGGAGTCGATCTGACCAAGAACCGCCTCGGCAAGGCCTAGCATTTCCAGCGCCGAAGGAGCCTCCACGACCAAGAGGTTCTTGCGGGCCGGGTCCAGCGAGAACCCGCAGTCATTTTGCCCCACCAGCGGAGCAAGTGCCTCAGCATGGTCACGATCAGTAGCGACGTAGACCACGGGATAAACAGCCCAGGTTCTCTGTCCCGCGTGTCCTCGGCAACTAGCGGCCGGCAGGAAGCCCGCTGCGCTGAGGGCGTACGTGATGCCAGCCACTCCCAGCTCCAGGGCCTCCACAGGAGAGCCGTCTTCTTCGTCTCCGACCTCGCTACGAACCGACTGGTAGCCCGGACGACTTTTGCAGGTTTCAGGAATCCGCCCCGAATCAAGGCTTTCTATCGCCGATGCAATTCCATCATACTCGTCACCATCGACAGCAAATGAACCAACCAGCTCAACAAGGCGACGATCTTCAGCCAAAATACGGGCAGCCTCATCGGGCTGAACATCATAGATTAGCCACGTATCCCTGAAGTATCCGAAACCCTCTCCGGACACCTCGTCGTCGTCCGGCAACCAAAATCTCGTCACATCGGGCAAGGTGGGATTGAGTTCCAAAGCGCCATACCGCGGGATCACACTTTACCCCATTCGACCAGGGATTCCATGCCCGCTTCGGCCAACATTTTAAAGCGAAGCCGCCTATCCATGATCGTACAACATTCCAAATTGGGGCTCAATCCACAGAATATGAAAAATGTCCAGGATTCGAACTCCGGCCATAGGAAGCTTGCCATTATAGCGCAACACCAGGAATCTTTCTTGATCCTGAAATCCGGGCGGAATTGGCGCCTTTATCTGCCCTTTCGGAATAAACTCTTGCCCCAAGCCGTGCTTTGGCGCCAGGGTTATCTCTTTCCACGTCAACTGGGAACGAGACTGCAAGGCGGTCGCGAAGGCGGAGCGCGCATCATTATCCACTAGACTTAGAACGTTAAAGTCTTTGTGCAGATGTCGCAAACAGAATTTTGGAGTCTGAGTATTGTAGTCGACTGGCGCGTCAGCCTTCGGAAGCTTTTGCCCTGCCTTATCGACAGGCTTCTTTCCTCTGTTCTTGTGCGCCACGACTATCAGTTTCGCCCGACACGAGAAGCAAAGAACTTACGAATATCTTCTTTTGGAATCTCTTTGCCATACACGGAAGGCTCGAAGTTATCTTTCCAGGGGGCTTCAGAGTGAGTCATGTTACGCAAACGCCAAGCAGCAAACTCACCGTACGTGTTCCAGACTCGAATAAGGAACTGAGTTGTTCCATCATCGACATCAGCCCACTGAAAAGGATCCCCGTCCTCCAAGGATACGAGGTTCCCCTCGAATACCTTGAACTCATGATAGACATCCTTGACCACAGGACCATGCGACCACGCCTGAATGGGATCCTCAAAAAGAGGCTTCCCGTGCATTGCGAGGTAGTGCCCCTGTGCGTAATAGAGGAGCTTTTGAAGCTTGAGGTTCGACACGCCAGCGTCGTCTTCCGCGTCCGCCCATGCCACGAACCATTTTGCGATCGTGAGCGCGTCGTAACTCACCAGCACCAACCTCCCCGGCTCACGCGGTTGTCCACAGGTTGTCCACAGGTTTCGCCTGGTTCTCCACCGCTCATCCACAGTGTCTCAGACCAAGAGTAAGCCGTTACCACCCCATGTCGAGAGTCACTCCAATGGCCCAACTAGACACCGCATCGAGTGCCAAATGAGACCAGGTCAGCACTCTTGACCTGTGGCGATACAAGTTACCTCGAACCTATGAGCGATCATGTAGATGCCGCCAGGGGGCATCAGGCAACCAGATTTGTGACGACAGGCGCTAGTTGGCATCTCCCAGCGCTAGTTGGCATGGCGGTGGCCGAGGTCACTATGACTGACCACGTGTGACGGACCACGCTATCTGTCACCTGATCACGCTATCTGTCACTTCGGGGCTTGAAGGGTTCCCGCACACCGGGTCCGCGCGGTTGGGAGGCGTCCCGCCCACGGCGAAGTGTCGAACTTTCTCTTCCCCGATCGTCGCTTCAGCTGAGCGATCTGTCTCCCTCACGACGACGCCGTGCGTGAAATCGCTGGTCGCTGGGCCGTCTCGGTGAGAAGGACAACTCGATGGTGTGGTCATCCGTCAGGTATGGCGGCACCGTCCGCAGGGCGTGCCATGGTGCTCGCGGTAGCGACAGAGGACGCCGATCATCGTGGCGCCCCGCTGGAACGCAGGAGAGAAGGGCCGTCATGTCGTCCTCGTTGATTCGTCGTTGTCTTGCGGGCCTGGTCGTCGCGCTATTGACCACGCTCCCGGCGTCGGCCGCGTCAGCAACACAGACGGCGTCAACAACACAGACCGCGTCAACGGTGCAGGTGCCGGCCGTCGACCTCGTCTGCAACATCGCCTTTCAACTCGAGTTCGGCCGCACCGGCCTCACCACGGTCCGGGCCGTTGGAGCGATGACGTCCTGCGTTTCTCCCACCGACACCGCAGCCGGTCTGTCGGCGGCCGTCATCACAGGCCAGGGAACGGCCACCGCCTGCCCCCAACTGACCATCAAGGGCACGGGCACGGTGTCCTGGCTCAGGTCCGACCTAAGCGCCGCTACCAGCAGTTTCACCTTCACCGTCAACGTCAACCCGCTCAACGGCATCCCCACCTTGTCCGCGACGATCACCAGCGGTGCCCTTGCCGGTGGCACCGCCACTGCCGTACCGTCGAGCGCTTTGACCACTCCGGCCAGCTGCCCCAACGGCCTGCCGGGGTTCAAGCGCGTCGCGTCAACCCAGTCCACGATCACTTGGACCCACTGACCCCCGCTGACATCTGATCGGGGTCTACTGATTCGCCTTGTCGGGCTCGGCTAGGGCCGAGCCGAGCATGATGACCACGCCGCACAAGGCCAGTTCGACTTGGCTGGCGCCAGCGCGGAGCAGCCCGGTCGGGAGGCAGTGAACGCGCGGGACACCCAGCGGGCGGCGTCTTCTTCGGTGTCGAGGTATTCCGGCCTCGGGGAACAATGGAACAGCCGTTGGAGCTAACCGGTTCGCCCAGATGGCGAAGGCGGGGGCTGACCTTCCGGAGGCGCTCCTACCGCTGGTCACGCAGCACCGTCCAGTACTCGCGGGACGCCTTGGTGGCGGCCCCCAATCACCCGCGGCGGGCCGAAGCATCCGACGTACCGGGCGATCGAGGAACTCGGGCGTGCGGTACGTACGGCGTTCATCTGCGACTACCTCGCCGACGCGGAGCTGCGGCGCGAGATCAACGACGTTCGTCCCCTGAAGAGTTCCGGCCAGCAGCGTCAGGTCCGCGTTGCACGCCTCGTACCGCGATCACCATGGGCCTGCTGGGTAGGTGTTTCTCAACCCACCGGTCTGAAGCCCCCCCCGGGGGGCGGGCGGGGTGGGCTACGGCGCTAGCCGCGGACGATGAGGGGGAATGCCCTGAAGTCGATCCGCCTGCCGCCTGACGTGAACGTCAGCGGCTGGACCGAGTAGGTGACACCGCCTGCTGGTGAGCCGGCCGTGCCGGGCGGCCAGCTGGACATGGCCGCATTTGCTCGCAGCGGCTTCTCCGTGGCGAACGTGAACGGGCCCTCCAGGCTTCCGGACTTCTCCAACGTGATCTCGCAGTTCTCGGTCCACGCTTCGGTGAGTTTGCCGGATGACTCCCGCAGGGTGCCCGGCGGCGAAACGTCGGTGGCCGGCAGGCGCATCGTGATCTGGCCGAAGAGCGGGTGAGTTGCCCTCATCATGAAGTCGAGCGTTTGCAGCCGTACGAAGTCAGGGCCTCCCGCCAGTACTTTGACCGTACGGGCGCCGGTGAAGTCGAGGCTCTGCTCGCCGGGGTGAAGCCCGCTTGTCATGACGGCGCCGTAGACGAGGGTGTGCAAACGGACCGTCTGCCCGACAGGGGGGAGGGCGCCGGCCGCCCGCGCGGGACGCGCAACGGCCGGTACCAGGACGCCGCCCGCGGCGGTGGCGAACACGCCCTTGAGGAACCGGCGGCGTGCTACACCAAATTGATCACTCCATGCAGGCATGACCGCATCCTCGCACCTCAGTGCACAGACAGGCGGGCAGGCCGCTCCCGACCACCCGTACGGATGACCCACAGCGACGCGGACCACCCGTTTCTGTCCCGTCTCCCGGGACCCCAACTCATAGCGGACCAGGATTCAAGATCATCATGTTGCCCCTTCTGGCACGTGTCTCACACCCCATCCTGGTCGTTGCCGTCCTCATCGAGCCCGACGGCGGCCGGGTCGCGCAGGGGCCGCAGACCGCCGTCGTCCGGCTGGGAGCGGCGGAAGGTGTAGCGCCCAGGACGTTGAGGTTCGCGTGCTTGAGCGGGGAGACGCGGGCAACGTCCTCGTCCAGGACGTCGTGCTCGCGGATCTCGGCGGGCAGCGTCCGCAGGTGCTCGACGGCAGCGTCCAGGTAGCGGGCACGCGTCGAACGAATACGCGGGCTTACCAGCACGAGCGGATATCTCCGCGGGCACGACGCTGTCAGCCATTGACGAGTGCGGCGACCGCGGGTCCCGCAACGGCGATGCGGCCTGTTGTGTGCTCGTAACGCCGCACGAGGGCGTGATGACGGAGCCGTCGTCCGGGTCGCCGCTCAGCGCGCGGCAGCGGATTTCCCTGTCAAGTCAGCGTCGACCGTTCAAGGCAGGCAGGCTGCGGTAAGTGCTCGTGCTGTGCGCTGTCCGACATCGTGCGGTTGTCCGTGTCCGGCGGCGCCCTGGCCGTGGACGCGCGCTCGTTGGGGTGACTGCTCGCGCGGCGCGCCGGGCAGGTTGTCGCGCGGTGGGCGTGCCGTGACGCGCGGTGGTGTGGTGACGGGTGCGCTTCCTGTTCGCTCCTGCGGCGGGCACGGAATGATGGGTGATCAACGTTGTCGGAGCACGGAGGAAGCATGGCAAGCGGCACAGTGAAGTGGTTCAACCCCGAGAAGGGGTTCGGTTTCATCGAGCAGGACGGCGGTGGTCCCGACGTCTTCGTGCACTTCACGGCGATCAGCGCGGCAGGCTTCCGCGAACTGCAGGAGGGGCAGAAGGTCACTTTCGACGTCGTCGCGGGCCAGAAGGGACCTCAGGCGGAGAACGTCGTCCCGTCCTGAACGCCGGCACCGGCGGCGGACGGCGTGGTCCGTCGCCGGTGCCGCCGGTGCCGGCCTGCGGGGTGTGGTCAGTCGGCGGTGGTGACGGTGGCGGGTCGGGTGTCGGTGGCCGGCGCCGGGGTGGGGGTCGCGGGTTCGGGTGGCAGGTGGCTGGTGGGGCCGGCCGTCTGTTCGCCGTCGGGGGTGACTTCGAAGTAGGTGGCGCCGGAGCCGCCGGGGTACTCGCCGGTGACGTAGTAGTCGGTGGTGAACCCGAGCGCGGCCTGGGAGCCGAGGGTGTCGCCGTTGGCGCGGACCGGGACGATCTCGTGGTGTTCCATCCACAGGCAGGCCGAGCTGGCGGGCGGGACGGTCAGTCCCCGGGTCTTGGTCTCCTGCCGCATGGTGGAGACGTTGGTCCGCCGTTCGTAGCCCAGTTCGACGGTGGCCGACACCGACGCGGTCACGGTGACCTCGGTGCCCATGCCGAAGGGTTTGGCCCCGGCCGAGACCCCGACCGACATGCCCACGGTGATGCCGGTGTTCTCGCTGAACGTCTCGCCCTGCTCGTGGGTGACGCCGGTGGTGACCGCTTGGGACTCCGGTTGCGGTTGCGTGCCGTTGCGGTTGTCGCGGTAGAGGATCAGCTCGTAGTGGCGCTTGCGGCGGATCTTGTAGAAGGGCGAGTTGGCGACCTTCCACGTCTCGTCGCGGCCGCGGTCGTCGACCAGGTAGTAGGGCACGGTGACCACCCGGTCGGCGATCACGGTCTGCGCCGGAGGCCGGGCGTGCGAGGTCAACTCGGGGATCTCCGGGCCCTCCCGCTTCTCCACCACCGCGGGCAGGTCCAGGATCCATGTCGTCGCGGTGGGCGACGGCGTTCCCGAGGACGTCACCGCGGTGAAATTGCCCACCGGCAGGTACAGGTGCTCGTCGAGGTCGCCGTCGGGGTAGGGCGGGGTCACCACCGACCACAGCTTCACGTCGCCGACCTCGAACACCTTGGTGCCGACCTCGCCCTCGCGGACGTAGGAGCGGCCGTTGTGGGTGCGCTTGACACACGCGATGTTCCGCGAGTAGTCCGGGGACGTCTCCGGTGGGATGTCCCATCGGTAGAACACGTCGCCCAGCGCGACGTACCCGTCGGGCGGGATCGGCCGCCACAAGCCGTACGGCCACCGGTCAGGGGACGGCAGCTCCGCGATCCTCTCCCACCGCACCGGAGGCCTCAGCAGATCCCCGCTGGCAGAGCGATCCTTGAGCATCAACATGCCGGCCAGGCCGGACTGGTCGACCGGACCGACCTTGTAGCCGGTGCTGAACCAGATCAGGTCCTGGTAGTAAACCGGTTTGTGAATGGCTGTGCTGTTGCTCGGGTGTCGATAGTTGAGGGTCGACTGGGTGGTGAAGCCCAACTCCAGGTCGCCGTACCGCTGCGTGGCGCTCACCGCTGTCGTGTCCATCGGACGGCCCACAATCCGGACACGGGCGCACGGCCCTCCGCGCGACTGGAACCGCGTCCGCTCAGAATCCACACCTACCGTCTTGGCTGCGCCGCCGACACCACGGCCACCCGAACGCGCGCCCGGTCCCGCCTCTGTCATCACATCGGGTGGTTCCCGAACGTGTGCACTAGCACCGGTACGGGCAGCGGGCGGTGACTGGCCGTCAGCTGTCACACGGGCGATACCGACACGATCGGGCGACACCGGACGGGCGCCGTGGGTCAGCCGCGGCGACGCCCGATTTTTCCCGAGTACTACGGCCACGTCGACTGAGAGTTCGTCGTCGTTCGCGGACTCTGCGGTAGCGGAACGAGGGCCCGATCCCTGCCGGAACACCCGTGGTGTCGGCGCCCATCGACATCCGATACCCCTCATCATGCTGGTGTCGAACGAGACCGGCATCCGGTTTCAGGTGAGACCGACATAGCCAGAAGTCAGTCCCACTGGCCAACAACACGCTCAACTGGCCAGCGGAAGCGCTTAGTCACAGTGGTCGATGGCGTGTTCGAGTTGGTCTCGGTATGGAGCGAACGCGTTGAGCAGGTCGAAGACGTGCTTGTTGCGCTCCTTGCCCTTGCCGGTCAAGAACTCGAACATCAGCCGGTGTGTCAGGCTGGCGAACCGGTCGTCCCGCGGCCTGATCTGGGTCCGGTTGCGGAACAGGGAGGTCGCGCGGTAGTCGCCGCTGGTGATCACGGTCCAGAGCAGCAGCGAGGTGATGTGGCGTTTGCGGGGGCCGAAGTCCTTCGCTGGGTGAGGCAGGCGCTGCAGTGGTTCGGTGACGGTCTCCCAGACGTCTTCGGGAATCAGCCAGCCGTCGAGCGCACGTCTGCGTCGTTGATAGTCGATCTTCGGCGGGGTGCTGTTGAGTCTTTCGATTACGTCTTGGACTGCTGCCGTGACCTGGGCTGCGGCGTCGTTCAGTTTTGTCCATCTGGTCCAGTGGGCGACGGCCTTGTTGGCGCGAGCTCCCCAGCCGTGAGGCAGATCCAGCGCGGCGGTCGCCGCCTCCATCGAGAGCCCGACGGAGCGGATCGCGGTGGTGGCCGCGAAGCGGTGCACCGTGCGCCGTTGCATGGCGGTTTCGGGGATGAGCATGGTGAGCGGCCGGATGTGATCGTCGTCCAGGTAGTGCGGAATGTGGCGGGGATCAATGGTCAGCCGCCACTTGAGCATGGGCATGGACTCGATCAAGGCAGGTCGGCGTCGTCGTGGCGGCGGCGGTGCTTCCTTGCGTCGATTTGCAGGGACCTTCGACAGCTCCGCCTTCACGTGTGGCTCGGCGGCCGCTTGTGTTGTTGCTGAGCAGTGGCGGAGGAACGCCTCGAGTTCGCGCCCCCAGAGGCTGCCGCCGCTCACCGAGGACACCAGCGCGCGGAGCGCGTCGCTGTCCTCGCGCAGGTGTCCGGCGAAGGCCAGCAGGTGGGCGGAGGCGTGCGGGTCGTCCGGCGGGCCTCCGCGCAGCAGTTTGTTCTGGACTTGTTTGCCCGCCTCCCGGGTCCTGGCCATGTCGCGTCGGAGCTGGTCGACGTGGCCATCGAGGATGTCGAGGTCGATGTGCGGTGGTGGGGCGAGCTGAGCCGCGAACGGCCAGGATCTGCGAATGAGCCGCGTGATCAGGTGCAGGTCGTAGAAGTAGCGGTTCCCGCTGTCGGGGTGTGTGGTCACGTCGTCGCGGTCGAGTTGCATCCGGGTCAGCAGTTCGCTCTGGAACTGGAGCAGGTGCTGCAGTGTTTCCCGGGTGGGCTCGTTCGGCTGGACGACGTCGTGATCGAGCCGGTGTCCGCAGGCGGAAGCCGGCGCATCGAGTGGCGCCTGGGAGGAGGTGCCGCGGCATTGAACGGGGTGCTGGATGAGCATCTGCGCGGCGAAGATCCGGGGGTTGGCTCGGGTGCGTTGGAGAGCGGGAATCTTGCAGCGCGGGCAGTGGTAACGCAGAAGCCGGTGATGGAGTGGGCAGGCGAAGACGACGGCCAGGCGCCATTTCTTTCGCCAGGGGCCGCCGTGGTCCTGCTGGAGCGCGCTGCCGTCGCCGGCGAGGCAGTCCGGGCAGTAACGGGTCGCACTGGTGAGAACCCAGCCGGGGACGCTCGGCAGGTTCTTGTTGCGGCGGACGAAGTTGCTGTCGTCGGTGTATTGCAGATCCAGTGGCGGGTAGCGCTCTCGCATGCTGTCCAGGCAGAGTTCGGCGATCTCCGTCTGTGCCAGCCGGGTCGCCTTCCCGAAGTCCACCACGTTCGCCGAGGGGATCCGCAGCTGATGGATCGCGACGGCAGGTCGGGCTTTCCTGCTCAGCCCGGTCAGTGTCGCGAGGCGGGCGGGCGGCAGTTCGAGCCGGTGAGACAGCCGCAGCAGGAACCCGATCAGGGATTCGTCGGGAAGCGGGTCGAGACTGCGTGGCAACGGCCGGATCATGCACTGGCCTCCCCAGTGGCCGGGGTGCCGGTGTCGTCGAAGACGGTGTTTCGCGGCTTGCGTCCGCGTCGTTTCCGCGTGCCGGCTGCGGGGACGGCGGGAACTTCGCCGGCGGCGGGATCGCGAGTGGGGTCGTTGCCGAGGTCGATGAGGATGCCGTCGAGCAGGTCCTCGGTGAGCACTTCGGCGCCGGTGTCGACGGCTTCGGCGCAGCCTTCCTCGACAAGCCGCTCCAGCAGGCCGACGACGCCTCTGGTGCGACGGAACAGGTATTCGGGCATCGTGCCGCCGGTGAGCATGTCCGGGCCCGAGTGGAAGAGCCGGAGTTCGTCCTGCAGCCCGGCCAGATGCGCGGTCCAGGCCGCGATGCCGTCTGGGGTGTCATAGGTGAACGGTTCGAGGTGGATCAGGTCGAAGCGGCGTTCGGTCTGCGTGGACGGGTCGTCGCCCAGGCATCCGCGCGAGGGCGGGAACACCCAGTGGCCGGTGCGCGGGTCGTGACGTCCTTCCCGCAGCAGCCCGGAACCGGGAATGTTCACCCCGACCAACACCAACGTGGTGTGCATGCTCATGAACGCGCGCATCAGGTCGAGGGTGTCCTGGTCGTCGGCGCGGTGCATTTTCAGCCGGGTGATGTCGTCCAGCAGCAAGACCCGGTTGCCGTGGTCGTGCAGTGACGCCCGGACCGCCCGCGTGAGCTGAGGAAGCGTCATCCCTTTGTGATCGGCGCCGAAGAAATCCAGGATCGCCTGGCAGGTGCTTTTCGGTTTCGCGGTCACCGGGGTCTGGACGTAGGCGACCGGGGCGTGCAGGTCGCGGGTGCCCGCAACGGCGTTCGGGTTGAGCTGGGCGTGCATGTCCAGCCAGGTGTCCTCGAACGCGGCCGCGATCTCGCAGGTGGTTTCGGTCTTGCCCTGGTAACCACCGCCGGTGATCATCAGCCCGGCCCGGGTGGTCGGCTTGTGCTTGAGCGCGTTGGTCTGGAGCCGCGACCGCATGATCCGCCCGACCGCGCGCGTCATCGGCGTTTCCAGCAGCGGCAGGTTCGCGTGCGTGGCCGCGCGGTGCAGGTCGTGCAGCTGCCGCTTCCGAGGGCTCAACGCCTTGTAGGTGGCCAGATCCAGCGTGGGCGCCGGGACGAACCGGTGACGGGTCAGCCGCCATTGCTTCCAGCCTTCGACGGTTTCCCGGTCCGGGATCTGTCCGGGAAGGACGAACGAGTTGGCCTCGGAATCGGGGCTGGTGCTCACGAATCACCTTCCGCAGTGTCGGCCGGGTCGTCGGCGAGCAGGAACAGGTTGCCGCGCCGGAACGCATCTCCCAGCCGCGCGGGCCGGGCCGGGGGCTGGTCGCCGAGCGCCTCCCGTCGCCGCCGCCGGTCGCCGTCGACGGCCTGCTCGACGGTCCGAGAGTGCTCAGGCCAGCTCGCCGGGCCGGGCGCCGGCGCGGGGGCGGGTGTGCTTCGTCCTGGTGCGGTGGCTTCCCGCAGCGGCCGAGCACTGATCCGGTCCGCGGCCGCCGCGCGACCTTGCGTGGTGTCACGGGCCAGTTCAGTGCGCCGGGCCTTGGCCAGCGTTGGCCAAGACTCGACCGGGACGTGCGCACCGAGCAAATCCAGCAGCAGCGGCAACAGCTCGGTGTCGCTGCGTGGCTTCAGCCCGGCCGCTTTCGCGGCCGCGAGCAGGTCGCGGGCGCGGGCGTCGCTGAAGGCGGGAACCTCGTCCTCCGGCGGGAGTCCGGTCCAGCGCAGCGTGTGCCAGGCGTGCGTGCGCGGGTCCTGGAAGAACACCGTCCGCGCGTCGCGGGGATCCCGGCGGATCTGCCACTTTCCCTTGTGCCGTCCGCCGCGCACCGACTTTTCGTGCCGGTAAGGATCCAGGGCCGGGCCGTCGTAGAACAGGCCGCGGATCTTCACGCCCCGCTGGCCGTGGATAACGACGTGATGCGCGGGCAGCAGCTGGTAGTAGAGCTCCGGCGTCGGGATCTGCATCGCGAAGCCGCCCTGGTTCATCGCCGCGGCGAACAGGGTGTTCGGGCTGTGGTCCCCGGCCGGGTCCCAGCTCGGGGCGTGCTCACCGAGCCGCCGGTTCTGCCAGACCGAGACGATCCAGGTCGCGATCAGGTGCTCCATCGCGTCGATCGTCAGCGTCGCGTCGGACTCCGGATCCGCGCCGCGGTCGTAGACGTCGACCCCGCAATAGCCGGGCAGGACCTCGAACAGCAGCGACCGGATCGAGCCGAATGCCCGCTCGACGGCTTGCTTGTCGGTCGGGCGGAGAACCCGCGCGGGCAGGATGTTCGCGCCGATCACGCGCTCGACCTCGACCAGATGGTGGTTGCGATAGACCGATCCGTGATCGGTGGTGACCGTCTCCGGCGCGAAGAACGGCAGCCCGGCGACCCGGTGCCCGGCGAACTCGGCGACCACGTTCGCCGGCAACCCCGGATAGGGCCATTCCAGGTCATCGCCCCAGTCTGGGCGCATCGGCAACGGCATCATGATGTCCCGCAGCACCATCGCGACGTCGACCGAGCTGTCGGAGACCAGCGTCAGCCGGAACGCCACCAACGACCTGGTGTGAACGTCCAGCGCCAGCGTCAGGTGAACCGACACCGGATCACCGAACACCGTCTCCCGGACCTTCACAGGCAAGATCGTGGTGTCCATCGCGACGACCTGCCCCGGCCGGTGGATCACCACATGCTGCCCGCTCGTCGGCTTCGCCGCCGACCGGACGTAGCGCTGCCGCCCTCCACTCGAGCCGAACCAGTCCGCCCAGACCAGCCGCAACGTCTCGTAGGAGGGAATCTGCGCCGTCGTCTCGGCCCTGTGCTGCTCGCGGACATACTGGTGGATCAGGCGCTCGCGAGCCCGCATGCTCATCCGCGATCGGTGCAGTGTCTCGGCGTGGACGGCGTAGATGGCCTCGCGAACCGTTTCCGTGACGCTCGGATGACCGCCTGAGCGACGCAGCCAGCGGTCATCAGCGCAGCCGATGGACCCTGCTCGACGGTAGCGACCGGCCCAGCGGGCCAGCGTCCGGACGCTGATCTTGTCCAGGCCCAGCAGCCGCGCCTGCGTCCGATCCAGCCCCGCGAGCTCGGTGACCTTCGCCTCTCGTCGCTGGTTCACCGTGGTGGCGGCCGGATCGAACTCCGGTCGCGGCTCACCTGGCTCCGACCGCAACGGGTCTCCGGCGCGGAAACCCGTCTCCACCTCCAAAAGATGCGCCAGCCGCAAGGTCACCACCTCACGCTGGTGCGGCGTCAGGTCAGCCGCGGTCGGATCCTGCCGCTGTCGTTGCGCGGCTGCGGCCGCCGTTCGGGTCGAGGCCCGGCAGTCCGGATGGTGCATGAGGAACTTCATCGTGACCGGCATCCGCTGCCCGTCCGACGAGACCAGCACGACCCGTCCCGCATGTGGTTCGGTGCGCTCGACCGTCCACTCGACACCGGCCAGCACCAGCACCGCCCCCGGCGCCAGATCCAGGTGACCTGTCACCGTGCCAGCCAGACCTGTGTGTCGTCCCCCAGGGGAAGCCGCATATTCATCGTCAATCGGCGGTGCCAGAGCAGATGCAGCAGATAAGCCCGCGCGACCGCCGGTGCGATCGTCGCGGCCGCGACCTCACCGAACGGGCGAGGACCGCCCTCCACTGCGGCGAGCACGGTCTCGACCATCTCAAGCCGATCAGTCAACGGCCGCCGCTGCGCCGAGAGCGCATCCACCGTCGCCACGGCAACCGGATCCCATCCGGTCACCACCCGATAGCCCCAGCCCAGCGACGTCGCGAGCTCCGCCGACGCGGCGAACGCGATCACGTCCCGTTCTTGGATCCGGCCCGCCGGACGAACGTCGATTACCCAACACCCGGCCGACGTCTCAACGAAAAAATCGGGAACGTGCTCACGCGCGCCAGTCTCGGCCACAAACCGCAGCCGAAACGGCTGCGACAGCACATCCGTCACTCCACCCGCGAAATCCAGCATCAGCAGCAGCTTGGCCTCGGCCAGCGACTCGAACCCATGCATCCGCCCCGTGCTGACCAGATACTCCAGCCCAGGACGATGTCGCGAACCCCGATGCCACGAAAAACGCCGGACCGGCTCTCGCATACTCAACGGCACTTCAGCAAGGTCCCGGACAGGGACCGACACCTGACCGCCACCGAGACGAACCACCGCCGACCACCGGCGAGGCCAGTCCTCCAGCCGCAGCCGCGCCGAGCCGTCGACGAACGACGACTCGCTCCACGCCAGATCCACCCAGCTGCACGCGTGCGACCACACCGGCCCAGGCTCGACCACCACCGCGACATCCAAGCGCTCGCCCCGAAGCCATGGGACGCGCCACGCCGTCGGTCACGCCCCCCTTCGCCAGCGATCGAAATAGACACCGACTGTCAGTGGCCAGTCGGATTTCCCGTAGACGGCCACCTGCGGATGACCAGTCCGGTTCCCCGCTGGCGACCGGTTGCATGGTCAGTAAGCACAACAAGTTGGTTGACCGGCGCGGCTCGGTGGCACGGGCATCCGTCAGTAGCCAATATCGTTGCGGCACGGCGTCGTTGCAAGAACACGTTTTCGATAGCGGCGCCTGCGCGCCAGTCTCTTCCTGTCGCGAACGCCCTCTTCTGCCGATGAGCGTGTATCGGTTCCGACGAACGGCAATGTGAGGGTCCGGAAGTTGGGTTGGTGGCATCCCGGCAAGCCCGGTGCCGGATGGCGGGATGCGGAAAACCGCACCCTGTTTGTGCGGAATACACCATTATCGGCATCGTGCCTGCTGCTTAGGGTTCCGGCGTGATCAAAAAATTGATCGACGTGCCACGCAGGGCCGTCACGGGGATAGCCGCTCTACTGGCTCTTGCCGCCGCACTGTTGGTGACTGTCATGTCCGAGGGCAGCGTCCAGCAGCCCGTTCCCGCGTCGGCGCCAGAACAGCAGTTCAGTGCCGAGCGGGCAATGTCTCATCTCGAACGGTTCGCCACCGAACCGCGTCCGCTGGGCAGCCCAGCCAGTGACCGCGCCAGGGATTACCTGACCCAACAGCTCCGGTCGGCGGGTTTCGCGGTGGAGATCCAGCACTCGGTCGGCTCACGATCAGCGGCGGGACTCGCGACCTTCGGCAGGGTCGAGAACGTGGTGGCCACGCTGCCCGGCCGGGACTCCACCGGAGCGGTTGTGCTCGCCGCCCACTACGACTCCGCTGCTGCCGGACCCGGCGCCTCCGATGACGGCGCCGCGGTCGCCGCCATGGTGGAGATCGCGCGAACGCTCGGCGAACAGGGACGGCTACGCAACGACTTGGTGCTGTTGTTCACCGATGGTGAGGAGGACGGACTGTTGGGCGCCAACGCTTTCGTCCGGGAACACCCCTTGGCTCGCCGGGGTGGCGTGGTGCTCAACTGGGAGGCGCGAGGGGTCAGCGGACCATCGCTGATGTTCGAGACGTCGAGGGGTAACTCGGAGTTGGTCTCGTTGTTCACCGACGCCGTGCCGCATCCACGGGGTGACTCGTCGATGGTCGAAATGTACCGGATGCTGCCGAACAACAGTGACTTCACCGCGCTGTCGCAAGCCGGCTTCACCGGACTGAATTCCGCCTACATCGAAGGGGCGTCTCGCTACCACACCGCCGACGACTCCATCGCCAACCTCGATCGAGGCAGCCTGCAGCACCTGGGCGAGAACATGCTCCATCTCTCCGGCGCGTTCGGTGACGCCGACCTGCCCACGCTCACCTCCGGCCACGACGCGACCTACTTCCGGCTCTTCGGGACGATGATCACCTACTCCGACACACTGGTCTGGCCGGTCGCGATCCTGGCGGTGTTGCTGGTGGCGGCCTTGGTGCTGATCACGCGGCGGCGGCGGTTGGCGAGCGTGCCACGGATGCTGCTCGGCGCGGCGTCCGCGGTGCTGCCGTTGGCCTTGTCGGTAGTGCTCGGGCAAGGCCTGTGGACCCTGCTGGTAGGACTGCGACCCGGTTACGACGCGATGGGTGGTTTGCTTCACCGTCCGCTGGCCTACCAGGCGGCTCTCGCCACCCTCTCCGGGCTGGCGTTGCTCGGCTGGTACCTCTTACTGCGACGCCGGCTCGGGCCGGCCGCACTCGCGATCGGCGCGATGATGTGGCCTGCCGCTCTCGGCGTGGTCTGCGCGGTGTTGGCGCCGGGAGCGTCCTTCCTCTTCGCCCTGACGGCGATGTCCGGCGCGCTCGGTCTGCTTCTCGCGTGGCTGCCGGTACGGTTCGCGGCCTGGCCCGTCGTCGCGGTGACCCTCGGGACAGTGATCCCCACGGCGCTGCTGCCCCTTCTGGCCCGCAACGCCTTCATCGGAATGGGAATGGCGCTCGCCGGTGTCGGGACGGCGTGTCTCGTCCTGTTCGGCCTGACCTTGCTGCCGATCGTCGAGTTGTTGTTTCCCAGTCCTGCCCGCGGCGTCGGCAGGCGTGTCGCCCTGGCAGTGCCGCTCACCGCGGCGGTGCTGGCAGTGGGCCTGGTCGGCGCGGGACTCGCCGTCGACCGTTTCGACGTGCGGCACCCCGAGCGCACACACCTCGCTTACGTACTGAACGCCGACACGGGCACCGCCGCGTGGGTCAGCGGGGAGGACGAGCCGACCGCATGGACCGGCAAGCACGTGAACAGCCGCGATATCACCGCCCTGCCGGCCGGCTACGCTCGCGGAAGGTTGTGGACCGGCGCTGCCAAGCCGATGGCCGTAGCAGGGCCGGAGGTCTCGGTACGGGCCCGCGACGGGGACACCCGCACGGTGCACGTGGCGTCCAGGCGGGCGGCCACGTCGTTGACGCTACGAATTGATCACCAGATCGTCGAAGCCTCCGCGGCCATACCGGGAGCGGCACCGGTGACCCTGACCGTCACCGGAACGCGAGCCAACACCTGGCCGGCGGAGATCCGTTTCCGTGACCTGCCACCCGGAGGAGTCGACATCACCGTGCGCACACCAGGTGCCGACCGCGTCCGCATCACCGCTGTCGACGAGACCTTTGGCCTCGCTGACGCGCCGGGGTTCCAGCCGAGGCCCCCTGGAGTGGTCGCGTCGACCCGTGAGGACGGCGATCTCGTCGCGGTGGCACGGAGCTACGAAATCTGATGAAACGCCGCGCTATCCCACCGCGCAGGGTGCGCACGAGCGAGAATCGTTGTTGCTACCGGCCATGCCGATGATCATGAGCAGGACCTCAATGCGCCGCGAGGCAGACCGACATGGCTTGGCGCACAACCACGACGCGAAAGAATGATGGAGAGGCAAAAATGAAGCATTTCGGGATCCTCGCGCACAGTGTCGAAGGCGCTGCACTGTGCCTGCGCACGTTCGCCAACGAAGGTGCTCGCGAACTCGGCGCACACCAGCATCCCGACGTCACGCTCGACTGCATCGCGATGGGCCACAGCATGCCCGCGTGGGACGCCGACGACTACCCGCCCATCCGCGCGACGCTGGCGACCAGCGTGCGCAGGCTGGCCGCGGCCGGGGCGGATTTCTTCGCGTGTCCCGACAACACCGCACACCTCGCGATCGAGGCCCCGGGTGACGATCTCGAGTTGCCTGGCCTGCACATCGCCGAGGTCGTCGCCGAACAAGCCGCACGCGACGGCAGGCGGCGGGTCGGCGTGCTGGCGACGAAATACACCATGGACAGCACGCTCTACCATCGCGCGCTCGGTGCGCACGGAATCCACGCCGAGGTACCGCCCGAGGCTGATCGGGATCGCATCAACACCATCATCTTCGACGAGTTGGTCAACGGGGTGTTCACCGATTCCGCGCGCGAAGAATACCTTCGGGTGATCGAAGGGCTGCGTGACCGAGGATGTGACGCGGTCGCGCTGGTGTGTACCGAGATCCCGCTCCTCGTCACACCCGACGTCTCACCGCTGCCCACCTTGGACTCGACGCGGCTGCTGGCCAGAGCCGCGTTCGAGGTTTCCGTCGGTAAGCGCGCACTCCCCACTTGGCGCGGCGGTAAACGTCCGCACTGAACGGTCCAACCTGGTCACTGACGCACGACGGCGCACCCCGTAAAGGCCACGCACCTCGGCACTTGTACAGCCCCGCTGCCCACTGCCGATGGCGTGGTCACCGTCAACGGGAAATGCTTCAACGTCCTGTCATGCCGCATACCGGTCGTTTCAGAAGCGCGGCAGCCCAACGAATCGTCCAATAGCCCGTTCCACTCCGGCACTGCTGTTGCAGGTCCCACGGCTGGCGCTTCAGCCTTGGCAGATGACAGATCGAAGCCACTCCAGACGGACGGGCCACTCATTACGGGCTATGGCTGCTTCTGTCGATAGCCACGCTCCATAACCGGGCGCACGGCCAGATAGCTCTCCGCTAACCCGCCGTCGGCGGGGAGTTCAAACTCGCCACCAACACACGACACGCCGCCAGGTTTCGTGCCAAGCAGCACCGGTCGTTCATGCCATCCATCACCTGTACCCGACCAAGGAACGCCACGTCAGGCGAAATCGTGGTGCCAACTAACAGCTGTCGTCACAAGATTTTGCTCTTGGCTTCAGGCCGGTAAAGCCACCTGCAGGGAGCCCCCTGAGCCGCCAAAAGTTGTCGCCACTACAGATCTCCCGCCGGTGGCTCCTTTAGGGCCTCGCCGATGTTGAGCGCCGACAGGTCAGCCGAGCCGATCGCAAGAGCTGCATGCGAGTCAAGGGCAAGGCCGGCATCCCTGAGAGCCTGCACTCGCTGCATTGCGATCCGCCTGCCGTTGGCACTGTTGGTCCGCCAGGTATCTGCGAGGTGAGCTTGCCGTGCGTGCTGCCGGTACAGCCACGTAACTGCGTCTACGTTGCAGCCTGCTGCCAGCTCTGACAAGGCCGCAAAGAGAATCAGGTCATCGTCGGTAGGGCCAGCGCCCCATCCCCCCAGGGCTCGCACCGAGCTTGTCCGCATCATGAGGTTGGCGCAATGAATGGGCCAGTTTCCACCGTGCTCGCTTGCCCACCTGTTGACCGCTCCGGCCTCCAGTTTTCCGTACGGCATAGCCGACTCCCACGCCACACGCTTCCCAGACGGCATAAGGTCATCCGCTTGACCGATCGCCCAGTGGATAGGCTCCTGCTCAAAAAGGGGAATGAGCGTTTCGAGTGCCCCGGGTAGCAAAACGTCGTCTTGGTCCAGCACCTGCACAAGGTCGCCTGTCGCCCTGGATAGCGCTAGATTTCGAGTCGTCGCCACACCGAGTTGAGTGCCGTTAGAGCCGTACCGGGCAAAGGCAACAGACTCGAAAACCTCGGACAGCTTCGGATTGTCGCCATCCTCTTGGAATATCCACTCCAACGTCCAGCTCTCCGGCAATTCCTGAGCCGCGACGCTTTCAATTGCTTCAGACAAGAATTCCGCCGCGGGCTCATACCCTGCCGTAATGACAGAAAGTACCGGCATTGGTCACCCCTTCAGCTGCTCGTCGCTCCACGGAAGGAGCGGCGTCTCAAAGCTAAGCACAGTCCTGTCCGCCGGATATTCAGCATCGGAAGTCTCAACGACCCGTTGGTCAGAATCGAGAGATATCCGACGACACTTCAGCATGGGGACTCCACCATCTAGGTCCCAGAGCTGTGCATCCGCAGTTGACGGCATGCTTGCAGTAACCCTGTCCGTCACGTGGGCGATCTCGATTCCTACCGTGAAGAGTTGATGCTGCGTCCCGCCTGGCCATGGCTCATTACTCGCATCCAGCAGTAGCGGATTTGCCTCAACAAGAACCTTTGGGATGTGCGAAACACTCCACGCTTCACGATGGCCAGTCTTCGGATTGACATACTCAAATATCCGCTGCAATAGCGGAGCACCTAACTCGACCCCAAATATTTCAGCGAATTCCTGATTGGAATTTACAATCTGATACGTAGTATTGAATCCAAGGTCGGAGATTTCCACCCCCATCTCTATCTCGGATGTACCCACGCGCCCACGCACGGACTCAGGCGTGAGTACCAAGTCTTTTTCAGCTTGATGCCGATTCGCAGACCGAACAACCCGCCTAGGCGGAGTACGTACCACGGGAGCCTTACCGCGACCGCCCGTAATCAATCCCTGCTGCTTGAGTAGTGCCACAGCCGCACGGACCGGGTCCTGCGAGCATCGCCACTGTTCCCCCAACTCCTGAAGGGTGGGCAGCGAGTCTCCTGGCTTAAGTTCTCCCGCCTCGATGCGCATGCGCAAGTCGTCCGCAATACGCACCTTGAGCGGGGCAGGGACAACTGTTTCGCGTGGCTGCATGGCCACAATGCTAGGCCGTTCGGGGGTTTGCATGCAAACCTCTTGCCGCCCGCTGTGACATCACGTACGTTCAGGGTGTTCGCAGGTTTGCATGCAAACATGTAAACCGATTCGCTCCATGGAGGCTCATGATGACCGCGACGCTCGCCCTGTTGGAAGACCACGTCACAGTGAGGACCGCACGACCAAACACCAGCCGCCGTCAGATCGAGATGGACGCAGTCGATCTGGACTTCGACTTCTTCGCTGATACGACCGGCCTAGCCGGTGATGTGGCCACTGCGGTGGCGTTGGGTGGCGTGGTTGAGCTGGCTGATCTGTTCACGGAGATCGCCGAGTTTGATCGCGAACTGGAGCTGATCGAGGCCGAGTTGCTGACGCACGAGGTGCGTCAGGCTGCGGAGGACACGGCCGAGGTGATCGCTGTTGTCAGGCTCCGTGTCGGAGAGATCAGCACGGTGCGGGGGTGGGCAGCGTGATGACCACCGACCGACTGTTCGTTCCGGCCGCGTTCTTCGCACTGATGGCGATGATGCCGCCCGCGTCGGCGACGCCGTTCGTGCGGCTGGATTGGCTGGACCGCACCTACTACCAGCTGCGCGGCCAGGTTCGCGGCCCGCACGGGTTGAGCGCGATCCGTCTGGTCGAGGCGATCGACCAGGTCCGTCACGCCACGCACGACGAATTCGCTTCCAGCACCGTTTCCGCCGCCTGATCTTCTGATTCTGGGCGCGTTTCCGCGCCATATTCCCGAAATTTCTCGCATTCGTTCCGGGGCACCGCCATGCCTTGTGCCGGTTCCTCTTGCTCGGAAGGACGTCCCATGACTCGCACGGTGAGCATCGAGATCGCCGCCCGGTTCCGCGACCTGGCCGACACGCTGACCCGCAACGCAGCGGTGCTGACCTCGGCTGGTCTGCCGGAGTCGGTGACCACGGTCCGGGCGACGGTCTACGGCGACGTCGCGGCCCAGCTGCGGACGCTGGCCGAGAACGAGACGACGCGGACTGCGGGGAACCCGCTGGTGGTCGTGGCGGCCGAGGACGAGATCGCGGCCGGGGTGGCTCGCCGGTTCGAGCAGCTGGCCGGGCTGCTGGCGGCCAACGCCCGTCTCCTGGTCCGCCGCACGACCGAGGCGGGGCTGCTGGCCCGGGCCGGGGTGTACCGGGATGTGGCCGCGCAGGTCCGGATCCTGGCCGAGGAGCAGACCCGGCAGGCCGTGATGCACCGCGGGCGGGAGTCCCGGCCGCCGTTGTCAAACCTCACGCCGTTGAGCCCGGTGGTGGTGCGGGCCGCGACCCGGGCGCCGAAGGTCCGGCCGGCGTTCCTCGAAGCACTGGTGGCCGCGATCGCGAAGCGCCGTGCCCAGGGCTGGTCGGTGGCCAGGTTGACGCGCTGGCTGGGCGCCAGCCTGCGCGATCCGCAAACCGGTTACGGGCACCCGTGTGCTCAGCGCTCGTTCGTCTCCTACGTCACCAATCTGCTGACCGCCCCGGCCGCGACCGTCCGCGCCGCCTGACCCTGCTCGGTTTCTGTCTCACCAACTCACGAAGGGACTTTCCCGTGCGACTCAGCACCGAAGCGCGCGAGCACTTGCGCAGCGCCGGAATCACCGAAGCCCAGTGGGCACGCGAGAACTACTTCGCCGACGGCCGGTGGGGCGGTGACGAATGCGGCTGCCCCGATGACCGGTGCATCGGGTTCCACCACGACGAGGACGACGAGTGCGGGTGTCTGCCCGCGCTGCTGTCCTCCCGGGCCACGCTCAGGAAGGACCTCTGATGTCGCTACTCGGATCGATCGCGGCCAAGCTGGCCGCCAAGCTCGACGACCGGGACCCCGTGTTCTACGCCGCCGATGTGTGCCTGTTCGCCCTGGCCGAGTCCGGGTGGCATGTGCTGCTGATCGAGCGTGGTTCGACGCTGCACATGGGAAAGCTCGCCTTCCCTGGCGGGCATGTCGACGCCCACGAGACCTCGGAGCAGGCCGCGCGGCGGGAGGCCGCCGAGGAAACCGGCCTGGACCTGTCCGGGGTGCCGCTGGACCGGATCGGGCTCTACGACGCCCCTGATCGGGGCGCCCGGGGCCGGTACGTGTCGGTGGCCTACGGCGCGGTGCTGGAGTCGATGCCCGCGGTGGTGGCCGGGGACGATGCTGCGGCGGCGGCGTGGATGCCGCTGCGGGTCGCGTTCCGGGTGGCCGGCCGGGGCGGGTTCGCGTTCGACCACGACGCGATGCTCGCCGACGCCGTTCTCCGCTACCAGCTGGTCGGGGAGGCGCTGTGACGCTCACCTATCCCGCCACCGCCGTCCTGAATGGAGCGCAGCGGGTCCCGGTGTTCCTGATCTACGACCCGGCCGACCCGTGGGCGGTCACCCTCGCCGCCGGTCCTCGGCTGTGGCTGTTCGCCCGGGACCTGCTCGCCTCCGGCATGAACGAACCGTCCGGGCACGGAGACGTGCGGATCCGCCCCGACACCGGCGGCGCGTTCGACGCGGTGCTCGTGAGCCTGTCGAGCCCGTCCGGGACCGCTGAGCTCGCCCTGCCGCGCGGCACCGTCGAAGCGCTGCTCGACGCCGCCGACGCGCTCGTGCCCGCCGGGTGCGAGGAGATCGACTGGGACCGCGAGTGGTCCCGCCTGACCGAGGGTCCGGCCGCCGCCTGACCACCTCATTGTTGTTTTGCTGAAAGGGAAATCTGTCATGTCTTTGATCAAGCTGGACGCCCACTACGTCGAAGGGTCTGCTGTGGGCGCGGTGCACTTGTCGATCGCGCTGAACGACGGGACGACTGTGGTGTTCCCGGCCCCGTTCGTGCCGCTGACCGCGTCGCTCGCGATCACGCCGCACTTCGCTGCGGAGGGTGATTCGGGTCTGCGGATCGACTTCTCCCTCTGGTCGCCGATGCGCTACGGCCTCACCACCACGGCCCGTTTCGCGGTGGCGCTGCCTTCGCAGGAACTGGCGGCGCGGGTGGCGCGGGCGTTCGACGCTGACCCGGCGGCGGCCTGGACTGACTCGCCCGAGCAGATGCAGGCGTGGCTGCGGTCTTGGGCTGCTGCCAACGACTTCACGGTGACGGGCTGAGGGAGCCACGTGATGAGCGTGTTCGAGATCGCGAAGGAGCACGGGTCGTGGCGGCTGGCCGGGTTCGCGGTGGCGGTGCTGCTGTTCCTGGCCGTCGGGTTGCTGCGCTGGCCGTTGCTGCTGACCGCCAGGTTGCTGCTGGCGGTGCAGTCCGGGTTGGACGCCCGGATCACCCACAGTTTCGCCGGGAACGTCCCGGCCCCACACGAGACCGGGTGAAGGGAGAAACACGATGGCAGGCAACGAGATCCGTCACCGTGACCGCGGTGACCTGACCGCCCCCAGCGGGCCGGTGGTGGACCGGGCGATCGCCCGGGTCGGGTGGTGGCTGCCCGAGGCCGCCGCCGCCGGGCTGCTGGCCGGGCTCGCCGCCTGGGCCGGATGGGGCTGGGCGCTCTGGCCGATCGGGCTCGGCCTGGCGGTGCGGATCGGGTGGGAGTGGACCCCGGCCCGCCGCTCGGCCCGGTTCATCACCACGGTGCTCGGCTGGCTCGCCGGCCACATCCGCCGCTGGCAGCAACGCCGCCACCGCACCAGCCCGGCCACCACGCCCGACACCGGAGGCGCCGCGCAGCGGGACGAGGTTGCCTCATGACCGCCCACGCGCCCCGCACTCCGCCGGGTGCCGCTTCGAGACGCAGAACGGGAGGTGAATACCCATGACGCTGCTGGGGAAAGTCGGCGCGGGCGCGGCGTTGTTCGTGATCGCCGCGGTCGCCGTCGGCTACACCAAAGACGAAGGACTCGGTATCGGGGACGGCGTGGGCCGGGTCGCCGAGGCCGGGCCGGGGGTGGCCGACATCCCGCCCGCCTACCTGGCCCGCTACCGGGCGGCGGCCGGGACCTGCCCGAACCTGGACTGGGCACTGCTCGCCGCGATCGGGAAGGTCGAGACCAACCACGGCCGCCTGAAAGCCCCGGGCGTGTCGTCGGGGGCGAACTATGCGGGGGCGGCCGGGCCGATGCAGTTCCTGCCCGCCACCTTCGCCGGAGTCCGCAAACGCCACCCCGGCCTCGGGGGCAACCTCTACGACCCCGACCACGCGATCCCGGCCGCCGCGCACTACCTGTGTGACTCCGGCCTCGCCCGGGGTGACGCGTATCGGGCGATCTTCGCCTACAACCACGCCGACTGGTACGTCGACAAAGTGCAGAACCAGGCCGCCGCCTACCGCCGCGCCGCCTGACCCTGCTCGATTCGGGCCGGAGCGTTCCGGCCACCTGATCCGGCGCTGTTCTTGCGCCGTAGCAAACGTTCCACTGCTCCACCGCACCACCCGTTCAAGGGGCGCGGTCGCATCGTGGCGCCCGCATCCCGGCTCCATCCCTTGTGTCACACCAACCCTTGGAGAAATTCCCATGAAGCTCATCGCCTTCGTCATCGCCGCCGTCACCGCCTGGCTCGCCTGGGGCGCCGGTTCCCTGCACCAGAAGAGCCCGGCCGAGTACAGCCTCACCCCGGCCCTGGTCCTCGGCCTGATCGCCGTCGTGTCGCTGCTGGTCGTGTTCACCGGCAAGTCCAAGGCCAAGGCCAAGTAACCCGCCTTTCTCGCCGCACACATTGGTTCCCGGGTTCCGGGCGGCCGCACACAGATGCCCGCCCGGAACCCGGACCCCCAACCGTCCACTACGGAGGATCGATGGCTGATCCCGCGAAGACGAACTACCCGATGACCCGCCCGAGTCGGACCCGCGGTTCACGTTCGGGCTGGTGCTCGACGTCGCCGCCGTGCTCACCACCCACGGCTACCCGCCCTTGGCCGGCGGAGACGACCACGTGGCCCTGCAACAGGCGCTGTTCCGGTTCCTCTACCGCTGATGAGAAAGGACTGATGCCCGTGCGCATCGCCACCACCATCGCTGTCGCGTCGCTCGCGATCACGGTGACCCTGCTCGGTTCGGGCTGCGACCCCGGCCCGTCCACCCCCGCCCCGGCGCCCGCCGGAGGACAGGAGAGCCCGCCGGCCGGGGCGTGGCGCGTCGACCACCTCGACGGCGAGGAGAACATCGACACCGGCACCGCCTCCTACACCGCGTTCTGCGTCCCCGCCGGGGCCTACAGTCCCGCGACCGCGCCCGGTGAGGACGACCTGCGTGCGGTGGCCATCACCAAAGACCAGTTCCTGCGGATGCAGCCCGGGGACGCGTGCCCGGCCGCCCGTCCGGACCGGAGCTGATGCCCTGTGCGGATCGTCATCGGCCTGGTCGTGTTCATCGCCCTCTGGACGCTGTTCGCGCTCGGCTACACCGTCACCCCGCCGCAGGTGCGGCCCCCGGCCCCGACGAGATCGGCGCCCTGCCCACCACCGACACCACGCCCCACCACCACCGCCGCCGCACCGACCGGTGGGGGCGACGCGGCGGCGGACGCGCGACCCGCGCGCGGGACACCGTGCCCGGCCGTGACCACCACCCTCACCGTCACCGCGGTGCCCACCGGCGAAACGCCCTGACCACCCGAGGAGCGCCGACCATGACCACCACGAAAACCGCTACAGCACACCACAAGCTCCGCCGTTGCTGGTGGGCCGGTCTCGCCGCCGCCGGGCTGCTGACCGGCTGCACCCCCACGCCGGAGGTTCCCGCCAAACCCGAACCCTCCACCCCGGTGCACTGGTTCATCGATCACCTCAGCGCCCCGGGAGACACCGCCATCCGGCCCGTGTCCACTTACACCGCGTTCTGCGCCTCCACCGACATGGTCAGTGCGGCACAGCTTCCCCAGCCGCATGAACTCGTGGCGGTCACCGTCACCAAGGCCGAGTTCGCGCGGCTCCAGGCAGGCGACCCGTGCCCGCTGGAGACAGGGGACGGCCGGTGAGCGCTCGCCTGGAGGTCGTGTCGTTCGGATACGGGCACAACGACACCCCGGCGGCCGACATCACCATCGACGTCCGCCAGCGTTTCCGGGACCCGCACACCTCGCCCGTGCTGCGGGCGCTGACCGGGAAGCATCCCGACGTCTACTTCAAGGTCGCCGCCTATCCCGGCGTCCGCGAACTGGTCGCAGACACCTACCGGATGGCGGTCACCCTGGCCCGCCTCGGTCCAGCCCCGGTCATCGTGGCGTACGGCTGCGTCGGTGGACGGCACCGCTCGGTCGTGCTGGCCGAAATGCTGTACCGGCACGCGCTCGGAGCGAGGCTGGCCACCGGGATCGACCACCGCCACATCGACTTGCCCGTGCTGGCACGACAAGGCGACACCGGAACGGGCGACTCCGGCACGAGCGGCATCGACACCGTGACCGGAGAGGAGTGCTGACCAGTGGACGACGACGGCTTCTACTGCGATGACTGCGTGGACTGGCATGAGTCCATAGAGGACTGTCCGCAGACGCTCTACGACTGCCCCAACTGCGGTGAGGAAGCAACCGTCCAGGTCGACTTCGGGCCCGCCCCGGACGACGTTTCCGAAGCCCACTGCGACAGCTGCGGATGGACGCAGGAGGGCTGGTGAGCAGCCACGGCACCGAGAGAGACACAGCCTGATGCCGCTATGGCTGCTGCTGGTGCTCGCCACCGTCGCGGTCGTGTGCGTCACGACCGTGACGGTGGCGGTGTGGCGGCTGTTGTGGCGAGTCCGCAACCAGCCCGAGTTCCCGCCGTATCGGCCCACTACAGCCCCACACGAGACGAGTCAGTGACCACTGTGGACACCCGGCCCCTTGCCGCTGGTGTTCTCCGGCGAAGAGAGGTTGACCATGAGCTGGCAGAAAGAGATGCGGGCGAACAAGCTGGCCAAGGCCGAGGCCGCCCGGCTGGACGAGACCGCGCGGACCGGGAACGAGATCGCGCTGATGAAGGCGGCCGGCGACCTGGCCCGCGCCGACCGCGAGCAGGCCGCGAAGCTGGAGGCGGAGGCGAAGGCCACCGCCGACGCCATCCGCGACAAGCGCCGCGGTGACCGCAAAGCCCAGTGGGGCAAGGTCACCGCGTTCGCGAAGGCGCATGTGGTGGACGGGCTGATCTACGGGATCGCGCTGGTGTCGTTCGCGATGGCGGCCCCGGCGATGTCCGGCTACGGCGAGGACGTCTACCGGTCCCCGCTGGGCGGTCTCCTGCCGCTGATCACCGAACTCGGGATGTGGGCGTTCGCCATCGCCGTGCTGGTGGCCCGGGTGAAATACCCGACGCGGCCGGTGTGGGGATACCAGACCGGGGTGTGGGTGTTCGGGACGCTGGCGTTCGTTACCAACGCCGCAAAAGGCTGGCCTCAGGGTTTCGACGCCGCGCTGATCATGGGTGTGGTGTCGGTGGCCGGGGTGGTCGCGCATCAGCTGGCGATCGCGACCCCGCCCCGGTCGAAGGCGCAGCGGGCGGCGGACAAGCTCGCCGCCGCCCGGGCGGCGAAGACCCGCGCGGCGGCCCGGGCGGCGCTCAAGGCCGCCGCCGCGCAGATCGACGCCGAGGGCAACGCCCGCCTCACCTACGCCCCCGGCACCTTCCAGGTCCGCCGACGCCGCCTGGTCCCGGTCGCCCCCGACCTGGACGTCGTCGGCCCGCCGGACGCGCTCGACGCCGAACTCGCGAAGCTGCTCGGTTCGGGACACCCCGACGACCCGGAACCGGGGCCGGGCGGCGGGATCGCGACCGACCCCGGCCCGCCGCCCGGCCCGTCTCGCGACGGCACGGCCGAGGCCACGCCGGACCGTTCCGCACCGCGCCGAACCGCCCGCACCACCAAACGCCGTGACCGGTCCGGACCGGTCACCAAGACGGGCCGGGACGCCCACTTCGAGGCGTTGCGGGCCCGGTTCGACAAGGCGGTCGCGGCCGGGGACATCGACCCCGGGACCGCGTCGATTTACCGGATCGCGAAGACGCTGCGGTGCGGGAAACCGGCCGCGAAGCGGCTGCTCGCCGAACAGCGTGACACCGACCAGGACTGACCCCGGTCTGGTCCGGCCCGGCCCGCGCGGACACGCCTTGTCCGTCCGGGCCGGAACCGGTCCGCATCGGGTTCGCACACCCACACCCGACGCGGGTTTCGAGAAGGGATCACCGATATGACCCACGACGACACGACACCCCACGGGACCGGGGACAACAGCACAACCGGACCGGCCTTCACCGGTCCCGATCAGACCGGGTTGGGCCGGTCGCAGACGCGGGCGACGGTGGTCCCGTTCCGCCGCCCCGAACCGGATCAGGACCCGGCCACCATCGACGGGGACGTGGTCGAACCCGGGACCGATATGGCCATGTCCGACATGCGGGAGACATGGGGCACGCGGGTGCTGCACGGCACCGGCCGGGTCCTGGCCGGACCGTCGGACGAGACCCGGGCGAGGCTGGCGGTGGCGACCGTGGACGCCGCACACGCGACCGCTTCCCGGATCCGGTCCGGGACCAGCACTGGGAAGCGGCTCACCGGACGGGGCTGGCGGTTCGCGTGCCGCCACGCCTCCATCATCGGCAAGGGTGCGGAGGCCGCTCGGCAGCGTCGCCGCGCGGACCGCGACTACGCCGACCTCAAGGCCGCGCGGGCGGCGGCGAAGGACAAGGGCGACACCGCCGCGGTGGAGGCGCTGACCCGGCAACACAACGAAAGCCGTCACGTCGGAGTGGACGCGGCACAGAAGAAAGCCGAGCTGGCCTGGTCGCTCACCTGGCGCGGTGCCGCTGTGCTCGGGGTGCTGTTCGTCGTCTCCGTCGTCGTGGGCGGGATCAACGGGTTCGGCCGGTGGCTGGGGGTGTTCAACGCCAACGACGTCCTCGCCGTCTGGCGCGACGCCCTCACCATCGCCTACACCGTCGCGGTGGTCGTGGTGACCTGGTGGTGGGCGTTCCCCGCCGCGTGGCTGCTGCTGAAACTGTCCCGCTGGTGGCGCGACGGCAACCGTCTCGGGGACCAGGTTCTACCCGTTCACCTGCGGAAACAGGCCACCCAGAACCTTCGGGTGGAGCTGAGCGAGTCCGCGATCGTCGCGGCGCTGGCCAACATCGGCAACAGCAAGCTCAACGCGATGATCAAGGAAGGCTGGCCCCAGCGCGACACCGACAACGCCTGGGTCCAGCCGCCGATGATCGACGGCAAGGGCTGGTCGACCAAAATCCGGCTCCCGCAAGGGGCGCCGGTCAAGAGCGTCGACAAGGCCAAGGAGATGCTCGCGCACAACCTCGCATGCAGGCCGATGGAACTGTTCATCCGCGCCGACGCCGACGACCCCACGGTGATGGACCTGTTCCGGCTCAACCCCGGCGTGCTCCGGGACCCGGTCGACCCATATCCCCTGCTCCACGAGGGATCCACCGACTACTGGCAGGGTATCCCGGTCGGGGTGAACCTGCGCGGGGAACCGATCGTGGCCGACATGCCCGAACGGAACTTCGTCCTGGCCGGAAGCCCCGGCTCGGGGAAGTCGACGCTGATGCAGACCCTGCTCAACGGGGCGATCCTGGACCCGCTGGTGGACGTGGATGTCTTCGTATTCGCGGAAAACAACGACTACGAGGCCATCTCACCCTGCCTGAACGAGTACTCCCCGGGCGCAGGGGAGGACAACGTCAACGCGGCGCTGGATCACCTGCAAGAGCTGTATGACGACCTGTCCGCGCGCGGTCGGCTGCTGCAGAAGCACAACGTCAACTCCGTGCTGGAGGCCGGACGCGAGATCGTCGCCCGCGAGCCAGGGCTGCGGCCCCGGATCGTGGTGCTGGAGGAATGCCAGCGGCTGTTCCGCCAGGACAAGGCCGAAGACCGCAAACGGATCGTGAACCTGGTGATCAACCTGTTCATGGCCTCCCGCAAATACGCCGTCCACCTGGCGTTTCTCACCCCCAGTCCCTCGGATCAGAGCCTGCCGCGGGACCTGGTGGCGATGTCGACCAACCGGGCGTGCGGGGCGGTCAACGGGAACAAGGCACGTAACAACGCGGTCCTCGGGGAGAAGGCGCACGAGGAAGGGATTTCCGCGCTGGATCTCAAGCCCAAGACCAAAACCAGCCTCAACGACTGCGGAACGCTGATCACGGTCGGGTTCATGGACGAACCCGGCGCCCTGCGTAGCTACTACCTGTCCCCGGACGACCAGAAGAACATCGCCCACCGTGCCCTGGAAGCCCGCGGCGGCGGCGCGAACGGCACGTCCGAGGTCGTGGTGGTGCGGGATCCGCTGGCCGACATGCTCACCGTGCTGGCCGAGATCACCCCGCGCGAAGGCGAGCAGCACCCGCGCGCGGCGGCCGTCGCGTCGGCGCTCGCCTCCCGCTGGAACCACTACAGCGGGTGGCAGATCCAGCACGTCACCGACCTGCTCGCCGTCTACGGCTACAAGGTTCCGAGTACGCAGCGTATGTATCCGGTCGACCCGGCCAAGGTCGCCCACGCCGCCGTCGGCCGGGACTCCGTACCCGCCGAGTGAGTCCCACCCCACCCGCCCGCGAACCCCGAAATCCGGGGTTCGCGGGCGGCACCGGCGGCGGACTCACTCGCCTCACTCCAACTCATTTCCGCTGATCACGCCCTCTACCAGGCAACTCACCCGCCAAATGAGCCAGCTCACTCGATTTTCGCGAACTCACCGCTGAACTCACCGCCGACTCACTCCTCGCCGATCCCGCGTCCCCGCGCCGAACGGCGCCCCACGCCCCACCTGTCAGCTACCGCGAGTAGCCGACAGGTGGGGCGCGTCGTCTCTCCGCCCGGACCCCGGCCCGGGCCGCCTCCGATCACTGACCGTGAAGGGAAGTCCTGTCATGACCTCTCCAGCTGCGCTCCGCCAGCCCGCTCACGGCACCACCGGCACCCGCCTTCCGCCCCGGACGCGGTGGGTGTGCCGCTCGTGCGGGGCCCGCAACCGGCTGCGGCAGCGCTGCTGCCACCACTGCCGCCAGATCCGCCCCCGCCACTGAACTACGCCAGCCAACACCACCCCGCACCTCGTACCGGCAGGCACTGACGCGAAGGGACATCACCGCTCATGGACGACATCGACGCCACCGACCCGACGGCGACCCCGGCCGATCAGGGCTGGTTCTGGACCGCGCAGTGGCAGGCCGGGGAACGGCAAGCCAGCGCGGAAATCGCCGCGGGCGAACTGGCCGTATCCGGCTCCATCGCGGACATGTTCGCCGCTCTCGCACACGACTGACCCGCCCGAAAGGAGGTTCTCTCGGATGCACGACACCGACCCGGTCCCTGTGCCGCTGCTCGAGTACCGGGCACTGGTGGCCGACGCGGGCGCCTGGCGGCTGCTGAACTCCAGCCCACACGTCGCGGAGCTGCTGGCCGAGTGGATCGAGTGGAACCGCCGCGCCACCGCCCGCGCCACCTCCAACACCATCTCCGGGGCAGCGGACTGGCGGGCGATCGCCAGTAGCCCCAGCTACGCCGAACTCGCCCGCCGCCGCGCCGTCCACACCACCGAACCGCTGACCCCGGACCAGATCCGGGCCCGCACAACAGCGTCGTGGGCCCGGGTCGAGCACTGGATCACCACCCGCACCGCCGCCTGACAACCGAAAGGACTTCCTCGCCATGACCATGACCACCGAACATCCCCGCGCGGCCACCTCGGACCGGCCGGCGGGCGGATATCGCGACCCGTTCCCGCGCCACCCGATCCCCGCGGCCGAGACCGCGCTGGTGGAGCTGGCCGCCGCCCATTCCAACGGGCTCGTCCCGGCCGTCGGGGAGCGCACCGACGTGCCGGGGCTGGCGCTCATCCCGCACACCTCGGGGCAGGTGCTGCGGTTCAACGGCCTGTGGTGCCTGACCCACATCGCCTCCGGGGCGCGGGTGTCGCCCCCGGCGAGCTTGCTGCACACCCGCGAAGCGCTGCTGTGGCTGGGAAAGGCGGGGGTGGAGTGGGACCGGCCCGTCGCCGACCTGCACGCCGATCCGGCCGCAGCGAACACATTCCATGACCTGTACTTCGCGCTCATCGGCGCGCGGGAGACCGGTCGGCCGCTGGTGTATGCGCGGACGTCGTTGGTGGACTGGCCGCCGCTGTGGCGGATCTGTCACCGCGGGGAGCTGTACCCGGTCGGCTTCGAGACCTTCGAGGACGCCGCCGCTCTCGCCGAGGACGCGGTCGCCGTCCCGGGTGGGGTGCTGCGCCCGGAGGCCGTCATCCATCGCGACATCCACTCGCCGGGGTGGGCACTGCGGTGCGCCTCGATCGCGTGCACCGACGGCGACTCGTTCTTCCCCGACGACTGGGACTACGGCCTGCCGGTCGTGGACACCCGGGCCGCACTGCAAGAGGCCGCGTGGAACGCGGGGTGGCGCGGGCACGACCAGGCGCATTGGACCTGCCCGGACTGCACCCACCACTACCACTGACAAGGGGACGTGAACTGATGGCTGCCATCGCGCACCGCTGTGCCTGCGGGCACCCGGACTTCTTCCACAGCTCGGTCACCAAGGCCTGCACTACCGGCGGGTGCCCGTGCCAGACGCTCAACGCCGGGCCACCGGAGGTCATCCCGACCTGGCGGGTCGACGGCTCGCCGACCGGGCCCACGGTCGAGGACCCGGCCGTCATCGTGCCGGGCACCCGCAACGCCGGGATGGGAGAGCTGTGCGGCTGCGAGGCCTGCCACACCCTCTACGCCTCGGTCGCCGGGAACGCCGCGTGATCCGCACGACCGCGCGCCGAGCCCGCAAGGCGCACCACTGCTCCGACATCGACCACCGACAGCCGTGCATCCAGCCCAGCACGGTCTACCTCGAACACGTCGCCGCACCCGACCACGACGACATCGGCAACACCAGATGGTGGCGTACGCCTGAGCGTGCCGCCGAAGCCCGCCGCTACGGCCGAGGCGACCTCATCGACGCCAGGGAGGCGACTTCTTGACCACCACCACCGCGCGACCGTTTGACCTCCGCGACGACTGACCACTTCGGACACACGAGCAGGGCCGGACACCACACCAGGTGTCCGGCCCTGCCCTGTTCGCGCCGTCTTCCCGTGAAAGCGAGTGTTGCCATGACCACCAACCCCGTCGCCGACCCGGCCACATTCACCGTGCTGATCGAGGTGGCCGAGGAACGCGCCCGGCAGGATGCCAAATGGGGCCGCCAGGACCACGCCGACGGCACCGGGCCGGACGAGCCGAACCAGGTCCGGTTCTGCGTGAACGCGGCCGAGGCCGCCGACTTCGCCCGCTGGCGCACCGACCTGGCCGCCCGCCACGACGGCCCGACCTTCGCCGACCTGCTCACCGAAAAAGCCTTCGAAGCCCTCGCCGAAGCCGACCCCGCCGCCCTGCGCGCCGAACTGGTCCAGGTCGCCGCCGTCGCCGTGTGCTGGATCGAGGCCATCAACCGCCGCGCCCAATCCGCGCGGCCAGCCGGGTTCGCCCCGGGCGACGTCGTGCGCAACCGCGGCACCGGCGAGCTGCTGACCGTCACCGGCGACCCCGACCTGTGGGACCCCCGCTTCTACGAGCCCGCCGACACCGCCGGGGCAGAGGTCGGCGAGTGACCGTGCAGACCGATGACGACGTCCTGATCGGGTCGCTGTTCTCCGGCTACGGCGGGCTGTGCGAGCTCGCCGCGGCGCCGCTGCTGGGCGGCCGGGTGGTGTGGCACTGCGACAACGACCCCGCCGCGGCGAAGGTGCTCGCGCACCACTGGCCGGACACCCCGAATCTCGGGGACATCACCCGCGTGGACTTCACCACCGTGCCGCCGGTGCGGGTGCTCACCGGCGGATTCCCTTGCCCGGACGTATCCGGCGCGGGCCGCAAGACCGGCCTCATGCCCGGTACCCGGTCCGCGCTGTGGTCGGTGATGCGGCACGCCACCGCCGTGCTCCGCCCCGAGCTCGTGCTCATCGAGAACGTGAGAGGACTTCTCCATGCCCCAGCCCATAGCGACGTGGAACCCTGCCCGTGGTGTCTGGGAAACGAACCGGACAACCCTGCTCTGCGAGCACTCGGAGCCGTACTCGCAGACCTGGCCGACCTCGGGTACGACGCGGCATGGTGTGGCCTACCCGCTTCCGCCGTGGGAGCACCCCACACCCGATACCGGATCTTCATCGCTGCTGCCGACACCACAAGCCAACCTCGGCAGCAACGGTGGCTCCCAGCACCCGGGCAAACGCCGGGCCGGCGGGCACTCGGTGAGCTTGGACGACGTCGTCTCGCACTTGCTGCCGACGCCAACCGCGAGCCCATACGGCAGCAACCAGAGCCCATCGGCCGGTGCGACCGTCCGGCCCTCGCTGAACACGCTGGCCTCCCAGCTCCAGCCGGATGCTGGGGAGAGTACGAGCCCGCTATTCGCCGATGGGAACAGGTAACCGGGCAGCCCGCGCCCGCGCCGACCGTGCCCGGCCGGCGCAGCAGTGCCGTCCTCAACCCGGCGCTGCCGGAATGGATGATGGGCCTTCCCGCCGGCCATATCACTGCCGTGCCCGGACTCACCCGTGCGGACATGCTCCGCCTCCCCGGCAACGGCGTCGTCTCAGAGCAAGCCATCGCCGCACTGCGCTACCTGCTGCCCCTGCTCAGTTTCCCCGTCCGCACCCCGGAAGACCCGGCCCTGCGGATAACCGCCTGAGGTTCACTCCACCCCGTTATGGAGGCAAGCTGATGACCTTCACAACCCTCGACATGGACCGCCCCGATGTTCTCGCAGGCACCCCACCGCCGGAACTGGGACTGGGCGGGACCCGCACCAGTCACCGGTGGGCGACGATGCCCGGCAACTGGGACCGCCTCAACTGCCGCGCCCTGTGGCCCACGGACAACGCGTGGGGCATCCCCGCCCTGCCCCGCGCCACGTTCGAACCTGCCCGGCTGGTGGCCTACAACGACCGCCGCGCCACGGCCACCGCCGGGCCCGGGGCCGCGGTGCACTTCTTCCTCGACGACTACCGGTTCGAGGTCGTGTGGTCCAAGCCGGAACGCGGCCTATCCCGCTGCGCCACGGTGGGCGCGGCGCTGACCCCGGATTTCAGCCTGTACCGGGACATGCCGCTGGCGATGCAGCTGTGGCAGGTCTACCGGGCGCGGTGGTGCGGCGCGTGGCTGCTGCACCACGGCGTCACCGTCGTCCCCACCGTCAGCTGGTCCACAGCGGACTCCTACGACTTCGCGTTCGCCGGGATCCCGGCCCGGTCGGTGGTCGCGGTGTCCACCGTCGGAGTGTGGCGCGACCCCGTGGCGCGCAGCCTGTTCGCCGCCGGGTACGCCGAAATGCTGCTCCGCCTGGAACCGGCCCTGGTGCTGGTGCACGGCAAGCCACCAGCCGAGCAGGTCCGAGGCTGCACGCCGATCCGGTGCTACCCGTCGCGCTGGGACGGCGGTGACCGGTGATGGGCGGACGAGGATCCTCCCTCGGCAAGGGAAACCGGCCGCCCGCCACCAGCAGCGGCAGCAGCGGCGGTCCGGCGCGAGTGGAACCGGCCGTGCCCGCAACCGAGCAACCTCGGCCCGAGCCGGACGTCCCGGAGGACACGCGGCCCCAGCCGGACCCGGCCACACCTGCACCGGCCGACGGCCCGGAGGCATCGATCGAAGACCGCATCCGTGAGGCCGTGGCCGCACTGACCGCGAACGGCAACGGGTGGGCCGGAATCGTCGACATCCGCAAGGCCCTCGCCGACGTCGACCAGGCCGAGGTCACCCAGGCCCTGCGGGACATGGCGCGCGACAACCCCAACATCCACCTCGCCCCGGAATCCAACCGCAAGGCCCTGACCGACGACGCCCACGCCGCTGCGATCACCGTCGGAGGCGAGCAACAGCACATCATCGCCATCCAGCCCGAGCAGGACCCCGCCGCGCTTCAACGCGTCCAAGCGGCGGGCTTCGCCGACGCCACCGACAAGGACCTCGAAGCGGCACGCGTTCACCACGGCACACCGTCCTCGGTCTACGACCAGATCCGGGCCGAACAGAAACGCCGCGCCCAGGAATGACCGACCCTGCTCGCTTCGGGCCCTGACCAGCCGGGGACGCGGTCGCCGTCCAACGGTGCCGCCCCCCGGCTGTGAGCACCCGTTTCCACACGAAGAGATCGCGGAGGTACGTCATGTCCGCAGAACCCGCCACGAACATCCGGGACTTCCCGGAACGCCCCACCCCCGCCGGAACCCCTGTGCCTGCCAGCGAAGACGGACCGTCGCCGTGGCCGGACCGGCCCGCGCCGCTGTCGACCTTGCGGGCGCTGTCGCGGTTCCCGAGCGAGGCGCTGCCGGGGTGGCTGGCGGACTTCACCGACGCGGTCGCCGAAACCATGCAAACCCCGGTCGACCTTCCCGGCGCGCTCGCCCTGGCCACCTTGTCGACCGCCGCCGGAGGCCGGGTGATGGTCAAGGTCCGTGACGGCTGGGCCGAGCAAACCACCCTGTTCACCGTCGTGATCATGGAACCATCCGCGCGGAAGTCCCCGGTGTTCACGCTGATGACCGAACCCATCCGGACCCTGGAACGGATGCTGCGCGACGAAGCCCGCCACAGCATCGAGACCGCGCGGATGCAGCAGCAGATGGCCGAATCCGCCCGCGACAAAGCGCAGAAGAAAGCCGCCGCCATCACCGGAGAGGAACTCACCGACCAGCAAGCACAAGAGGAAGCCATCGCCGACGCGGTCGACGCCGCGTTGCAAGTCGACTCGATCGCGATCCCGCACCCGCCCCAGCTGATCGCCGACGACGTCACACCCCAGAAGGTCGCCACCATCCTCGCCCAACAGGGCGGCCGGCTGGCGGTGCTCTCCGATGAGGGCACCATCTTCGAAATCGTCGCCGGACGCTACAGCGGCAACGTCAACGCCGAAGTGTTCCTCAAGGGCTACAGCGGAACCGAACTCCGGGTCGACCGCGGCGACCGCTCCGAATACGTCGCCCGCCCCGCCCTCACCCTCGGCCTGACCATCCAGCCCACCGTGATCGAGGACCTGCCACCGAAACTCCGGGGAAACGGCTTCCTCGCCCGCATCCTGTTCGCCCGCCCCATCCCCCTGTCCGGCCGCCGCAAGATCCGGCCCGACCCGATTCCGCAAGAGGTCGCCGACGCCTACACCGCCAAAATGCTCGCCATGGCCACCGCGCTCCACGGCTTCGAAGAACCCGTGACACTCACGTTCTCCCCGGCCGCCGACGACCTCATGGCCGACATCGAAGCCGAGATCGAGCCCCGGCTCGACCCGCACGGCGGGGAATGGGCCGACATCGCCGACTGGGCCGGGAAACTCGCCGGCCAAACCGCCCGCATCGCCGCCCTGCTGCACCTCGCCGAATACCCGCGCACCGCGTGGAACAACCCGCACATCGCCGACACCACCGTCGCGAACGCCTGGCGCATCACCCAGTACTACGCCACCCACGCCCAAGCCACCCTCGAATACATCGGCCAAGACGACACCATCCGCATCGCCCGCCGCATCCTCGAACGCCTCAGCCGCCGCGACTGGGAACTCGGAGACCGGTTCACCATCCGCCAGGCATTCCAGAAGATCCGCACCAAACAAATGAAAACCGACGAATTCAAACGCGGCCTCGAACTGCTGGCAGACCTCGGCCACATCGCCGCCGAAACCCAGCCCGAACGCCCCGGCAAAGGCGGACGGCCACCCAGCCCGCACTACTGGCGCCACCCCCTCTACCGCACCACCTGACCCACCTCCGCCAGAAAGGGGTGCGCACAGAACCCTCACAACCCTCACAACGTCCCGAGCGGCTCGTTCCCGCAGGTCACAGGCTTGATCGGCAGGTGTGCCGACGTCGCACAAAACCTCGCACAGAACTTCTGTGTGCACACAAAACCCCCGGCCGACACCGCAAAGTCAAACCCGGCTGTTTGCCACCGACAGTCACCGAAAACGCCTCGGGGCCGAGTCCAACGACCCGGCCCCGAGGTTCTGTGCGCACACAGAAGTTTTGTGCACGGTTTTGTGCGCACAACCAGCACACGCCAGAAACCAGCCCTGAGCTGAACAGACTCACCGCTCCTGGAGGTTCTGAGGGTTGTGAGGGTTCTGTGCGCACCCCCGATCCACGGGTCGATCCGTCGACCACGCACCGTCACGCCGAGAGGACCATCGTCATGGCAGCCAAATCTCGTGCGATGAGTCGCACGTCGCGAACGCACCGGGCGATCACCACGTCGGTGGTCGACGACGAACAGCTGACCATCAAGGAAGTTTGTGCCCTGCTGAAAATCGCCCGTTCCACGTTCAGCGAATGGCGCGACAAAGGCGAGGCTCCGCCGTGCATTCGGCTCCCCAACAACCAAATTCGTGTTTCTCGATCAGCGCTGAACCGCTGGCTCAATGGCCGCCTGGAGGCTGCATGACAGACCAGGTGTCGTATGACGTGAAGATCTGGGCGCTGAAATCGCGTCGGCATCGCAGCGGGAAGGTGTCCTATCGGGTGCGGTGGACGGTGGCCGGCCGGGAGTTCGGTGAGCCGTTCCGGACATTCAAGCTGGCGGACAACTTCCGCAACGACCTGATCAGCGCCTCGAAAGATGGCGAGGGCTTTTTGGTCGAGGAGCCCGGATTGCCGACGTCGATGATCCGCAAGGAGGTCTCGAAGCTCTCCGCATTCGAGCTGGCCTGTGGGTACGTCGATATGAAGTGGCCGGACGCGTCCCCGAAGTACAGGCGATCGTTGGCCAGTTCCTTGACCGGTATCACGGTGTCGATGCTGCAAGGCCAGATCACCGGGATGGACGGGAAGGTTCTCCGAAGAGCGCTGACGCAGGCGTTCAACACCACGTTGAGAACCGAGCGGCTTCCGCCCGACGTCACCGCGGTTCTCGACGAGGTCGCGGCCGCGTGTCGGCGCGCGGACGAGTTCGCGACACCGGACGTGCTGCGCTCAGTGCTCAGCGCGATCGATCGCAATATCGACGGCTCGAAGGCGGCGCCGGACACGGTCCGGATCCGGCGGGTGGCCTTGCGGGACCTGCTCGATTTCGCGGTGGAGCGGGAAGTTTTCGACGCGAATCCTCTGGAGGAGATCAAGGTAAAGAAGCGCAGCTACGAGATCCAAGAGGTCGACCCGGGCGTGGTCGTGAACGACATCCAGGGACGGATGCTGCTCGACGCGGTGCGCGAGACCCATCCGGAACTGGTCGCGTTCTTCGCGCTTATGTATTACGCCGGCCTCCGCCCCGAGGAGGCCGCCGACCTCAAGTTGTCCAACCTGCCGTTGCCCCTGGACGGGGCGGGATGGCTCAACCTGGAAGGGGCACGCCCCGAGGTCGGCGGGGAGTGGACTGATTCCGGCGAGGCATCCGAAGCGGGGCCGCTCAAGCACCGGAACGTGGGGGCAAGTCGGCGAGTCCCCTGCACGTCGGAGCTGACCGCGCTCCTGCACGCGCACGTGGTGATCTTCGGCACCGCGCCGGACGGCCGTCTCTTCCGTGGCGTGCGCGACGGTGGGCGGCTGAGCAGCTCGGTCTACGGACGAGCATGGGCGGCCGCTCGCGCGGCCGTATTCACACCCGAGGTGGCTGCTGGCCCTCTCGGCAAACGACCGTACGACCTCCGTCACGCGGCCGTGTCGACATGGCTCAACAACGACGTGGAACCCACCCAGGTCGCGAAGTGGGCCGGACACAGCCTGGCGGTGCTCCTGCGCGTCTACGCGAAGTGCCGGTCAGGCGGTGAGGTGACTGCCCTCCAGAAGCTCGAACGCGCCTACAGCAGGACCTGAGGGGCCATAAGGCGTGCGCCCGCAATGCGCCCGTGGATAGACCTGAACAGCCGGTTACAGCCGTACACAACCGGACAACACAAGATCGGCCCGGCGACCTGTTCTTGCTGGTCACCGGGCCGATCCTGCTGGTGTGGCGAGTGAGGGATTCGAACCCCCGAAGGCTGTGCCGTCTGATTTACAGTCAGATCCCTTTGGCCGCTCGGGCAACTCGCCGTGGCCGGGTGTCCCCGGCCGAGACGAAAGAATACCCAATGCCATGGCGGGCCGGTCAACCGGGTTCCGCAGGGCTAGGGTGGAAGCTCCTGACAAGCGAGTACGAGGTGTGAGAACACGTGGCGGATCCCTCTTTCGACGTGGTGAGCAAGGTCGATCGCCAGGAGGTGGACAACGCCCTGAACCAGGCCGGCAAGGAACTCGGTACCCGATTCGACTTCCGGGGTACCGGGACCAAGATCGACTGGTCCGGCGAGGAAGCGATCACGATCGAGTCCGAGACCGAGGAGCGGGCGCTGGCGGCGGTCGAGGTGTTCAAGGAGAAGCTGATCAAGCGCGGCATCTCCCTCAAGGCCTTCGAGGCGGACGAGCCGGCGTTGTCCGGCAAGATCTACAAGATCGGCGGTAAGATCCTGCAGGGGATCGCGTCGGACAAAGCGAAGCAGATCGCCAAGTTCATCCGCGACGAAGGCCCCAAGGGCGTCCAGGCGCAGATCCAGGGCGACCAGCTGCGGGTGTCCGGCAAGAAGAAGGACCAGCTGCAGGACGTGATCGCCTTGCTGAAAGGCAAGGACTTCGAGATCGCGCTGCAGTTCACGAACTACCGCTGAGCGCGGCACCGGCAAGGCCACCTTCGGGAGCTCCGAAGGTGGTCTTCGTCCTGTCTACGACGCGGTGATCGTCCAGGTCCCATCGCCTTCCAGCGACACGAAGGCCGGGCCGGACACGGGCACGCTGCCCTTGTAGTCGCCGAGCTGGTTCACGGGGAGCTCCGCGTAGTCGCCGCTGCGCACCCACACCGCGGTGTTCCCGTTGCCCTTGGTGGTGACCGCGACCGACGAGACGGCGTCCGGCACGGAGAAGACCGCGTCGCGCTTGCCCGAGAGCGGTTTGCCCGGCTCCAGCACGGGCAAGCCGCGTTCGTCGGTGATGGTCAGCGTCCAGGCGGCGTCGGCCTTGACGGTGAACGTCTTCGCCTGGTGGCCGGGCATGTCGTTGATCCACTGCGTGCCCTTGTACGGGCCGACGTCGTTGACGATCAGCTCGTTCTCGGTGTTGACCGCGACATGCCCGGAACACTTCGGACAGTCGAAGGTCACGAAGCCGATGCGCATCGGCCAGGCCATGGGGACCGACGCGTTCCCCTTCCCCGAGTGCTTCTCCGCCGGCCGCGGGCCGGGCCGCGGAGTGGCGGTGGAGGTCTGCGGCGGGGTCGCCGAAGGTGAGCGCAGCCCTTCCGGAGCGGCCGCCTGCGGGACGACGCGGCCCAGGTTCGGTGGCGAGCAGGCCGGCAGCCCCACGGTCAGCAGCGCGGCGCTCAACGCCGCGCACAAGCGCCTGATCACGTATTTCCCCCTGGTCGAACCCGTCCTCGGATCTTCGTCAGCCGATAGCCCAGCGTTACCGGCGCACTCGGCCGAGCGATTCAGGACACTCGGACGTGGGCTTCCGCCGCGACGCCTCCGAGGGAGTCCTAAAGGGACAAATTCCCATGCTGTAATCCGGCGATCGCGTTCGAGGAAGGTCACCATGAAGCGCCGTTTCAGCACCGCACTCGCCTTCGCACTGTCACTCACGGTGATCGCGTCCCTGTTTACGTCCGCGCAGGCCGCGGAGCGGCAACAGCTCGTGCCCGGCTTCGGCTCGTACCCGCGGCTCATCCGCCTGGAGCATTCCGCGATCGGCCGCGGCCGCATTCTCGCGTCGCTGACCAGCGAAGACGCGAGCGGCAAGTTCGCCCCGATCATGGAAAGCACCGACGAGGGCCAGACCTTCCACAAGGTCGGCGAGGTCCGCGACCGGGACGGCCGCCGCGGCATGTGCTGCGGGACGCTGTACGAGCTGCCGCAGCGGGTCGGCAGGCTTCGCGCGGGCACCCTGCTGTGGGCCGCGAGCTACCGGCAGGACGCCGGCCCGCAGCGGCGGATCGGCATCAAGATCTGGTCCAGCCGCGACACCGGCCGCACGTGGTCCTTCCTGTCCGAGGCCGCCCGCTCGCACAACTACGACGGCATCTGGGAGCCGGAGTTCGTCGTCGACGCGGGTGGCACCTTGTGGCTGCACTACGCGGACGAGACCGAGGCGCCGCAGTTCGCGCAGGTGATGAACCGGGTCGCTTCCACCGACGGGATGAACTGGGGTACCAAGCAGCGCACGATCGCCATCCCACCCCATCGGGTGCGGCCGGGGATGCCGACCATCCGCCGCCTCCCCGACGGCCGGTACTACCTGGCCTACGAGATCTGCAACTACCGCGACCGCTACTGCGACCCGTACTTCAAGATCTCCTCCGACGGCGCGAACTGGGGCGATCCGCTCGACCCCGGCACCCGCGTCGACACCGCGAACGGCAACTACTTCCAGCACGCCCAGACGATCACCCTGTTCCCCGGCGGCCCGAACGGGGTGCGGCTGGTGATGGTCGGGCAGATCTACACCGACGCGGCCGGTGTCCCGCAGGACAAGAACGGCAAGGTCCTGCTCGCCAACGACAACTTCGGCGCCGGGACCTGGTACGAGCTGCCCGCGCCGGTGCACATCACCGGTATCCACGACAACTTCTGCCCCAACTACAGCTCGACGCTGCTGCCGGTCGACGACGGGAAGAACGTGCTGCAGATCTCCACCGAGTACAACCTCGGTTGCAAGGCGTATTTCGCGAGGGGACCGGCGTTCTGAGCCACCCGGTAGTGTGAGGCCTCGAGCGATCGGCTACGAAGCGGGGGCATCGCATGAAGGGCATCGTGCTGGCCGGGGGCAGTGGGACGCGTCTGCATCCCATCACTCAGGCGATCTCGAAACAACTGCTACCGGTCTACGACAAACCGATGATCTACTACCCGATCTCGGTGCTGATGTTCGCCGGGATCCGCGAGATCCTGATCATCTCGACCCCTGTCGACCTGCCGCATTTCCGGCGGCTGCTCGGCGACGGCAGCCAGTTCGGGCTCAGCTTCAGCTACGCCGAACAGGCCGCCCCGAACGGGCTGGCCGAGGCGTTCATCATCGGCGCGGACTTCGTCGGCGATGACGACGTCGCGCTCGTGCTCGGCGACAACATCTTCTACGGCCAGGGGTTCTCCAGCAGGCTTCAGGCCGCGGTGACCTCGCTCGACGGTTGCGTGCTGTTCGGCTACCCGGTCAAGGACCCGCAGCGCTACGGCGTCGGCGAGATCGACGCCGACGGCAAGCTCCGCTCCATCGAGGAGAAACCCGAGAAGCCGAAGTCGAACAAGGCCATCACCGGCCTGTACTTCTACGACAACCAGGTGACCGAGATCGCCCGCTCCCTCAAGCCCTCCCCGCGCGGTGAGCTCGAGATCACGGACGTCAACCTCACCTACCTGCGGCAGGACCGCGCGACCCTGATCGACCTCGGACGCGGATTCGCCTGGCTCGACACCGGGACGCACGACTCGCTGCTGGAGGCGGGCCAGTTCGTGCAGGTCCTCGAGCACCGGACCGGCGTTCGGATCGCCTGCCTCGAGGAGGTCGCGTTGCGGATGGGCTTCATCGACGCGGACCAGTGCTACGCGCTCGGCGCGAAGCTGGCGAAGTCCGGCTACGGCGAATATCTGATGAACGTCGCGCGCACTCAGGGTGCCACCGGCTGACCAGGCGCTCCCGCAGGGTGTCTCCGGCTTGCGTCGGCCCGGAATACGCTCCGTCCTGCAGGCGCGGGACGACGTCGTCGACGAACGCGTCCAGCCCACCGGGGGCCAGATTGCGCTCCGGAGGCCGACTTGCGTTTAGCCCCCTAATCGCGATCCCGAGGGCGGAGCGCGTTTAGCAGGCTAAACGCGATCCGGCGGGGGGCGTCGCGTTTAGCCTGCTAAATGCGCTCTGGTGGGGCGTCGCGTTTAGCCTGCTAAACGCGACCCGGGCGTCGCGTCGCGATTAGGGGGCTAAACGCGCTCCGGTGGTCAGAAGGGGTGGCGGGCCATTTCTTCGAGGCGCCGGATTCGCTCGTCCATCGGCGGGTGGGTCGAGAAGAGCTTCGAGAGGCCCTCGCCCGGACGGAACGGGTTCGCGATCATGAGGTGCGACTGCGAGACCAGCTTCGGCTCCGGCACGAGCGGCGCCGCACGTGTCCCGCTGTCGAGTTTCCGCAGCGCGGAAGCCAGCCCGAGCGGGTCGCCGGTGAGTTCCGCGCCCGAGGCGTCGGCCTGGAACTCCCGCGAGCGGCTCACCCCGAGCTTCACGATGGCGGCCGCGATCGGCCCGATCAGCACCAGGAGCAGCGCGACCAGGGGGCTGTCGTCGTCCTCGCGGTCGCTGCCGCCGAAGACGCTCGTGAACATCGCGATGTTGGCGAGCACGCTGATCGCGCTCGCCAGCGCGCCCGCGACGCAGGAGATGAGGATGTCGCGGTTGTAGACGTGCGACAGTTCGTGCCCGAGCACGGCCCGCAGTTCGCGCTCGTCGAGCAGGCCGAGGATGCCGGTGGTGCAGCACACCGCCGCGTGCCGGGGGCCGCGGCCGGTGGCGAAGGCGTTCGGGGCCTGGGTGGGGCTGAGGTAGAGCCGCGGCACCGGCTGACGTGCCGTGGTCGCCAGCTCTCGCACGATCCGGTACATCGTCGGCTGCTCGGCCTCCGAAACCGGCCGTGCGCGCATGGCCCGCAGCGCCAGTTTGCCCGAGTTGAAGTAGGCGTACGCGTTCATCCCGAGCGCCACCAGCAGGCCGATGACCAGCGCACCCCGTCCGAAGAAGCCGCTGATGCCCACGATGAGCGCGGACAGCGCGCCGAGCAGGACGACGGTCTTCAGGCCGTTCTGGTGTTTGTGCACGGCGTCCTGCTCCTTCCTTGTCCAGGGCTTGGGGTTACTCATCGGAAACAACGCGATCGGGGGACGCGAAGTTCCTTCGCGTGCCCGATTCGCGGGCTATCGTCGAACCCCGGAGCGATCACGGGGAGGCGCGTGTGCGAGGACCCGAATTGAGCCGCCGGGCCCTGTTCACGCTGGCCGCGACCGGCGTTTCCGCGGTCGCGCTCGCACCGGTCGCCCGAGCCCAGAAAGTACTTGTCGTCGAGGTCGGGGGCACCCCGGAGGCGATAGCGGTGAATTCCGTCACCGGCTTCGCCTACATTTCGGACCCGTCCACCGGCACGATCGTGGTGCTCGATTCGCATACCGGCACCGTCGGCGACGTGATCCCGGTCGGCGGCCAGCCCGCCGGGCTGGCCGTGGACACGGTGACCGACCGGATCTTCGTCGCGAACCCGCCCGGCGGGACCGTCCTCGTCATCGACGGGCAGACCAACGACGTCGTCAGCGTGGTGCCTGCCGGCCCTGGAGCGTCCAGTGTCGACGTCGACGAGCAGGCGAACCGCATCTACGCGGTCAGCGCGCTCACCGGGATGCTCGCCGTCCTCGACGGTGTCGGCTGCCGCCTGCTGGACCTCGTCCCCGGCCCCACGCGGGGGTTGTCGTCGACAGCGGTCGATAGCGGACGCAAGCTCGCGTACTGCACCAGCACGGACACGGACTCGCTGGAGGTCTTCGAAATCCGCGCGGGGAAGTTCACCGGCGGGATCCCGGTGGGCAAGTCACCGACCGGAGTCGCCGTGCACAACGCGACCGGGACGGTGTTCGTCGCTAATTCGGCGATCCATCATCTGTCCGTTGTGGATCCGGGCGAGCGCAAGGAGAAGGCGACCGTGCTGTTGCGCTCGGAGTCTTCGTCGGTGGCGGTCCACGAAGGATCGAACACCGTGTACTCCAACGGAGGACCGAACGGCGTCGCCAAGATCGACGGTGTGACGAACATGCTCACCGGTGACCTGTCACTCGGCGTGAACCCCGGCGCGGTCGCGATCGACCAGCGCACCAAGACGGTATACGTGGCGGATCCCGTACGTGGCAGGCTTTCCCTGATCAGGGATTTCTGAGTACTCACGACCATCTGTACCAAAACGGCGGGTTCGCGTGCTTGCTGGGACGGCACGCGTGACTGGGCGGACGACACGTGTGCCGTCCCAGGTGGCCGGAGCGGGCATGATGGCGGGGTGAGCGAGTACGAATTGCGGGGCGGGTCGCAACCGGACGTGTCGGCCGTGGCCGCGGTACTGGCGCATCACGGCGTCGAAGGCCCGGACGGGAAGGCGCCCGGCGAGGCGCTGGTCTTCGCCGTGTCCGGCGGGATCGGGGCCGGCTACATCCTGTGGGACTTCGCGCGCGAGACGAGGTCGACGGTCGTGTTCGGTTTCCGCGCGCGCTGGCAGTACCCCCGCGAATGGCTCAAGTCCACAGTGGACCGTCTCGGGCTCGACACCGATTTCCACGCCACCGGCGGTAAACGCGCCGCCGCGAAACGGCTCACCGCCGACCTCGAAGCGGGACGGCCGGTGCTCGTCCTGCCCGACCGCGAGTCGCTCGGTTACTGGTACCTGCCGCCGGAGCTGTCGGGCGGTGGCGGCCACTTCGTCGTCGCGTACGGCGAAGAGGACGGCCGGGTGCTCGTCGACGACCGGAATCTCGCCCGGCTGACGGTCGACCGGAAGACGTTCGACGCCGCGCGCGGCCGGGTCGGCTCGTACAAGAACCTGCTCGCGACGATCCGGCCCGGCGAGGTCCCGGACTGGCGGACGGCCGTGCGCGAGGGGCTGACGGACTGCGTGCGCAACCTCTCGGCGCCGTCGAAGTCGTTCTCGCTGCCCGCTTGGGGGCGCTGGGCGAAGGCGATGACCGACGAACGTGACCCCAAGGGCTGGCCGCGCGCGTTCGGGGAGCGGCGCGGGCTCGTCGGGGCGCTGTTCAACGTCTGGGAAAGCGTCACCCCGGCCGGGATGGAAGGCGGGCATCTGCGCGGGCTGTTCGCCGACGCGCTCACCGAGGCCGCCGGTCTGCTCGACCTCCCGGCGCTGGCCGAACAGGCGCCGACCTGGCGTGGGATCGGGGAACGCTGGGCCGAACTGGCCGAGACGGCGGTTCCCGCGTCGAACGCGGAGTTCGCCTGGGTGCGCGGGCTGATCAGCACGGTGTCGGCCGGTGTCCGCGAGGGCGACGCGGGGCAGGAGACGGCCGCGGCGGCCGGTGCGGAGATGTGGAAACTGCGCGCGCACCACAACGACGAGTCGCCGTTCACCGATGTCGAAGCACGCGAACTGTTCGGCACGATGGGCACGATGGTCCGGAACATCCACGCCGCCGAGACGGCCGCGATCCGCGAGCTCTCCGAAGCCCTGACGGAATGAACCGGACCGGTGCCCGTCGCGCCGCTCGTGCTCGTCCCGCTCCCGAGATCCGGCTGACGCGATTCAGTGGAACGATCGATCAAGCTTCCTGGATGAGTTTTTAACCATTTATGCTCCGTTTCCCGCAACAGCGGAAACGGCTGGGCCGTTCAGCGGCTGATCATCACGGTTTTCGGCCGTACCTTCGAAAGACCTCTCCCCCTGCAGAGCTCCCCGGAGGTATTTCATGCCACGGCCGAAGTCTGTCCGCTTTCTCGCGCCCTTGGTCGGCGCGATGCTCCTGACCAGCGGGGTGGCCGTCGCCGCCCCCGACGGCGAAGACCCCCAGTTCATCCGGCTGGCCGGCAGGACCTTTGATCCACTCAGCCAGCGGACGGCCGCGAGCCAGGATTGGAAAGGCGCATACCTGCTTCAGGTCCGGAGCGCGCTGACCGACGCGCAGCGCGGAAAATTGCGCTCACTCGGCGTGCGGATCGGGACCTACATTCCCGATTTCGCCTACGTGGTGCGGCTGAAGCCGGAGCACCGCGAATCGGTGGCGAAAGTGAATTTCGTCCGCTGGCTCGGCGAATACCGGGCGGCCGACAAGATGGAGATCTCGTCGGCCGCAGCGGGCAGTCACCTGGTGACGCTGGTCGAATCGGACGCGCGGGACCAGCGCGCGGTGGCCGAGCGGATCCTGCGGCTCGGCGGCGGCATCGAGGCCATCTCGCAGAGCGGGCAGCACATCGTCGCGAACCTCGGTTCCGGTCAGGCGGCCACCGTGGCGCAGGGGGCCGAGGTGCTCGCGGTCGGCGCGATCACCGCCCCCGAAACCGACATGGCCAACGCCAGGGAGAGCGGGGGCGCGAACTTCGTCGAGAGTGTCGGCGGCTACCGCGGTCAGGGGGTGCGCGGCGAGGTGATGGACGGCGGCCTGCGCGTCACCCATCAGGAGTTCAAGGCTCGGCCGACGGTGATGCACGGCTCGAACTCGACCAGCACCAGCCACGGCACGTCGACGTACGGCCAGATCTTCGCGTCCGGGGTGAGCGCGCCGCAGCGCGGACTGCTGCCCGAGGCCCAAGGTATCTTCGCCACCTACAACAAGCCCGACCGCTACGCCCACACCAAGGAACTGGTCGACCCGGCGGGCAAGTACCGCGCGGTGTTCCAGAGCAACAGCTGGGGCGGCGGTCTGACGACGGCGTACAACTCGGTGTCGGCCGAGCTCGACCGCATCGTTTTCGACCATGACCTGCTGATCTGCCAGTCACAGAGCAACGCGGGCACCCAGCAGTCGCGGCCGCAGGCCTGGTCGAAGAACGTGCTCTCGGTCGGCGGGCAGTACCACTACAACACGCTGGGCCGCACCGACGACAAGTGGAACGGCGGGGCCAGCGTCGGCCCGGCCGCCGACGGCCGGATCAAGCCGGAGCTGTCGAACTACTACGACCGGATCGACACGACGTCTTCCGGCAGCGACACCTCGTACACGACGTCGTTCGGCGGCACGAGTGGCGCGACGCCGATCACCTGCGGAAACGCCGGTCTGCTGTTCCAGATGTGGGCCGACGGCGTATTCGACGGCGGCCCCGGCAAGGGCCGCGACGTCTTCTCCAGCCGCCCGCACGCCGCCACCGCGAAGGCGCTGCTGATCAACGGGGCCGACCAGTTCGCGTTCAGCGGCACCTCGCACGACATGACCAGGACACATCAGGGCTGGGGCACCGCGAACGTGCGGTACCTGCACGAACAGGCCAAGGCGAACGGGTGGAAACTGCCGGTGCTGGTCGACGAGACCGATCTGCTGGGCACCGGGCAATCGAAGAAGTACACGGTCGCGGTGAACGGGACCAAGCAGTTCAAGGCGACGCTGGCCTACACCGATCCGGCGGGCTCGCCGAGCGCGTCGATCGCCAGGGTCAACGACCTGACGCTGAAGGTCACCGCGCCGAACGGGACGGTCTACTACGGCAACAACGGGCTGAAGGCGGGCAACTTCTCGACCGCGGGCGGCTCGCCGAACACCGTCGACACGGTCGAGAACGTCATCCTCGAAAAGCCTGCCGCGGGCACTTGGACGGTGGAGGTCGTGGCGACGCAGGTGAACGCCGACGGCCACCCGGAGACGTCGGCGACGGACGCGGACTACGCGTTGGTGGTTTCTTGACGGTGCTACGGGCAGCAAGTCCGTGAAGGCCTCCTTCCCTGCTCTCAAGGTAGGGAAGGAGGCCTTCACGGACTTCCGCATCACGTTCAGGCCGTCCGGTCCGGGGTTGCCCGCGCCCGGATGGCGGAGGCGTCTGCGCCGTTGGCCGAGACGCAGGTGTCGGTTGTGAGACGGAAGCGTGAGACCCCTGAAAGGCATGTAACGAGGTGACCCGAGGGGCCGACGTCTGGGATACGTGACGCGAGCCAAGGAGCCTCTCGATGACCACCTGCCGACTCTGCGGCTCGGCCCATCTCGCCAGTGTCGTCGACCTCGGGGCGACGCCGCCGTGCGAACGTTTCCTGACCGCGGAACAGCTGCGAGAGCCGGAGCCGACCTACCCCTTGCACCTGCTGGTCTGCACCGAATGCCGGCTCGCCCAGATCCCGCCGCTGATCACCCCGGAAGAGACATTCACCGAATACGCGTACTTCTCGTCGTATTCCGCCTCCTGGGTCGAACACGCCAAGACGTTCGTCGATGGCGCCGTCGAGCGGCTCGGGCTCAATGAGTCTTCGTTTGTCGTCGAGGTCGCCAGCAACGACGGCTATCTGCTCAAACATGTTGTGGCGAAGCAAATCCGCTGTCTGGGTGTGGAACCTTCGGTGAACGTGGGCCAAGCCGCGCGTGACGCCGGGGTGCCGACGAAGACCGCTTTCCTCGGCCCCGAAAGCGGACACGACGTCCGCGACGAACACGGCCCGGCCGACCTCGTCGTGGCGAACAACGTTTACGCGCACATTCCGGACATCATCGGTTTCACGCACGGGCTCCGCGCCCTGGTCGCCGAGGACGGCTGGGTCAGCATCGAGGTCCAGCATCTGCTGACGCTGATCCAGGAGAACCAGTACGACACGATCTATCACGAACATTTCCAGTACTACACCGTGGAATCCGCGCGCCGGGCCCTTTCGCGTGGCGGTTTGTCCGTTGTGGACGTCGAACTGCTGCCCACCCACGGTGGTTCCATCCGGCTGTGGGCGCGCCCGGACGCCGTCGCCGGCGAGCCGAGCGAGCGGATGTCGGAGATCCTCGACGCCGAGAAGGCCGCCGGACTGCACGAAATGTCCGGCTACACCGAATTCTCCGAGCGGGTCACCAAGGTCCGGCTCGACCTGAACAAGTTCCTCACCGACACGGCGCTCGAAGGCAAGACCGTCGTCGGTTACGGCGCCCCCGGCAAGGGCAACACGTTGCTGAATCACTGCGGTATCCGCCCGGACGTGCTGCGGTACACCGTCGACCGCAATCCGTACAAACACGGCCGGTTCACCCCCGGCACCCGGATCCCGATCCTCCCGCCGGAGCGGATCGAGGCGGACCGGCCCGATTACGTGCTCGTCCTTCCGTGGAACCTCCGGAAGGAACTGACCGCCCAACTGTCCTTTGTGGACGAATGGGGCGGGAAACTGGTCTTCCCCATCCCACACCTGGAAATCGTCGAGGTGAAGTCGTGAAGGTAGTCCTCTTCTGCGGTGGCTACGGCATGCGGATGCGCAACGGTGACGCGTCCGACGTGCCCAAGCCGATGGCCATGGTCGGGCCGAGACCCCTGATCTGGCACGTGATGCGTTATTACGCGCATTTCGGCCACACCGAGTTCATTCTCTGCCTCGGGTACGGCGCGCACCACATCAAGGAGTTCTTCCTCGACTACCAGGAGACCACCTCCAACGACTTCATCCTGCGCGGCGGCAAGACGGAACTGCTGTCGACCGACATCGCGGACTGGTCGATCTCCTTCGTGCAGACCGGTCTCGAATCGGCCATCGGCGAACGGCTGCGCCGGGTGCGCCCGCATCTCGACGGCGACGAGATGTTCCTCGCCAACTACGCCGACGTCCTCACCGACGCCCCGTTGCCGGAGATGATCGAGCGGTTCACGAACTCCGACGCCGGCGCGTCGATGATGGTCGTGCCGCCGCAGTCGTCGTTCCACTGCGTCGAAATGGGCGAGGACGGCCGCATCGGCGCGCTGACCCCGGTCAGCGAGATGCCGCTGTGGGAGAACGGCGGGTACTTCGTGCTGCGCCAGGAGATCTTCGACCACATCCCCCAGGGCGGCGACCTGGTGACCGACGGCTGTGGCGAGCTCGCCAAACAGGGCAGGCTGCTCGCGTACCCGTACCGCGGGTTCTGGAAGCCGACGGACACCGTCAAGGAGCGTGTCCAGCTGGACGACGCCTACGCGCACGGAACGCGCCCGTGGGCGTTGTGGGAACACGAACCGGCGCCGGTGGGCATCGCGTGATCGCACTCGGTACCGGCGGGATCCAGCGGCTCGTCGCGCTCGGCGCGCATTGTGACGACATCGCCATCGGGGCGGGCGGCACCCTGCTGACGATCTGCGCCGCGAATCCGGGGGTCCGGGTGGACGCGCTCGTCCTTTCCGGCGGTGGCACCGAACGGGAGGCCGAGGAGCGGGCCGCGCTCGCGGCCTTCTGCCCGGGCGCCGACGTCGAGGTCACCGTGCTCAAACTGCCCGACGGCCGGTTCCCCGCGCATTGGGAAGAGGCTAAGAACGGGCTGGAGGACCTGCGCCGCCGCACCGACCCGGACCTCGTCCTCTCGCCGCGCACGGCCGACGCGCATCAGGACCACCGCGGCCTGGCGAAGCTGGTGCCGACGGTGTTCCGCACCCATCTCCAGCTGGAGTACGAGATCGCCAAATGGGACGGCGACCTCGGCAAACCCGCCGCGTACGTTCCGCTGTCGGCCGAACTCGCCGAGGAGAAGGTCCGCCTGCTGCAGGAGCACTACGCCTCCCAGCGGCATCGGCCCTGGTACGACCGGGAAGCCTTCCTCGGCCTCGCCCGCATCCGCGGTATCGAATGCGGGCAGCGTTACGCGGAGGCCTTCGACCTCAAGAAACTGACGCTCGACCTCACTCCGAAAGGCTGAAAGCCATGCGTGTGCTGCTGACCGGGCACAAGGGTTACCTGGGCACGGTGATGGCCCCGGTGCTGGCCGCCGAAGGCCACGAGGTGATCGGTCTCGACTCCGGCCTCTACGACACTTGCGTGCTGGGCCCCGAGCCCGAAGACCCTGAAGGCTTCGAGGTCGACCTTCGTGACATCACGGCCGAGCACGTGTCGGGGATCGACGCGGTGATCCACCTCGGCGCGCTGTCCAACGATCCGCTCGGTTCGCTGGCGCCGGACCTGACCTACGACATCAACCACCACGCTTCGGTCAAGCTCGCCAAGCTGGCGAGGGACGCCGGGGTCAAGCGGTACCTCTACGCCTCGACGTGCTCGGTCTACGGCGCCTCGGGCGGCGACGGCCTGGTCGACGAGGACGCGCCGCTGCGCCCCGTGACGCCGTACGCCGAGTCGAAGGTGCGGGTCGAGGACGACGTCCAGGAACTCGCCGACAGCGACTTCAGCCCGGTGTACCTGCGCAACGCCACCGCGTTCGGTTTCTCGCCGCGGCTGCGCGGTGACATCGTGCTCAACAACCTGACCGCGCACGCCCACCTCTCCGGCGAGGTGCTGGTGCTCTCCGACGGCACGCCGTGGCGGCCGCTGGTGCACGCCAAGGACATCGCCCGTGCCTTCACCGCGGCACTGGAAGCACCGAAGGAAGCTGTTCACGGCAAGGCGTTCAACATCGGCACCGAACGCAACAACGTGACCGTCGCCGAGATCGCCGAAGAGGTCGTCGAGGCCGTTCCCGGCTCCACACTGCGGATCACCGGCGAGGCGGGCGCGGATCCCCGCTCCTACCGGGTCGACTTCTCCCGGTTCCGCGCGGCGATCCCCGGCTTCGACTGCGACTGGTCGGTCAAGGACGGCGCGCTCGAACTGATCGAGGCCTACCAGACCCACGGCCTCACCGAACACGGCTTCCAGCGCCTGTTCACCCGGCTGGCGCGGTTGCAGGACCGCACCGCCGCCGGCGAACTCGACGACACCCTGCGGCGTCGCTGATGACGCACCGGGACCTGGAGACGGGCGCCGACCTCGAGAACCTGGTCGAGCGCCTGTATCCGCTGTGCCGCAGCATCACCGGCGACGGCGTCCGCGCCACGCTGGAGATCGTCGGCGAGCACATCCCACTGGAGATCCACGAGGTCCCCACCGGCACCCAGGTACTGGACTGGACCGTGCCGCAGGAGTGGAACATCCGCGACGCGTACATCAAGGACGCCTCCGGCCGTCGCGTGGTCGACTTCGGTGAATCGAACCTGCACGTCGTCGGCTACAGCGTCCCGGTGTCGCGGAAGATGCCCCTAGATGAACTGCGCGGTCATCTGCACACCTTGCCCGACCAGCCGTCGTGGGTGCCGTACCGGACCAGCTACTACTCGCCGGCGTGGGGTTTCTGCCTGGCACAGGAGATCCTCGACGCGATGCCGGACGGCGAGTACGAGGTGCACATCGATTCCACTTTGGACGATGGTCACCTCACCTACGCCGAGCACGTCGTGCCGGGCGAGGTCGCCGACGAGGTGATCATCTCCTGTCACACCTGCCATCCATCGCTGGCGAACGACAACGTCGCCGGGATCGCGATCGCCGCCGCCTTCGCCCAGACGCTCGAGAAGCCGCACTACACGTACCGGTTCCTGTTCATGCCCGGCACGATCGGCGCGATCACCTGGCTCGCCCGCAACACCGAACGCGTCGACCGGATCAAGGCCGGGCTCGTGCTCGCCTGCGCGGGTGACCCGGGATCGTTGACGTACAAGCGAAGCCGCCGGGGCGACGCCGAGATCGACCGCGTGCTCGCGTACGTCCTCACCGATCGCGCGCACCAGATCGTGGACTTCTCGCCGTACGGCTACGACGAGCGCCAGTTCTGCTCCCCCGGCTTCAACCTCGGTGTCGGATCACTGACGAGGACGCCGTACGCGGGCTATCCCGAGTACCACACCTCGGCCGACAACCTCGATTTCGTCTCGACCGCGGCCATGGAGGAAACCCTTCAGACGCTGCGGGACATGCACGCCGTCCTTGATCGCAACCGCGGTTACGTCAACCTCAGCCCGTACGGCGAGCCGCAACTCGGCAAACGCGGGCTGTACGACTCGCTCGGCGGGAGGAGTGACGCCAAACAAGCCCAGATGGCCATGCTCTGGGTGCTCAACCTCTCGGACGGCGAGCACAGCCTGCTCGACGTCGCCGAGCGGTCCGGGCTGCCGTTCGATTCCGTCGCCGCCGCCGCGAAGGCGCTGCACGACGCCGGATTGCTCGCGAGTGATAAGCGGAGCGGAGGTGGTCCTCGGTGGTGACCACAAGCGTGAACCCGCCCCGGCCGAAAGCCCCGCGATCGCGGTGGCAGGACACCGCGATCGCCGTCGGCGACCTGACTTACCGACGAGTGCCCTGCCGACGTCGATCGCGGCCGCGGGTTCACCGGATGCTCGAGGATTAGAGGCCCCATGCGATCACTCCTGCGTTCCCAAGCCGTCCGGGCGATGGCCGGACGGCTCAGCTGGGGCCTCGGCGACCAGGCCGTTTCCAGTATCACCAACTTCGTGGTCGGGCTGTTCGTGGCGCGCTCACTCGGCACATTCGCCTTCGGCATGTTCAGCCTCGCCTGGGTCAGCTACGGCGTGGTGCTCAACCTTTCGCGGGGGCTGACGACGGATCCGCTGATGGTGCGGTTCTCCGGGGTGCCCACCGAGACCTGGCGGGCGGCGACCGCCAGGGCGACCGGGACGGCGCTCACCGCGGGCGTCGTGGCCGGGGTCGTCAGTGTGGTCGCCGGGCTCCTGGTGGGTGGCCCCATCGGCGGCGCGTTCGTCGCGCTCGGGATCGTCATCCCCACGTTGCTCTTGCAGGACGCCTGGCGGTTCACGTTCTTCGCGGCCGGGCACGGGAAGAAGGCGTTCGTCAACGACGTCGTCTGGGGTGTCGCGCTGATCCCGGCGCTGTTCATCGCGCACCGGTGGTTCGACACGGTCGTCGCCTTCATCCTGGCGTGGGGCCTCTCCGGGGCGGTCGCCGCCGGATACGGCTGCTTGCAGTCCGGGGTCCGGCCGGATCCGCGGGGCACGCGCGCCTGGCTCCACCGGCATCTGGACCTCGGCGCCCGGTACCTGGTCGAAAACGTCAGCAACAGCGGCTCGACGCAACTGCGGATGTACGGACTCGGCGCGATCGCCGGGCTGGCGAGCGTCGGCGCGGTGCGCGGCGCCGAACTGCTGCTCGGCCCGTTCTTCGCCCTTCTGATGGGACTTTCCCTGGTCACGGTGGCCGAAAGCGCGCGGGTGCTCCAACGGGCTCCGCATCGCCTTCGCCGCTTCTGCGCCGTTCTCGGCGCGGGCCAGGCGGTCGCGGCCCTGATCTGGGGTCTCGCCCTGCTTCTGGTACCCGACGACGCCGGCCGGTTCGTGCTCGGCGACGTCTGGGATCCCGCTTCGGAATTGATCCTCCCGGTGACCATCGGTATCGCCGCGGCCGGATTCAACACCGGGGCGGCCGCCGGATTGCGTGCGCTCGGCGCTGCGAAACGGAGCCTTCGCGCCCAGCTGATCAACTCGGCCGGCTATGTCGGCTTCGGGCTCATTGGCGCCTTCTTGGCCGGGGCGTCCGGATCCGCTTGGGGGGTCGCGTTGGCGATCACCAGCGGGTCGGCGGTGTGGTGGCTCCAGCTGCACACCGCTTTCAAGGAACACCCGACTTCGCACTCTGAGAAGGAAGAGATGAGGACGTCATGAGCACCGCTCCTCGGCTGAGCATCGGGCTCCCGGTCTACAACGGCGAGGACTACCTCGCCGAATCGCTGGACGCACTCCTCGGCCAAAGCTACGAGAACTTCGAGCTGATCATCTCGGACAACGCGTCCACGGACCGCACCGAAGAGATCAGCCGTGAGTACGCGAAGCTTGATTCCCGAGTTCGTTACGTGCGCCAACCGGTGAACATCGGCTGCGCGCCCAACCACAACTACTGCGTCGACGTCGCCCGCGGCGAGCTGTTCAAATGGGCGTCCGACGACGACCTCTACGCGCGTGACCTGCTGGAACGCTGTATCGAGGCGCTCGACGAGCACCCCGGATTCGTCCTCTCGCATTCGTGGACGGCGATGATCGACGAGAAGGCCGTCGTCACGCAGGCGCTGGAGTACCCGCTCAACACGGTGTCACCGCACGCCGCGGAACGCTTCCGCAGCACGCTGTTCGCCCCCGGCGGGGACGACGACGGCGCGGTCATCCGCACCGAGGTGCTGCGCCGCGTCGCGCCGCTGGACAGCTACCACCACGCGGACCGCACGATCATCTCGGAACTGGCGCTGCACGGCCCGTTCCACCAGGTGCCGGACTGGCTGTACTTCCGCCGCGACCACCCCGGCCGCTCCGAACACGAGTACCCGACCGTGCGCAAGCGCGCCAGCAACCTGGACCCGAAGCGCGCCGACAAGCTGAGGCACCCGATGATCCGGCTGCTCGGCGAGTACGTCCTCGGCTACGTCAACGCGATCCGCAACGCGCCGATCTCGGGCGCGGAGAAGCGCGAGTGCTTCCGTTACCTGCGGCAATGGGCGCTGAACCGGGCGGGGAACCCTGCCATGGGCCGGATGCCGGTGCAGGCCGAGGCCGAACTCGGCCCGCGCGAAGTGTCCGTGGCCTCGGTCGTCGCCGGCCAGGAGGGAAGAGTCCCTTGAGCTCGCCCGTGAGAATCGGGCTGTTCGGACTCCTCGGATCAGGGAACCTCGGCAACGACGGTTCCTTCGAGGCGGTTCTCGGGTATTTGCGCACGGAGCATCCGGACGCCGCGCTCAGCGTGATGTGCGGCGGTCCGGAAATCGTCGCGTCGCGCTACGACCTCGAGACGACCGCGTTGAACTGGTACCAAGGCGAGTACCGGACGGCTTCGGGACCGGTGTCCATCGCCATGAAGGGCTTCGGCAAACTCGTCGACATCGTCCGCACGGCGGCGTGGGTGCGGCGCCAGGACGTGGTGATCGTGCCGGGGATGGGTGTCCTCGAGTCCACGCTTCCTCTGCGCCCTTGGGGTTTCCCGTACGCCTTGTTCCTGCTGGCGGCGTCCGGGCGGCTGGTCGGCACCAAGGTCGCGTTGGTGAGCGTCGGCGCCAGCGTGAGCACGCACCGGGTGACCCGGTCGGTCATCGGCCGGACCGCTCGGCTGGCGACGTTCCGGACCTATCGGGACGAACCGTCGCGGGAGGCGATGCGCACGATGGGTGTCGACGTCACGAACGACCGGGTCTACCCCGACCTCGCCTTCGCCCTCACCGCGCCGTCGGAACCGGTGCTGCCCCGCTCCGTCGGGGTGGGGGTGATGGCCTATCGCGGCGGCAACGACGACCGGGCCCGTGCCGACGAGATCTATGAGTCCTATGTGGACAAGATGATCCGGTTCGTCGCGCGGTTGATCGCCGACGGCAGGCCGGTGCGGTTGTTCATCGGCGACCGGGCCGACGCGCGGGTCGTCGACGAGATCATGCGGGCATTGGGTTCTCCGCTGATCGCCCCCGCTGAAACGTCCACTTTGGACGACGTGTTACGGGCGATGTCGGCGGTCGAGACCGTCGTCGCCACCCGGTATCACAACGTCCTGTGCGCGTTGAAACTGGCGAAGCCGACGCTGTCCGTCGGGTACGCCCGCAAGAACGACGTCCTCATGACCACGATGGGGCTCGGGGAGTTCTGCCTGTCGGCCAAGGAGATCGAGTTCGACGCGCTGGTCCGCCAGTTCGCCGAACTCGAGTCGCGGGCGGGCGAACTGACCGAAATCGTCGCGAAACGAGCCGAGGAGCAGACACGGTTGCTGGACGAGCAGTTCGCCGGACTGTCGGCCGCCCTCCTGCCGATGGGAGTCCGATGAAAGCGATCCCGGTGCCCGCCATCGCGGGCGCGTACCTGTTCGAGCCGACCCCGCACGCCGACGAACGCGGCTTCTTCAGCCGCACGTTCGACGCCGACGTCGTCCGGTCGGTGGGGATCGACCCGAACGGGTTCCTCCAGGACAGCGTTTCGCGGTCCCGCAAGGGAGTGCTGCGCGGGATGCACCTGCGCTCGGGTCTCGGCGAGGCGAAGCTGGTCCGGTGTTCGTGGGGCGCCGTCTTCGACGTCGTCGTCGACCTGAGGCCGGATTCGCCGACGTACCTCGGCAAGGAGACGTTCGAACTGTCCGGGGAGACGCAGGTCTCGCTGTACATCCCGGCGGGTTGCGCGCACGGGTTCCAGGCGCTCACCGAGTACGCGGACGTCTCCTACCGGATCGACCGCGCACACGATCCCGCCGAAGACGTCGCGATCGCCCACGACGACCCGGAACTGGCGATCCCGTGGCCGCTTCCGGTGGCACTGATGTCGGAGCGGGACCGGTCCGCACTGTCGCTTTCCACCGCACTACAGAACACGAGGTGAGGTCATGACCCGTCGTCTTCCCCGATCCATGCGGGCCAACGAGCGCCTCCACGCGATGATCCCCGGCGGCGCGCACACCTACGCCAAGGGGGACGACCAGTACCCGGAGAATTTGGCGCCGGTCATCTCGCACGGCCTCGGCGCGCACGTCTGGGACGTCGACGGGAACTCCTACATCGAGTACGGCTCGGGGCTGCGCGCGGTCAGCCTCGGGCACGTGCACCCGCGGGTCAGCGAAGCGGCCCACCGTGAGATCGACCGGGGCGCCAACTTCGCCCGCCCGTCCATCGTTGAGGAACGCGCGGCGACGAAGTTCCTCGAAACCGTCGCAGGCGCGGAGATGGTCAAGTTCGCGAAGAACGGCTCGGACGCCACCACGGCCGCGGTCAAACTCGCCAGGGCGGCCACCGGCAGGCCGCTGGTGGCGATCTGCCGCGACCACGCGTTCTTCTCCATCGACGATTGGTTCATCGGCACCACGCCGATGTCGTCGGGCATCCCGGCCGGGATCACCGACCTGACCGTGTCGTTCCCCTACGGCGACCTCCCTGCGACCGAGCGGCTGCTGCGGGAGAACGCGGGCCAGGTCGCCTGCCTGATCCTCGAGGCGTCCACGCAACTCGAACCGCCCGCCGGGTACCTCGTCGGCCTGCGGGAACTCGCCGACCGGTACGGCTGCGTCCTCGTCTTCGACGAGATGATCACCGGTTTCCGCTGGTCGGAGGCGGGAGCGCAGGGTCTCTACGGTGTCACGCCGGACCTCTCGACGTTCGGCAAGGCGCTCGGGAACGGGTTCGCCGTCTCGGCGCTCGCGGGTAAACGCGAGCTGATGGAACTCGGCGGGCTGCGCACCACCAAGGAGCGTGTCTTCCTGCTGTCCACCACGCACGGCGCCGAAACGCATTCGCTGGCCGCCGCCATCGCGGTCATGGAGACCTACACCGAAGAAGGCATCGCCGCGCGGCTGCACGCGCTCGGCGACCGGCTCGCCGCCGGGGTCCGCGAAGTCGCGGCCTCGGCGGGGGTCGGGGAACACGTCGTCGTGCGCGGCCGGGCGAGCAACCTCGTCTTCGGCACGCTCGACGCCGAGAAGAAACCGTCGCAGGACTACCGAACGTTGTTCCTGCGGCAACTGGTCACCGGCGGGGTCCTCGGACCGTCGTTCGTGGTCAGCAGCGCGTTGTCCGAAGAAGACATCGACCGGACGGTCGAAGTGGTCTCGCAGGCCTGCCTCGTGTACCGCAAAGCGCTCGACGCGGAGGATCCGGCGCCGTGGCTGGGTGGCCGTCCGGTGAAGCCGGTTTTTCGGAGAAGGGTATGAGTTCAGGGATCACCTATCGCTCGGCCGGCTCGCGCGCGCTTCGCGTGGCGCTGTCGGTGTTACTGCTCCAGGTCGCCGTTGAAACCACAGCGGAGGCAACCGAAGAGCCGGCTCGAGGGGTGTGCGGCACGACCGTCGGCGTCCCTTCCGCCCCGGAAGGCGCCCAGGTCGTCGAACCGGGCACCGATCTGACCGACAAGACCCGGTTCAGCCCGCCGGGGAGCACGTTCTGGCTGGCACCGGGCACGCATACGCTGAGTTCCGACCAATTCGGCCAGGTGATGCCCAAGGACGGCAACGTCTACCTCGGCGCGCCCGGCGCCGTGCTCGACGGACGCGGGATCAACCGCGCGGCCTTCACCACGCCGGCCAAGGACGTGGTGATCCGCGGGCTGACCATCCGCGGTTTCGTCGCCGAACGCGATCAGGGCGTGGTCAACCACGATTCCGGCGAACGCTGGACCATCGAAGGCAACGTCATCGAGGACAACGACGGCGCCGGGATGATGGCCGGGGCGGGCCAGCGGGTGATCGGGAACTGCCTGCGGAACAACGGCCAGTACGGCATCAACGCCTACCGTTCCGGCGGCGGGCTGACCGATCTGGTGATCGAGGGCAACGAGATCACCGGGAACAACACCGACGACTGGGAGACCAGGATCCCGGGCTGCGGTTGCAGCGGTGGTGCGAAGTTCTGGGCCGTGAACGGTGCCGACGTCGTCGGCAACTGGGTCCACCACAACCACGGGGTCGGGCTCTGGGCCGACACGAACAACAACGATTTCCTGATCCAGGAAAATCTGATCGAGGACAACGCGTCCGAGGGGCTGTTCTACGAGATCTCCTACAACCTGGAGCTGATCGGGAACACCTTCACCCGGAACGCGCTGGTGCAGGGCCGAAACCGGGCCGCCAAGGGCGACAACTTCCCGGTCGCGGCGGTGTACCTGAGCGAATCCGGCGGCGAGCCCAGACTGCCCGCCCGGACCAGCCGGATCGACATCCGGGGCAACATGTTCTCCGACAACTGGTCGGGGATCACGCTGTGGGAGAACGCCGACCGGTTCTGCAACAGCCCGGCCAACACGTCCACGCTGTCCTGTACGGCTTTGGTGTCGCCGACGTCGGCCTGCTCCGATCCGGGCATCAAGACCGAACCGCTGTACGGCGACTGCCGCTGGAAGACCCAGCGCGTTTCGGTGCGGGAGAACACGTTCGAGTTCGATTCGTCGATGGAAGGCTGCCTCGGCCTCTGCGGGCGGATGGCGGTGCTCTCGAACTACGGCACCTTCCCGGCCTGGTCGCCGTACCGGGGCGCCGTGATCTCGGAGGCGATCACCTTCCGGCAGGACAACCGGTGGTACGACAACCAGTACTACGGGCCCTGGACGTTCGTCGCCCATGACCCGTCACGGAAGCTGACCGCGGCGCAATGGCAAGCCGAGCCCTACCGGCAGGACGTTTGCAGTGGTTTCGGGGAGGCACCGACCTGCTGAAGTTTCACCTGTAAGTGTCCATCTGGGACCGTCCGTAGTGGCTTACCGTTGCCTCTATGCCCACGCTCCTGGTTGTTCTGATGCTGATCGCGACAGGAGTCGTCACGGCTTCGACGGCTCCTGTCGCGGCCTGCGCCGCGGGGCCGGTGAGCCCGGGAAAGCCGGCCGACGCCGTGTCCGTCTCCCCGGGAACCGATCTTTCCGCGAAGACGCGCGAACTCCCGGCCGGCACGACGTTCTGGGTCACCGAGGGCAAGCACACCCTGGGTCCCGACGAATTCGGCCAGATCATCCCGAAGGACGGCAACGCCTACCTCGGCGCACCCGGCGCCGTCCTGGACGGCGGCGGCGTCAACCGCTACGCGTTCACCCAACAGGCGCGCGACGTGGTCATCCGCGGCCTCACGATCCGCGGTTTCGCGGCGCCGCGGGATCAGGGCGTGGTCAACCACGACTCCGGTGAGCGCTGGACCATCGAAGGCAACACCATCGAGGACAACGGGGGCGCCGCCATGATGGCGGGACCAGGTCAGAAGGTGCTGCGGAACTGCCTGCGGAACAACGGGCAGTACGGCATCAACGCCTACCGGGCGGGCGACGGGATCACCGGACTGCTCGTGGAGGGCAACGAGATCACCGGCAACAACACCGACGACTGGGAGACGAAGGAACCCGGCTGCGGGTGCACCGGCGGTGCGAAATTCTGGGCGGTGAACGGCGCCGACATCCGCGGCAACTGGGTCCACCACAATCACGGCGCCGGACTGTGGGCGGACACGAACAACAACGACTTCCTCATCGAGGACAACCTGATCGAGGACAACGAGGCGGAGGCGCTGTTCTACGAGATCTCCTACAACGTCGTGGTCCGCGGGAACACCTTCCGGCGCAACACCCTCGTACAGGGGCGCGCTTTCGCCGCGCGGGGCGACAACTTCCCGATCGGGACGATCTACGTCTCCGAGTCCGGCGGAGAGCCGCGCGTTCGCGCCCGGACCTCTTCGGTGGAGATCGTCGACAACGTCTTCGAGGACAACTGGGCCGGGATCACCCTGTGGGAGAACGCGGACCGCTTCTGCAACAGCCCGGCGAACACGTCTTCCGGCTCGTGCACGCTTCTCGTTCCTTCGGTCTCTTCCTGCTCTGCCCCGGGGATCTCGTCGCCTCCGTTGTACGACGATTGCCGGTGGAAGACGCAGCGGGTTTCCATCCACGGCAACAAGTTCTCTCACGGATCCGATTGCTCAGGCTTATGCGGACGGATGGCTCTCTTGGCGAATTTCGGGACTTATCCGGACTGGTCGCCGTATCGGGGGACTTCCGTTTCGGACGCGGTGACCTTCCGGCAGGGGAATCGGTGGTACGACAACGCTTACTCGGGTGGGTGGCGGTTCGTCGTTCAGGACACTTCGCGGACCGTGGGGGTTTCGGAGTGGCAGGGTGCTCCTTACTCGCAGGATGCTTGTAGTTCTTTCGGGAGTGGCGGGTGCTGAGCGATGCTTGGGTCCCGAGCGGGGAGGCATGCCGCGACGATGTAGGAATCGGGACGTTGAGTGTCCCTATTCCTACATCGTCGCCTCCCTTTTTTCGTGAAAGGTACTTTCATGCGGTCGAGGAGCGAAAATTGTCGGTACCTCGCCGCATCATGATCCAGTGCGACGAGGAACCTGGACGACGAACGCCCGGCTCACCGCTCCGGGCCATCCGGAAGTGATCCGCGTGGCCGATCTCGAACAGATCGGCGTGCCACGCCGGACCATCTCCCGTCGATGTGCGAAAGGCGGTCCTTGGCGAAAGCTGCTGCCCGGCATCGTGTTGCTGAGCAGCGGTACGCCGACAGACGAGCACCGTGTCCGCGCCGGGTTACTCCATGCCAGGCAAGACGCGGTACTCACCGGCACGTGGGCGCTGCGCATCCACGGCTTGGAAAGGGTCCCTCGGCAGGAAGAAGTCCATGTGCTCATCCCGGCGAATCGAGGTGTGGCCGACGTGGGGTTCGTCCACGTAGAACGAACCCACCGTCTGCCCCGCCCTCACCTCCGGGGAGGTCTCCCCGTGGCTCCCGTCCCCCGAGCCGTCATCGACGCCGCCCGCAGGCTCACCGACGAAGACGAGATCCAGGCGATGATGGCCGAGTCCGTCCAACGCCGCTTCTGCACCACCGGCCTGCTCACCCGCGAGCTCGACCAAGCAGGCCGCAACGGAACGGCCCTGCCCAGAAAGGCCCTCGTCCCGCTCCTGGCCGGCGCGAGGTCCGTCGCCGAGGCCGACGCATGGCGTCTCTGGCGAAGATCCGGTCTGCCGCCGGGTCACTGGAACGTCCCGATCTTCGACGCGAACGGGAACTACATCGCCACGCCGGACTTCTGGTGCGACGAGGTCGCCTTCGCCTGGGAGATCGACTCCTTCCGTCACCACGCCGACCCCGATGGCCATCGCGCCACCGTCGCCCGCAACGCCCGGTACGCCGCCGCGGGGATCGTCGTGCTCCAGACGCTGCCGTCTCGCCTGCGTAGCGAGCCGGACGAGGTCCAGCGCGAGTTGCACGCCGCGTTCCGGGCAGCGCAAGCCCGGCCTCGGCCGGAGAACCTGGTCAAAAGGGTGGCGTAGCGCGAGGAAATGGCAGAGACGCCCGAGCCTCCTCCGCAAACTCGATGGACTCTCCGAGATCAATCTCCGGCGAAGCACGCCCCTCGGGGTGGGCCCCGCTCGGCATGGTCGAACATCTCGCCCGCACCGATCGCTTTCGAATTCGGCACATGTTCGCAGGCGAGCACGTCGACTTCTCCTGGCCCGGGACGGCCGAGCAGGAATAGCGGATCACGGGCGACGTCGGCCGCGCAAGCCCGGCCTCGCCCGAAAGTCGTGCTCAACCCCGCCGCGTAAGCCGGTCCACCACCCACGCCACCACCGGCACCACCGCGACAGCCACCCCGAACCCCCCGAAGGTGTCCGTCGGATAGTGCGCCCCCAGCGCCACCTCGGCCCACCCCATCGCGAGCCCCGAGAACGCGACCGACCCCACCAGCACCCAGGCCCCGCCGGCAGTTTCGAGACCCCGCACATCGATCACTAGCAGCGCGACGACGGTCGCGACGGTGACCGCGAAGGCCGTGTGCCCGCTGGGGTAGGAGAGGAACTCGCCGTGGATCAGCCTGCCGGTCAAGGGTTTCAGGCCGGTGGTCAGCGCCACCGTCACCCCGGAGGCGGCCACCAGCAGGATCGCCGTCCGCGGTCGCCGGTGCCGCACGCACACCCAGCCGAACAGCGCCATCACGACGATCGCGCCCACCGGTTCGCCCGCGAAGTCGATTGCGGTCGCCAGGTACCAGAGCGGGCCTTCGACCCGGTCGACCACCGGCAGTACCAGGGCGTCCAGGCCGGCGGTGTGGGAAGTCCCGGCGTAGCGGACGCCGAGGACGAGGGCGACGACGAAGCCGAAGGCGCCCAGCGCCCGGAGCGGGATCCGCGCCCGCGGCGGGAGCGCGGGCGGACCGGTGATCACGCGTCGATCGCTGCCTGGTAGCCGCCGACAAGCCGTTCGAGGCCGACTTTCGGCGTGAACTCCTGTTCGTACACCAGCCGCGCCGCCCAGCCCATTTCCTGGTTCCGTTCGGCGTCGCCGACGATCTCCCGCAGTCGCGCCGCGAGCGAATCGGCGTCCCCGGGTTCGTGCAGCAGGCCGGTGACACCCTCCTCCACCAGCTCGCGGAAGGCGCCGTGGGCCGCCGCGACCGTCGGGACGCCGGCGGCCATCGCCTCGACCACGACCAGGCCGAACGCCTCCAGCCATTCCGATGGGGCGATGACGGCGTTCGAGCGGACGATGAGGTCTCGGCACTCCTCTTTGGACTGAAGTCCGAGATAGCGGACGTCGTCGCGGCCGTGTGCCCAGCGCGCGACCTCGTCCTGCATCGGGCCGGTGCCGGCGATCACCAGCGGCGGCAGCGAACCGCCCGCGGCGACGAGCCGGTCCCACGCTTTCATCAGCAGGCCGATGCCCTTTTCTTCGGTGATCCGGCCGAGGAACAGCAGGTGCTCCCCCGCGCCCTTGCGCGTCTCGCCCGGATCGGTGACGTAGTTGTACTTCACCCCGAGCCGCTCGGCGGGCATCCCGGCGGCGATCAGGATCTCGCGTTGGGCCTTCGAGATGCAGAAGAACCGCGTGACGCCGGACCACCAGCGGTCGCGGTTCAGCATCATGCTCGCCGCCACCGGCACGGTGGCGAGTCCCGAACCGCGGTAACACCCGTGCCGCACCGCCGGGATCGGCTTGCGGCCCACGCAGTCGGTGCAGATGTAGCCCTCGCGGTACAGCGTGCCGGGAGGGCAGATCAGCGTGTAGTTGTGCACGGTCGCGACCGTCGGGACCCCCGCCTCGGCGCAGGCGGCCAGCACCGACGGCGACAGCAGCGGGAACGTGTTGTGGATGTGGACGACGTCCGGCCGGTCGTCGGCGAGGCGCCGTGCCAGTTCCGCGCGTACGGCCCGGTTCCACGGCACCTGGAGCGGGACGATGGCCTTGCGCGGCAGCGACATCTCCGCGATGTCGTCGCTGCGCCGCTCGAACAGGCCGACCTCGTGCCCGGCCTCGGCCAGCAACGCGGTCTCCTGGTCGACGACGGTGTTCTCGCCGCTCGGCTGCTCGGATCTGTACCGATTGTGGATCACGAGGACCTTCACGCGGGCTCCTCTGTATCTGTGGTGAACCCGCCGCCGCGATCGACGTCGGGAGGACGCTGCCCCGTCTTCCGCCTCAGGGTGGCGGGCATGGCGTCCCGCCACCGCGATAGCGGAGGCCTCCGGCCGGGCGGGTTCACGCGTGTGGTCTCTTCGCGGCACATCTTCGGCTCCGCCGATCATCCTTGACTAACTCGGGTTCTTCGGCGGGCACACGCACCAGCAGCGACGCGGCCAGGGCCAGGTGCAGCAGGTACGGCGACGCGTCGCCGAGGCCCGCCTCGGTGTAGGAGGCGGAAAGACAGTACGTGATCAGGAAGATCGCGCACGCCCTGGCGGGGGACGGCGGCCGCAGCACCGCGACCACGACCAGCACGAGCATGAACGCGGCCACGATCGCGATCCCGACGTAGCCCTGTTCGTGGTAGACGGCGAGCCAGCTGCTGTCGATCGGGAGCCCGTCGAAGGACTTGTCGGTCAGCCCGACGCCGAACAGGTACTCGAGTGTCGTCCTCGGGGCGTCGAGCAGGGCGTCCCACACCTTCGCGCGGCCGGTGAGGCTGGAAAAGTTCTCCTCGGACTGTCCCCGCAGGAACCAGGCCTGCAGCAAGCCGCCCAAGGCCACCACCGCGAACAAGCCGCCGAACACGATCCAGGTGAACACCTTGCGAGCGCGGGCGCTGGACATCCATTGCGACAGCAGCGCCACCACGGTTCCGGCCACCAGGCCGAGCATCGCGGTGCGGGTGTGGGTCAGCAGCAGGATCCCGAACGCCGGGACGATGACGACCAGCGCGTGCTTCCGTTCCAGTTTCCCGCCGAGCCACAACAGGATCGTGAGCCCGATGACGATGGCCGCGTACTGGCCGACCTGTGGCGGGGTCAACGGCCACAGCGTTCCGGTGAGCCGTCCGCCGTACTCGAACGGCAGCGCGTTGCCCGGACCCAGCGCGAGCCCGATCACCACCGTCACCAGCACCGCACCGTAGGCGCGGATATGGGCGCGGACGAGGTCGAGACCGCCGTTCCACCAGCGGGTCAGCAGCCACAGGGTGCTGAGGAAGAGGGCGAACCGGAAGCAGCGGAACAGCGCGCCGAACCCGCCTTCCAGGTTCAGGCTGGAGACCACGCTCAGCACCAGCAGCAGGGTGAGCAGGAAGAGGTAGGCACTCGGCCTGATCCGCAGCCGGGCGTTCAGGGCGAGGGCGATCACGAACGCGGCGCCCAGCGCGCCCATGGTGATCAGCTGGCTGACCGAACGCGGCAACGGGATGAGCGTCTTCGCCCCGGTCGAGCCCAGGGTGTTGATGATCAGCAGCGTCCAGGCGACGCCGACCGCCCTGGGCATGCCCGTGCGGATCGACGGTTCGGCCCGGACCACGGGATCGAGCATGTCAGCCACCTCCCGCACGGGTGAGCTTGCTGCCCTGGTCCTGACGGTAGGGCGCGCCCTGCCATTCACCGAAACCCAGTACCCGGCTCGGCTCGAACGCCACGAAGTTCCACGGCCCGGAGTAGGTGTTGTCGTAGAGCCGGTTGCCCTGGGCGAAGGTGATCGCGTGCTGGACGACCTCGCCCTTGTACGGCGACCAGTCCGGGAACGTGCCGAAGTTCGCGAGCATCGCCATCCGCGCGCAGCTCTCCTCGCAGCCGGCGACGGCCGGGTCGAGTACGAACCGGTTGTGGTGGATCTCGACGCGCTGGGTCTTCCAGCGGCAGTCGGCGTTCAGCGGCCCGCCCCCGATCCCGGGTTGCGCGCATTTCGCCTGCTCGGGCACCAACCGCGTGCAGGAGCCGGACGAGGTGTTGGCCGGGCTGTTGCAGAACCGGTCGGAGTTCTCCCACAGGGTGACGCCGTTCCAGTTGTTCTCGAACGTGTTCCCGGAGATCTCCAGCTTGTCCGTGCGCGCCTTCACCCTCGGCTCGCCGCCGGATTCGGACACGTAGACCGACGCCACCGGGAAGCTGTCGCCGCGGTCGATGTAGCGCTTGCCGTCCACCCAGTTGTTGCGGCGGAGGGTGTTGCCGCTGATCACGGCGTTGTAGCTGGTCTCGTACATCAGCGCGGAGCCGTCGTTGTTCTCGATGACGTTGCCCGCGATGCGGAAGTCGTTGTTGTTCGTGTCGGCCCACAGCCCGACGCCGCGGTTGTCGTGCACCCAGTTGCCGACGATGTCGGCGCCGTCGACCGCCCAGAACTTGATCCCGCCGGAACAGCCGCAGCCGTCGATCTTGCTTTCCCAGTCGCCGGTGTTGTTGCCGGTGATCTCGTTGCCCTCGACGACGAGACCGGTGATGCCGCTGTCCTGCGCGTAGGCGTTCATCCCGTACTGGCCGTTGCGCCGCAGGCAGTTGCCCCGGACCTGCTGCCGCGCGCCCGCCATCAGCGCCGCGCCGTCGTTGTCCTGGACAGCGCTGTGCTCGATGACCCATCCATCGGCCGAATCGTGGTTGACCACGCCTTCGTCGTGCGGAGCGGCGAAGCCCTGCACGGTCAGATTCCGGATCTTGACGTCGGCGGCGTCGCCCGCGAAGGCGTATTGGTTGATCTTCCGGCCGTCGAGGACGGCTTTCGGGCCACCCACGTAGACGTTGCCCGGCTTCGGGTTGACCTGGTCGTAGCGGTCGTCGCCGAGTTTGTGCGTCCCCGGCGCCAGCCAGAACGTCGTCCCGGCCGGGCTGGACCGCGTCTTCGCCGCGAGGTCGCCCGGCACCGCCGGATCGATCTTCACCGTCCCCGCCGGCGCTTCCGCCGGCCCCTCCGGCAGCTTGTCGCACACCTGCGCGACCGAACCGGACGGCGCCTTGGCCGGATCCGGTCCTGGCTCTTCGGCCGGGGTGGTGCAGGCGGTGAGCGTCAGCGGGCCGAGCAGCACCAGAAGCGCTGCCCGGCGGAGGCGGTGCGGTCGTGTGATCACAATGGGGGATCCTCGTTACCTGGTTCGAAGGTGAGCACGCTGGTGAACGTGGCGCCGGTTCCGCTGCCGAGCAGGGTCCACGCCGGTTCACGCCTGCCGAATCCGGCCGAGTACCAGCCCATCGGCGGAGTGGTTTCGCCGCGATGCGCCGACCAGCTCAGTTCCGGCGGCAGCTCGAACGAAGCCGTCCGGGCCTCGCCGTCGACAACCCAGGACAGCGTCGCCGTCCCGCCGGAAAGCGAGACCTCGACCAGCGGGCCGAAGTGGAACGCGAGACGGCAGTGCGGTGTCTCGCCACCGCGAACCTCGTCGAGAATCCTGAGCACAGTGCCGTCCATGCCTTCCAGCTCCACCGAACGCCGGTGGACGAACGGCGCGTAGCCGTCGTGTTCCGCGCTCCAGCGCGACGGCGTTCCCGCCGCGATCACGGTGGTGACGGCGTGTTTCGTCCACAGGAACGGACCGCCGGAGACGGACTGGTCGGCGCGGGAGAGTTCGAGCGTGTTGTGCCCGGCCGTGGACCGGAAGTACGACCGCCACTGCGGTTCGCCGTGGTAACAGTAGGTTCCGGGGTCGGCGAGGATGTCGATGCCGTCGTGCCGGACCTCCACCGAGAGCGCGTCCGCGTGCGCGTGCGCGGCGATGGACAGGAAGCCGTGCGGCCCACCGTCGCAGCGAGCCCAGATGGCACCGACGCGCAGAATGGTCATCCCGGCGTCGGCGAAGTCGTCCCGCCGCCACACCGGACGCTTCGAACGGATCTGAATGTCCTTGGCCAGTGCGGAGAAAAGCGCCGTGCGGACGTCTCCACCCGGCGTCTCCGGCCACCAGTCCAACCGTCCGAAAAGGACAGATCCGGTCTCGATCAGCGATGCCCAGCGGCTGGTCCCGTCACCGGCAGCGCCATCGATGACCAGCCCGAAACCGTCGTCCGCGTCACCCTGCCGCGGCGGCCGCAATCGATTGTCCACTATGGACGCCAGCGCGTCGGTCATCCGCAGCAGCACGAGCCAGGTCGACTCGGGCACCGCGACACCGGCGGCCTTCGCCTCCAGCGCCCCGGCGAGCCCCAGTTCCAGGACGAGCCCGTGGTACTCCGTGGCGAGTTCACGGTTGAGCCCGGACTCGAAGGTGTTGTGGTGCAGCATCTTATCCAGCGACACCAGCGCCGTGTCCCGCCACCGGGCGGATTCGGGGAACCAGGCGAACGCGCAGGCGGCGGCCAGCCGTCCGGCGTCCTCGGCGATCACGTGGTTGTTCGCCGACGAACCGCGGCTTCCGAACGCGGCCAGCCAGCGCTGATGGTGCCAGATCTGGTTGAGCGCCACCGGATTGTCCTCGAACAGCGCCGAGGCCCGCCCCCAGCCGTCGAGCAGCCGCCGGACCCACACCCACGACAGCAGCCGGATGCCGAGTTCGATGCCGCTGACCCAGTGCACCCCGCGCATCGGCGGGTTGGCCGCCCACCAGGACTTCAGGTGCGCGGCGACGCGCTCGGCGTACCGATCCTCGCCGGTCAGGGCGTACGCGGCGGCCAGCACGGTGAGGTGCTGGTGCCGCGACGGCTCCCAGATCTGCTTGATGTCGCCGACGGCGTCCTCACGCCGATACGGGATGTCGAAGGAGTACACATCGGACGGTGCGCGGCGACCGGTCTTCGGGTCGTACGACCAGTCCGGGTCGACGAAGTCGTCCCGTTCGACGCCGAAGTACTCGGCGCGCCCGTCCATCAGCCTGTCCGCCGTGGCGAGCAGGTCTTTCACCGCCTCACCGGAGACGGCGGCGAGGACCTCGTCACCGGGCACCGAGGCGAATCGCCGGTCCGGCAGCCAAGCCGCCTTGTCGCTCGCGACCCCGCGCCACCGGCGTTTGCGCACGACGTCGGTGACGCGGCCCGCGATCTCGGCGGGCCCCATCCGCGACAGTCTCCGCAGATACCAGGAGAGATCCATCAGCCGAGTCCGATCCGCACCGGGGCCCCGGTCTCCAGGCTGCGGTTGACCGCGAGCGTGGCCAGCGTCGTCGCGACGAGCGAGTCGACGGAGACCGGCATCGCGACCCCGGTGGTCAGCGCGTCGACGAACGCTTCGACTTCGGCGGTCTGGCCCTTGTCCCGGCCCTTGGGGATCCGGGAACTGGCCCACTTCTTGCGGCCGAACACCGACGCGCGCGCGAAGTCGTCGAACTTCAGCACCTTGCCGTCGGCGGTGACGTCGATCGTCTCCTTGGGGAACGACGCCGCGCCGCTCGTGGTGTACGCGATCGATGCGGTCGAGCCGTCCGGATAGCGCAGCAGGATCTGCAGGTCCTGGTGGCCGGGCGTCGCGGTGGCGTACACCGAGACCGGGTCGGCGCCGAGCAACCAGCTGACCGTGTCGATGAAGTGGCCGCCCTCTCCGGCGAACCGCGAGCCCTCGCTGTCGGCCTGGTTGTACCAGCTGTTCGCGTCGAGCTGTCCGGCGTTGACCAGGTACCGCACGGAAGCCGGGCCGATCCGCGGCCCGAAGTGGAGCACGGACTCGTGCAGCAGCGGCGCGAACCGGCGGTTGAAGCCGACCTGCAACCGATCGTTGCCCGACTCCTCGATCGCGCCGAGCACGATCTCCAGTTCCTTTTCGGACAGGGCGAGCGGCTTCTCGACGAAGACGGCCTTGCCCGCGAGCAGCGCGCGCCGGGTCAGTTCGGCGTGCGAGCTGTGCCGGGTCACGATGAACACGGCGTCGATCGAGGAGTCTTCAAGCATCGTGTCGAGGTCGGTGGTGGCGCGCGCGAAACCGAACTTGCGCTTGGCGTTCGCCCCCGAGAGCGCCGAGGTGGTGACGACCTCGGCGAGGTCGACGTGCTCCATCTCCGCGAGCTGCGGCAGGAGCATGGAGGACGCGTAGTTGCCCGCGCCGATGAATCCGATCCGCACGCCGCCGGGCTTCGGCGCCGCGCGAACCTCCGAGGGCTTCGGCACGGATACCGACGTGACAACCTGTTCGGCCGGACCCGCCGGGCGCTTGTCGTACTCGAACAGCACGGCGACGGCCTTGAGCTCGCCCTCGTTCAGTTTCCGGTACGTCTCGACGGCGTCGGAGAACTCCGAGACGTGCGAGATCAGCGGCTCGACGTCGAGACGGCCGCTGCCCATCAGGTCGACGACGCATTCGAGGTTACGGCGCTCGGTCCAGCGGACCTGGCCGATCGGATAGTCGCGGCCTTCGAGTTCGTACTCCGGGTCGTAGCGGCCGGGGCCGTACGAGCGGGAGAACCGGACGTCGAGTTCCTTTTCGTAGTAGGCGTTCCACGGCAAGTTCAGCGAGCACTTGCCGATGTCGATCACCCGGCCGCGGTCGCGGGCCAGCTTCGCGGCCAGCTCCACCGGCTCGTTCGTGCTGCCGCCCGCGGCGAGGTACACCTGGTCGACGCCGTGCCCGGCGCTGATCTCCGCGACCGCGGTGTCGATGACGCCGGAGCCCGGGTCACCGCAGTTGAGCGCGCCGAGCCGTTCGGCGAGGGCGCACCGCGTCGGATCCGGGTCGACGCCGACCACGCGGACCCCGGAGGTGACCAGCAGCTGCACGACCAGCTGGCCGATCAGGCCGAGGCCGATGACCAGCGCGATGTCACCGATCTGCGGTTCACCCTGGCGGACGCCCTGCATCGCGATCGCGCCGACCGTGCCGAACGCGGCGTGCCGCGGGTCGACGCCGCCGGGCACCTTGGCGTAGAGGTTCTTGGGCACCCAGTTCAGTTCCGCGTGCAGTGCGTGCTCGTTTCCGGCGCACGCCACTAAATCCCCGACGGCGACGTCGTCGATGCCCGCGCCGACCTCCTCGACCACGCCGCACAGCGAATACCCGAGGGGCGTGTACGAGTCGAGTTTGTTCATCGCCTTGCGGTAGGTGGCGCTCAGCCCGTTCGTCGCGACGCTCTGCATCACCTTCGCGACCTGATCCGGCCGCGCCTTCGCCTTGCCCACCAGGGAAAGGCTCGCCTCGGACACCTTCATCATCTCGGTGCCGGTGGAGATCAGCGAATAGGCGGTGCGGACCAGCACACCCCCCGGTTTGCACGCGGGGACTTCGACGTCGAGGAGCGCCAGCTCCCCGCTCTTGTAGTTCTGCACTACCTGCTTCACGTCGCTCCTAAGGGCGGGGATGGAGGGGGGCGCCGGTACCGCTGGGGTCAGGTTGGTCGTGGGGGGGGGGGGGGGGGGGGAGAAAAACCACCCCCCCCCCCCCCCCCCCCCCCCCCCCCCCCCCCCCCCCCCCACCCGGCCGAGCTGGGGTGGATCGGGCATCGATGGCGCCGCGATACCAGTACTCGAGGGTCAAGATGTGCCAGAGGTGCTTGGACCGGTCCTGTTGGCCGGACGCGTCCTCGTCGACGAGCCGTTGCAGGGCCTCACGACGGAGGAACCCGGCCTTCACCAATTCGCCATCGTTGGTCACCTCGCGCACCAGCGGCGCGAGGTCGCGGCTCATCCAAGCCCGCAGTGGTGCGCTGAACAGCCCCTTCGGCCGGTGCACGATCTCGGCGGGGAGGATCGAGAGCGCCGCTTCCTTCAGCGCCATCTTCCCTTGACGCTTCACGATCTTCTTCTCACCGGGGATCCGGAACGCGGCCTTCACGACCTCGATGTCGACGAACGGCGTCCGCACCTCGGTGGACGCGGCCATGCTGGACCGATCGGTGTAGGCGAGATTCAGACCGGGCAGGAAGAGCCGGGAATCGGCCAGGCACATGCGGTTCACGAAATCGGTCAGCGTGTTGTCGTGGTAGGTGTCCGCGTGCTCGGTGATCACATCGTCCACCGCGCCCGCGAGGTCCGGGTTCAGCAGCGCGACGAGCTCGGCCTGGTCGTACATCGTGTAGCTGCGCCGGAACGCGGTCTCCTCCGGCAGTTCCGCGAACGAGAGGAACCGCTTGGCGAACCGCACCGAACGGAAGCCTCGCTTCGACGTCGCCACCGGCAGTCTGTCCACAAGGGACTCCACCGGACGACGGACGAGACCGGGAACCCGTTGGTACCGCACGGCGATCTTGTTCGCGAGATGCTTGCGGTACCCGGCGAACAGCTCGTCGGCACCCATGCCGGACAGCATCACCTTGACCCCGGCCTCGCGCGCGGCGGTGCAGATCAGGTAGCTGTTGATCGCCGCGGGATCACCGATCGGCTCGTCGAGGTGGTACGTCATCCGCGGCAACAGGTCGAGCACCTGCGGCGCGATCTCGATCTCGTGCAGGTCGACGCCGAATTTCGCGGCGACCTTCTTCGCGTACATCAGGTCGTCCGGCATCGCCTCGAATTTCGCGTCCTCGGCCCGGAAACCGATGGTGTACGCGGAGATCCCTGGCTGCTCACGAGCGGCGATCGCGGTCAGGTAGCTGGAGTCGAGCCCGCCGGAGAGGAACGTCGCGACCGGCACGTCGGCCATCAGGTGCTTGCGCGTGGAGTCCTCGATGACCGCGTTGAGATCGAACTCGCCCTCGTACGCGGCTCCCTCTTCGGCGACCTGGCGCAGCGACCAGAACGTGCCGCGCTCGACGTCGCCGTTCGGCCGGAACCGCGCCCAGCTGCCCGGCGGCAGCTTCTCGGCCTCACGGAACGCGCAACGGCCGTCCGGAACCCAGTAATAGAGCAGGGAAGCGACGAGCGCGGTGTCGTCGACGGTCAGGGAACCGCCGAGTTCGGCGGCCAGCGCCTTCAGCTCGGAGGCGAACACGACACCCTGACCTCGGCGCACCAGGAACAGCGGTTTGATGCCCAGTTGGTCCCGCACCAGGGTCAAAGCGCCGGTGCGCTCGTCGAAGACACCGAACGCGAACATGCCGCGAAGCCGGTGCAGGCCGTCGGTGCCCCACTTGCGCCAGGCTTCCAGCAGGACCTCGGTGTCGGACGTCCCCCGGAACCGCACACCGGCGGCTTCGAGTTCCGTCCGCAGCTCCGGCGCGTTGTACAGCTCTCCGTTGTAGGTCAGCGCGAGCCCGCCGGAGACCATCGGCTGCGCGCCGGTCTCGGTCAGGTCGACGATCGACAGCCTTCGGTGTCCTAAGTGGACTTCCCCGTGGTCGTACCGGCCGGAACCGTCCGGCCCGCGATGGGCGAGGGTCTTGGTGAGCCGATCCCGTAGCGGCCCCCCGTCCGGCCAGAAGTAGGCCCCTGCGATGCCACACATCTGCTTTCGCTCCCTAGCTCTGAGAATGAACCCGCGACCGCGAGCGACGTCGGCAGGGCGCTGGCCGGCGTTCCATGTCACGTCCGTTTGAAGGGACGCCCCGCCACCGCGCTAGCGGGGCCTTCGGCCACGGCGGGTTCACGCGTGCGGTCCCTTCATCGAATTGTCCTCTGCTCCGCCATCCATCCCCTTACAAGGCTTCGGCGTTGTCCGGTGACACAGGCGCGAATCGTTTCGTCGGCTGATCGGCGTTGCCGAGTTCCTTGACGCGTTTGTACGGAGTCGGATGCCCGTTCTTCTTCGGGAACATTTCCACCGGTTTCGGCATCGGCCGCGCGGCCCGCCCGCGCAACGCGGTGTGCAGGCCGTCCCACAGCGTCCCGTCGGTGTGGTCGCGCGGATCCGGATCCACCACGACGACCCCGATGATCGGAATGTGCCGGTCCGCCAGCTGGCGGGCGACGGTGTGCAGCCACTCGGTGTTCGCGTGCCCGGCGCGGACGACGAGAATCGTCTCCCCGCCGAGAAATTCGAGGTCGGTCCACGATGTCCCCGGCTCGACCGAACCGACGCCGATCCGGCGTTCCTTGGCCGCCAACGGCAGGTCGCCGCGGTCCAGCACCTGGATCGGGCCTTGACCGGCCAGCTCGCGGAGATTCGCCTTCGGCAGGTCGTCGACGAGCGAGGCCGGCCCCTTCTCCGCCAGTTCGCGCGCCATGTCGACGGCGAGCGCGGCGGTGACCTGCCGGGCGCCGAGGTCGAGCAGCGACACCGGACCGCCCTCCTGGCGGACGGCGCGGACCAGCGTCGCCGCGACCCGCCGCCGCCGGGTCTCCGCCTGCCCGCGGCGCAGGAACCGAGGCGGCTTGGGCAGTTGCGCGATCACGGAAGCGCCGAGGTGTTGGGAGAGCTCGCGGCGCAGCACCGGCCGGTCCTTCACCACGCTCGTGACGGCCGCGAGCCCCAGTCCGGCGAGCAGTCCCAGCGCGAAGCCGATCCCGGCGTCGGTGGCGAGCGTCTTGAGGAAGGAATACGGCAGGATCCGGGGCGCGTCGACGATCTGCGTCCCGGCGGCGACCTTCGGCGTGCCGATGCCCGCCTCCTGCGCGCGGCCGTCGTAGTCGGAGATCTTGGACGTCAGCTCCGCGCGGCGCGAGTACAGCCGTTCCAGCTGGGCGGGGTTGGCGTTGCGGTTCTTGGCCTCCTCGGCGACGATCGCCGACTCGATGGAGCCGAGTTCGTTCTGGGCCTGGTTCCGCTGGTCGAGCAGGGCCTTCTGCTCGGCCGCCGCGGCCGCCTGGTTGCGGGAGACGAACTCGGTGATGAAGGCGTCGGAGATCGCCCGCGCGCGAGCCACAGCCTCTTCGCCGGTCTTGCCCTTGACCGTCAGCTGGAGGACGTTGTTCGTCAGGCCCAGCCCCTCGTAGTCCTTGAGGAACTCCTCCGGCGCCTGGGTGCTGTTCAACTTCTTGAGCGCCTCGGTGGCGGTCTTCGTCGTCTGGAGCACGGCGACGTCGGTCCGCATCAGCGTTCCGCTGTCGGTCGGCGAGTCGTCGGGGTGGACGACCAGGATCTGCGCGACGGCGGTGGGCGGCGACGGCAGGAACACCGCGACCAGCCCGCCGAGGATCAGGCCGAGCAGGGCGGTCGACACCCACAGGCGGCGCCGTCTCCGCACCGAGACGACCAGCCGTTGCAGGTCGATGAGCGGTTCGGACTTCGTTTTTTCGGCGCTGGTCACGCGGTACCTGCCAGTGCTTCGTGGTCGGCGGTGGTGGACGCGCCGGGCCGGGTTCGGGTCGGGGAGACGGGGCGGAGCAGCACCGTGCCCACCACGGTGAGCCCGGCGTCGGCGACGGCTCCGGCGATCCCGACCAGCTCCCACGCGGACCGGGAGCCGAGGCTCGTCACGACGAGGACCCCTTCGACGTCGGCGTCTTCGACGACGGGCCGCGCCGGGGACACCGTCACCGGAGCGAACCACCGGCCGGCGAGGCGGGCGATCCGCCCGGCGGCCGCCCGCCCGGCGTGGTCACCGTCCACGGCGAGGACGAGCAGCCGCCGGTGCGGGAGCCGTGAAACCAGGCGCCGGTACTGGACGTCGGCGTCGATCTCGTCGGCGAAGACGTCGACCCTCGGGATGTTCCACGGCCGGTCGTCACGGAGGATCTTGGCCCGCGGGGTGGTTCCGGCCGGACGCCTGTCCACGGCGTCGAAGGTGGCCAGCACCGGGCCGCCGATCGCCGCGGCGATCTCTTCGTCGTCACGCAGCCGCCGGTCGGTGCGGGCGGTGAAGAGGTGCCCGAACAGGCCGATCAGGAAGAACAACGCCGCGCCACCGAGGGCGAGCTGCCCCGTCGTGGGCGCGGCCGCCGAAGACGGCAGCTCGGCCGAACCCAGCACGACCATGTTGCCGAGACCGCTCGCCGTGTCGGCCGCGTTCAACGTGGACATCGCCGACTCGATCGTCGAGCGCAGACCCTGCAGTTCGGTGCGGAGCTGGACGCTCTCCACCGTCGTCTTGCCGTCGTTGACCTTCGCCGAAAGTTCGCTGATCCGCTGGTTGGTCTGCGCGACCTGCTGGCGCAGCGTCTCGCGGCGTTCCTGCGCCAACTGCACGGCGGCGTCACCGGAACCGGCGATGATCTGGGTGGAGTACTTCACGAACTCCTGCGCAATCCGGTCCGCGAGCCGCTGCGTCTGTTCGGCGGTGTCACCGGTTGCCTCGATGGTGATGACATTGCCCTGCGCGACCGACGTGGCCACCTTGTCCCGCAGGTCGGCGCCGGTCTCGCCGTCCCCGAGTCCGGCGGCGGCCCGGTCGAGCACGACGGAACTGGTCGCCACCTCGGCCTGGGTGAGCAGTTCGTCCGCCTCACGCGGGCCCTGCAGCAGCACGCTGGCCGTGGTCCGGTAGCCGGGGGAAAGGAGCACCGACGAGCCCGCGCCGACCAAGGCGCCGAGGAGGGCGAGGACCACCAGGGTCCGCCACCTCCCGCGCAGAACCTGCCCGATCATGGACAGGCGCACCGTGTCGTCACTCAAAGCCGGGATCTCCCATCGGCGCGGTCGGATGTGGCATGAATCCCGTCGGACCGACCACGGCGTTGGTTACAGGATCGCCAGAGTCTTGTTCGAAACGCGACCGGGAAGCCGATCAACGGGTCGCGGCTGCATAGGCCGCGAGTAGCGCTTTCCGGGAGTTCTCCCAAGAGAGCGGACCGGCGACGCGCGCCCGCCCCAGCTCGCCCATCACGGCCCGCTGCTCCGGCGAGTCGAGCAGATGGGCGATCAGCTTCGCGAACTCCGGCTCGTCGTTCGCCGGCGCGTACAGCGCGGCCTCCCCGGCCGAAACCCGGGCCTCCCGCAACTCGAAGGAGACGATCGGACGGCTCATCGCCATGTACTCCATGATCTTGTTCATGGTCGACACGTCGTTGAGCGGATTGAGGGGGTCCGGCGAAAGGCAGACGTCGGCCGCGGACAGGTAGCGCAGCAGGTCTTCGTCGGGGATCCGGCCGGTGAACTCGACCTGGTCGTCGAGCTTCAGTTCCTTCGACAAGGCCACCATGGCGTCGAAGGCGTCACCGGAGCCGATGAACACGGCGTGCCAGTCGGTGCGGCCGACGGCGTCACGCAGCGAAGCGAGCGCGCGCAGGGCGTAGTCGACGCCGTCCTGCGGGCCCATCACGCCGAGGTACGCGAGCAGATGCGGCTTGCCCTTCTTCAACTCCGGCTCGACCGGGACCAGGTGGAACCGCTCGACCACAGGCGCGCTTCGCACGACGAAGACGTCTTCCGGCGACTTGCCGCCGCGCTTCACGGCGACGTCCTTGTAACTCTCGTTGGTCGCGATGACGACGTCGGCCGTCTTGTAGGTGCGGCGCTCCAGCGCGCGGACCGCCCGGTACAGGAAGTCCTCGCCGCGGTCGAACCGCGAAAGGTACAGCTCGGGGCACAGGTCGTGCTGGTCGAAGATGAACTTCGCGCCCTCACGCTTGAGGAACAGCGCGACCAGGAACAGCAGGTCCGGCGGGTTGCAGGCGTGCACGACGTCCACCCGCCCGACCTTGCGGGCGAGCCGGAGCGTGTGCCACAACGCGGAGCCGTACTCCTGGACGTACCCGGCCGGGCCACCGGTGGCCGCCTTCAGCGGGTACCGCAGGATGTGGACGCCATCGATGGTGATTTCGGCTTCGGTGTCCCGTTTCGTCCCTTGTGGACAGATGACGTGGACTTCCCAGCCCGCCTCACGGAGCGCGGCGCACTCCTGCCAGACGCGGCGATCGAAGGGGACGGAAAGGTTCTCGACGAGGATGAGAGCTTTACCAGGCAAGGCCGACATATCCCTCTTCAGTCCGGCGCCGTCCGGCGTCGGGTACGCGGACGAGATCGATGATGGTGTGGCCGCCGCCCGCCGGGAGCGCAGCGAGGACCGCCGGATCGGTGCAGCCGACGAGACAGACTTCGGCGTGGTCGACGACCTCGGCGACGGAGCCGGCCAGCAGCTGGCCGAGATGCGGCAGCCTGCCCTCGATGTACTCGCGGTTCGCGCCCATCAGCCGCGAAAGGCTGACGTTGGCGTCGTAGATGCGGAGGTCGTATCCCTTGCCGAGCAGCCGCTCCGCCAGCTCGACGAGCGGGCTCTCGCGGAGGTCGTCGGTGCCGGGTTTGAAGGACAGGCCGAACAGCCCGATCTTGCGTTTCCCGGTGCGTGCGACCAGGTCGAAGGCACGCTGCAGGTGTTCGTCGTTCGAGGGCAGCACGTGCGACAGGATCGGGACGGCGACGTCCGCGCGGTGCGCGGCGTAGACAAGGCCGCGCAGATCCTTGGGGAGGCAAGAGCCGCCGAAAGCGAACCCGGGGCGGAGGTAGGCGGGGCTGATGTTGAGCTTGCGGTCGGCGAGGAAGACGTCGATCACCTGATGCGAGTCGAGCCCCAGCGCGCGGCAGATGGCGCCGAGCTCATTCGCGAAGCCGATCTTGAGCCCGTGGAAGGAGTTGTCGGCGTACTTCGTCATCTCGGCGACCGGGATCGCGACGCGGAAGACCTCGCCGGGAAGTCCTTCGTACAGCGCCGCGACGACGTCACCACTGGCCGCGTCGAGCTCGCCGATGACGGTCTTGGGCGGGTCGAAGAAGTCCTTGACGCTGCTGCCCTCACGCAGGAACTCGGGGTTCACCGCGACGCCGAAATCGACACCGGCGGTGAGACCGGACGACTTCTCGAGGATGGGGACGAGCAGGTCCAGGCAGGTGCCCGGCAACATGGTGCTGCGGAAAACGACGGTGTGCCTTCGCGTTTTGGCCTTGAGCGCTTCGCCGATCTCCTCGGCCACGCGCTCCAGGAAGACCGTCGAGAGGCTGCCGTTCGGCGCCGACGGGGTACCGACACAGATCAGGGAGACTTCGCTGTCCGCGATCGCCTGTCTGACGTCGGTGGTGGCTCTCAGCCTGCCTTGGGCGACGACCTCGGCGGTCAGCTCGCCGATCCGTTCCTCGACCACCGGCGCCTTGCCGCTGGAGACGAGGTCGATCTTCACCGGGTTCACGTCCACCCCGACGACCTCGTGCCCACGCCCGGCCAGGCACGCCGCAGACACGCAACCGACGTAACCGAGCCCGAAGACACTGATCTTCATGACGAATTCCTCCAGCCGCGTTCCGCTGACGAGTTGGTCGGCCGGAGGACCGGGTTCGTTACCGGTGTCCCGCGTTCGCCTGCTTTTGGCGGAATGCCTGTGCGGCAAGGGAATCACTCATCGCTCGGGGGGCACGAAACGCTACAGGGGACGCGTAAGGGTTTCGTCTCGATTGAGGGCGGCGGGGTAGGAGTGGGTCGGGTTGGTCGTGGGGGGGGGGTTTTTTTTGTGGCCCCCCCCCCCCCCCCCCCCCCCCCCCCCCCCCCCCCCCCCCCCCCCCCCCCCC
>NZ_JBVJCE010000008.1:54405-221429 GCF_055588925.1 Amycolatopsis sp. NPDC041971 | reverse complement strand
GTGGGGGGGGGGGGGGGGGGGGGGGGGTGGGGGGGGGGGGGGGGGGGGGGGGTGGGGTGGGGGGGGGGGGGGGGGGGGGGGGCGCACCAACCCCCCCCCCCCCCCCCCCCGACCCACCCAACCCAGTTATCCACAGCCAGCGCTCCTCGCATCTCGTTTATCCACAGATTCGCTCCGCCCCCTCCGTGGTCGTGGTCCAGGGGCGATCGTCGAAGGGTGCCTCTTCACAAACGCTGGTCGGAGGAGTCCATCCCGGCCGAACAACGCCCGAGCTGGACGGTCCTCCTGGCGGAGCAGCACGGAGTCGTCAACACCCGGCAGCTTCGTGCCTACGGCCACTCTGTCGCCGACATAGAGGCCAACCTCGATGCCGGACGCTGGCAACGAGTGCTGCCACGCGTCTATGCGATGTTCACCGGCACGCTCTCGAGGTCGGCCAAGATCCAGGCCGCGTTGAAGTACGGCAGCGGCCATGCGGTCTTGAGCCACCGCACCGCCGCCGAAGAGTGGGGACTGCTGCCCGTCATCGAAGGCCCGGTGGAGATCACGGTTCCGTACACATCCTCGGCGGTTTCGTGCCCACCTCTGGTAATCGTGCACCGTTCACGCGCCTTGCCGCATATCGCGATCGGGACCTCTCCCCCACGGACCCGCGTGACCGACACGATCATAGATCTGGCCACCGCGCAAAGAACGCCGAAAATGGCGACCGATACCGTGGTCGACCTCGTCAGCCGAAGCAAAGTCCCGTTGGCCGCGATGGAGGATTGCGTGTTCTTCCGGCCACCTTTCCGCTACCGGCCCGCCATCCGGCACGGCCTCGCGCTTCTCGGCGGCGGACTGATGTCTGTGCTCGAAGTGGAATACAAAGAAGCGGTCGAAGACGCGCACGGTCTCCCACCAGGTAGTCGGCAAACACCATTCGAGGTGAAAGGCAACGTCCTCTGGGAGGACGTCACCTACGACCCCCATGGCGCCGCGGTAACGGTCAGACTCGATGGCCGTGCCACCCACGCGATGGCGGACATCGCCTTCCGTGACCGGAACCGGGACAACGCGGCCGAGCTGGCCGGCCGGGCACGCCTCGTCTACGGCTGGCAGGACGTGCGCCACTCACCGTGCCAAGTCGCCGCCGAAGCCCGGACGGTCCTGATCCGAGAGGGCTGGAATCCAGCCGGGGCACGGGAGACGACTTGCCGCCGGTGCCGAGACTGATTCGGGGATTTAGGGGGTAACGCAAAGGTGTCGGGTCGCGGGGATTCGGTCGCGGGGCGATGGTGTCGCGAAAGCCACTTTCGGGACATCAGGCGTCGCGAAAGTGGCTTTCGCGACGCATCTCGACCATGGGTTCAACGAGGGCCACGTCACCGGCGTAGAAGTCACCGGCCTGTACGCGGGCTGCGATCCCGTGGGCTCCGAACGGGGTCTGGAAGTCCCGGCAGCCCAGTGGGGCGCGTTCAGTCACGTGAACAAGGCGGGCAAGGTCGCTCCGGGGCAGAGCGTGGTCCTGAAGGTCACCGGCACGGTGCCCGCGAAAGCAGGCGCCTTCGGTGAAACCGGGCTCGACTGCTGGTTCGACAACGACAACTCCTTGAGTTCCGGGCCGTATGCCTACCAAAAAGCGAAGGTGCCGGGCGCACGGGCCGACTCCCGCGGTCAGCTCTGGTATGACGAGAACGGCAACCACCGGTTCGAGTCAGGCGAAGGAGTGGCGAACGCGACCGTCACCCTGAGCACCACCGACAAGAAGCTCGTGTCGCTCGCCAAAGCCGACGCCAACGGCTTCCTGACCTTCCCCGACGTCGCGGTCGGCGTCTACCGGTTCGCCGTACTCGGAACTTGGCGGGTGGACGAACCCGGTTCGACCGTCGATGTCATCGCACCGCCCTACAACCCTGGCCAGTGGACCAAGCACGTGGTCCCGCGCTGATCTCACGCTGAATGACGGACGGCCCCGGGGGCGAAAGCTCCCGGGGCCGTCGACTTCCGTTATCCCTGAACGAACTTCGCCGCCAGGCCCTCCCCCACGGAGGTCGCCTTCCCGTGGTCCTCGATCGGTGACACCTTCGAATTCTTGAAGCAGACGTAGGTCACGCCCGAGTCGACGCCGCCGTTCTTCGGGTCCGGATTGATGCCCAAGGACTTCGCCGTCGCGTAGGACGCCTCGCCGATGATGTCCTTCGGGCCGGTGTCACCGACGACGGTGTACAACACCTTGTCGTTGTAGATCACCGCACACGAGCCCGCGCCCTTGAGGCCGGATTTCTCGAAGTTCCACGTGCCGCTGATGCTCGGCACGACGATGTAGGGCGTCTGGTCGGCGATCAGTGCCTTGCCGTCGGAACGCGGAAACGCGGTATCGGGATAGAACCACGGGTCGGTGTTCTTGTTGCACCGCGCGGTCGGCTGCCCGTCGCAGTCGATGTCCATGTCGGCCTTCCAGAACACGGCGCCACCCGCGTCACAGACCGCGATCGTGCGGCCGGTCTCGTCGTCGGTCTTGTACTTGCCGTTCGAGATCTGCTTGCAGGCGGCGGTCTTCGCCAGCAACTGCTGGGCGGTCGGGGCCGCCTGCACCGAAGGGGCGGCCACGGCCATCGCCGCGGGGACCAGTCCCGCGACCAGCACCATGGCCGAGGACAGGATCAGTTTCCGCATACCGAGCACCCCTAAGTTAATAAGACTTCTTTACCGAGGATGCTCAGGATGCCGCCGCGCACGACCCGGCTCAAGAGCCGACGGGGTGTTGTTTTCCCACTATACCAAGAAAAACGGTCAAAAGCGGGCAAGCCTGGCGACTCGCGCGATGACCCGTCCCGCTCGACGGTACAGGCCGTCCCGTTCAGCGAGCACGCTGTCGAGCCACTCTTGGTCGACGTCGTGCCGGATCTCGACCCGCGGCCGCAGCCAGCCGTCGCGCGAAGCCGCGCCGCCTTCGGTCGTGTAGACCCTCGTCGCGCCGGAACGCCGAAGCCTGCTGAGCACCCGGCGGTCGTAGGCGCCGAACGGCGGCGCGTACGCGCGCACGGGTTCCCCGCTCAAGTCGGCGAGCAGTTTCGGCGCGGTTTCGAGTTCGCGCCGGGCGTGCCTGCCGTCGAGTCGCCGCCAGTCGCGATGTTCCCAGCCGTGCGAGCCGATCGACATCCCCGCGTCGACCAGCCGCCGGAGGCCGTCGGCGTCGAGAAAACCCCGTTGCCCGATCCGGCCCGCCAGCGGGAAGAACTCCGCGGTGAGATCGCGCTCCACCAGTCTGGGGAGCGCGATCTCGACGTCGGAGGAGTTGCCGTCGTCGAAGGTGAGCCCGACGTCTTCCCGTCCGGCCACCGTGTCGAGCACGCGCTCGAACTGCTCGACGGTCACCCATGATTCGTTCTCGCCTGGATCCAGCGCGCGCACGGGCCTGCCCACGCCGCCTATCGCCAGGATCATCATCCGCGCCTCATCCGGGACCGAGTGTGTTTCCCGATTAATCGAGTTGGCGAACGGAGTAGTTACATGATCCCGCAAGGTGTCCACGAACGGATTACTTGCGAATCTCCAGAGTGCAGCATTTCGGGCCGCCGCCCGCCTTCCGGAGCTCGGAGATGTCCAGGAAGACGACTTCGTAGCCGCGTTCGGTCAACCGCGCCGCCAATCCGGTCGCCTCGACCGGCAGGACGACGTTTCGGCCGTCGGACACCCCGTTCAGCCCGAAGCACTCCGCGTCGGCCCGGTCCGCGATTACCGCGTCCGGGAACATCCGCTCCAGCGCCTTCCGCGATCCGGCCGAGAACGCTTCCGGGAAGTAGGCGATCTGGGCGGAGGTGCTGTCGGTGGCCTCGGCGAGCACGAACAGCGCGGTGTCGAGGTGGTAGTAGCTCGGGTCGATCAACCGCAGCGAGACGACCGGGACACCGAGGACCTCCTGCGCTTCGGCGTGCGCGGCCGGGTCGGTCCGGAAGCCGGTGCCGGCGAGCAGGATCTCGCCGGTCCAGGCGAAGTCGCCTTCGGCCTCGTTGATCTTCTCGGGCATGGTGATGTCGCGGTAGCCGTGCTCGACGAACCAGCGGCGGAAGTGCTCGGCCTCGGCGGTGCGCTGCGGGGCGCGGAACCGCGAGCCGAGGACACGGCCGTCGACGACGGTGCCGGAGTTCGCGGCGAACACCATGTCGGGCAGACCGGGCTGGGCGTCGATCTCCTCGACGGTGTGGCCGAGGCGTCGGTAGGTGTCACGGAGTTCGGTCCATTGCGCCATCGCGGTGTCGACGCTGACCGGTACGGACGGGTCCATCCAGGGGTTGATGACGTAATCCACCGCGAAGTACCGCGGCGGGCACATGAGGTAGCGGCGCGTCGTGGGTACACGGGGCTGCTGCTCCAGTTCCGGCATACCCGAAGGGTAAGGCTCACCTAATTCCGCAATCAATCGCTGTTCGCTGCGCGTATACCTGCTAAACATTGCGTGTGAACACCATCGACCAGCGAATCGTTTCATGCCTGATGGCCAATGCGAGGTCCAGCTACGCCGACATCGGCAAAGTCGTCGGTCTGTCCGCGCCGGCGGTGAAACGACGGGTCGACAGACTGCTCGAAACCGGCGTCCTGCGCGGTTTCACCGCGGTCGTGGACCCCGAGGCATTGGGCTGGGGCACCGAGGCGTTCGTCGAAATGACCTGCAACGGCAACATCACCCCGGCCCGGATCCGCGCCCGGCTGGAGCCGTTGCCGGAGGTCGTCGCGGCGTACACGGTGTCGGGCGCGGCCGACGCGATCGTCCACCTGCGCGCGTCGGACATCCACCATCTGGAAACCGCGCTGGAACGGCTGCGCGGACTGGAGATCGTCGACCGCACGGTCTCCACCGTCGTCCTGTCCCGCTTACTGGAACGCCCGCCCACCCCCGAGGCGTGACACCCTCGATCCCGTGACCGATCAGATCCGCTCCAGCCACGACGGCGGCGTCGCCGTGCTCACCATCGACGCGCCCGCGACCCGCAACGCCCTGACCCTCGACCTGTCCGCGCAGCTGGCCGAGGCCGTTTCGCGCGCCGAAGCCGACGAGAGCGTCCACGCTTTGGTCGTCACCGGCGCTCCACCGGCCTTCTGCGCGGGCGCGGACCTGGACACGCTCGCCGATGCCCGCGAAGACGGGCTCCGCGCCATCTACGACGGGTTCCTCTCGGTTGCGCGGTGTTCCCTGCCGACGATCGCCGCGGTCGGCGGTGCCACCGTGGGTGCCGGACTGAACCTCGCACTCGCCGCGGACGTCCGCATCGTGGGACCGAGGGCGAAGTTCGTGGCCAGATTTCTCGATCTCGGCATCCATCCCGGCGGCGGGATGACGTGGATGATCCAGCGACTCGTCGGCCCGCAGAAGGCGGCCGCGATGACACTCTTCGGTGAGGTCGTCGGCGCCGAAGCCGCTGTCGCAACCGGACTCGCGCTCAAGCTCGTCGACGGGGATCTGGTCGAGGCCGCCCGTGAGCTGGCGAAACCCGCCGTCGATGCCCCGCGCGACGTCCTTCTGGCGACGAAGCGCACGCTTCGGCACACCGCTTCGCTGACCGACCATTCGGCCGCCATCGACGCCGAGATCGAGCCGCAGCTCGCGTCGCTCACCGCGCCCGCGTTCACCGAACGACTGGCCCGGCTGCGCGCGACCATGACCGGCCGATGACCGTTCTCCGACCGGACTTCACTACGCTCGAAGGAGATACGGCTCACAATCGAGGCGTACCGCTAACCGTTACCATCGGTAACAGATAAACCGGGAAATCCCCGCTCAGCGACGAGCTCAGGACACTCGAGAAGTAGGTCCGGGCCGTTTTTGCGGCAACCTGGGAAGTGTGCCGAGGACTAGCCTTGGGACATGGCACCTGTGACCTGGCCGACATCGCCGGGCGAGGCACGTCGGGAGAGAGGGAATCCCTGACCTATGAGCACCAGTGCGAACGGCAACGGCTCCTTGTCGGCCGTCAGGCCCACCGAGGTCGCCAAGCTGGACCGGGTGGTCATCCGGTTCGCCGGCGACTCCGGTGACGGCATGCAGCTGACCGGCGACAGGTTCACCTCGGAAGCGGCCGCGTTCGGCAACGACCTGTCGACCATGCCGAACTTCCCCGCGGAGATCCGCGCGCCTCAGGGCACCATCCCGGGCGTCTCGAGCTTCCAGGTGCACTTCGCCGACTACGACATCCTGACACCGGGCGACCGGCCGGACGTCCTGGTCGCCATGAACCCCGCCGCGCTGAAGGCGAACGTCGCCGACGTCCCGTCGGGCGGGACGATCATCCTCAACACCGACGAGTTCACGAAGCGGAACCTGGTCAAGGTCGGTTACGAGAACGACCCCCTCGACGACGACACCCTTTCGGCCTATCAAGTCCACCGGGTGGCCATGTCGACGTTGACCAGAGGCGCGCTCGAAGAGACCGGACTGTCCAAAAAGGACGCCGAACGCGCGAAGAACATGTTCGCGCTCGGGCTGCTCTCCTGGATGTACCACCGGCCGACCGAAGGCACGGAACGGTTCCTGCGCGAGAAGTTCGCGAAGAAGACCGACATCGCCGAGGCCAACATCCTGGCCTTCCGCGCCGGCTGGAACTACGGCGAGACGACGGAGTCGTTCGCGACGACGTACGAGGTCGCGCCCGCGAAACTGAACCAGGGCACGTACCGCCAGATCACCGGGAACACCGCGCTGGCGTACGGGCTGGTCGCCGCCGGGCAGCAGTCGGGCCTGCAGATCCTGCTGGGCACGTACCCGATCACCCCGGCGTCGGACATCCTCCACGAGCTGTCCAAGCACAAGAACTACGGCATCCTCACCTTCCAGGCCGAGGACGAGATCGCCGGCATCGGCGCGGCGCTCGGCGCGTCCTACGGCGGCGCGCTCGGCGTCACCTCGACGTCCGGGCCGGGTGTCGCGCTGAAGTCCGAGGCCATCGGCCTCGCGGTGATGACCGAACTGCCGCTGGTCGTCGTCGACGTCCAGCGCGGGGGCCCGTCGACCGGGCTGCCGACCAAGACCGAGCAGGCCGACCTGCTGCAGGCGATGTTCGGCCGCAACGGCGAATCCCCGGTGCCGATCATCGCGCCGCTGTCCCCCGCGGACTGCTTCGACGCGGCGCTGGAGGCCACCCGGATCGCGCTGAAGTACCGCACGCCGGTCTTCCTGCTCTCGGACGGCGCGATCGCGAACGGCTCGGAGCCGTGGCTGATCCCGGACGTCGAAAAGCTGCCGGATCTGCGCGTGGAATTCGCCACCGAGCCGAATGCCGAGGACGGTTCCGGGGAATTCTGGCCGTATGTACGCGATCCCGAGACCCTCGCCCGCGCGTGGGCGCTGCCGGGCGCGGCCGGACTGCAGCACCGCATCGGCGGGCTGGAGAAGGCCGACAAGACCGGCCACATCTCCTACGACCCCGACAACCACGACAAGATGGTCCGCCTGCGCCAGGCCAAGATCGACGGCGTCGACGTCCCCGACCTCGTCGTCGACGACCCGAGCGGCGGCAGGGCACGGGTGCTGGCGCTCGGCTGGGGCTCCTCCTACGGGCCGATCGGCGCCGCGTGCCGCCGCGTCCGCAAGGACGGGATGCCCATCGCGCAGGCGCATCTACGGCATCTCAACCCGTTCCCGGGCAACCTCGGTGACGTACTCCGTTCGTACGACATCGTGGTGGTCCCTGAAATGAATCTCGGCCAGCTTTCGATGCTCTTGAGGGCCAAGTACCTCGTCGACGTGAAGTCGTACACGAAGGTCGCCGGGCTTCCTTTCAAGGCCGAAGAGCTGCAAGGCGTCTTCACGGAGATCATCACCAGTACGGAGGGGGCGAAGTGACCGCGATCGACCTGGGGATCCCCACCCTCGGCGGCTTGGACCTGGTGCCGACCGAGACCGAACCGCAGAAGGCCAAGGACTACAAGTCGGACCAGGAGGTCCGCTGGTGCCCCGGCTGCGGGGACTACGTCGTGCTCAACGCCGTGCAGTCGTTCCTGCCGACGCTGGGCCTCAAACGCGAGAACATCGTGTTCATCTCGGGTATCGGATGCTCGTCCCGGTTCCCGTACTACCTGAACACCTACGGCATGCACTCGATCCACGGCCGGGCGCCGTCGATCGCGACCGGGCTCGCGACCGCGCGGCCGGATCTGTCGGTGTGGGTCGTCACCGGTGACGGCGACGCGCTCTCCATCGGCGGCAACCACCTGATCCACGCGTTGCGGCGCAACGTGAACATCAAGATCCTGCTGTTCAACAACCGGGTCTACGGCCTCACCAAGGGCCAGTACTCGCCGACGTCCGGGCCGGGCATGGTCACGAAGTCCACCCCGATGGGCTCGGTCGACACCCCGTTCAACCCGCTTTCGCTGGCGATCGGCGCCGAGGCGTCGTTCGTCGGCCGCGCGCTCGATTCGGACCGCAAGGGCCTGACCGAGGTGCTGGAGGCCGCCGCGAAGCACCGCGGATCGGCACTGGTGGAGATCTACCAGAACTGCCCGATCTTCAACGACGGCGCTTTCGACGTCCTCAAGGACAAGGACGAGGCCGCCGGCAGGCTCATCCCGCTGCGGACCGGCGAACCGATCAGGTTCGGACCGCAGGGCGAATTCGGCGTCACGAGGAGCGGCTGGGGCGGACTCGAGGTCGGGAAGGTCGCGAACATCGGCGACGAGAACCTCGTCGTGCACGATCCGACGATCGAGGACACCTCGTACGCGTTCGCGCTTTCGCGGATCGGCGACCAGAACCTGAACCACGTGCCGACCGGCATCCTGCGGCAGGTCGAGCGGCCCACCTACGACGACCAGGCACGCGCCCAGGTCGCGGAGGCCCAGGCCGCCCGCAAGCGCGATCTGCAGGGGCTGCTGCGCGGCAAGGACACCTGGACCGTCGTCAGCTAGCCGGTCCCGAACGCCATGAACGGTCCGTTACTTGCAAATTTCGCAAGTAACGGACCGTTCATGGCGTTTGTCAGGAGAGGGGACGGAAGCCCACGCGCTCCGCGTCGGCGGCGGAGCGGAACCAGACCTCCGCGACCATCTTCGGGAACTGCGGCGAGTCCTCGGCGCAGTACCGCAGGGCCGTCACGCTGGCCTTGACCGCGAAGTCGTCGGCGGGACGGCCACCGCCCGGCCGCGGCATCGCCGATCCGGGGCCGAACGGGCCGGGCGGAACGGACTCGGCCACGGGAGCGGCGACCTGTCGCGCGGGCGGGGGCTCCGGCGCCGGCATCGCGTCGCCCGGCTGGACGGCGGGCTCGAACAGCGAGCCGCTCTGCCCACCGGACAGTTCCGGCTCACGGCGTTCGATCGCCCGCATGGACGGCTGGATCGGCTGCGGCGGCTCGAAACCACCGCGGACCGCGCCCCGAGGCGTGCGCTTGGGCAGCACCTGGGTGGCTTCGGCGGGCGTCTCGGGCTCCGAGTCGCCGAGACCGGCCCGCGCTTCTTCGTCGGAACCGAAGGCGTACGCGGGCGGATTGTGCAGTTCTTCTTCGCGCTCGAACCAGTTGGTCTCGACGGGCGCCTGCTCTGTCTCCACACGTGACGCGGGGCTGAACAGCGAAACCGGCTCCGGCTGCGTCTCGACGCCTTCCGGGTCCAACTGCATCTCCAGGCGGGACCGGTACGGCCCTTCGCTCGGCGAAGGCGGCTGAGGTTCGGGTTCGGGCTCGGGTTCCGGTTCGACGTCCAGCTTCGACGCGGGCTGGAGGTACTCGGTCGCCGCGGCGACGTACGAGTTCCCCGGCTCAGGCTCGAGTTCCGGCTCCGGCTGGGCCGCCGGGATGTACTGCGTCCGCTCGGCCGCGTGCTCCCGGTCGGGCTCCGGGTCGGGCTCCTGGTCCGTCTGGGGCGCCGTACGGTACTCGGCCTCGTACTCTTCTTCGGGCTCGAAGGTCTGCGTCGTGGTGGCGACGGACTCCGGCTCCTCGACGACCTCCTGGGCAGGCTCCTCGGCAGGTTCGGTCCACTGCTGCGCGGGTTCCTGCTCGGTGAGCGTCTCGGGGTACGCGGGCTTCGGCTCCTCGACCGCCGTGAACTCCTCGTCCAGCTCGTCGCGCGACGGCTTCGTGAGGTACGCGGTCCCGCCGGCGGCGGCCGCGGCACCCGCGCCGAGGCTCACCCCGGCGGGCAGCCGGGACGTCTCGGCGTGCGCGGTGGCCAGCGAGCTTTCCAGCTCACGGACGCGCTTGCGCGCCGGGATCACCAGCACCAGCCAGGTGAGCAGCGCGCCGACGACGAACGCCAGCAGACTCCACAGCCAAACCTGTCCGAAAATGGACATCTAACCTGCCCTTTGTCAATGCGTTCGTGCGACCAGGTAGTCGGCGACCGATTCGCAGGCGTCCCGGGCGGGCGACGCGGGCAGCGCCGCGAGTTCGGCACGCGCCCGACGAGCGTAGTCGGAAAGAGTTTCGCGTGCGCGTTCGAGTCCGGACGAGGCCCGCAGCAGGTCCAGGGCCTCGGCGACGAGCTTGTCGTCGGAGATCGGTCCCGACAGCAGCTCGACCAGGCGTGGGTCGGTGGCCGGGTCGGCCACCGCATACAGCATCGGAAGCGTACGGACGCCTTCGCGCAGGTCTGTGCCCTGTGCCTTGCCGAGCTCGTCCGAGGCGGACGCGATGTCGATGACGTCGTCGGAGATCTGGAACGCCGTCCCGATGATGTCGCCGAAGCGGCGGAGCGCGTCGATGTAGTGGTCGGGCGCGCCGGACATCATCCCGCCGAACCGGCCGGAGGTGGCGATCAGCGAACCGGTCTTCTGGGCGATGACCGTGAGATAGTGCTCGACCGCGTCGTCGCCGTCGGCCGGGCCGACCGTCTCGCGCATCTGGCCGGTGACCAGCTCGCCGAAGGTCTCGGCGATGATCCGGGCCGCGTCGGTGCCGAGGTCCGCGACCAGCCGCGAAGCGTGCGCGAACAGGAAGTCGCCGGTCAGGATGGCGATGGTGTTGTCCCAGCGGGCGTTGACGCTCTCCGCGCCGCGGCGCATCGTCGCCTCGTCCATCACGTCGTCGTGGTAGAGCGTCGCGAGGTGCACCAGCTCGACGGCCGCGGCGGCGGTGACCACCTGGTCGCCCTGCTTCGGCCCGAACTGCGAGGCCAGCAGCGTGAACAGCGGACGGAAACGTTTGCCCCCCGCCTCGACCAGGTGCGAAGCGGCGTCCTCGACGGCCTTGACGTCACTGCGGACGACCTCGCGAAGCAGGGTCTCGACGTCGGCGAGACCGGTCGCGAGGGTACGCAGGAGCTGCTCGTCGGCGATCTGGAGCCCCACGGACGCGCGCAGGTCCTCGATGGCACCACCTGGGGCAGGTGAAGACACAGACACGTCGGCTCCGCTCTCTTTGACACCGTTCGGGGTTGCTTCCAGCGTAGTGGCTAGTCGCTGAGGCCTGTTGACGTGCTGTCCAGGGGAAACGGTGACGAATATGACACCCCCGCCGAGTATCCCGGACGCGGCGTTGCGGCAAAACTGCGGCTTGACGACGAAGGACACCTCAGCGTGCAACGCTTTCGCCGTCCCGGCGAACGAGGTCTCCTGAGAGTCCCTGGTCAGCGGCGGCGGATCTTGATGTCGTCCATGCAGGTCGCCTTCCCCGCGACGTCGCGGTACGGGTAGCCCTTGGCGTCCAGCAGTTCCATGACCTTCAGCTCGGCCTCGTCGAGCACGTCGCGTTCCTCGTCGCCCCGCAATGTGATGCGGAAGGTGAACGCGCCGAGGTGCGCGCTGTAGGTGAGCAGGCCGTCCTCGGTGAACCCCATCGCCTGGTGGTGGCTCAATTCGGCAAGGAGCCGGGCACGGGTGTCGGCGTCGGGGTGGTCGAACTTGCCCCTGACGAGGACGCGATAGGTCGGCATGAGTCCGAATATACAGACCTGTATCCGGATACGAATCCGAATATCCAACGGGTGCCCATGATCCACGGCCGAGTGAAACGACCGTCACGCGTGCAACGGGCGAATCCGACACGCAGATAGTGATGACAAAAGGAAGAACGGCCGATCCGGTCCGCTCTCCGTCAGGTAAGGAAAACGTGGAATGCGCATCACCATCGCGAGCCGGGCCGGCCTGGTCGGCGTGCTGTTGCTGGCGGGTCTCGGCGCCGGAGTGACACCGGCCGCCGCGTCGAATCCGGCGGGCGTGGCCTCGCTCGGCTCCGCGGCCTTCACCAAGGGCACCTCGGCGCCGATCTCGATCTCGTCGCTCGCCGACTGCGCGGTCGGGGGACCGACGAGCAACTCGTCCGGGGCCGTGACCAGGAACGGGATCACGTTCGGTGGCGGCACGTCGACGTGCACGACCACCGTTGTCGACCCCGAAACCGGCGTGACCTCGACGAAGTCGGAGGCCAAGGGACAGAACTTCGAGCTGTCGGCGCTGGTCTCCTCGATCGGCCCGCGGATCGAGATCAGGTCCTACTCGGTCAGCTGCACGGCCACGCAGACCAGCACGAACGCGAACTGGACCTACGGCGGCGCGACCGGGCTCGGCACCCTGCCGTCTCCGGTGCCGGTCGGCTACGTCAAGCCGATCACCACATCCAACGGGACCCTGCTCGCCGAGGCGATCTTCAACGAGCAGACCTTGCCGGGCAACGGCAGCATCGCGCTGACCATGCTGCGGATCAAATTCGCCCCGGCCTCGAACATCACCGGTGAAGTGGTCGTCGGGCGCACGGCCTGCTCCCCCACTCCGTAAGCCAACCCGCCGGGAAAGGGGCGTCCGGGATCGACCGGGCGCCCCTTTTCCATTCTGGCTTGTATAAGTTTGCGCTGATATTTTGCCGACGCCACCTTGGCCGCCTACACCACGCCTCCGGAGAGTTGAAGGTCTTTGGCGAGCTCCGGGGCGCGAAGCAGGTCGATGAGCTCCTCGTCCGCCCGGAACACGGCGCGGGCTCCCGGCATGTCCGCCTGCCGGAGCATCGCGTGGAGGACGTCGGCGTGCGGCTGGTCGAGCAGGGTCCAGACCATCGCGCGCCGCTTCGCGTCATCCCCCAGTTCGCGTGCGGTCCACCAGCCCACGACGAGCGCGGTCACCTGGTTGACCGCCGTTTCCCGCCCGCGCGCCAGTTGTGCGCGGTTCAGCCCGCACACCTTGATGGTCTGCTCACCTTTTGGGGTCAACGCGCGATAAGTCCCGATCGACAGCACCAGGAACAGGTGGTCCAGCGGGTCTTCGGCGGTCGGGTCGATCAACAGGCTGTCGCCGTCTTCGTCCACCGGGAACAGGTCGCGTTTGTGGTGGCTGTTGCAGTATTCGCACGCGAGCACGTGATTGAGCCAGTCGAACGCGCGGCCCGGATTCCGCGCGATCGGCTCGAAATGGTCCACAGTGGACCCGAGACCGTCACCGCAGTACATGCAGTAGCCGCGGCCGGCGGCCATGACGTCCAGGCTCGCCCGCAAAGAACGCCGCACGGCACGGGAAACTCGCCAGAGCCGTCGCGCTTCTTTGCTGTCACCGGAAGGGATCCGCGCGGTCAGCTCTTCGAGATCGGCCACCACCCGCCCCGGCAGCGCGATCCGGCGGATCCCGATCACCGATCGTCGGCCTCGAACCGCCTGGCCACCTCGTCGACCCGGCTCGGCGGCGAACTGCTCAACATGTCCCGGAGGCGTTCCCACTCCCGGACGTCGTTCGCGTCCGCCCGGCCGGAAGCCACCTGGAACTCGAGTTCGGCGAGGTGCTCCCGCAGCTCGACCGCCTGCGGGGAATAGGGCGTGTCCAAGCCGAAAAGGTCCGACAGCACGGCGTCGTCCCCGGAGCCGAACACGACCCGCTCGTACAGCTCCTCGGAAACCACGCGCGGTGGCACCTCCTCGTCCGGCCCGGAAAGCCGGATGAGGCCGCCGGGGTCGGCGGCCTGGCAGACGTAAGGGCTGTGCGTGGTTACGATGAACTGGATCCGCGGGAAATGCGCCTTGAACCACGGGCCCATGCGTTTCTGCCACGAGACGTGGAGATGCGCGTCCACCTCGTCGATGATCACGACGCCGGGGCTCTCGTGATCCAGACCGGCGCCGTTGAGTTGTTTGAGCAGGTCGACCACGAGCGCGGTCACCGTGCGATAGCCGTCGCTCATCTCGCGCAACGGGAACCTGTCACCGCGGTATTCGACCCAGAGCCCGTCCGAATCGACGTCCCGGATCCGGTAACCGCCGGGCAGAAGACCGTCGCCGAGGATCTCCAGCGCCGCGTCCTTCAGCTCACGCGCGCCCGCTTTTCCCTCCAGAGCACGAAGATGCTGATTGATCAGCCAGGTGACCCCCTCGGCGAGCGAGGCGTCTTCGTGGAACAGGCTGGCCATCCGCGCCAGCGACCCCGCGCCGCGCATCCACGACTCGGCCTCCCCGCTGCCGCCCGCGAGCCGCCGGAAGGGCCCATACGCCGCGCAGAACGGCTGTCCCGGCGGGAGTCCGGAGATCGGCAGCAGACCGGAGTCGAGCCAGCGGACCTCGACCGGCGCCGGGCCCCCCTCGCGCATCACCGACAGCTCGATCGACCCGGATGTCTGGTTCGTCGAAATCCAGCTCCCGGCGTCCGACAGCAACCCCCAGGCCACGTCCGGCGCCGCCGCGACCGCGATGGCCCGCAGCAGCGAGGTCTTGCCCGAACCGTTACGCCCGGCGAGCACCACCCAGCCGGGGCCGGGCAAGCGGAGGTCGACGGTGCGGGCACCACTGAAGCCGCGGATGTTCTCCAGCCGGACCCGCTCGATGTACATGAAGGAAGCTTACGACGGCGAGGACTTCACCTGGCCACCCGAAAGTGGGTGACCATCGCGGCGTCTATCCCGCGCTCCCGCTGTGGCGGGAGCTGCAAACGGACATGGCACGAGGGCTTCATAGCCGTCGCGAAGAAGCGTGCCGTACTTCAGCCTTGGGGCCCGCCCGTGACGGGGCGGGCGTAGCCGCCCGCCGACGGTCGTAGGCCGCCAGTTCGATCAGCTCGCAGAAATCAAGTGCCTCAAGCGCCGCATTGACGACCTGTTCGGCACGGCTCGCAGGCCGCGGCCGCTTCGGATGCCATTGCGAAAACCGCGGTCGCGGCGGAGCTGTTTCCACGGAATCCGTACAGTCGCCAACGGCAGGTGAGAACTGCGCCGGGAATCACTCTTTGGAACTTTGTTACGCAGAGTGCGCGAATTGCCGGGTCGACCATCAGACAGAACCCCGTTTCCTGGAAACATTCACACGAACGGTTTCACGGATGGTCACCGGGTTTGTAATGCTATTCAGCAGGAACGGGACTTTTATGCGGACAGGGTCCTGTCCCCGGGAACCCTGGTAATCTTCCCGGCGTCGGATTACGCAGGGTGCATCGAGAAGACGCGCCTTATAGCCACGGGAGGGGGCGTATGACGACGGTGATTTCGGGACGGCTTCGACCATTCAACGCGGCACGATTCGAGGCGCCAGAGGTGCATCGCCATGCCTGAGGGCTCGCCGACCTATGAGCCAGGATTGCGCTGGAGTGAAGTCGATCGGTTCCGCCCCACAGGGGGCTCCTACGGGACGACTGTCGGGGAAGGTGCAGGGTTCAAGTACGACGCGGCGACCCTTCACGAGCTGGCCCAAGAGTGGTCCGACCTGGCGGTGGAGTACAAGAACGATCTGATCGACGCGAACAGAATCGCCTTCGCCCAGCCTCCGGGCCTCGAGTACGCGAGCGGGGACAACGCATCGATAACCCGGCAGTCCGGCGAAGCGCTCGTCGAAGCCCTCAATCAGCGCATCAACTACTGCGAGAACATGGCCAAGAAGTACCTGTCAGCCCTCGGCAAATACTCAACGGCCGAAGAGCACGCCACCACAGTCATCAACCAACAGCCGAAAGGCATCGCCTGATGCGTCGAACGGTTCTCATGGTCGGCGCGTTCGCGCTCGTCCTCAGCGCTTGCTCGACCCCCACCACGAACGGCACCCCCACGCCCACCGCCGGTGGAACAGGCCTGAGCCCGTCGAACTCGGTCAGTGCGCCTCCTGACGTACCCAAAGTCGAAAACCCGATCGATCTCACCAGGTCGAAGCAGGCGCCCTGTAATGCCCTCACCAAAACCCAGGTCGAAGAACTCCTGGGTACGACGCCGGATGGCGAAGCACGAGACGGCGCAGCGGGACCTGCATGCACGTGGGTCGCCCCCTCGACCACCCGACCGTTGGTCAGCGTGGTCTTCAGCAATACGCAGGACAGCGGTACAGCGAGGATCTATGCGGCCAAGGGCAAGTCCTACGAACTCATGGAGCCGCTCGAACCGGTCGACGGGTACCCGCTGACCGCCTATGGCATCAAGGACGAGCGCTCCGTCGGCCGATGCTCAGCGGCGCTGGGGACCAGCGACACGGAAACCATCGGCATCGCGGCGGAGCAATCCGAAGCGAACGTCGGCAAGAAGGACCCCTGTGCCGTCGTACGTGAAGCCGCAGTCAGAGTGCTGGCCACCATCCGAGGGGGCAACCGATGACGGCGGGTCCGCTCACCGCAGCCCAGATCTATGAGCAGGTCACCGGCGGTGCAGGGCCGGGATCGCTGTCCGATGCCCAGCACAGTGGCTACAACCTGACCAAACGGCACCACGAACGGGCGCAGCGGCTCGCCGCGCTCGCCCAGAAGACTCTCGCCGGCTGGCAAGGCGGGGCCAGTATCGCCGCGTTCGACGCGACGACGCCGGTCGTGGAGGCGGCAGCGGACGACGCGATGCACCTGTCGAGGGCTCAGACCGCCATCAGCGCACAGTTGGACGCGTTCGGCTCGGCGAAGAACTCGGTCAAGCCGGTGCCGCCGGAGCAGCCCCAGCCCACCGCTCAGGACGTGGTCGGTCTGTTGGAGGGCAAGCCCGGCGGCTACTTCGACGCGCTCAAGAGTTACCAGGTCGACAGCCAGCACAACATCGACACCTTCGCGAGCTACCACTCGGCCAGCACCTCCAACGGTGACGAGCTGCCCGCCCGGTACGCGCAGCTCACCGACCCCGGCGGCAGTGTCACCCTGGACGAGGGTGACGCCGGGAAGCCGGTAGCGAAGGGGTTCGGCGACGACTCCGACGGACGCCGGCCCGGCACCGGCGAGCCCTACCGCGGGCCGCGAGGCAGCGAGCCAGGGCCGGGCGTCGGCGAGCCAGGGCCGGGCGATCCTAGATTCAGTGGTCCGAGCGTGAACGGGCCGCAACCAGGGCAAGGCCCCCATCCAGGTCAAGACCAGCCCGGACAGTCGCAGCCTGTCCAGCCGCATCCGGTCGCACAGCAGCCTGACGACGGGACCCGCGCGAATTCGTACACGCCATCTCAGGTCAACCCGGTCCTGCCGCCGGCGGCGAACCTCGACTTCGGGCCGACCGGCAAACCGGGCACCACCTTCAACCAGCCAGGAACCTTCCCACCCGGGGACACCTCGTTCGGGCCGGGACAAGGCCCCGCCAGCGGGCCAGGCGGGCGAACCGGGGGCGGGCCCGGCTCCGTAGGCGGGTATCGAGGCGGACCAGGCGGCACCGGGCAGCCCGGCATGGGCGGCCGGAGCGGTGCGGGGATGCCCGGCGAAGGCGTCGGCGGCCGAGGTGCGGCGGGAACGGCCGGGGCGACGGGCCGTGGCGGGGTGAACGGGGTGCCGATGGCGCCCGGCGCGGCCCGAGGGAAGGGCGAGGAGGACAAGGAGAAGAAAGCTCCGGCGTACCTCCAGAACCCGGATCCGGACGAGACCTTCGGTGGCTACACCGAAAAGCCGATGCCGCCGGTGATCGGCGAGACCAAGAAGTAGCACCACAGTCCCAGGGGAGGAGACACGGTGCTCGCGCGCCCGGTCGAGATCACGCTCGACACTCTGTTGACCGCGTTACGTCACGCCGGTTGCGGAGATCCGCACCTGATCTTCGCGGGCGGCCTGCGCTACATCCCGCCGTCGTCGCGAAACGGCGAAGACCGGGCAGCGTTCGAGGAACTCGGCGGGCTCGGTTTCACCGAGGGCAAGCGGCTGACCAGCGACTTCGAAGACGTCCTGCACATACTCGACCGGCCGAACACCGAGTATTACGCGACCGTGCGAACGGACGCGGAGCAGTACAACGTGCTCGTCGCCGTGCGTGGACGTGGCGCGGTGACCGCAATCTGCGAAGGAAACCGGGTGTGGCTGAAAGGCGTACGGACCACCGACCGCGCGGCAGCGCTCGTAATGAACCTGCCTGAGTACCCGCCGGCGCGGTTCGCGCCGTTCTCCTTGCCTCAGGACGACTTCAAGCTCGAGGGCGGGAGCGGACTCTACGACGAACCCCAGTCACGAAGCAGGGACGCGCGGTGGCTGGACGACGTCTTCGAGCAGCCCTACTTCGGTGTCGGGTTCTTCGCGGCGGCCAAGCGTCCTGACGGAGGAAGACGCACAGAGGCCACCGACGGCTTGACATACCTGGACCTCGACGCCGGACGGGTGGTCATGCACGTGAGCGGTTCTCCCCGGAACCGGTACATCACCGTCCTGCCTGGTGAACCCGCGCTGCTGGCGCAAAAGGTCGCCGCGCTACGAGCGAGCCTCGACCACTGAGCGGCTCGAAGTCTCGCGGCGAGTGCGCGTACCCGAAACGCGTGAAGGCCCCTTCCCGAGGGAAAGGGCCTTCACGCGCGAAGAGGACCTACTTGAGGGCGAAGCCGCCAGAGCCCGCCCAATCGAGGGCGAACGCCGGGATGAGGCCGAGTACCAGCGTGACGATGACGCCGAGCGTGATCGCCGTGGTGGTGAACGCGCCGGGCACGGTGACGGTCGGGCCGTCGGGAGCCGGCTCGGAGAAGTACATCAGCACGATCACGCGCAGGTAGAAGAACGCGGCGACGGCGCTGAACACGAGCGCGACGACGACCAGGGGCGCCATCCCGTCGGACAGGGCCGCCGAGAACACCACGAACTTACCGACGAAACCACTGGTCAGCGGGATACCGGCGAGTGCGAGCAGCAGGAAGGTGAACACCGCGGCCAGCACCGGTGACCGTTTCGCCAATCCCGCCCAGGCGGACAGGTGCGTCGCCTCGCCGTTCGAGTCCCGCACCAGCGAGACGACACCGAACGCGGCGAGCGTGGTGAAACCGTAGGCCAGCAGGTAGAACAGCGTGCTCGACAGGCCTTCCTCGGTCATCGCGATCGCACCCACGAGGAGGAACCCGGCGTGCGCGATGGACGAGTAGGCGATCATGCGCTTCACGTCGGTTTGCGTCAGGCCCAGCACCGCGCCGATCAGCATCGAGATGATCGCGACACCCCACAGGACGCCGCGCCATTCCCAGCTGGTCGACTCGAAGGCCACCGAGAACACCCGCAGGATCCCGCCGAACGCGGCGACCTTGGTGCAGGCGCCCATGAAAGCGGTGACCGGGGTCGGCGCGCCCTGGTAGACGTCCGGGGTCCAGGTGTGGAACGGGCCGACCGAACCCTTGAACAGCAGGCCGACCGCGAGCAGTCCGAGCCCGGCGAACAGCAGCGTGTCCGAACGGTCCGAACCGGCCGCCGCGTTGGCGATGTCCGACAGCTTCACGGAGTTCGCGTAGCCGTACAGCAGCGCGAGACCGTAGAGGAAGAACGCCGACGAGAACGCGCCGAGCAGGAAGTACTTGACCGCGGATTCCTGCGACAGCAGGCGACGACGTCGCGCGAGACCGCACATCAGGTACAGCGGCAGGCTCAGCACCTCGAGCGCGATGAACATGGTGAGCAGGTCGTTGGCCGCGACGAACGACATCATGCCGCCGAGCGCGAACAGTGTCAGCGGGAAGACCTCGGTCTGCATGCCGGTGGTGCCGACCTGCGCGCGGTCCTGCAGCGTGCCGGGACGGATGCCCGCCTGCGCGACGAACGCGCCGCCCGGTTCGACCGAACGATCGGCGATCAGCAGTACCGCGCCGAGCGCCAGCGCCAGCAGCGTGCCCCACAGGAACAGCGACGGCCGGTCGACGGCGATCGCGCCGCTGAAGGTCGTGATGCCGTTCTTCGGCGCGGACGAACTGGCGTACCAGACCAAAAAGACGCCCGCCGCCCCGATCCCGAGCAGGGACAGGAAGACCTGCGACGGCCACCGCATGTGCTTGGGCAGGAACGCCTCGAACAGCACGCTGACACACGCCGCCCCGAGGATGATCAGGATCGGTGTGACAGCGAAGTAGTCGATCGACGGCACCTGCACCGGTGGCGCCTGAGTCGAGAAGAGCACGGTTTACTTGCCTCCCTGCACGGCAGACATGGTCTGCTGCACCGACGGGGTGATCGTGTCGAGCACCGGCTTGGGGTAGAACCCGAGCGCGATGATCAGCACGACCATCGGCGCCAGGATCGCGATCTCCCGGCCGCCGAGGTCCTTGATGGCTTTGGTCGCCCCGAGTTCGGGAGCGATCGCCGTGCCGGGGCCTCCACCCGCACCGATCAGGGCATCACCGCGGACGGGGCCCTGCATGACGCGCTGGTAGAGCCAGAGCACGTACGCCGCGGCCAGCACCATGCCGACCGTCGCGATGGTCGTGTACACCGGGTGGTCCACAAAGGACCCCAGCAGCACCAGGAACTCACTGATGAAGGAGTTGGTGCCGGGCAGGGACAAGGTGGACAGACCGGCGATGAGCAGCATCCCGCCGAGCAGCGGGGTCACCTTCGCCATGCCGCCGTAGTCGGAGATCCTGGTGGATCCGCCGCGCATCACGATCAGGCCGACGACCACGATCAGCATGCCGGTGGCGAGGCTGTGGTTGAGCATGTACGACACCGAGCCGACCATCGCCTGCTCGTTGAAGGTGAAGATGCCCAGCGCGATGAACCCGAAGTGGGCGATCGACACGTAGGCGATGAACCGCTTCATGTCGCGCTGCCCGGCCGCGAGGATCGATCCATAAAGGACACCCGCGACGGCGAGTACCAGCACCCACGGCGCGAGTTCCTTGCTGGCGTCCGGGAACATCGGGAGGCAGTAGCGCAGGAACCCGAACGTGCCGACCTTGTCCAGCACACCGACCAGCAGCACCGCGACGCCGATGGGCGCCTGGCCCGCGGCGTCCGGCAGCCAGGTGTGGAACGGCACCAAAGGGGCCTTGATCGCGAACGCGAGGAAGAACCCGATGAACAGCCAGATCTGCGTCCCCAGCGGGGCGTCGCGGACGACCGTGACGAGCGTTTCCCAGTCGAAGGTGCCCTTGCCGAGTTCGTCCGACGCCATCGAGTACGCCCCGATGGCCGAGGCCAGCATGATCAGGCCGCCGAGGAACGAGTACAGGAAGAACTTGACCGCCGCGTACTGCCGGTTCGCGCCGCCGTAGCCACCGATCAGGAAGTACATCGGGATCAGCATGATCTCGAACAGCACGTAGAACAGGAAGACGTCGGTCGCGGCGAACACCGCGATGGTCAGTGCCTCCTGCACCAGGATCAGCGAGAGGAACCCGCCCGCCGAGCGCCCGGCCGGGAGCTTGTCGGTCAGGCCCAGCGCGCCGACCACGATCGGCACCAGCAGGCCGATGACCGCGATCATCACCAGCGCGATGCCGTCGATGCCGAACGAGATGTGGATGCCGAAGTTCGGGATCCAGTCCATCGAGGACTTCTGCTGGATCCGGTCCCCCGTGGGCGTGTAACTCGCCCACATCGGGATCACCAGCAGGAACGTCAGGAGCGACACCACGAGCGCGGTGAGCGTCGCCAGGTGATCGTTCTTCCTCATCCCCGCGACGACCGCGGCGCCGACCAGCGGCAGCAGGATGGTTGCGAGAACCCAAGTCATCAGGAGAACCTCACCAGCAGAAGTGCCGCCAGAAGCAGGAATGTGCCGCCCAGCATGGACAGTGCGTACGAGCGGACGAAGCCGGTCTGAAGGCGGCGCAGGCGCCCGGATCCGCCGCCGAGCGCGGCGGCGAGGCCGTTGACCGCGCCGTCGACCCCGCGGTTGTCCACGTAGACCAGCGCGCGGGCGAGCCAGGTGCCCGGTCGGGCGACCAGCGTTTCGTTCAGAGTGTTGCCGTAGAGGTCGTTGCGCGCGGCCTTGACCACGCCGGAGACCCGCTCGGGGCGTTCCACCGGAACGTCCTTACGACCGACGAAGAGCCACGCGGCCACCGCGCCGAGTACGGAGAGCGCCACGGTGAGGATCGGGACCAGCGCGTGCGGGATGACGCTGTGGCCGCCCTCTTCGAGCGGGCCGACCACGGGCGAGAGCCACTCGGCGAACCGGTCGCCGAGGGCGAAGAACGCACCGGCACCGACCGAACCGATCGCCAGGATGATCATCGGCCACTTCATCACCGCGGGGGACTCGTGCGGGTGGAAGTCGCGGCCGTCGCTGCTCTTGATCTCCTTCCAGCGTTCCTTGCCGAAGAAGGTCATCACCATCAGGCGCGTCATGTAGAACGCGGTGAGCCCGGCGCCGAGCAGCGCCGCGCCGCCCATCACCCAGCCACGCCAGCCGCCCTGGCTGAGCGCCGCTTCGATGATCGCGTCCTTGGTGAAGAAGCCGGACAGTGGCGGGATGCCGATCAGCGCCAGGTAGCCGAGCGCGAAGGTCCAGAAGGTGACCGGCATGTGCTTGCGCAGCCCGCCGTACTTCCGCATGTCGACCTCGTCGTTCATGGCGTGCATCACCGAACCGGCCCCGAGGAACAGCCCGGCCTTGAAGAAACCGTGTGCCACCAGATGCATGATGCCGAGCGCGTAGGCGATCGGCCCGAGGCCGACGGCGAGCATCATGTAGCCGATCTGACTGACCGTGGAGTACGCCAGGACCTTCTTGATGTCGTCGTAGGCGCAGCCGATGACGCATCCGATCAGGAGCGTGACCGTACCGACGAGGGTGACGATCAGGCGGCCGTCCGGAGTGGCGTTGAAGATCTCGTGCGCGCGGGCGACCAGGTAGACGCCGGCGGTCACCATCGTCGCCGCGTGGATGAGGGCCGAGACCGGGGTCGGGCCCTCCATCGCGTCCGGAAGCCAGGCCTGCAACGGGAACTGACCGGATTTACCGCAGGCGCCCAGCAGCAACAGGATCGCGATCGCGGTGATCGCACCGGGCGGGATCCGGTCGATCGCGCCGAAGACCTCGGCGTATCCGGTGCTCCCGACGTACTTGAACATCAGGAAGATCGCCAGCGCGAGCCCGACGTCACCGACGCGGTTCATCAGGAACGCCTTCTTCGCGGCGGTGGCCGCGGACGGGCGGTCCTGGTACCAGCCGATGAGCAGGTACGACGCGAGACCGACACCTTCCCAGCCGAGGTACAACGTCACGAAGCTGTTGCCCAGCACCAGGATCAGCATCGAGGCGACGAACAGGTTGAGGTACGCGAAGAACCTCGACCGGTCGCGGTCCTCGGCCATGTAGCCGATCGAGTAGAAGTGGATCAGCATGCCGACGCCGGTGATCAGCAGCACGAACGTCAGCGACAGCGCGTCGATCCGTAGCCCGAAGTCGACCTGCAGCGCCGAAACCGGGATCCACGAGAACAGCTTGACGTCCGCGATGCTCTTCGTGTCGGCGGTGAAGAACAGGATCAGGCCGTACACAAAGGACAGTGAGACGGTCGCGCTGCCGAGGAGGTGTCCCCAGCCCCTGGCTCGTTTACCGGCCAGCAGAAGAATCAGTGCGCCAAGAGCCGGGAAGGCCACCAGCAGCCACGATGATGCGGTCACTCTGAAATCCAATCAGTCGCGCGGAGCGCGTCCAACAAGGGTGGGCGGCGGGGATGAGGTGGCACCCCTAGTACTTCAGCAGGTTGGTGTCGTCGACCGAGGCCGAGCGCCGGGTGCGGAAGATCGCCATGATGATCGCCAGCCCCACCACGACCTCCGCGGCGGCCACGACCATCACGAAGAACGCCATCACCTGGCCGTCGAGCGACCCGTTGATCCGGGCGAACGTGACCAGGGACAGGTTCGCCGCGTTCAGCATCAGCTCGATGCACATGAACACGACGATCGCGTTGCGGCGCACCAGCACCCCGACCGCGCCGATGGTGAACAGCAGCGCGGACAGGAGCAGGTAGTACGTCGGGGTCATTCTTTCTCCCCTTCAGGCTTGCCCACGAGAGCGTGTGCGTCGGGGCCGTCGCCGGTCCCGGCGACCTGCTTGCGCTCGTCTTCCAGCCGCGAGGCCGAAGTCGACTCGATGATGTCCGAGAGCGACTCCGGCGCGATCGAACCGTCGGGCAGCAGCGCCGGGGTGGCGATCGAGTTGGCGGTCGCGAACACACCCGGGCCGGGCAGCGGCGAAGGCCTGTCGTGCTTGCCGGTGAACCGGTCGACGACGAGTTCCCTCTGGTTTTTCTTGCCGCCCTTGGCGTGCCGGTCGGTGAACGCGAGCACCATCGCGCCGAGCGCGGCGGTGATCAGCAGCGCCGACGTGAGCTCGAACGGGAACAGGTACTTGGTGAAGATGAGCCGTCCCAGCCCGCCGGGGCCACCGCCGTCGAGGCTCGCCGGGTCGAGCGGCAGCGCGGGGGTGACGTTGGCCAGCGAGCGGGCGAGACCCGCCGCGAGCAGCCCGCCGACGCCGATGCCGAGCAGGGTCGCCATGACCCGCTGCCCGCGCAGCACTTCGACGACCGAGTCCGAGCTCTCCCTGCCGACCATCATCAGCACGAACAGGAACAGCATCATGATCGCGCCGGTGTAGACGATGATCTGCGTGAAGCCGAGGAACGGCGCCTGCTGGATCATGTACAGCGCGCCGAGGCACAGCATCGTGAGCACCAGCCACAACGCCGAGTGCACGGCGTTGCGGGAGAAGATCATGCCGAGTGCGCCGAGCAGCGCGAGCGGGCCGAGCACCCAGAACGCGATGGTCTCGCCGGTGGTGACCCCGGCCGAAACGTCCGTCTGCGCGAGGAATGCCGTGATCACTTGACCGGCTCCTTCGGCTCAGCAGGCTGCCGTGCGAGTTCCGGGCCGTTGACGTAGTAGTCCTGCTCGTTGTCGCCCAGCCGCATCGGATGCGGCGGCTGCTCCATACCGGGCAGCAGCGGCGCGAGGAGGTCTTCCTTGGTGTAGATCAACCGCTGGCGGTCGTCGTCGGCCAGCTCGTAGAAGTTGATCATCGTCAGGGACCGGGTCGGGCAGGCCTCGACGCATAACCCGCAGCCGATGCAGCGCAGGTAGTTGATCTGGTAGTCGGCGCCGTACCGCTCACCGGGCGAGAAGCGTGCCTCTTCGGTGTTGTCACCGCCTTCGACGAAGATCGCGTCCGCCGGGCAGGCCCACGCGCACAGTTCGCAACCGACGCATTTCTCCAGCCCGTCCGGATGCCGGTTCAGCTGGTGCCTGCCGTGGTAACGCGGAGCGGCGGGGGCGCCCGCCTCCGGGTACTCCTCGGTGGCGACCTTCTTGAACATCATCCCGAAGGTGACACCGAAACCCTTGATGGGATCAAACATCCCCATCGCCGGCCTCCCTTCCACTGGAAACCGCCGCGGGCTTGCGCTTGGCAGCCCGGGCTTCGGCCTTCGCGAGGGCCTTCTGACGGGGAGTCTGGTCCGGAACCTGCAGGTCGAGCGGCGGCACCGGGAATCCGCCACCGGTCACCGGGACGTAGTCGTCGTCCGGGACCTTCTTGTCCGGCAGCAGCAGGCTCAGGATGACGACGACGAGAATGAGCGCGCCGCCGCCGATGAGGATCTGCGGGGTGGAGAGGCCGCCCGAGTTCTTGATCGCGCGGACCGTGACGATCACGACGATCCAGACCAGGTTGACCGGGACCAGGACCTTCCAGCCCAGCCGCATGAACTGGTCGTACCGCAGCCGTGGGAGCGTGCCGCGCAGCCAGATGAACCCGAACAGCAGGATGAAGAGCTTCGCGGTGAACCACAGCAGCGGGAGCCAACCCTGGTTGAGCGCGTGGTCGGCGCCGACGAACGGGAACTTCCAGCCGCCGAGGAACAACGTGGTCGCGAACGCCGAAACGATCACCATGTTGACGTACTCGGCGAGGAAGAACATCGCGAACTTCATCGAGCTGTACTCGGTGTGGAAACCGCCGACCAGCTCGGATTCGGCCTCGGGGAGGTCGAACGGGGCGCGGTTGGTCTCACCGACCATGGAGATCAGGTAGATCACGAAGCTCGGCAGCAGCAGGTAGAAGTACCAGCCGGTCTGCTGCGACTCGACGATCGCCGAGGTCGACATCGAACCCGCGTAGAGGATGACGCCCACAATGGACAGACCCATCGCGATCTCGTAGGAGATCACCTGAGCCGCGCTTCGCAGTCCGCCGAGCAGCGGATACGGGGAACCCGAGGACCAGCCGGCCAGCACGAGGCCGTACACGCCGATCGAGGAGCAGGCCAGGATCACCAGCACGCCGACCGGCAGGTCGACCAGCTGGAGCGTGGTCCGCTCACCGAAGATCGAGACCACCGGGCCGAACGGGATCGCGGCCAGCGCGATCAGCGCCGGCACCGCGGAGATCACCGGCGCGAGGAAGTACACCTTGCGGTCGGCCGTGTCCGGGATGATCTGTTCCTTGAACGGCAGCTTGATCGCGTCCGCCAGGGACTGCAGATAGCCGCCGGGCCCGACCCGGTTGGGGCCGGGACGGTTCTGCATCCGGCCGACGGCCTTGCGCTCCCAGACGATCAGGAAGATCGTCAGGATCGGGCCGATCAGCAGGATGACGACCGTCTTGATCAGGATCAGCCACAACGGGTCGTCGGCCAGCAGCGCCGCCCGCTCGGCGGCGTCCGGCATCTGGCTGAGCAACGGAGTCACTTCTCACCTCCGGTGAGGGTGACGGCGGAGCCGTGACCGGCCGCGAGTGCGGCGCGGACGGCTGAACCGTCGGAGTTGCCCGGGAGCCACACGACGCCGTCCGGCAGGTCCGCGACCTCGATCGGCAACGTGATGGAACCGCGTTCGGTGGAGACCTGCACGGTCTTGCCCAGGCCTTCGGCGGTCTTCGCCGAGAGCTTGGCGACGACCTCGCGCTGTGTGCCCTTGAGATGCGGCTCGCCGTCCTGCAGCGAACCGTTGTCGATCAGCTGCCGCCAGGTGGCGAGGAGGGCCTGGCCGTCCTTGGGCTCGGCGCGTGCAATGAACGGTCCGTTACTTGCAAAATTTGCAAGTAACGAGCCGTTCCTAGCAGACAGCTTGGCCAGATCGGCAGCGGCGGCGGCCGGAGTCTGGGTGAAGATGTCCGCGTCCATCTCGACGGCGAGGGTGTCGAGCACCCGGCAGTCCGGTAGGGCGCCGGTGCCTTCGAGGGTGACGGCGAACTCGCGGCGGCGGCCTTCCCAGTTCAGGTAGCTGCCCGCCTTCTCGACCGCCGGGGCGATCGGGAGGACGACGTCCGCGTGCTCGGTGACCCCGCTGTGCCGCAGTTCCAGGCTCACCACGAACTTCGCGTGCTGGAGCGCGCGGCGGGCCAGCTCCGGGTCCGGCAGGTCGTCCGGGTCCACACCACCGACGAGCAGGCCGTCGAGGTCGTGGGCGGAAGCGGCCTCGAGGATCGCGGTGGTGTCGCGCCCTTCACCAGCGGGAAGCGTGACGCCCCAAGCCTTTTCGATCTCGGCGCGCGCCGCGGCGTCGGTGACCGGACGGCCACCCGGCAGCAGCGTCGGCGCCGCGCCCGCCGCCAGGGCACCGCGTTCACCCGCGCGACGCGGGATCCACGCGAGCCGGGCGCCGGTGCGTTCCACCAGCCGGTGCAGGGCCGAGAACAGACCGGGGACCTCCGCGGCGCGCTCGCCGACGAGGATCACCGACCCTTCGGCCGAAAGCGCCTGGTCGACGTCCTGCGCGTGCTGCGCGATGCCGTCGATCGCGGCGGCCTCGGCACCCGGCGCGCAGGCCAGCAGCTCGCCGAAGGTCTTGTGGACCGAGGAGGTGGTCCACTGTCCCAAGTGGACGACGCGGGTGCGGTTCTTGCGGGCCGCCTTGCGCAGCCGCAGGAACACGATCGGCGCTTCGTCCTCCGGCTCGAACGCGACGCACAACACCGTGCGCGCCCGCTCGATCTCGCCGAAGGTGACGCCGCTTTCCGGCGTCGTCCCGACCACGTGCGAAGCGAGGAAGCTCAGTTCCTCGGCCGAGTGCGGGCGGGCCCGGAAGTCGATGTCGTTGGTGCCCAAGGCGATCCGCGCGAACTTCGAGTACGCGTAGGCGTCCTCGACGGTCAGACGGCCACCGGTCAGCACCGCGGCACCCTTGCCGTTCCGCGCCTCGGCGAGCCCGGCGGCGGCCGCGCGCAACGCGTCGGTCCAGGAAGCCTCTTCGAGCACGCCCTCGGCGTTGCGGATCAGCGGACGGCGGATGCGGTCATCGGCGGTGGCATAGCGGAAGGCGAACCGGCCCTTGTCGCAGATCCACTCTTCGTTGACCTCGGGGTCGTCGCCCGCGAGCTTCCGCATGACCTTGCCGCGGCGGAAGTCGGTCCGCTCGGCGCAGCCGGACGAGCAGTGCTCGCACACGCTCGGCGCGGACACCAGGTCGAACGGCCGCGAGCGGAACCGGTACGCGGCCGACGTCAGGGCGCCGACCGGGCAGATCTGGATGACGTTGCCGGAGAAGTACGACTGGAACGGCTGCCCCGACGTCGTCCGGGAGGCCAGGTCCAGCACATCCGCCGTCTCCGCCGTACCGATCTGCTGGTGGACGCCGCGTTCGAGCAGCTCGATGAACGGGTCACCGGCGATCTCGCGGGAGAACCGGGTGCAGCGCTGGCAGAGCACGCAACGCTCCCGGTCCAGCAGCACCTGCGAGGAGATCGGCAGCGGCTTCGGGAACGTCCGCTTCACGTCGACGAACCGGGATTCCGCGCGGCCGTGCTCCAGCGCCTGGTTCTGCAGCGGGCATTCGCCGCCCTTGTCGCAGACCGGGCAGTCCAGCGGGTGGTTGATGAGCAGCAGCTCCATCACACCCTGCTGGGCCTTGTCCGCGACGGCCGAGGTCAGCTGGGTCTTCACGACCATGCCGTCGGCGACCGTCATGGTGCACGAGGCCTGCGGCTTCGGCATCGGACGGCCGCCCATTTCGACCTCGACCAGGCACTGGCGGCAGGCGCCCGCCGGGTCGAGCAGCGGGTGGTCGCAGAAGCGCGGGATGACCGTGCCGAGCCGTTCGGCGGTGCGGATCAGCAGCTCGCCCTTGGGCGCGATGACCTCTTCACCGTCGATGACCAGCTTCACATGGCCCTCGGGGACCGGGGTGTCCTCCGTGGACGTTCCCGGCTTGTCGGGTGCGATCGTCATGCCTGCGCCCCCACCAGTTCGCGCTTGTTGGTTTCACAGAGTGCGAGGAACTCCTCGCGGAAGTACTTGATCCCGCTCTGGATCGGCGAGACCGCGCCGTCGCCGAGGGCGCAGAACGAGCGGCCGAGGATGTTGTCGCAGACATCGAGCAGGGTGTCGATGTCCTCCTCGGTGCCGTGGCCCTCGACCATGCGCTCCAGGATCTGCGCCAGCCAGTACGTGCCCTCGCGGCACGGCGTGCACTTGCCACAGGACTCGTGCTCGTAGAACTGCGTCCACTTCATCACGGCCCACGGCACGGAAACGGTCTCGTTGAAGACCTGCACGGCCGTCGTGCCCAGCATCGACCCGGCTTCCGCCGCGCCTTCGAAGTCCAGCGGAACATCGAGGTGCTCGGCGGTGAACATCGGCGTGGACGAACCGCCCGGCGTCCAGAACTTCAGCGGGATGCCGTCCTTCATGCCGCCGGCCATGTCCAGCAGTTCGCGCAGCGTGGTGCCGAGCGGGCATTCGTACTGGCCGGGCTTCTCGACGTGGCCGGAGATCGAGTAGATCTTCGGGCCGGGCGACTTCTCACGGCCCATCTGGCGGAACCAGTCCGAACCGCCGTTGATGATGTACGGCGCGCTGGCGATGGTCTCGACGTTGTTCACCGTGGTCGGCGCGGCGTAGAGCCCCGCGGCGGCCGGGAACGGCGGCTTGAGCCGCGGCTGGCCACGACGGCCTTCCAGCGAGTCGAGCAGCGCCGTCTCCTCACCGCAGATGTACGCGCCGGCGCCCGCGTGCACGGTGATGTCGAGGGCGAATCCGGAGTCGAGGATGTTCTCGCCGAGGTAGCCCGCTTCATAGGCCTCGCGCACGGCCGCGTTGAGACGGCGGATGCAGTGCAGCGCCTCACCGCGAACGTAGATGAAGCAGCGGTGCGAACGCATCGCGTACGAGGCGATGATGCAGCCCTCGATCAGCGAGTGCGGGTCCGCCATCATCAGCGGGATGTCCTTGCAGGTACCCGGCTCGCCCTCGTCGGCGTTGATGACGAGGTAGTGCGGCTTGTCCTCGTTGGGGGGCATGAAGGACCACTTGATGCCCGCGGGGAAGCCCGCGCCGCCACGGCCGCGGAGGCCGGAGTCCTTGACCAGCTGGACGATCTGCTCGGGAGTGCCCTTGAGCGCCTTGCGGATCGCGGTGTAGCCCTCGAGGGCTTCGTAGGACTGGATCGTCCAGGAGTTGGGCGAAAGCCAGCGCTTCGTGAGGACCGGAGTGATGGGATCTGCCATTACTTCTTCTCCACTTCGGGGAGTGGGACGTCCTGCATCGCGGGCGCGGTCCAGCCGCGGTCTTGCGCGACCTGCGCGCCCCGCAAGGTTTCGACGGCCTGTGAAGGACCGTCGACGTCCGTCCGGTACTGCTGCGCGTCCTCCGGGAAGAACCCGGCGAGCTGCAGCTCGGCGCCCCTGAAGCTCGTCAGCGGCGCGCCGCGCGTCGGGGCCGGCTTCTTGCCCGCCCGCAACGCGTCGACCAGCGCGACGGCCTTGTCCTCGGTCTGGTTGTCGAAGTACTCGTAGTCGACCTGGATGACCGGGGCGAGGTCACAGGCCGCGAGGCATTCGGCGTGTTCGAGGGTGATCGAGCCGGGCTCGTTCGGCGTGCCCGCGGTCTCGTTGTGCCCCAACGGCTTCTCTTCGGAGCCGAGATGCGTCTGGAGCTTCTTGTAGATCGCGTCGCCGCCCATGGCCGCGCAGAGGGTATTCGTACACACACTGACCAGGTGCTCGCCGCACGGGCGGCGCTTGTACATGGTGTAGAACGTCGCGACCGCGCTGACCTCGGCGTCGGACAGGTCCAGCTGCGAAGCGCAGAAGGCGATGCCCTCCTGGCTCACGTATCCCTGCACCGACTGCACCAGGTGCAGCATCGGCAGCAGCGCCGACCGGGACTGCGGGTACCGCGAAATCAGGTTCTGCGCCTTGGCGTAGGTGTCGGCATCGAAGATGTCTTCGAGCTTCGCGTTCTCCAGGATCCCCGCCGCCTCGGCGGAATCCGGCGCGATCGCGATCACGTCGACGTCGCCACCGGCGGCGATGTGGGTCTGCTCGGCCAGGCTGGTGCCGGGCTCGGGCGTCGGTGTCGTTCCGGGCTGGGTGCTCAACGGTCCACTCCCCCCATAACGGGGTCGATCGAGGCGATGGCGGCGATCACGTCCGCCACCAGGCCGCCTTCGGCCATCGCGGGCATCGACTGCAGGTTCACGAAACTCGGTTCGCGCACGTGGACCCGCAGTGGCCGGGTGCCGCCGTCGGAGACCAGGTGCACGCCGAGTTCGCCGCGCGGCGATTCCACCGACGTGTAGGTCTGGCCCGGCGGGACCTTGAAGCCCTCGGTGACCAGCTTGAAGTGATGGATCAGCGATTCCATCGACTGGCCCATGATCTTGCGGACGTGCTCGAGCGAGTTGCCCATGCCGTCGCTGCCGATCGAGAGCTGCGCCGGCCAGGCGACCTTCTTGTCCTCGACCATGACCGGGCCCGGCTCGAGCTTCTTCAGGCACTGCTTGATGATCCGCAGGCTCTGGTGCATCTCCTCGACGCGCAGCAGGTAGCGCGCCCAGCAGTCCGCGTCGGTGGAGGTCGGGATGTCGAACTCGAACTCGTCGTAGCGGGAGTACGGCTCGGTCTTGCGCATGTCCCACGGCAGACCGGCGCTGCGCAGCACCGGACCGGTGACCCCGAGCGCGAGGCAGGCGTCGACCGGCAGGTACCCGACGCCCTTGAGCCGGTTGCGCCAGATCGGCTGACCGGTGAAGAGCTTGTCGTACAAGGGAAGCCGCTCGTCCATCGTCTTGACGAACGCGCTGACGACCTCTTGGTAGTCGTCCGGCATGTCCTGGGCGAGACCGCCGGGCCGGATGAACGCGTGGTTCATCCGGAGACCGGTGAGGTGCTCCAGCAGGTGCAGGACCTCTTCGCGCTCACGGAAACCGAGCGTCATCGCCGTGGTGGCACCGAGTTCCATCCCGCCGGTGGCGATGTAGACCAGGTGCGAGCCGATGCGGTTGATCTCCAGCAACATCACGCGCAGCAGTTCGGCGCGGCGCGGCGCCTGGATGCCGAGCAGCTTCTCGACACCGAGGCAGTACGCCATCTCGGTCGACAACGGCGCGAGGTAGTCCATGCGCGTCACGAAGGTGACGCCCTGGGTCCACGTGCGGTACTCGCAGTTCTTCTCGATCCCGGTGTGCAGGTAGCCGATGACCGAGCGGAGCTGGGTGACGGTCTCGCCCTCCATCTCCAGCACGAGCCGGAGCACGCCGTGCGTCGACGGGTGCTGCGGGCCCATGTTGATGACCATGCGCTCGTCGTGGCGGGAGTCCTCGATGAGGTCTTCCCAGTCACCGCCGGAAACGGTGTAGACACGGCCTTCGGTGGTCTCGCGGGAGTCGGCGTAGTTGACGTCGTCGGTGCTGTCGGCGCCTTGGGGGCCGGTGGCGGTGCCTGTCGTGACGTCGGAGAGGTTTTCGGTGCTCACGAGTAAGACCTCCGCTGATCTGGCGGCGGGATCTCCGCGCCCTTGTATTCGACGGGGATCCCGCCGAGCGGGTAGTCCTTGCGCTGGGGGTGGCCGTCCCAGTCGTCCGGCATGAGGATGCGGGTCAGCGCCGGGTGGCCGTCGTAGACGATGCCGAACATGTCCCAGGTTTCCCGCTCCTGCCAGTCGGCCGTCGGGTAGACCCCGACCAGCGACGGAACGTGCGGGTCTTCGATGTCGAGGGTGACCTCGAGCCGGATGCGGCGGCGGTAGGTCATCGACGTGAAGTGGTAGACCGAATGCAACCGCTGCGGGACGTCGACGCCGTAGTCCACGCCGGAGACGGAGCTGAGCAGTTCGAAGCGGAGACCGGTGTCGTCGCGCAGGACCTTGGCGATCTCGACGAGGTGCTCGCGGGCGACGTAGAAGGTGATCTCGCCGCGGTCGACCGTGGTCTGCTGGATGGCGTTCGCCGGGATCTTGTTGTCCGCCAAGGCCGCGTAGAACTCGTCGGCGAACTCGTCGAACCAGCCGCCGTACGGGCGCTCCGCCGGCGCAGGGCTGTACGCGGGGAGGCGGACGCCGCCGTAACCGGAGGTGTCACCGGTGCCGCGCACGCCGAACATTCCCTGGCGCTCTTTACCGGTGACGACCGGTTCGGCCGGGCGAGTGCCCTGCGGTTCGAGGCCGCCTTCGGGCCTGTCGGCGCTGGACTGCTCGCCGCCCGTTTCCGGGGTCTCTTCGGGGGTGTCGGCTGTGTTGGCTGTGTTGTCGTCGGGCACGTCGCTCACTTCTTCGCGTACTTGATCGAGGAGGCGATCAGCTCGGTGCGCTCACCGCTGGCGGCGCGGATCGCGGCCCGGCGGGCGTTGATCGGCTCGTCCTGGATCTTGGCGTGCAGCTTCAAGATCGCGTCGAGCAGCATCTCGGGGCGCGGCGGGCAGCCGGGGAGGTACATGTCGACCGGGACGATGTGGTCGACGCCCTGCACCACGGCGTAGTTGTTGAACATCCCGCCGGACGAGGCGCAGACGCCCATCGCCAGCACCCACTTGGGCTCGGCCATCTGGTCGTAGATCTGGCGGAGCACCGGCGCCATCTTCTGCGTGACACGGCCGGCGACGATCATCAGATCCGCCTGGCGCGGCGTCGCGCTGAAGCGCTCCATGCCGAAACGCGCGATGTCGTAGCGGGAACCGCCGACGGTCATCATCTCGATCGCGCAGCAGGCGAGACCGAAGGTGGCGGGCCACATCGAGTTCTTGCGCGCCCAGTTGACCAGGCCTTCAAGGCTGGCGAGCAGGATGCCGTTGGGGAGTTTTTCTTCGAGGCCCATGCTTCTCTAGTTCCAATCCAGGCCGCCGCGACGCCACACGTAGGCGTACGCGAAACCGACCGTCGCGATGAACAGCACGATCTCCACCAGGCCGAACATGCCCAGCGCGTCCGCGGAGACCGCGAACGGGTAGAGGAAGACCATCTCGATGTCGAACAGGATGAACAGCATCGCGGTGATGTAGTACGCGACCGGCATCCGGCCGCCGCCGACGACCGGCTGCGGCGACGGTTCGATACCGCATTCGTAGGCCGCGGTCTTCGCCTTGTTGGGGCGGCTCGGGCCGACCAGCGGGCCGAGCAGCACCGAGAGCACCGCGAAGCCGAGAGCGAGGACGAACAAGAGGACCAGGGGGAGGTACATGTTCAGGTTGGGTACTGCGGGAGTACCTGCCTGGGTCAGCACGGGCAACATCAGCACGGGGTTTTCGCCATCCTTTCCGCGCCGCTGCGGTTTTCGAGTCGGGGTTCACCGCTTCCCACGGTCGGCACCCTAAGTCACCTGGGTCACACCGCCGAGGGTTAGGCAACCCTTACGGGCCGTGCATGACGGCCCCCTTGCTTGTGAAATAGTTCACAAGCCTCCCGTCGAGGATGTGAAGCGATTCACAAAGCATGGGGCGAGTGTAGGACGTGACTCACATTCTTGTCCCTAGGCCCCGTGCTATAAGGCTGCCCTAACTTGACCGCACGGCCAGTACGGTTACTTCCGGCGTGCGGTACCGATGACCTGCGACGTCGTCCCCAAGATCGGCTTCCCGGCGCCGTTAGGCCACCTTCGCCCTGTGACCGATACCACTGCCCGGAGTACCCGTGACTGGTCCAGACGTGTGGAACGGACGGGAGATGCCGCGCGCGGTGAGGCGTAGGTCAGGTGGGTCGTGAGCACCCGCGCGAGTCCCAGCGAAGGCCTCCTTCCTTGCGCCTGACGCAAGGAAGGAGGCCTTCACGCGAGTTCCGGAGGTGTCAGCGCGGGGAGGGCGTCGCCCGCGCCAGCGCGGCGATCAGCCGGTCGACGCCGTCCCCGCCCTTGGCGTCGTAGCATCCCGAAAGTCCCTTGTAGACCAACGGAAGGATCGAGTTGATCCGCAGTCCGTACTTCGTCGCGGCGTGCATGACCTTCGGCTTCCCGATCAGCTTCGCGAACACGTTGCCGAGGCGGTAGTACCCGCCCATCAGCTCACCGACCGCACGCGGGTAACCCTCCAGCGCCCGCTCACGGGACGGGCCCTCGCGTCGCGCCAGCGCCTGCACGACGAATTCCGACGCCAGCTGCGCGGACTCCATCGCGGCCGAGATGCCCTCGCCGTTGAACGGGCTGACCATGCCACCCGCGTCGCCGAGCAACAGCAGGCCGTCGCGGTAGTGCGGGGTGCGGTTGAAGCCCATCGGAAGGCCCGCGCCGCCGACCTTGCCGACGGCGTTCTCCTCGCGGTAGCCCCATTCCTCGGGCGTTCCGTCGAGCCATTGGCGCAGCAGCGCGCGGTAGTCGGTGCTGCGGAACGCGGCCGACGTCGACAGCATGCCGAGGCCGACGTTCACCGTGCCGTCGCCCAGCGGGAACGCCCAGCCGTAACCGGGCAGCAGCTTCGGGTCGCGCGGGTCCGACCGGTCCCACAGTTCCAGGTGGCCCTCGATGAACGGGTCGTCGTGGCGCGGGCTCTTGTAGTACTGCCGCACCGCGACGCCCATCGGGCGTTTCTCGTTCTTCTGGATGCCGACGCTCAGCGCGAGCCGTGCGGAGACGCCGTCGCAGGCCAGTACCAGCGGAGCGCGATAGCTCACCGGCGTCTTCTCCGGGCCGACCTTCGCCTCGACGCCGATCACGCGGCCGGTCGGGCTGGTGATGGCACCGGTGACGGTGGTGCGCTCGTAGAGCCGCGCGCCCGCCTTGACCGCGGTCTTCGCGAGCAGGTCGTCGAAGTCCTGCCGGGTCCGCGAGACGCCGTACGGCGGGTAGCTGGTCAGATCCGGCCAGTCGAGCTCCAGCGTGAGCTCGCCGGTGAGGATCCGCAGACCGCGGCTGTGCACCCAGCCCGCGTCCTCGCTCGTGTCGATCCCCAGGTCGATGAGCTGCTTGACGCCGCGCGGGGTCAGGCCGTCGCCGCACACCTTCTCGCGCGGGAACTCGGTCTTCTCCAGCAGCAGCACGTCGACGCCCGCGCGGGCGAGGTACGTGGCGGCGGTGGAGCCGGCCGGTCCGGCACCGACGACGATGACCTCGGCGTCGTGGTCAGGGTTGCGACGTGTCATGACTCGAATCTACAGCCGGGCGAAGCCCGTCCGTTGCGGGTGGAGGTGGGGAGGAAGGCGGAGTTACGGAGGGCTTTTTGGCGCGGTGGATGGCGACGACGCCGAACGTGAGGTTCAGCCACTCCACCTCGGTCCACCCGGCGCTCGCGATGATCTCCCCGAGCGTCCGCTGATCCGGCCAGGCCAGCATGGATTCCGCCAGGTAGGAGTAGGCCTCGGGGTTCGACGAGGTCCGGGCGCCGACCCAGGTGAGCAGCTTCGCGATGAACTTCCGGTGCAGGAACCGGATCGGCGGGAATGTGGGCGTCGACACCTCGCAGATCACCAGCCGGCCGCCCGGTTTGACCACCCGCGCGATCTCGGTGAGCGCGGCCTTGGTGTCGACGAAGTTCCGCAGCGCGAGCGAGATGGTGACCGCGTCGAAGCTTTCATCGGCGAACGGCAGCTTCATCGCGTCCGCGGCCACCATGGGGACGCCGCGGTGCTTGCCCGCCTTGAGCATGCCGACCGAGAAGTCCGCCGCGAGGCACCAGGCGCCGTTGCGCGCGTACTCGACGGTGGACACGCCGGTGCCCGCCGCGAGGTCCAGCACCTTCTCGCCGCGTTTGGCGTCCAGAACCCGGCCGGTGACGGTACGCCAGCGGCGGTCGAAGCCGAAGGTCATGAACGAATTCGCGCGGTCGTAGCCGTCCGCGACGTCGTCGAACATGGCGGCGACTTCGTGCGGATCCTTGTCAAGACTCGCTCGGGACATGCCTCGAACCATAACCCCGAGGTCCTGAGACGGGTCGGCCAAGCGGGAGCAAAGCGACGCGCCGTAGGTTCACCTGGCTCGGTGAAGCAACGCCGGGGCACGGTGCGCACCGGCCCCCGCGCTCTCACCGGCGAGGATCCTCCGCTCCAGCGACCGCAGTTCCGGCCCCGGTTCGAGGCCGAGCTGATCGACCGACACCCGGCGCGCCCGCCGGTACGCCGCCAACGCGTCGGAGGTGCGCCCGGCGCGCCAAAGAGCGTCCATCAGGAGGTACTGGGCACGCTGCCGCAAGGGATGCCGCCGCACCAGATCCGCCAGTTCGACGGCCGCGCTCGCGTGTCGTCCGAGATCGAGTTCGGCCTGGTAGAGCTCTTCGAGCAGGACCAGGCGGTGCTCCGAGAGGCGCATCGTCTCGTCCGAAAGCAGCGGGACGTCCAAGCTGTCGTAGGGCGCGCCGTGCCAGTGCGTGAGTGCCTGCCGGATCAGCGAGGCGCGCTGCGCGGGGTCCGCGGACTTCAGCGCCTGGCCCGCCAGCGTCTCGAAGGTCTCGACGTCCAGTTCGCCGGGGTGGACCTCCAGCCGGTAGCCGCCGTTGTCGAAGCCGAGCCGGTCTCCTTCGGGCAGGGCCTGCCGCAGCTTGTGGACGTGCCAGTGCAGCTTCGGCACCGCCCGCGGCTCCCACTTGGTCTCCCACAGGGCCTCGGTGAGCACGTTCACCGGCACGAAGGTGTTCGCCCGGACCAGCAGCACGCCGAGGAGCGTTCTCCTCATCCGGCCGTGCAGCGGGACCGACCGCGAACCGGAAGAGATGCTGAACGTGCCCAGTACTTCGAACCTCACGTGCCGTCCTCTCGCTCGATGGCGTGAGGGGACGATGAATGCCGGTTGTACAAAAGAGATACAAAGACACAAGCCTGGGAGCGAGGCTCCTCCGCTGAGGGTGGTGGCGGGGGCGTGGATGGTATTCAGGCGAGTGCGGAGAGCATTCCCTGCACCGACCGCGGCCAGGCGAATTCCTCCGCTCGCGCCCGCGCCGCCGCCCGCCTTGCGTCCTCGGGACGCTCCAACAGACCAGTGACGGCACCGGCGAAAGCGGGGGCGCGATCGTCCACCGCCTCGCCGCAGCCTGGGCGCACGATCTCCCGCAGTGCCGACGACGCCGAGACCACCACCGGCGTCCCCGAAGCGAGCGCCTCCAACGCGGCCAGCCCGAACGTCTCGTGTGGACCGGGTGCGAGGGAGACGTCCGCGCTGGCCAGCAAGCGGGCGACGTCGCCGCGTCCGGCAAGGAAGCCGAGGAAGGTCACCGGGAGCCCGCGCGCCCGCCGTTCCAGCGCCCGCCGCCGAGGGCCGTCACCCGCGATCACGAGCCGCACACGGTGCCCTGCCTCGGTCAGTTCGGCGACGGTGTCCACACTGCGCTCGACGTGCTTCTCCGGCGACAAACGTCCACAGTGGACGATCAGCGCGTCGGCGTTCCCGGTCAGCGTGTGCCGCCAGCCGTCGTCGCGCCGGCCTGGGGTGAACGTCGTGAGGTCGACGCCGAGCGGGACGCGCCGCACGTTCGGCGCGGCGATCCGGTCGAATTCCGCGCGGGCGAACGCCGTCGTGCAGACGACCGTGTCGTAACGCCGCGCCATCCGCCGGTTCGCGACGTCCGCGACACGCCGCGCGACCGGTTCCGGCATCAGGAACTGCTCCAGCAGCCTGTCCAGCCGCTCGTGCGAGATCACCATGCTGGGCACGCCGTTGCGCCGCGCCCACCCGCCCATGCCGCGCAACGTGAGCCTGTCGGACACTTCCAGTCTGTCCGGCCGCAAGCGGTTCAGCACCGCGCGCACCCGGTGCGGATCGACCGCGCGATAGCCGCCGGTGCCCGGGATCCGCGGTGCCGGAAGGGAAAACCGGCGGACTCCCGAGGGAAGCGTCTCGTCCGCATAGCACTGTCCAGGCACCACGAGGGTCACCTGATGGCCGCTCGCCACGTAGCCGGCGCCGAGATGGTGCAGCGCGGTCTTCAAACCGCCCGAGCGTGGCCCGTAGAAGTTGGCCAGCTGGACTATGTGCATTTCGAGTCCGCCTTGCGCCCGGTCTTTCCCGGCCCGTGCATCGTTAAGCCGCTCGAGCGACTTTGCCCTGAACGGCCTCGTAATGGCCGACCAGTTCCCGGCAGACGGCGGGCCAAGTCCGGCCCAGCACGACCTTGCGCGCCTTCTCCCCCAGCCTGGCGCGCAGCGCTTCGTCGCGCAGGTCGTTCACCTTGTCCACCAGCGTCGTCGCGAACCCGGCCCGGTCGGCGGGCAGCAGGTATCCCGTGCGGCCGGGCAGGACCAGATCCTTCGGACCGCCCGCGTTCGGCGCCAGTACCGGCAGCCCGGACGCCATCGCTTCCTGGATGGCCTGGCAGAACGTCTCGTGTGGTCCTGTGTGGACGAACACGTCGAGGCTCGCGTACGCGGCGGAGAGCTCTTCGCCGTAAAGGGCACCGAGGAACGCCGCGCCCGGGATCCGTTCGCGCAGCATCGGCAACTCCGGTCCGTCACCGACGACGACCACGCGGATCCCGTCCACCCCGGCGAGCGCGGTCAGCCGCTCGACCTCCTTCTCGGGCGCGAGCCTGCCGACGAAACCGACCAGCAGTTCGCCGTTGGGCGCCAGCTCCGCGCGCAACGCGGGATCGGCGTGGACCGGCGAGAACCGCTCGATGTCGACGCCGCGTGCCCAGCGGTGCACCCGCGGGATCCCGTGCAGTTTCAGCTGTTCCACCGAATCCGTCGACGGCGCGAGCGTGCGGTCGGCCCGCGAGTGCAGACGGCACACCCAGCGCCACGCCGCGCGGGCCGCGATGCCGAAGCCGTACGCGGCGGCGAAACCGGCGATGTCGGTCTGGTACACCGCCACACATGGCACCCGCAGCCGTCTGGCCGCGGCGAGACCGCGGGCGCCGACCACGAACGGCGACGCCAGATGCACCACGTCCGGTCCGAAATCGGCAAGGGCGGTGAGCACCGTCCTGGTCGGCACGCCGATCGGGAGGGAGTTCACACCGGGGAAGTCGAGGGCGGGAATGCGCACGACCGGGGCGCCGAGGTACTCCACGGGACCCGGCCCCGGGGCGATGATCAGCACGTCGTGCGCGCGGTCGCGGAGGTGTTCCACGACGCGGAGCACGGAGTTGGTCACGCCGTTCACCTGGGGCAGGAAACTCTCGGTGACTATCGCGACTCGCACGCGGATCACTGTCGCATCCGGTTGTGACGCCCACGCCAACAGAAACGGAACAGACGACATGTCATCTCAAGGTCGTGTTCCGTAAACCAGACTCGGCCACACTAGTCAGGCATGACCCTCCTGTCGTCAAGGCCGCCTCAGCCCGTCGAGCCAGGGCTGGTGTCGAGGGCCCTCGAAGTGGCCGGGCGGCTGGCCAACGACGCGACCGACGTGATCACCGCGACCGCGGGCCGCGGCGCCCAGCCCGACCCGAAGGACTCGCCCTTCGACTGGGTCACCGACACGGACCGGATCCTCGAACGCCACACCCGCCGTGTGCTGACCGCGGAATTCCCCGGCATCCCTGTCGTCGGCGGCGAATTCGGCGCCGACCACGGGGCCGACGTCGCCGAATACCGCTGGGTGGTCGACCCGGTCGACGGCACCGCGAATTACGTCGCCGGTGTCCCCTGGTGCGCGTACAGCCTCGCCCTGATCGACGCCTCGGGACCGGTGGTCGGCGTGGTCGCGGACCCGTACCGCGCCCAGATCTACGCCGCCGCGCGCGGCCGCGGGGCCAGGGCGAACGGCAAACCGATCATGCTCAGAGACCGCCGCGGGATCGCCGGCGCGATCGTCTGCACGGAACTCACCCGCAAGGGTGTCTGGCCGGGGATGGGCCAGTTCATCGAACGGGCCGCCGCCGCGCACGCCGGGGTCCGGGTGCTCGGCTCGGCGGCCTTGGCGATCGCGCAGGTCGCGCTGGGACACGCGGCCGCGGCGGTACTGCACAACTACCGCGAATGGGACGTCGCCGGATCGGTCGCGCTGGCCATCGAGGCCGGAGCCGTGGTGCTGGACCGGCACGGGGAAGACTCGGCCCTGCCGGTCGACGCGCTGCTGGTGGCGGCACCGGGGGTGGCCGACGAGGTCTTGGGCTGGTGGCAGGAGTCGGTCGGCTGAGTTCGCCTTCCAATCACGCGAGTTCCGCCTCTGATCACGCGAGTTCCGCTTCTGATCACGCGAGTTCGCCGGTTCCGCACAGCGAACTCGCGGAACTGATCCGGACGACTCACGTGATCGAACGCGGGACTCACGTGATCGAACGCGGGACTCACGTGATCGAGCGCGGGACTCACGTGATCAGACGGACGACTCGGCCCGCGACCGGGTGTTCTGCCGCCGGATCCACCACAGCAGCGGGCCGGCGATCAGCCAGGTGAAGAAGATCATGCTGCCCAGCGGCAGCAACGTGGTCGCCGCCGAGCGGCCTGCCACCCGCGCGAGTTCCGGGTCGCCGACGTCGTACTCGATGTTCACCAGCTGCCCGGCGGCCAGCCCGGAGGGGTAGAGTACGCCGTTGGCCGGGCTGTGCATGATGCCGTCGGGGGTGGCGTAATTGATGATCGTGCGGTCGAACATCACCGATTCGACCTGCGCCGTCGCCTGCCCGAGTTCCGCTTCGATCGCGTTGTCGTTGCGGATGGCGGCGAACAGCAGCGAGACGCCGAGCACGGTGACGAGTGAGGCGACAACGAGGGTGGCATACCACCCGATGCGCCTCACCCGCTCCGTTTTGGCCGTCACGCCGCGAGCGTAGCGCTACCCGTCAGTGGGCGTGTCGCTCGGCGAGGAATTCATGGGTCGCCTTGATCTGCGGGTAGGACTTCGGTGCGACAGGCGCCACAGCGGCCCGGAGAGCAGGCGCGCCGTTGGGGCTCACCGCGGGCTTGCCCTTGGTGTACAGCCACGTCTGGAAGAGGTCGTACAGCGGTTTGCCCGAAATCTTCTCCGCGAGCGCGATGAACTCTCCGATCACCGCCGACTTGGCCTTCTTCACCTGCTGCCAGGTCTGCAGGATCCGGAAGAACGTGTCGTCACCCACAGCCTTGCGCAACGCGTGCACCGCGAGCGCGCCGCGGTCGTAGACGGCCGCGTCGAACTGGTTGTCCGCGCCCGGGTCGGCGGGCAGGACCTGCCAGAACGGGTCCTCGGCCGGCACGGAGTCGTAGATGTACTGGGCGAGTTCGTCGGCCGTGCCCTCGCCGGTCTCCTCCGACCACAGGAATTCGCCGTAGGAGGCGAAGCCCTCGTTCAGCCAGATTTCACTCCACTTGCCGAGTGTGACGCTGTTGCCGAACCACTGGTGCGCCTGCTCGTGCGCGACGATCGACGTGTTGGAGCCGGACCGGAAGGCCCTGGCGCCGTAGACCGGCCGCGTCTGGTTCTCCAGCGCGAAGGTGATGCCGGTGGTGACGACGCCGCCCTGCGCCTCGAACGGGTAAGGCCCGAACTTCGAGGCGAGGAACTCGGTGATCTCCGGTGTCCGCTCGATGCTGGCCTTGGCCGCGCCGAGCGATTCGCCGAGGTCGGCGCCGTAGGCGGTGATGAACGGTTTGCCGTCCGGCGTGGTCTGCTCGTTCACCTCGAACTTGCCGACCTCCAGCGACGTGAGGTACGTCGCCTGCGGTTTGGTGCTGCGCCAGTTCCAGCGCGTCCAGCCCGGCCGCTGCACCGTCTTGCGCACGAGCGTGCCGTTCGACAGCGCCGCGACGTCGTTCGGGACCTCGACCGAGATGTCGTAGGTCGCCAGGTCGGTGGGGTGGTCGTTGGACGGGAACCACCAGGCCGCGCTTTGCGGCTCGTCGACGGCCAGCGCGCCGTCCGGGGTCTTCTTCCAGGCGGTGAAGCCGTCGATCTTCACTTTCGACGGCGTGTCCGCGTAGGCGACGACGACCGTCGCCGTCTGGCCCTTCTTCAGCGGCGTCGAGGGCGTGACGGTCAGCTCACCGGTCCCGTCGGTCGACGTCGCGAACCGCGCGGGCCGGTTGTTGACCCGGACGCTCGACACCTTCAGACCGAAGTCGAGGTTGAACGCCGAGAGGTCCTGCGTCGCGGTGAGCAGGATCGTCGTGGCACCGGACAGCAGGTCGGTGGACGGCTGATAGCTCAGCCGGAGGTCGTAGTGACCGACGTCGTAGCCGCCGTTCCCGGCGTGCGGGTAGTACGGGTCGCCGATGCCGATCGAGCCGGGCGCGGGTGCGGCGGCCGCGGTGCCCACGAGCAGCACCGAGACGACGCCCGCGGTCAATCCGGCGAAGCCGGCGCGAGTCTTCAAGCGCATTGCGAATCCTCCCAGGATTTGTCAGCGCGCTCGAACGTAGCCAGACGATCGTCGCGCAGACACGGCCGAAGGAGGGGTTCCTACCCTCTGGACTGAGACGGAATACGGCTAGACAGCACGCACGGCCGACGACACCGCCGTACGGAGGCGCGCGTGCAGCTCGCGGTGACGCGTTCGGTCCACCCGGACCTCCACCACCCGCAGGCCCGGCGCGGGCTTGAGCGCCGCGCGGAACTCGGTGAGCGTCTCGGCGACGACATGCGGCACGCGGTAGCCGGCGCACAGGGCACCGAGATCGGCGCCGTGCGGCGTGCCGAAGACGCGTTCGAAGCTGGCATCGTGCTCGGGCGCGCCCTGCTCCAGCAGGGAGAAGATGCCGCCGCCGTCGTCGTTGAGCACCACGATCGTCAGGTCGGGACGCTGTTCGGCGGGCCCGGTCAGCAGGCCGCTCGCGTCGTGCAGGAACGTCAGGTCGCCGAGCAGGGCGTACGAATGTCCCCTGTGGACGGTCGCGGCGCCGATCGCGGTCGACACCATGCCGTCGATCCCGGCGACGCCGCGGTTGCGGTGCACGAGGACGTCGGGCCGCAGCCGTCCGGCGAGCGCGACGTCACGGGTCGGGTTGGACGAGCCCACGACCAGCAGCGACCCCTCCGGGACCGCGTCGACCAGCTCGGTCGCCAGGCGCAGCCCACTCGGCCACGGTTCGGCGGCCAGAGCTTCGGCCACCGCCGCCGACGCCGCCTTGTCCGCGCGCTGCCAGCTCGCGAGCCACTCCGGATCAGCCGGTTTGGTCGGCTCGTCGAACCACTGGCCGACCTGGCGGACGTTGTGCGCGGGCGCGGGCCAGTCCGAATCCGGCCGGACCAGCAGCACCTCGACTTCGGGATCGGACAGCACGCGCTGGACCTGCCGGAACACCGTCGGACGCCCGATGCACAGGACCTGCTCTGGCTTGTGCCGCGAGATGAACTCCTCGACGCCGAGCAGCCACGCGCCGGACGAGATCGCCGTCGCGCCGGCCAGTCCGATACCGCCGGTCTCGGAGACGACCGGCCAGCCGTGCAGCTCGGCCCATTCGCTGGCCGCCTGCACGCCGGTGTCGCAAGCGATGACCAGGCCGGACCGGGCCGAGGGCACCACGAACGAGGGAAGCGCGCCGAAGTCGGGTAGTTCGGTCCAGCGAGCGCCGTCGGGACGCCCTTCGAGTGACTCGTACCACTCGCCGTCATCGTCGACATCCGGCACGAGCGGCTCGCGGAACGGGATGTTCAGATGCACCGGCCCGCAGCGCCACTCGCCGTACGCGGCGTTCCAGGCTCGGCAGATCTGGCCGCGCCAGTACGAGTTCTGCCCGGCGCGGCGTTCGGCGACGGCGAGCTCATCGAAGTAGCGGATGGCGTTGCCGTAGAGCTGGTGCTGGTCGATGACCTGGCTCGCACCGGCGGCCCGCAGCTCGGGCGGGCGGTCGGCGGTCAGCACGATCAACGGGACGCCGGCGCGGTCGGCCTCCAGCACGGCGGGGTGGAAGTTCGCGGCCGCGGTCCCCGAGGTGCACAGCATGGCCACGGGGCGACCGGTGCGCGCGGCGATGCCGAGGGCGAGGAAGCCGGCGCCGCGTTCGTCGATGCGGACGTGCAGCCGAAGCCGTCCGGCTGCCGCCGCGTCGTACAGCGCGATCGACAGCGGGGCGTTGCGTGAGCCCGGGCAGAGGACGACGTGCGAGACGGTGTTGCGGACGAGTTCGTCGACGATGACCCTGGCCTGCGCGGTGGAAGGGTTCACCGGCAGACCTCGGGTTTCACACTACGACTCACGGCCACACGTCCTATTCTCCCAAACGTGGATGACGCCCAGGTTTCCGAGCTGTTCGACCCGGCCTTGTGGACCGAAGTCGACGGTTTCGACTTCACCGACATCACCTATCACCGCTCCGCTGAGAGCCGCTCAGGCAAACGGGTGGTGCGTATCGCGTTCGACCGTCCCGAGGTCCGCAACGCCTTCCGTCCGCACACCGTCGACGAGCTGTACCGCGCGCTCGACCACGCGCGGATGAGCTCGGACGTCGGCTGCGTCCTGCTCACCGGCAACGGTCCATCGCCGAAGGACGGCGGCTGGGCGTTTTGTTCCGGTGGTGACCAGCGTATTCGCGGACGCTCCGGGTATCAGTACGCGGACGGGGAGACCTCCGACACGATCGATCCGGCGAGGGCCGGACGGCTGCACATCCTCGAGGTCCAGCGGCTGATCAGGTTCATGCCGAAGGTGGTCATCGCCGTGGTCCCGGGCTGGGCGGCGGGCGGCGGGCACTCGCTGCACGTGGTGTGCGACCTCACGCTCGCGTCGGCCGAGCACGCGCGGTTCAAGCAGACCGACGCCGACGTCGGCTCCTTCGACGGCGGTTATGGGTCTGCGTACCTCGCCAAGCAGGTCGGGCAGAAGTTCGCGCGGGAGATCTTCTTCCTCGGGCGCGAGTACACGGCCGAGCGGATGCAGGCGATGGGCGCGGTCAACTCGGCCGTCCCGCACGCGCAGCTCGAGGCCGAGGCGCTGGACTGGGCGTGGACGATCAACGGCAAGTCGCCGACCGCGCAGCGGATGCTCAAGTACGCGTTCAACCTCACCGACGACGGCCTGGTCGGCCAGCAGCTCTTCGCCGGCGAGACCACCCGGCTGGCGTACATGCAGGACGAAGCCGTCGAAGGCCGCGACTCCTTCCTGGAGAAGCGCTCCCCCGACTGGTCGGCCTTCCCTTACTACTACTAGCCCCCCGCATTTCGTCCTCTGAATGCGGTAGTTGCGTACGCAACTACCGCATTCAGAGGACGAAATGCGGGCCGTAGGCTGGCGGGATGCGTGCAGTAGGGATGGACGGGAGTCCGGCGTCGATCGACGGGCTGACCTCGGCCTTGGCCGAGGCGCTCGGCGGCGGTCCGGCCGTCCTCCCCTACGCGTCCGAGGCCCTGCGCGACGCGATGGAGCCGACGCGCCCGGCCGAACCCGGGACGGCGGTGATCATCGCCACCTCCGGGTCCACCGGTGAGCCGAAGGGCGTGCTCCTGTCAGCGTCGGCGCTCACAGCGTCGGCGCGAGCCACCCATGCGCGGCTCGGCGGTCCGGGGCACTGGCTGCTCGCGACCCCGGCGCAGTACATCGGCGGACTGCAGGTGCTGATCCGCTCGCTGCTGGCGGGGACGACGCCCGCCGTGCTGTCCGCCCCCGGTTTCCGGCCGGACGACTTCGCCGAGGCCGCCGCGCCGCTGCTGTCACTGGACGGGCCGCGTTACACCGCGCTCGTGCCGACCCAGCTCGGACGGCTGCTCGACGCGGGCGGACCCGGTCTGGCGGCGGCCCGCGCTTTCGACGCGATCATCGTCGGCGCGGCGGCGACCACCGCGGATCTGCGGGAGCGCGCCGCCGAAGCGGGCGTGAAGATCGTGCCCGCGTACGGCATGAGCGAGACCGCGAGCGGCTGCGTCTACGAAGGCGTACCCCTGGACGGAGTACACGTCGAACTCGAAGACGAGCGGGTCTGGATCACCGGTGACGTGCTCGCGCACGGCTACCGGCTGCGACCCGACCTCACCGCGGAGGCCTTCGAGGACGGCAGGTTCCGCACTTCCGATCGCGGCCGGTGGGCGGCCGACGGGCGGTTGGAGATCCTCGGGCGGATCGACGACATGATCAACACCGGCGGGGTGAAGGTGGCGGCCGCGACCGTCGAACGGATCTTGACCGCGCAGCCCGGGATCCGGGACGCGTGCGTGGTCGGGGTACCTGACCCCGAGTGGGGCGAAGCCGTCGTCGCGCTCGTCGTCGGCGCAGGCTGCGACGTCGATTCGCTGCGGGCCGCGTGTCGCGAAGAGGCCGGTGCCGCGGCCGCTCCGAAGCGCGTCGAGTTCGCCGAAGAACTCCCGCTGCGGGGCCCCGGGAAGGTCGACAGGACGGCCGTCCGGAACCTCCTACGAAGGTCGTGAATTCTCCACCGATTGCCGGGGACGTTGCTGACCCGGTCATTACCCGCGGGTTTAAGTCCAGGCATGACGCGCTGGACACGCACAGTATCGGCCGTCACGATGGTCTGGTCGCTTCGGCCGGGCCCGTGCCGGCGGACGAACCGGAAACCGCCGTTCCGGACAGCGGCACGCTCACCTGGACCCTGGAAGACACGATCGACGACCTGAAGCAACGCGACTCGTCACCCGCTCGCGATGACTCGAACAGGTGACGAGCCCCGCATACCGGCGGGTAGTCGCCAGGGCCAGAATGGCGACATGGCGACTGCTGGTGAATGGATCGAAGGGGCGCGCCCGCGGACGCTGCCCAACGCGGTGGCGCCGGTGGTCGCCGGAGTCGGCGCGGCGGTCGCGCTCGACGGCTTCTCCTGGTCCCGCTCGATTCTCGCGCTGCTGGTCTCGCTGGCCCTGATCGTCGGCGTCAACTACGCCAACGACTACTCCGACGGCATCCGCGGCACCGACGAGAACCGCGTCGGCCCGCTGCGGCTGGTCGGCTCCGGGGTGGCAAAGCCGAAGGCCGTCCTGACGGCCGCCCTCGTGGCCCTCGGACTCGCCGGAGTCCTCGGGCTCGTCCTCGTCGCGATCAGCGGTCTGTGGTGGCTGCTGGCGATGGGCGCGGTCTGCATCCTCGGCGCCTGGTTCTACACCGGCGGCAAAAAGCCTTACGGCTACTACGGTTTCGGCGAAATCGCGGTCTTCGTCTTCTTCGGGCTGGCCGGCGTGCTGGGCACCGTGTACGTCCAAGCCGGACAGCTCAGCTGGACGGCGCTCGGCTGCGCGGTCGCCGTCGGCTCGTTCTCGACCGGAGTACTGACCGCCAACAACCTCCGCGACATCCCGACCGACATCGAGTCCGGCAAGCGCACGCTCGCCACCCGGCTCGGCGACGACGGCACCCGGCGCCTTTACCTGACGCTGGTCGCGATCCCGTACGTCGTAAGTGTGCTGCTGGCCTTCGTGACGCCGTGGGCGCTGCTGGGGCTGCTGACCGCGCCGCTGCTGCTGAAGTCGGTCAAGGCCGTCGGCGGCGGCGCGCGGGGGCGGGCACTGATCCCGGCGCTGCGGGACACCGGATTCGCGATGCTGGGGTGGGCCGTGCTGACCGCGGTTGCCCTCGCGCTTTGAGCCGTCACCGGACCTCTGATGCGGGACCGTGTGGATTTCGGTGCGTTGGATGACCCGAAATCCACACAGTGACGACCTATCGGCTCACTGCGGGCCCGGACAGCGCGAGCGGGGATGAACGCACCGTTCATCCCTTGAGTTTTCCGCCTCGGACCACCGCCGGTAGTGCTCCGACGCCTGGGCGACCACTAAATGCAGTCCAGGCGAGAGCAAAGGTCCCTTGCTCTTTTGGTGATCCGGCGAACCTGAGGTAGGCCGCCCAGGACCTCAGGCCTCCGGGGCGAGCTTCCCGCTCACCAGGAACTCCCGGTACCTGTCCAGGTAAGGCACGATGTCGATGTTCTTCTGCGCCAGCCACTCATCGTCGTAGTAGGTGTTGGCGTACCGCTCGCCACCGTCGCACAGCAGCGTGACGACGCTGCCCGCCTGGCCTTCCGAGACCATCCGCGAGATCAGCGTGAACGCGCCGAAGAGGTTCGTGCCGGTCGAGCCGCCCGCCCAATGCCCGGTCCGTTCGCGCAGCACGCGGATCGCGGCCAGCGAGGCGGCGTCCGGTACCTGCAGCATCTCGTCGATCACGCCGGGCACGAACGACGGCTCGACGCGCGGCCGCCCGATTCCCTCGATCCGTGAAGGCATGCCGGTGCTGTAGTCGAGCGCCCCGGTCTGCCAGGCGCCGAAGAACGACGAGTTCTCCGGGTCGACGACGGCGATCTTCGTGGTGTGCCGCTTGTAGCGCACGTAGCGGCCGAAGGTCGCGCTCGTGCCGCCGGTTCCGGCGCCGACCACGATCCAGGTCGGCACAGGGTGCCGCTCGGACTGCATCTGCGCGTACACCGATTCGGCGATGTTGTTGTTCCCGCGCCAGTCCGTCGCGCGCTCGGCGTAGGTGAACTGGTCGAGGTAGTGGCCGTTGCACTCCGAAGCGAGCCGCTCGGCCTCCGGGTACATGTCCGGCGCGCGGTCGACGTAGTGGCATTCGCCGCCGTAGAACTCGATGAGCGCGATCTTCTCCGGCGAGGTGCTGCGTGGCACCACGGTGACGAACCGCAGGCCGAGCATCCGCGCGAAGTACGCCTCCGAGACCGCCGTCGAGCCGCTGGACGCCTCGACGAGCACGGTGTCCTGCCCGATCTGGCCGTTCACCAGGCCGTACAGGAACAGCGAACGCGCGAGCCGGTGCTTGAGCGAGCCGGTCGGGTGGACGGACTCGTCCTTCAAGTACAGGTCGATGCCCCATTCGACGGGCAGCGGGAAGACGTGCAGATGCGTGTCGGCGCTGCGGTTCGCGTCGGCCTCGATGATGCGGACGGCTTCGCGGACCCAGCTGCGGCTGTGCAGACGGCTCACGCGGTGCCGTCCGCTCGGTCGCCGCGCAGCTGGGAGCGCAGTTCGGCACGGGCGCGAGCGCGCTTTTCGTTGCGGCGGGCGAGTCCGGCGGTCACCCGCGCGTTCAGCGGGCGGAACAGCAGCAGACCCAGCGGCAGCCCCACGACCAGGCCGATCAGCAGCGCGACCAGCAACGGGACGTTGACCAGCAGTAACCCGCCTGCGATGACTCCGACCAGGAGAAACCTGGCCAGTACGTACAGCGTCAGGTCACGGGGAAGCTGATTATCGCTCACATCAACGCAGGCTACGCGTTGCCGTTGCGGCCGTCCTCCAGGCCCGCGTTGTTGGGCCGCCCTTCGAAGCGGGTGGAGAGCACGACGGTGGTGTTCGTACGGCCGACGCCGGGGATCCGCCGCAACCTGCCGAGCGTCCGCTCCAGATCGTCCACGGTCGAGACCCGCACCTTGACGACAAAAGCCTCGTCACCCGCGACGGCGTAGCAGCTTTCGACCTCGTCCAGGGCTCCGAGGGCCTCCGCGACGTCGTCTTCGGTCGCGGTGTCGGTGGGGTGGATGCCGACCAGCGCCGTCACCCCGAGGCCGACCGTGCTGGGGTCGACCATGGCGTGGTAGCCGGTGATCACGCCGGCGGCCTCGAGTTTACCGACCCGCTCGTGCACCGATGAAGCCGAGAGCCCGACAGACCGGCCGAGGTCGGCGTAGGTAGCCCGCCCGTTTTCCCGTAATGCCGCGATGATCTTCCGATCCACCTGATCCACCGCTACACCTTAGGCGGCATACGTCCATTCGCATGACCAGGGCGCGTTTTTCGTACCTCGGTGACAAGACCACGGTAGCCGCGTGCGCATGTCTCGCTTGTCGGTTTTGACCTTTAAGGGCTCTTTACTGTTGGACAACCGTTCGAGTACCTGACGGGTGAGATGCAACGATTGCCGCGTTGGCTACCCGGCACGACGGGCATTGGGCCCGCCTCCGGTTTAGCACTGGAACCGTGAAGGAGGCGGAAATGACCGCGACCATGGGCGGTAGGTTGCTCACCCCCGGTGAAGTGGCGGCCCTGTTCCGGGTCGACCCGAAGACCGTGACCCGCTGGGCGACCGCGGGCCGGATCGGCTCGATCCGCACTCCCGGTGGACACCGCCGGTTCCGCGAGGCCGAGGTGAACGAGCTCCTCGCCGAGCTGACCACCGACGCCAGCGAGCCCGCTCGCAAGGTCTGACCTGGTACTTCCCTTAAAAAGGACTCCGGTGACGAAGGGCAGGAAATCGCCCTTCGTCACATTGGGGTATCCATGAGTCCCCCCGCGCGCGGCAAAGGGGCTAGCCTCGTGGGACTGAGCAACGTCCTCCACGCGGAAAGGGGCCGAGCATGATCTATCTGCTCGCGGCCATCGGAGCGCTCACCGTCGCCGTGGTGTTGTGGCGCGCGTTCGGGATCGAGCGCGTCGGGGTGCCCTCGTCGCGGCCGACGCTGGCCCCGGACGACGACCCCGACTTCCTGCGCAAGCTCGGTGAGCAGCAGCGCAAAGGTAAAGACGAGGACAAAGGCAAAGACTAGGGCTGAATCGGCTGGTACTGCTGGCCGCCGAAGCCGTCGGCGACGGTGGCCGCCAGTTCCAGCAACGCCAGTCGCGTGTCCTCGTCGAGCCGGTCCAGCTCGATCTCGGCGCCTTCTTCCAGGTGCGGATCGAACGGGATGCGGCAGACCGAGCGGACCCGTGCGCCGAAGTGCGCGGAGAGCTTGTCCAGGTCGACGGAGCCGCCCTTCGGCCGCACCGAGTTGATCACCGCGACGGACCGTTTGACCAGGTCGCCGTAGCCGTGCGCCTCCAGCCAGTCGAGCGTGGCCGACGCACTGCGCGCCCCGTCGACGGAGCCGGAGGAGACCACCACCAGCGCGTCCGCGACGTCCAGGACGCCCTTCATCGCCGAGTGCATCAAACCGGTCCCGCAGTCGGTGAGCACGATGTTGTAGAAGTGCTCCAGCAGGTTCACCGTGCGCCGGTAGTCCTCCTCGGAGAAGGCTTCCGATACCGCCGGGTCCTGCTCGCTGGCGAGGATCTCCAGCCGGCTCCCGCCCTGCGAGGTGTACGAACGGACGTCGCTGTACCTGGTGATCTTGTCCGCGTCCCGCAGGAGGTGCCGGACGGTCGCGGTGGTCTCGATCGGGATTTTCTGCGACAGCGTCCCGCGGTCCGGGTTCGCGTCGACGGCGACGACCCGGTCACCGCGCAGCGAAGCGAACGTCGAGCCCAGCGTGGTGGTCGTGGTGGTCTTGCCGACGCCGCCCTTGAGGCTCAGCATCGCGATCTTGTAGCACCCGCGCAGCGGCTGGTTGATCTGCGCGATCAGTTCACGCTTGCGCGTGTCCCTGGGGCTCTCCCCCGGGTTGACGAGTTTGCCGGTGCCCACGTAGAGCGCCTTGCGCCAGCCCGACTGCGGCTTGCGCTTCTGCGGCTTCACCAGGCTCGCGGTGGCGAGTTCGTCCGGGAGCGCGTGCCTGCCCTGCGGCTGCGGGAGCCCCGGCACCGCGGGCTGCTGGATGGGCTGCTGCGGCGGCACGTACTGCTGCTGAGGCGGGTACTGGGCGGCCTGCTGCGGCTGCGCCTGCTGAGGGTGCAGCGGAGGCAGGTTCTGGTCATAGGGCTGCGGGTACTGCCCCTGCGAAGGCTGCGGCAGCGGCGGCTGCTGTTGAGGCGGCTGCGGCTGCTGCTGTTGAGCAGGCTGCTGCGGGTACTGCCCCTGCGGCGGATAGTGCGGCTGGACGACCTGGGTCGGCTCGGCCTCGAAACCACCCGCGTTCGGATGCGGCGCCGAATCCGTCCTGTCCTCGGAGAACAACTCCGAGGGCTGGACGCTCTCGGTGGGTTCGGGGTGGCCAGGAGCCGATTCTTCGCTGGGTCCGGTCACCGCTGAATTCCTCCTCCGCGCACGTCTTCCCCCATTACCTCAGTATTGACGGTAGTCGGCTCGCGTGCAGTGGTGACGGTCAGCCCCCGGCGTAGGAGTGCAGACCCGACGTGACCAGGTTCACGAAGAACATGTTGAAGATCGTCGCGGAGAACCCGACGATGTTGATGATCGCGGCTCGCTGCCCGCGCCAGCCCGCCGTGGCACGGGAGTGGAGGTACGCCGCGTAGACGACCCACGCCACGAAAGCGACGGTCTCCTTCGGGTCCCAGCCCCAGAACCGGCCCCACGCCGCCTCGGCCCACACCGCGCCGCAGAGCACGCCGAAGGTGAAGATCGGGAAGGCGAAGATGGTGGTGCGATAGGCGATGCGGTCGAGGACGTCCGCGGCGGGCAGCTTCGGGCCGAACTTGGCGAATTTCGCCGGGTTGTCGTCGTGGGCGGCGCGGAAGAGGTAAAGGACGCTCGCGACACCCGGCACCAGGAAGACACCCGAACCGATGATCGCCGCGGAAACGTGGATGATCACCCAGTAGGACTGGAGCGCGGGCTGCACCGGCGCGGCCGTCGTGTACAACATGGTGCCGTTGACGAACATCAGGATCACGACCGGCAGCAGCAGGAAGCCGGTGAGGTGGCGGACCGGGAACTTCCGCATGATGACGAGCCAGGTCACGACGGCGACGAAGGTCGTGGCCATGCCGTATTCGTAGAGGTTGCCCCACGGCGCGCGGTGCACGGCGAGCCCGCGCAGCACGATCGCGGCCAGGTGGAGCAGCGCGGCCAGCACCAGCAGCGCGGCGCCCATGCGGCCGATGCGCTCGGGGCGGCCGATCTCGCGCGAGGGCTCGATGGGCGTCCCGTAAGCCGGCGGCGTCGACGGCGGACCACCCGCGCCGACCAGGTCACGGGAACGCTGGATGCTGCGCTCCGCCGCGAGGCGGCCCTTCGCGCCGAAACCCTGCTCGATGAGGGCGAACATCAACGCGATGACGTAGATCGCCGTCGCGGTGGTATAGGAGTAGTCGCTGTACTGGGACAGCGTCTCGTTGATCGGCATGACCTCTAGTTGCCTCTCTGCTCCTGGACCAGCTTGGCGCTGATCCGCTGGAACTCTTCGCCGTAGCCCGCCTGGTCGGTGCGCGCCAGCCCGGCGACCTCGATCACGGTACCCGTCTCACCTTCACGCGCCGGGCTCACCCGCACCCACACCCGGCGCCGTTTGACCAGCAACGATCCCGCCAGCCCGAGCAGCATCACGACCGCGCAGACCAGCACCCAGCCCTGCACGGGATCGTGGGAGACCTGGATCGCCACCCATTCCTGGACGCCGTCGAAGCGGACCTTCGTTCCGTCGTCCAGCACGGTCTCCTGGCCTTGGTCCAGGTTCTGCCGGGTGAGCTTCTTGAGCCTGCCGTCCGCGACGAGCGACTGGTCGATCTGGAAGATCGACTGGCCCCGGCCCGCGTCGAGGCCGAGGTCGCCGCGGTAGATGTCCACGGCCACGGCGGGCTTGTTCGCCTCGGGCCGCGACGACGTCAGCACATTGCCGTGCAGGAACGCGGTCGGCGCGAGCAGACCGGTGATCGCGAGTTGCCGGGTGCGGCGTTCGATCGGATCCGCGATACCCGGCTGGTCGATCTTCGTCGCGCCTTCGGAGAGCTTCGTGGGCTCGTCGGCGGGCCGCCACGGAGTGATGTTGGTGCGCACGGTGCCGTCGGGGAAGGTCACCGTGAACTTCGGGGAGTAACCGAAGTTCAGCAGGTAGACGCGGTCGCCCGCGGTGCGCAGCGGCGAGTTGACCTCGAGCCCGTACGGCTTCCACGCGCCGGTCTTCAGGTCTTCGCCGGACTGGTACTCCATGTTCGAGTGGTAGTAATTCGCCTGCCCGCTCTCGGTGTAGCGCGCCTCGAAGTCCTTCAGCCGGATGCAGAAGGCGTTGAGGTCGGTGCCGTCGACACGCAGCCCGGCGTTGAAGGTGTCGAAGCCGAGGATGCCGGAGTTGCACCACGGGCTGCTGTCGGCCTGGACGATGACCTGGCCTTCGTAACCGAACAGCTTGCCCAGCGCGAAGAAGATGATCAGGCCCAGCATGCCGAAGTGGAAGACGAGGTTGCCGGTCTCGCGGAGGTACCCGCGTTCGGCGGAGATGCTTCGGGTTCCGTCGGCGTCTTCGTGCTCGACACGGCGCCAGCCTTTGAGCAGCGCGTGCGTGTCCTTCATGACCGTCTCAGGAGTCCGGTCGGTCGTGGTGGACACGTGATGCGGCATCCGCGAGAGCCTGCGCGGCGTGAGGACCGGCTTCGCGCGCATCGCCTTCGCGTACTCGAAGCTGCGCGGCGCGAGACACCCGATGAGCGAGATCATCAGCAGGATGTAGATCGCGGAGAACCAGACGCTGCCGTAGACCTCGAAGAACTGCGTGCGGTCGAGCAGTTCACCCCACCAGCCGTGCGCGGCGATGTACTCGTCGGTCTTGGCGACGTTGAGGTTCCGCTGCGGCAGCAGCGCGCCGGGCATCGCGGCGAGCGCGAGCAGGAACAGCAGCACCAGCGCGGTGCGCATCGACGTCAACCCGCGCCAGGTGTTGCGCAGGAAGGCGAGGACGCGCTTGAGCGGCGTCGGACGGTATCGGGTGGTCACAAGGGCAGCCTGAGGTCGTTCACGAGGGTGTTCCGGATCCAGCCGATCATGTCGCCCCACAGCCCGGTCACCAGCAGGATGCCGACGATCATCAGCAGGACGCCGCCGAAGATCTGCACCTGACGGCCGTGGCGGCGCAGCCAGTCCGTCGCGCGGACGGCCCAGCGGGCGCCGACCGCGATGAGCAGGAACGGGACGCCGAGGCCGAGGCAGTACACGAGGATCAGCGCGTACCCGCGGACGGCGGCGCCCCCGGTGGCACTGGCCAGGGTGGTGACCGCGGACAGCGTCGGGCCGATGCACGGCGTCCAGCCGAGCCCGAACACCGCGCCGAGCACCGGCGCGCCCCACAGACCGCCGCGCGGCACGTGATGCGAACGGAACTCGCGCTGAAGCCCCGGGATCCAGCCGAGGAAGACCATCGCCATCGCGATGGTCAGCACGCCGCCGAGGCGCTGGAGGAGGTCCATGTTGAGCTGGACGGCGTCGGCGATCCACACCAGCGTCCCCAGTGTCACCACGAAGACGACGGTGAACCCGAGCACGAACAACGCCGCCGCGCCGACGACGGCGTACCGGCCCTTCTTGCGCTCCTCGTCCGCGCTGACCGCGGGAGCGTCCGCGCCGACCAGCGCCGCCAGGTACGCGAGATACCCGGGCACCAGCGGCACGACGCAGGGTGACGCGAAGGAGATCGTCCCGGCCAGCAGCGCGACAGCCGCGGCGAGCAGCAGCGGCCCGGAAAGCGCCAGCTCGGTAACACCGTTCACGCAAAGGAGCGTAGGCAGTGTGGTCGAGGTGAAAACGCCGGGGCGCCCTCAACGGGACCTACGTCGCACCCGGTCAGGACCTTGGTCCCGTCCCGCTTCACTGCGTTTCGTCCTCTGAATGCGGTAGTTGCCCACGCAACTACCGCATTCAGAGGACGAAACGCGGGAGGGGTCAGGCGGGTTCGGCGACCAGGCGTTCGACGACGGGCAGCAGGTCCGACGCGAGCAGGTCCCGCAGGAACACGGCCGCGACGCGGTGCTGTTTGTCCAGCACGATCGTCGACGGGATGATGTTGCGCGGATAACCCGAAAGCTGCAGCAACGTCCGCCCCGACGGGTCGTAGATCGACGGGTACGTCAGCTTCCGGTCCCGCATGAAGTCCTGCGCCGGGACACGGTCGTTGTCCCGCAGGTCGATGCCGACCACCTGGACGCCGGACGCCTTGGTCTGGTCGTAGACCTTCTGCATCTCCGGCGCCTCGACCCGGCACGGACCGCACCATTGACCCCAGAGGTTCAGCACGATGACCTTACCGGGGAAGTCCGCGATCGAAAGCTGTTCGCCCTCGTTCATCAGATCGTCGCCGGACAACGTCGGCGACGGCTGGCGGTCCGCGACGTCGTAGGTGATGTCGACCTTCCCGCCCGGCGAGACGAAGTTGAAGGAGCCGCCGGTGACGACGGCGTCCTTGCCGGTGGTGCAGCCCGTGACGACGAGCGCCAGCCCGACGACGGCCGCCACGAGTCGCTTCATGCGCCGGTCACCTTCGGGTCGGTCGTGCCGGCGGGCTCGCTGTAGACGATCCGCACGAGTTCCTCGCCTTCGAAGACCAGGCTGGTCAGCGACGCGAGCGAGCACTGCCGGTTGCGCGGGTCGTGCCAGAGCCGCTTCGCCTCCAGGAAGCGCCGCACGGTCCAGATCGGCAGCTGGTGCGAGACGCACAGCGCCTCGTGCCCCTCGGCCGCCCGCCGCGCGCGGTGGATCGCGCCGAGCATGCGGTGCGCGATCTCGACGTACGGCTCGCCCCAAGACGGCCGGAACGGATTGACCAGCTTCGGCCAGTGCTTCGGCTGGCGAAGGGCACCATCGCCGACGGCGACCCGCTCACCCTCGAACTGGTTGTCCGCCTCGATGAGCCGTTCGTCGGTGTCGACGTCGAGCCGGTGCGCGGCGGCGATCGGCGCCGCGGTCTCCTGCGCGCGTTGAAGCGGCGAAGCGACGACGTACGTGATGTCGTGCTTCGCGACGGCTTCAGCGACCGTCAGCGCCTGGCGCTGGCCACGGTCGGAGAGCTTGAAGCCGGACAGGCGGCCGTACAGGATCTTGTCCGGGTTGTGCACCTCACCGTGGCGGAGCAGGTGCACGATCGTCGTCTCGCTCACGCCTGGACCGCCTCGGCGGCGGCGCGGGCGGCGACGCGCAACGCGGCTTCGATGATCTCGAACTCGGCGTCGCCCATGGCCGCGTTGACGAACCACGCCTCGTACGCGCTCGGCGGCGCGTACACGCCGTTGTCCAGCAGCCCGTGGAAGAACGCCGGGAACCGCCAGGTCTCCGAGGCCTGCGCGCCCGGGTAGTTCGTCACCGGGTTCGCGCTGAAGAACACGCTGACCAGGTTGCCCGCGTACTGCACGGTGTGCGTGACGTCCGCCTCGGTCAGCGATCGGTCGAACAGGTCGCCGAGCCGCTTCGCGTTGGCGTCGAGGGCCGCGTACACGGCGTCGTCGGCCGCGCGCAGCGTCGCGAGCCCGGCGGCGACGGCGACGGGGTTCCCCGACAGCGTCCCCGCCTGGTACACCGGCCCGCCCGGAGCCAGCTTCGCCATCACGTCGGCGCGGCCGCCGAAGGCCGCGGCCGGCAGCCCGCCGGACATCACCTTGCCGAAGGTGTACAGGTCACCGGCGACGCCTTCGAGGCCGAACCAGCCCGCCTTCGAGACGCGGAACCCGGTCATCACCTCGTCCATGATCAACAGCGCGCCGTGCTCGTGCGCGATCTCCTTGAGGCCGGCGTTGAAGCCGTCGATCGGCGCGACGGCGCCCATGTTGCCCGCGGCGGCTTCGGTGATGATCGCGGCGATCGAGTCCGGATTGTCCACAAAGGACTTCCGGACCGCGTCGAGGTCGTTGTAGGCCAGGACGATCGTGTCGGCCGCCTGCGCGCCGGTGACACCGGGCGACGTCGGGAGGCCGAGGGTCGCGACGCCGGAGCCCGCTTCGGCGAGCAACGCGTCGACGTGACCGTGATAGCAGCCCGCGAACTTGATGATCTTCGCCCGGCCGGTGAACCCCCTGGCCAGTCGGATCGCGCTCATCGTCGCCTCGGTGCCGGAGTTGACCAGGCGGACCTGCTCCACCGGCTCGACCCGGCCGATGATCTCCTCGGCCAGTTCGACCTCGCCACGCGTCGGCGTGCCGAACGACAGTCCGTTGACGGCCGCTTCGCGCGCGGCGGAGACGACGTCCGGATGCGCGTGCCCGAGGATCATCGGCCCCCATGAAGAGACCAGATCGACGTAGCGGTTGTCGTCGGCGTCCCAGAGGTACGGGCCCTCGCCGCGCACCATGAACCGCGGGGTGCCGCCGACGGAGTTGAAGGCCCGCACCGGGGAGTTCACCCCACCCGGGACCACGGCCTTCGCTCGTTCGAACCATGCCTTGGACTGATCGACTCCGGTAGTCACCTCCCCAGTCTCGCAAATCCGCCGAGGACACCCGCCGCTGAGTCCTCGCCGTTCCGGGCGCGGCGTGAGCAGGCCCACTAGGGTGGGAGAACTCCCGTCGAAACCCTCGCGGAGGAATCCACGTGTCCACGGTGCCGTCACCACCGACCCACCACCGTCGCCTGCGCTGGCAGGCCTTGGCCGGATTCCTCGCCCTGTCGGCGATCGTGGGGATCGTGGCCGGACTGGCGGTCGCCACCCGCTCCGAAACGCACAACGCGCTGGCCCGCCCGTCGTGGGCGCCGCCTGGCTGGCTCTACGGCCCGATGTGGTCGGTCCTGCTCCTCCTGGTCGCCGTCGCGGGCTGGTACTACTGGCGCACCGACGGCGAAACGCGCGGCTTCGCCTTCTACGGCGTCTGCCTGCTGCTGACCCTGCTGTGGACGCCGCTGTTCTTCGCCGGCGGCGCGCACGTCCTGGCGCTGGCCGACGTCGTCGTGCTGGACTTCGTGGTGCCGGTCACGATGATGGAGTTCGGTCGCCGGTCGAAACTCGCGGCCTGGCTGCTCGTGCCGTATCTGCTGTGGTTGCTGTTCTCGACCGCGGTCAACGCCGCCGTCGTCTGGCTCAACTGAGCTTCGGTTCCTTGGGCTTGCGTCCCTTGACCCGGACGGCGAGCAGGAACTGGCGGATCGCGTCCACCACCAGGATCGCGGCCAGCACGCCCAGCCCGATGGCGCCGGCGAGCGGACCGCCGAAATACCGCTGCGAATCCAGCGTCGTTTCGCCGTAGGTGATGGCGACCGGGACGACACCGGCCTTCCAGCAAGCGAAAGCACCCCACACCGCGAGCGCGGCCAGGATCAGTTCGACGGCTCCCACCACGGCGCGCAGGGGTTTGTGCAGCCGGGCTTCTCGCCGGGCGTCCTCCGGTGGCCACAGGTCGGCCCCGGTCGGCTGGGGAAGGTCGATCACAGTGAGCAGCTTCTCATGACTCTGTGGTGCGAGCACGCACCAAATCCTGGAGAGCGTCGCGGAGGGCGTCCGGATCCTTGGCCCAGGCGCGGACGAAAACGCCGTCTTCGAGCTTCAAGCCGACTTCGCCGTGCTTCTTGGGGATCGTCCAGCCGCCACCGAGGACCCGCGCTCCCACCGGGGCGTCGTCTTCGAGAACTTCGGCGATCTGGGCCGCCTCGAGGGTTTCCCTGCCCTGGCGGTAGCCGTCCGCGGTGACTTCGAGCGAGAGGTACCGGCGGCGCGCGTACACCCACGGCACGGTGATCGCCACCAGCCCCGCCGCGACCAGGAGCCAGGCCAGCCAGTGGACAGGCCCGCCGGTCGCCAGCTCCGCGAGCAGCCCGGCGAGGGAGAACAGCGGCGCCCACAGCAACGCCGTCCAGCCGACGCCTGGTTCGGCGTAGAGGGCGGGTTCCGGCGTCATGGCAGCTTGCGCCCGACCTTCGGGAAGTAGTCGGCCACGCTGGGCAGGTACATCAAGATCAGCGCGATCACCGCGATGAGCGTGGCGATGACGACGAAAAGCGCGCCACCGAGGACGAAGAGTCCGACGAGGGCGAGGAAGACCGCGAGGCCGGTCAGCACGGCCCTGGCCGAACGCGTTCCTTCGCGGGCCTTGTAGGCGAAGATGGCGAACAGCACGGCGAACGTGATCGCGCCGACGAACAGGTTCAGGATCAGCCCGTCGACGCCGTCGATGATCCGCGCCGGGTCGACCCTCAGCGCCGGGTCACGCTGTTCGGCGTTCTGCTTCAGGTACGTGTCGATCACCGTCTGCCTGCCGATCAGCAGATAGGCGGGTCCGGCGATCAGGGCGAGACCGGTCGCGATCCACAACCAGAACGAGAGGGCGACAGGCTTCGGCACGACGTGCTTCGGCGCCTCTTGACCAGGCAGGATCGGGTCGGGTGCCCGTCCCCGCTTGCGGCGCTCGTCGTCCGTTTCGCCGGCTTCGCTGTCGCTCACGCGAGGCAGCCTAGGGCGTGTCTCCCAAACTGAAGTGGGCAGGTTGGGTGAGGACACGCGCGCGCGCTTCGAGAGACGCAGCCTAGTCCAGCCAACCCGCCGCTTCGGCGGCCCAGTAGGTGAGGATCATGTCCGCGCCCGCGCGGCGGATCGAGGTCAGCACCTCGAGGATCGTGCGCTCGCGCTCCAGCCAGCCGTTCGCCGCGGCGGCCTCGACCATCGCGTACTCACCCGAGATGTTGTACGCCGCCACGGGAACCGGCGACGCCTCGGCGGCGGCCCTGATGACGTCCAAATAGGACAGCGCGGGTTTGACCATGATCATGTCGGCGCCCTCGGCGATGTCCAGCTCGATCTCGCGCAACGCTTCACGCACGTTGCCCGGATCCTGCTGGTAGGTCTTCCGGTCGCCCTTCAGCTGCGAGTCGACGGCCTCGCGGAAGGGGCCGTAGAACGCGCTGGCGAACTTCGCCGAATAGGCGAGAATGCCGGCGTCCGTGCGCCCGGCGCGGTCGAGCGCGGCGCGGATGACGCCGACCTGGCCGTCCATCATGCCGCTGGGCCCGAGCAGATGCGCGCCCGCTTCCGCCTGCGCCAGACCCATTTCCGCGTACACGCGCAGGGTCGCGTCGTTGTCGACACCACCGTCGGCGTCGAGTACGCCGCAGTGGCCGTGATCGGTGAATTCGTCGAGGCACGTGTCCGCCATCAGGACCGTCGAATCGCCGAGTTCGGCCTTCAGATCGCGCAAGGCGACGTTGAGGATGCCGTTCGGGTCGATCGCGCCGGAGCCCTCGGCGTCCCGGGTCTTCGGGATGCCGAACAGCATCAGGCCGCCGACACCGGCGTTGACCGCGTCGACGGCGGCTTTGCGCAGCGTGTCGCGGGTGTGCTGGACGACCCCGGGCATGCTCGCGATCGGGCGGGGTGTGTCGATGCCCTCGGCCACGAACATCGGGAGGATCAGCTGGCGCGGCCGCAGCGTCGTCTCACCGACCAGCCTGCGCATGGCCGGAGTGGTGCGGAGCCTGCGGGGACGATGTTCGGGAAACACCCTTACGACGGTACTCCCGCTCGCTCGAGACGCGGTCCGCAGCCTCGTTGGGCCGCACGGGCGAGCCTTCCCTAAGGGACGGTAAAGAGTCGGCTTTGTCCGATTCCTCCGAGCTGTGACGTGGGTTACCTTTCCCCTCATGTCGAGCTCAACGGTGACCGACCAACTGGAAGAACCGCCCGTCGGCTGGCGCACACGGCTGCGCCAGGTCGGGCCAGGGATCATGGCCGCGGCGACCGGGGTCGGCGCGGGCGACCTCGTCGCGACGATGGTGGCCGGATCGCGCTTCGGGTACACGCTGCTGTGGGCGGTGCTCGTCGGCACGATCTTCAAACTCGCGCTGGCCGAAGCCGTCGGCCGCTGGCATCTGACGTCGGGCCGGACGATATTGGCAGGCTGGCGGACGCTGGGGATCTGGGCGCTGATCTACTTCGGGATCTACGCGGTGATCTGGGGGTTCGTCTACGGCGCGACCGCGATGTCCGCGTCGGGCCTGCCGTTGAACGCGCTCTTCCCCGCGCTTTCGGTGCGGTACTGGGGGATGATCTGCGGCCTGCTCGGCTTCGCGCTGGTGTGGTTCGGACGCTACGCGATCATCGAGAAGCTGATGACCGTCCTGGTCGGGATCATGTTCGTGACGGTGGTCGGGACCGCGATCCTCGTCGCGCCGAACTTCGCCGAACTGTTCAAGGGCGCCGTCCCGACCCTGCCCGACGGCTCGCTCGTCTACCTCCTCGGCCTGATCGGTGGCGTCGGTGGCACGATCACCATGGCCGCCTACGGCTACTGGACGCTCGCGAAGGGCTGGCGTTCGGCGAAGTGGCTGCCGATGATGCGTACCGACAACGCCGTCGGTTACGTCATGACCGGGATCTTCGTGATCGCGATGCTGATCGTCGGCGCGGAACTGCTGATGGGCCAGAAGATCATCTCGGGCGACAAGGGACTGCTGTTCCTCGGTGACACCCTCGCCGCGGATTACGGGCAGTGGGCGCGGATCCCGTTCCTCATCGGCTTCTTCGCGGTCTCGTTCACGTCCGTGATCGGCGTCTGGCACGGCGTGAGCCTGCTCTTCGCGGACTGGTGGCGCATTCTGCGGCTGCCCGCGAACACGACGGAAAGCGTTGAGGCGTATGAGAAAAAGGCGGGAGAACGCAGTGTCGCGTATCGCGGATACGTGTTGTGGCTGACCTTCCCGCCGATGGCGTTGCTGTTTTTGGACCAGCCCTTCCAGCTCACCGTGATCTACGGGGTGCTGGGCGCGTTGTTCATGCCGTTCCTGGCGGCGACCTTGCTGGTGCTGCTGAACACGTCCCGGGTGCCGCGGGAGGGACGCTCACGGTGGCTCTCGAACGGGTTGCTGGGTGTCTGCCTGGCGATGTTCGCGTACCTGGCGTACACGGAGGTCGTGAAGTTCTTCAGCTGAACCGCTCGTGAGTGTGGCGGTTTCGCGTGTCCGGATGGACGACACACGTGATGGGAGAGACGACACGCGTGCCGTCCGCCGGACACCACCTACAGCGGAATGGACTTGCTGTTGCAGCCTCCGCCTCCGCAGGCCGTCACGGTCAACTGGTTCGCCCCGACCGGCAACCTGACCATCGCCCGCCGCACCCCGTCATCGACGATGATCTGGGTCAGCACGCCCTGCGGGGACACGGCGAACCGCGCGGTGAGCGCCGAGACCGGAGAACTGTCGGACACCGTGACCACCATCTGCCCTCCATCGACGGTGCCCCGGACGCTTTGCGCCGCGCACCCGAGCGGACTGCACACTTCGAAGGGTGTGGCGGCGGCCGCGGTACCCGGGAAACCGAGGGCCAGTACACCCAGGGCGGCGACGGTGAAGCCAAGAGATTTCATGATCACTCCCCAGTGCTTGTCGGAATCACCGAGGCTATGCCCGGCCGCTACGCATACGGCGAAGTTTCACTGAGGATCGAAAAAACCCCCTTCCCACACGAAACGTGGGAAGGGGGCTTTCAACGAATCAAGCGAATCAGGAGCGGCGGGCCCGCTTCGCCTTGCGAGGCGGCGGGAGCGCACCTTCGGCGCGGAGCCGCGCGGCGTGCTCGGCGAGCGCGTCGACCAGGTGCGGGACGTCGGCCTTCTCGGGCTGGACGTCGACCCGCAGCCCGAACTCCACGGCGGTCTCCGCGGTCTTCGGGCCGATGCACGCGACCAGCGTGCGGGTGTGCGGCTTGCCGGCGATGCCGACGAGGTTCCGCACGGTCGAGGACGAGGTGAAGCAGACGGCGTCGAACCCGCCGGTCTTGATCATCTCGCGGGTCTCGGCGGGCGGCGGCGCGGCACGCACCGTGCGGTACGCGGTCACGTCGTCGATCTCCCAGCCGCGTTCACGCAGGCCGGCCGAAAGGGTTTCGGTGGCGATGTCCGCCCGCGGCAGCAGCACGCGGTCGACGGGGTCGAGGACGTCGTCGTACGGCGGGAACTCGGCGAGGAGGCCCTCCGAGGACTGCTCACCTTCCGGGATCAGCTCGGGGATGATGCCGAAGGAGCGGACCTTCGCGGCGGTCGATTCGCCGACGCAGGCGATCTTCACGCCGGAGAAGGCGCGGGCGTCGAGCCCGAACTCCTCGAACTTCTCCCACACCGCGCGGACGGCGTTGGTCGAGGTGAAGACGATCCACTGGTAGCGGCCGTCGACGAGACCCTTGACCGAACGTTCCATCTGCGCGGGGCTGCGCGGCGGCTCGACCGAGATGGTCGGGACCTCGTGCGAGGTGGCGCCGTGGCCGCGAAGCCGCTCCGCCATCTCGCCGGCCTGCTCCTTGGTGCGCGGCACCAGGACCTTCCAGCCGTACAGTGCGCGCGACTCCCACCACGACAGCTTCGAGCGCTGGCCGACGGCCTGGCCGATGGTCACGATGAGCGGGCCGACGAGCTCGCCCGCTTCGTTCGCGACGGTGGCCAGCGTGGTGTCCAGGGTGCGCTGGGTATTTATGGTCCCGTTCGACGTAACGGCGACCGGGGTGGTCGGCGCCAGGCCGTGCTCCGTCAGCGCGGACGCGGCCTCGGCCAGGTGCGCCGACGTCGCGTGCAGCACGATCGGGCCAGGGGTGGCGGCCAGTGCGGCCCAGTCGACGTCGCCGCGGACGTCGACCTCGGTGTGCGTCCCGCCGAGCGCGACGCCGGCGTACGCCGGGACGGCCGCGCCGGGCGAGACGCCCGGGATGATGTCGAAGACGGCGCTGGTCCGGGAAACGGCCTGCACCTCGGCGACGACGGCGGGCTGGGTCAGCGGGTCACCGGCGATCAGCCGGAGCACCAGCCGTCCGGCCTTGGCCTCGTTCACCAGGTCCTTGGCGACCTCGGTGGCCTCGCCGACGGCGGGGCGCACTTCGGCGCCCTCGGCGGTGAAGGCCAGGACGCCCGAAGGGACGTCCGGGTCGGTCACCACGACCTCGGCCTTGGCGAGCAGCTCCTGAGCGCGGACGGTCAGCAGACCGGCGTCACCGGGGCCCGAGCCCACGAAGGCGACTCGCCCGGTGGTCTTACGCGCGGGGGTCATCTGTGCGTTCTCCTCTTGAGCGGCCGCGGTCGAGCGCGGCCCTACCTTCGACGTTCTGACTCACTGGGCGGGGCCGGACAGTGCGCCGGCCCCCAGGTCGAGCAGTTCGGCGGCCAGTGTCCGGCCGAGTTGTTCGGCATCGCGGAAGTCGGCGAGCGCGGAAGCGCGCACCATGTCGACCGCTTTCCCGTCCTCTTCGACGGCGGCGGTGCCCCGCAGCGAGATCCGCTCGACGACCCGCCCTTCGGCGTCCAGGTCTTCGACGATCTCCGCCAGCGCTCCGACCGGTGCGCTGCACCCGGCTTCCAGCGCCGCGAGCAACGCCCGCTCGGCGGTCGCCACGGCGCGGGTGCCTTCGTCGTCCACGCATGACCCGAGCAGGTGCTCGATGTCCACGTCACCGGTCCGGCACTCCACCGCCAGCGCACCCTGCGCGGGCGCGGGCAGCATCTGGATCGGGTCGAGGGTTTCGGTGATCTCCTCCGCCCGGCCGATCCTGACCAGTCCGGCACGCGCCAGGACGACGGCGTCGAGCTCTCCGTCGCTCACCTTGCGCATGCGGGTGTCGATATTGCCTCGGATCGGCACGATTTCCAAACCGAGACCCAGCGCGCGCAGTTGCGCGGTGCGCCGCGGCGAGCCGGTACCGACGGTCGAACCCGGCGGCAGCTCGCCCAACGTCAGCCCGTCACGGGCGATCAGCGCGTCACGCGGGTCCTCGCGGCGCGGGACGGCGGCGAGCGTGATGCCCGGCTCCGGCTTCGTCGGCAGGTCCTTGTACGAGTGCACGATGACGTCCACTTCCTCGCGCAGCAACGCTTCGCGCAGCGCGGAAGTGAAGACGCCGACCCCGATCGTCGGAATCGGCGCGGACGATCGGTCGCCAGGCGTCGTCACGGTGACGAGCTCGACCTCGGCGCCGGTGGCGCGCAGGGCGTCGGCGATGGTGCCGGTCTGCGCGAGGGCGAGTTTGCTGCCGCGCGTCCCGATGCGGATGACTCTGCTCACTGATCACTGTCTTTCGTAGCGGTGGGACTCGCCACCGCGGCGGGCGCCTGCGGGTCGAGGCAGAACAGCTCGCGCAACGCGTTGGCGTAGTCGGTGTCGGCCGTCTCGGCGGCCAGCTGCTTGACCCGCACCGTCGGCGCGTGGAGCAGCTTGTCGACCACTCGGCGGACCGTGCGGCCGACCTCCTCGCGGACCCCGGCTTCGAGGTCCGGCAGGCGGTTGTCCAGCCGCAGCAGTTCGGCGTCGACCACCTCGGCCGCCCGGCGCCGGAGCGCCGTCACGGTCGGGGTGACCTCGGCGCTGCGCTGACCGGCGAGGTACTCGCGCACCTCGTCGAGCACGATGCCGGTGGCCTTCGCGGTCTGCCGGTCGGTGGTCGGGGTGCCCTTGTCGCGCATGCGGCGCTGGATGGTCTCGAGGTCGACCACGGTGACGTCGGCCAGCTCGGCGACCTCGTGCTCGACGTCACGCGGGAGCCCGAGGTCGCAGACGACCAGCGGGCGCCCGGCGCGGGCGGGCACGTGCGCGGTGGTGAACACCGCGGCCTGCGCGCCGGTGCTGCAGACGACGACGTCCGCCTCGGCGACCGCGTCCGCGATCCCGCTCATCTGAACGGCCTTCGCGGGCACTCCCTGCTCGACACTCGCGGCGGCGAGACGGGCGGCCCGTGCTTCGGTGCGGTTGGCGATGGTGATCTCGCCGATCCCGGATTTACGCAGCTGGGAAGCGGTCAGCGCACCCATCGAACCGGCGCCGACGATCAGCGCGTGCTTGCCCGCGATGTCCCCGGCCGCAGCCAGCGCCTCGGAGACGACCGACGCGCCGAGCTGGTCCAACCCGGTCTCGGTGTGCACACGTTTGCCGACGCGCAACGTGGTCTGGATCAGTTCGTGCAGTGTGCGGCCGACGGTGCCCGCCTCGCGCGCGGTGGCGTAGGAGGACCGGATCTGGCCGAGGATCTGCGTCTCGCCGACGACCATCGAGTCCAGGCCGGAGGTGACCGAGAACAGGTGCTCGATCGCGGCGCCCGCGTAGTGCACGTACAGCGAGTCGTAGAGGTCCGCGGGCTGCATCCCGGCTTGGCGGGCGAGCACGTCGGAGACGTCGTTCAGGCCGCCATGGAAGGTCTCGACGACCGCGTAGACCTCGATGCGATTGCAGGTCGAGACGAGGATCGCCTCGCTGACGTGCTCGGCCTGCTGCAGTTCGTGGAGCACCTTGGTCACGTCGGTCGCGGGGACCGCGACGCGCTCCAGGGTGCTCAGCTCGGCACTGCGGTGCGAGAGCCCGACCGCCAACACGCTCATTTCAGCGCACCACCATTCCGAGCTCGGGACCGTTCATGCTGCCATTCTCGGCCGCCGCGGGGCCGGCGTCTCCTCCGCCGTTGCCATGAGCGGCCAGATCCGCGCGGCGAGCGACGTGGAACGACAGGATCTGCAGTTCGACCGCGAGATCGACCTTGCGCACCTCGATATGTGCCGGAACCTGCAGCACCACCGGGGCGAAATTCAGGATGCACTGCACGCCACCGGCGACAAGGCGGTCGCAGACCGACTGCGCGGCGGTGGGCGGAGTGGCGATGACGCCGATGGAGATCTGCCGTTCGGCGCAGACTTTGGGGATCTCGTCGAGATGTGAGACCGGGAGGCCACCGACGGGCACGCCGACCAGATCCGGGTCGAGGTCGAACAGCGCCTCGACCGGGAAACCGCGGCCGGGGAACCCGCCGTAGTTGGCCAGCGCGTGCCCGAGGTTACCGATGCCGACCACGGCGACCTTGTGCTTGCGGGTCAGGCCGAGGATCCGCTCGATCTGGCTGACCAGCACCTGGACGTCGTAGCCGACGCCGCGGGTGCCGTACGAGCCGAGGTAGGACAGGTCTTTGCGCAGTTTCGCGGAGTTGACGCCCGCGGCCTGTGAGAGTTCCTCGCTGGAGATCGTCGTCGCGCCCTGCTCGGCCAGCCCGGAGAGGACACGGAGGTAGACGGCGAGGCGGGCGACGGCGGCCTCGGGGATCGACTTCGCGCGGACGGCTTCCGGCTCGGCGGTGGCCTCGACGGCGGGCATCTCCGCGGTGGGCGCGTTGTCGGCGTCCGGTGTCACCCGGGTGCGCCGGCCTCGTTGCGACACCACGCTTGTCCGCTCCTCTGGTCCCTGCTGACGACATGATTCGCCTGAACCTGGAAATCGGTTCTTGACCCGCCGCGCTGAGTCCGGTTCGATGCCGGGCGCTTTCGGAGGCGACGTATCTACGGTAGCCATTTGTGAACGCAGGCACAAAGTCACAGGTGAACGCTGTGGTCAGTCTCTCTAGCGCGCGTTGACCGACACCGTGTGCCAGCCGGTGGCACCGTCCGGGACGGTTCCGGCGCGCTCCGGCGTCTGCGGGTAGCCCGACTGGTCCGTCGCCCGGACGGCGATCTCGTGCTGACCAGGGCCGACCTGCACCTCGGTCCACCACATCCGCCAGGTGTCCTTCGACGTCTCGGTCGACAGGACGGCCTCCTGCCAAGGCCCCTGATCGACCCGGACCTCGACCTTCGCGACGCCGGTGTGCTGCGCCCACGCGATCCCGGACACCACGACCTTCCCCGCGTTCACCGCCGAGCCGGGCGCGTCGATCCGCGACTGCGTCTTCACCGGTCCTTCCTTGCCCCAACCTCGGTCGAGCCAGTACGCCTGGCGCTCCTCCCAGGTGGTGATCTCCAGCTCGGTCACCCATTTCGTGGCGGACACGTAGCCGTACAGGCCGGGGATCACGATCCGCGCGGGAAAGCCGTGCTCGATCGGGAGCGGTTCGCCGTCCATGCCGAGGGCGAGCATCGCGCCGCGTCGCGGATCGAGGGCGGCTTCGACCGGGGTCCCGCAGGTCCAGCCGTCGACGCTGGTCGCGAACATCTGCTCGGCACCGGGTTTGACGCCCGCCTCGTTCAGCAGGTCTCGCAGGTCGATGCCGATCCAGCGCGCGTTGGAGATGTACGGGCCGCCGACCTCGTTGGAGACGCAGCACAGGGTGACGTCGCGTTCGATCAGCGGCCGTGAGCGGAGGTCTTCATACCGATAGGTGACTTCCCGATCGACCATCCCGCGGATCTGCAGGCTCCAGTCCTCGGTGCGGACCTGCGGGACGACCAGCGCCGTGTCGATCCGATAGAAATCCTTCGAAGGAGTGAGATACGGCGGGGTGCCGAGCTTCGCGAAGTCCGCGTCCGGCGGGATCGGCGGCGCCGTCCTCGCCGCGACGAGCCTGCCGACGGCGGCTCGTGACTCCTCCGCGTTCTTCCTGGTCCCGACGAGCTGACCGGTCAGCGCGGCGACACCGGCACCGGCCGCGACGGAAGCGCCGGTGATCAGCACCTTCCGCCGGTCCGGCCCCTCGCCCTCACGGACGTCGAACAGCACGTTCGGCAGGAAGAACCGGTGCAGCCAGGTGAACACGGTGAGCCCGGCGACCACGGCGGCCACGGGCGCCAGCAGCGCGATCTGGCCGAGATCGGTGCGCACGAAAACGGCGGCGACGCCAGCCGCACCGAGCACGCCGACGATCACCTGCCCCGGCAGCGGCTTGCGGCGCGAGAGCCGTCCGGCGAGGACCGCGAACAGCGCCAGCACCACGGCCAGGCCGATCTTGAGGACGAGCTTGTCCCAGGTCTCCAGCGTCTGCTCGGCCCAGGCCACGACGGCGTGCGGACTGTGATCGATCACGAAGTTCGCCACCGCGACGAACGGCGAAGCCGTGTACCCGACGAAGCCCGCCACGAGGTGTCCGACGCCGAGGGCGGCCGCCAGTGACAGGAGCCCGGTCAGTGCGGCTTGCGGGAAGCTGAGCCTGCGTTCGTCGTCCACGACTCCATCTTCGTCAGCGACAGGGCCGGAGGTCGGCCGATCGCCCCTTACGAGTGTGTTACGCCAGTGCCTTCCGGAGCCTGTCCTCTTCGACCCGCCAGTAGCCGTGTTCGGCGTCGTCGATCAGGATCACCGGCACGCGGTCGCCGTATTCGGCCCGCCATTCGGGGTCGCCGTCGACGTCCTGTGCCGACCAGGCGACGCCCAGTTCGCCGCAGATCCGCTCGATGTCCTGTTCCGCGACCTCGCACAGGTGGCAACCCGCGCGGGTCATGACGGTCACGTGGTGCGCCATGGCCACATCCTTACCCAGTCCGAGGCACTCTTTCCCACCGAGGGCTCATCAGCGCAGTCGCATCCGCCGGAGCTTCCCGGTGGCCGAATGCGGCAGCGATTCCGCGAACTCGACGGTGTGCGGCACCTTGTACCCGGCCAGGTGCTCCGCGCAGTGCTCCACGACCTGCTGCTCCGAAAGCGAAGCGCCGGGCGCGGGGACTACGACGGCCTTGACCGCTTCGCCGGTCCGCTCGTCGACGACGCCGACGACACCCGCCTCGACGACCTCGTCCAGCAGCGAGATCACGTTCTCGACCTCGTGCGGGAAGACGTTGAAGCCGTTGACGATGATCAGGTCGTTGGCGCGGTCCACCAGGTGCAGGTCGCCGTCGGTGTCGAGGTAGCCGACGTCGCCGGTGCGGAACCAGCCGTCCTCGTCGGGACCGTGCGAGCCGTCGGGCCAGTAGCCGGAGAACAGGTTCGCGCCGCGGATCGACACCAGCCCGGTGCCGCCGTCCTCGTCGAAGGCGTCGCCGAGTTCGTCAGGGTCCTGCGGGACGGGCGTCGCGTCGCCGTCGCTGTCGACCAGCCGGACCTCGACGCCGGGCAGCGGGCGCCCGACCGAACCCGGCTTCGGGTAGCCGGTGACCAGGGTCGTGGTGACCACGGGCGCGCATTCGGTGAGGCCGTAGCCCTCGTAGACGTCGAGTCCGGTGGCGCCGCGGAGCGCGGCGAGGATCTTGGGGTGCAACGGCGCCGCGCCCGACGTCATCCGCCGGACGGTGGAAAGGCCCTGCCCGAGCTCCTCAGGGTCCATCGCGGCGAATTCGGCGTACATCGCGGGCACACCGGCGATCGAGGTCACCCGGTACTCGGCACAGTCGGCCAGTGTCCGCTCGGCGAGGAAACGTTCCGACAGGATCGCCGTGGCGCCGACCGCCGTGGTCTGCAGCAGGCCCGGGCCCAGGCCGTAGACGTGGAACAACGGGATGGTGATGAGCACGCGGTCGCCGTGCACGAGCGGCGTTGGCACGATCCGGCTCAGCTGGTCGAGGTTCGCCAGCAGTGCCCGATGCGACAGCATCACGCCGCGTGGCGGACCGGTCGTGCCGGAGGTGTACGAGATGACCGCTATGTCCTCACCGGCCCCGGCGGCGTCGACCGGTTCGGCTGCTCCATTCGAGGTAACAGGTGGTGAGAGGCTCGTCACTCCGTCCGGGAGCCCCTCGGTCTGTTCGCGTTCGAGGACGAGCCGCGCGCCGCTGTGCTCCAGCAGCCCGTTCAGCTCCGCCGCCGGAGCCTGCGGCGAGATCGGGACGACCACCGCGCCCGCGCGGAGCGCGCCGAACAGCGAGACGGCGAACGCGGCCGACGTCGGCAGCCGCAACGCCACCCGGTCGCCGCGTTCGATTCCCGCGTCGAGCAGGGCGCGGGCCAGCGCGTGGGCGGCGTCGTCGAGCTGCGCCCAAGTCAGCGCGACCCCACCCCCGGTCTCGTGGACGGCCGCCTTGCGGGGCCACTGGCGGGCGGCCTCGACGAGCAAGGTGGGCACGCTTCCTTCGGCAACCTGCTCCGCGCTCAACTGCGAACCTCTTCCCTGGGATGAACGGCGTTGTCAGTTTGTCATCTCGGCCACCGTCATGGGTGCCACTCGCATTCGTCGCAGTTCCGTGACCCCGGCACCGCTACCTACTTCGCGGTAACTACACGTATGCTGCTGGTCATCGTCGAGTGGTGTTGATCACTCGATGGTGAGAAAGGGAGTCCGGACGTGCAGATCTTGCAGGCCCACGCGGCGGTGGGACATGCGCGCCGGTCTCCTCTGCCCGGAACGGGAGGTGCCCGATGACCCTTCCCGCGCCGAATCCCGTCTCCATGCTGGCGGGTCACATCCTCCGCCGGAGTGGTTTCCCCGCGGTTCCGTCGTCCCGGCCCAAGACCGGCGACGTCACCGAGGATTCGGACGCCGCCGCCGAAGCCGCGAAGGCCGAAGCCTGGGAGCTGGTCAGCGCCGCGCAGGGCGGCGACACCTCCGCTTTCGGCAGGCTCTACGACCGCTACGTCGACGTCGTCTACCGCTATGTCGTGTTCCGCCTCGGCGACCGGGACCTCGCCGAGGACGTCACCAGCGAGACCTTCCTCCGCGCCCTGCGCCGCATCACGTCGGTGAGCTACCAGGGGCGTGACGTCGGCGCCTGGTTCGTCACCATCGCGCGCAACATCATCCTCGACCACGTGAAGTCGAGCCGGTTCCGCCTCGAGGTCGTCACCGACGAGGTCGCGGAGCCGAACGGGGCACCGATCGGCAACGTCGGCGTGCAGGCCGTCGCCGGTCCCGAACAGCAGGCCATCAGCCGCGCGACCCGCGCCGAACTGTTGCGTTGCGTCGCCGAACTCGGCGAAGACCAGCGCGAGTGCATCGTGCTCCGGTTCATGCAGGGGCTCTCGGTCGCCGAGACCGCGGCGATCATGAAGCGCAACGAAGGCGCCATCAAGGCCCTTCAGCACCGCGCGGTACGCCGTTTGGCACAACTTCTGCCCACGGGATTGCGTTAAGGTTCCATATTTATCCCTCACCGGGCCTTGCCGTAACCCTAGGGCGTCCCCGCTCGTTTTCCCAGCCAGACCGGTGTCAGGACCGGGCTGAGCAGATGGAGACTTCGCCGTGGGCGTGCCGGGATGGTTCGCGCGGGAGCGGGCGGACAGTGACCGCTTCGCCGGCCTTGTCGACGGCACCGCGTCCCCGGCGGACGACGAATTCGCGCGCGAGCTCGTCCTCGTCGGCGGCTTGCGCGAGTTGGGCGTCGGCGGTGCCCCCGACGCCGAGACACGGCAACGGATCCGCGAGGAGATCGCCGGACGGCTCGCCGAGGCCGAAGCCGAGCCGAAACGTCGCGGTCACGCCGTCGCCAACCTCGCCGCGGCCGCCGTCGCACTCGTACTGGCGCTGGGCGGCATCACCCTGCTGCTGTCCAAGGACGCGCTGCCGGGCGATCCGCTGTACGGCATCAAGCGAGCGGGTGAATCGGCCGCGCTCGGGCTCACCTTCGACGAACAGGACAAGGCGACGAAGCATCTGGAGTTCGCCGCGAACCGCGTCGGCGAACTCGGCAAACTGACCCGGCAGGCCGCGCCCACCGACGCGTATTTCACCGGCCTCGCCGATTTCGAGACGGATCTGCGGGCCGGGGTCTCGCGGCTGACGGCGATCGTCACCGATCAAGGCGGCCAGACCCGGCTGACCGAACTCCACTCCTGGGCGCGGCAGCAGTCCGACCGGCTCGGCCTCCAGGTCGGCCACGCCCCCGCCGAGGCACGCGACAAGTTCGCCTCGGTCCGCGTCCTGCTCGGCAGGGTCCAGGCACGCACGACGGATCTCGGCTCGCGGCTGGTCTGCTACACGATCACCACGGGCTCTTCCGACGAACTGGGCGCGGTCCCGGCCGCCGGTGACTGCGCCCGCGATCCCGATTCACCCGACGCGGTCGTGCCGCCGGTGCCGGCTCCCTCGCCGTCGTCCGCGCCGATCGGTTCGCCGTCACCGACGTCGGTGCCGCCGCCGTCGTCCGCCGTGGACACCGCCGCCCCGACCGGTCCGCTCGCGCCACCCACCGGTGGCACGCCGCCGCCCGTGGTGCCCACCCCCGGCCCGACGAACCCGCCGCCCCTGCCGACGCCGACCGTCACCGCATCGCCGCCGCTGATTTCGATTCCGCCGCTCATCCCGGGGTTACCGCCGATAATCATCGGCTGACGCTCTGTAGACGAGGGAGGCGCCACACCTGGTACGAACCGGTCGTGCGCTCGCTACGCTGTGCGTAGGCACCTGGGATTCCGGAGGCGGTGTGCGTGTCAGTTTGGCGGGGCAGGGACAAGAGTCAAGAGCTCGAACGGCTGGCCGAGCTCGCGGGCGAGGCGTCGGCCGAGGCCGCCATGGCGACCGCGTCCGCCGAAGCCCTCGAACCGCCCGCGCCGCCCGCTCCGCCGGACCTGACCGCGGCCGCGTTCTTCGACGTCGACAACACCATGATGATGGGCGCGTCGATCTTCTACTTCGCCCGCGGACTGGCCGCGCGCAAGTTCTTCACCTCCGCCGATCTGGCCGGATTCGTCTGGCAGCAGGTGAAATTCCGGCTCGGCGGCCGTGAGAACAAAGAGGACATCAAAACCCATCGCGAGCGCGCACTGTCCTTTGTGGCCGGTCGCACCGTGCAGGAACTGACCGACATCAGCGAAGAGATCTACGACGAGTTGATGGCGGACAAGATCTGGTCCGGCACCCGGGCGCTCGCGCAGATGCACCTCGACGCCGGGCAGCGCGTCTGGCTCGTCACCGCGACCCCGATCGAACTCGCGGCCATCATCTCGCGGCGCCTCGGCCTCACCGGCGCGCTGGGCACCGTCGCGGAGACCAGGGACGGCGTCTACACCGGCCGCCTCGTCGGCGACCTGCTGCACGGCCGCGCGAAAGCCCACGCCGTCCGGGCGCTGGCGTCACGCGAAGGGCTGAATCTCAAGCGCTGTACGGCGTACTCGGACTCGCAGAACGACGTCCCCATGCTGTCGGTCGTCGGAACCGCGGTCGCGGTGAACCCCGACGGCGGTCTCCGCGACGTCGCGCGGGCCCGCGGCTGGGAGATCCGCGACTTCCGGACCGGCCGGAAGGCCGCGAAGATCGGCGTGCCTTCGGTGCTCGGCGCCGGCGCCGTGGCCGGCGCCGTCGCGGCCGGCATGGCCTACCGGCGCCGGTAACCCCTCACTCGCGTGCCTGAAGCCGTCACTCGCGTGCTCGCCGCCGGAACTCGCGTGCCTGAAGCCGGAACTTGAGAGTTACGGCCTCAAGCACGCGAGTTACGGGTCTGATCACGCGAGTTACGCGGTCTGGCGCGGCGGAGGAGCGGACCCGCCACGAAGGCCCGGCGTCCTTGGCTGTCCATAAGGGACGCTATCCCAGAACAAGGTGCCCGAATTGGGACCTTTGCACGGTTTTGCGCTGGGTGGTCAGACCCCACGCGAACCGTACACATGACACCAACCGGACATTACCGACGCGCCTAGCCCTTGAAGACGCTCTTCCGCTGCGAAAGGCGTTTGTACAGCGACTGCTGGATCGACTCCCGCACCTGGTCGGTCAGCGTGAAGACCAGCATCGGGTCGTCGACGGCGTCCGCGTCGTAGGTGTCAGTGCGGATCGGCTCGCCGAACTCGATGCTCCACTTCGTCGGCAGCGGGATCGCGCCGAGCGGGCCGAGCAGCGGGAAGAACGGCGTCACCGGGAAGTACGGCAGGCCGAGCACCCGCGCGAGCAGCTTGATGTCGCCGATTTTCGGGTAGATCTCCTCCGCGCCGACGACCGACACGGGAATGATCGGCACCCCGGTCCGCAGCGCGGCGGACACGAAACCACCTCGTCCGAACCGCTGCAGCTTGTACCGCGACGAGAACGGCTTTCCGACCCCCTTGAACCCTTCCGGCCAGACGCCGACGAGTTCTCCCTTGCGCAGCAAGCGTTCCGCGTCCGCGTTGCAGGCGAGGGTCTGTCCCGACTTGCGGGCGAAAGAGCCGATCAGCGGCACCTGGAACACCAGATCCGCGCCGAGGCCGCGCAGATGCCTGCCGCCGGGGGCGTGATCGTGCACGGCGACGGCGGTCATCAGCGCGTCGAGCGGCAACGTGCCGGAGTGGTTCGACACCAGAAGCGCGCCGCCGTCGGCGGGCAGGTTCTCGACGCCGAAGGTGTCGACCCGGAACCACTTCTCGTACAGCGCGCGCAGTGGCGGCAACAGCAGGGTTTCGGTGAGCTCGGCGTCGAAGCCGAACTCGTCGACCGTGTAGTCGCCGGTCAGCCGGTCCCGCAGGAACCCCAGCGCCGTCCTGAGCGAGGCCGGGAGGAGGTCCGCGTCGGCCGGACGGGTCCGGGCGGGCGAGACCCGCGCCGTCCCGGGGAAATCGACGACGGGCGCGTCCGCCCGGCGTTCCTGTCGCAGCCGCTCTTGTGCCTCTTCGGACTCGCGAAGATCCCGACCCGCTTGACCGGCCGGGTCCGGCTTCTCTCTGCCGGGGCCGTGCAACGGGATGACCCGCGCTTCAGCGCCGCTCACGTTTTCCGCCTCGCCTTCGTGAGAGTTTTCGGAGTTGTTCCCATGAGGCCTGCTCATCGGTGCGACGCCTGTCCGGTCGCCGCGGCCACCAGCACCTTGCCGGCGAGTCCGGCGAGCTTGCCGCCGTCCACCACGGGCCGGAGCCCGCGGCCGGTGATGTAGTCGTCGAACGCTTCCCGCGTCGTCCAACGTGGGGTGTAGCCGAAGTCCTTCTTGAGTTTCGTGATGTCCACGACGCGACCGAAGTTCAGCAGCCGCACCTGGTCGGCCGAGAAGTCGACCACCCTGGCCCCGCGGAGCACCTTGCCGACCGACGGCACGACACCGCTGGGCATCGGCAGCTGGATCCGGCCGGCCCGCCGGATCGCCTGAGAAAGGGTGAGTACCCCTTCCGAGCCGACATTGAACACGCCGGGTTCGTCCTTCAGCGTCGCCTGCTCGAAGACGGCCAGCGCGTCGGAGGCGTGCAGCAGCTGAATCCGCGCGTCGTAGCCGAAGACGGTCGGGACCACGGGTAGCGCGAAGTAGCGCGAGAGCACGGTGTCGATCTCGGGGCTGATGATGTTGGCGAACCGCAACAGCGTCGTCGTGATGTCGGGACGGCGGCGCATGAGCCCGCGGACGTACCCCTCCATCTCCACGGCGTCCTTCGCGTAGCCGCTGGTGGAGGTGGGGATGAGCTCGGAATCCTCGGTGAAGACGGCCTGGGAGCGCGCTCCGGCGCCGTAAACCGCGGCCGTCGACTTCACCACGAGCTTGCGCACGAGCGGCGAGCGCTGGCAGGCGGCCAGCAGTCGCATCGTGCCGATGACGTTGACCTCTTTGATCGCCGTGCGACGGGCGGGGCCCGCCGGATGCGCGGTGCACGAGCCGTGGACCACGGTGTCGACCTTGGCCGTGCTGATCACCTTGGCGATCAGCGGGTTGCGGATGTCGGCACGGACGTATTCGGCGTGGCCCATACGCTGCAGGACGGACTTCTGCGGCGGCGTGGTGTCGACGCCGATCACCCGCTCGAACTCCGGATTGTTGCCGAGTCTGGCGAGCAGCTTCCCGCCAAGGTCTCCCCCGACCCCGGTCACGAGCACGATGTTCGACGGCATAGGACTCCCTGCGGCTTTCGGACGGTTCTCGGACTTCGATCACGGGGTCCTGATGACCTTGAGCGCGAGATGATCCACCGAGTGTGCACTTACCCGCACTCAAGGGAAGCATCGCGCGGCTGCCGTTGAGATGTTACCGCTCATTAGGGGTAGTCGACTCAGCGCTTACATGCTATTAACCAGCTGCTCGCGGAGGGGATGCACGTCTCACTCGGATGGACGGAAACCGCCCACCGAATGGGAATGGCCCGTCCAGATTCTGGACGGGCCATTCACCGGCTGTGTCTTACTTGCCGGCCTTCCTACGCTGAACGCGCGTCCGGCGCAGCAACTTGCGGTGCTTCTTCTTCGACATACGCTTACGGCGCTTCTTGATCACAGAGCCCATGAGCGCTCCTTCCTTCGTCGTCGGTCACGCTGCCCGGCGCAGCGTCCAACGGGTGGAGCGCACAGGCACGAGCGGTCTTCCAGGGTACTCGCGCCCCGGAAGACGCCCTCGGGCGGGCACGTTGTGCGCCTCGAAGCGGGCCTCAGCCCACGTCGAAGTACGCGCCCTGGAGATATTCGTGAACGGCCTTTTCGGGCACTCTGAACGACTTCCCGACGCGCACCGCGGGCAACTCGCCCGAGTGAACCAGTCGGTAGACGGTCATCTTGGAGACCCGCATCAGCGTGGCCACCTCGGCGACCGTCAGGAACTGGACCTGACCCACTGAGGGCAGATCGTCTTTCTTGTTCGGCGGCATGATTCACCGTGTCCTTCGACACGTGTCGCGCCACGAGGCTTCCCCACCTGTGGTATCGACACGCACGTGCTCTCTTGAGAGTAGCGGGACACGTGTGGCTAAAGCGACGCGAGTCACCGAGATGGGCCCGTACGACTACGCATTTCGTCCTCTCGATGCGGTAGTCAGACGACGAACTACCGCATCGAGAGGACTAACTGCGGGGTTCGTGGGCGGCGCCCAGCTCGGTCGAGCGGTCCTTCGCGGCCTCGATGGCGGCCAGCAGCGCCGCGCGGACACCGTGCTTCTCCAGCTCGCGGATGGCGTTGATGGTCGTCCCGGCGGGCGAGGTGACGGCTTCGCGCAGCAGCACCGGGTGTTCGTCGGACTCGGCGAGCATCTTCGCCGCCCCGACCGCCGACTGGATGATCAGCTGCCCGGCGAGCGCCCGGGGCAGGCCGAGCAGGATCCCGGCGTCGATCATGGCCTCGACCAGGTAGAAGAAGTACGCGGGCCCGGAGCCGGACAGGGCCGTGACGGCGTCCTGCTGCGACTCCGGCACCTCGACGACCTGCCCGACGTGCGAGAGCAGGTCCTTCACCACCGCGATGTGCTCGGCGGTCGCGTGCGCGCCCGCTGAGACCGCGCTCATCGCCTCTCCGACGAGCATCGGGGTGTTCGGCATGACCCGCACCACCGGGACGCCCTCGGCCAGCCTGCGCTCGTACAGGGCGGTCGGCAGGCCCGCGCACAGCGAGACCACCAGCGACTCCTTGCCGAGCAGCGGCGCGAGTTCGTCCAGGACCGGTTCGATGTCCTGCGGTTTGACCGCGACGACCAGCACGTCGGCCCGGCGCGCGGCGTCCGCGACGGTGACCGCGTGCACGCCGTGACGTTCGGTCAACTCCGCCGCGCGCGCCGGATAGCGTTCGGTGAACAGCAGGTCGGCGGGGCTGTGCCCGCCGTGCAGCAGGCCCGAGAGCAGGGCCTCCCCGATCTTCCCGGCACCCAGAACCGCGATCACAGTCATGCGCTTCAGCGTGCCAAACCGGCGTCAGCCCCCGGGCGCCGGGGCGAGCGCCAGTTGCCGCGTCTGACAGACCAGCCTGCCCTGCGAGTCCACGACAAGGGCGTCCGAGTCGAACCAGGCCTCGTGCACCGACTGACTCTGGACGATCACCCGCAGCCAGCCCGGCGCCGGCCGGGTGCGCAGCAACGCGGTCAGCTGCACGGTCGGCGCCCAGCCGACCCGGCCGAGGTTGTAGACCACCGGCGGGTTCACGTCGCTCGCGAGCAGCGCGAAATACGGGTCCGGGAGTCCGTGCCGCGGCCGGACCCACAGCCGGATCTTCGGCGGGTCACCGATCCGGCCGTGCAGGTAGCCGACACTCGCCGGATCGAGCCGGACCTCGCAGCCCTTCGCGAGGTTGAACAGGCCTTCGGACGTCTCACCGGTCATGGGGACCGCGCCGGGCGGCGGTTCCACGGGCATGGCCGGGACGTCGGTCCACTCCGGCCGCCGCATCGGCAGGCGCCCGGTGGTCACCCTGGCCTCGACGCAGCTGCGGCCCCGCTGCTCCAGCAGGACCGCGACGACCGAGGCGCGCCTTCCGACCTTCCGGACGTCCATGCGCAGCAGCACCGGCCCCACCGCCGGCGGGTGCAGGAACTCCGCGCTGATCGCCAGCGGCTCGGACGGCGGTTCGCCGCGTTCGTGCAGGAATGTGAGGGCGGCCCTGGCCATCAGGGCCATCAGGAAGCCGCCGTGCGGATGTCCGCCGATCGACCATTCGGTACGGAGTACCGCCGTGAAAGTGCCGTCACCCAGTGATCTCGTCGCGCACGCCGCGTCGAAGGAGGTGCTCGTTTCGTCGGCCGCGCTCACCGAGCACTGACCCAGGCCACAAGCCGATCCATCGGGGTGCGGGAGATCAACAAGCGCAGCTGGTTCACGGTCGGAACTTTACGTGTACCAGCGCCTCGGGCGCAGGGAGGAATGATTCTCCGCACCTGGAGACGATCTTTGTCACTGGCCGAGGTGCAGCCTCGCGAACAAGAGTGACTCCGCGAGGTCTCGCGAACGTCGCGCCGCGCTCGGCGACCGCCGGGTGTTGATCTCCAGCACGATCTGTCCGGAGAAATCGCTGTTCACGAGCTTTTCGAGAAGTTCGGTGCAAGGTTCGATCCCGCGTCCGGGAACCAGATGTTCGTCCTTCGGGAGTCCCGTGCCGTCCGCCAAGTGGACGTGCGCGAGCCCGGAACCCATCCGATCGGCGAGGGCGAGGGCGTCCATCCCGGCTGCCGCTGTATGGGACAGGTCGAGCGTGTAGTGACGAAACCCTACGTCCGTAGGGTCGATCGAGGGCCGGAAAGCCGAGACGCGCGACGTCCGCGAGCCGCCGGGCGGGCGGACCTTGAACATGTTCTCGACCGCGATCTCGATGCCACTGACGTCTTCGAGTTCGTCGACGAGGTCGCCGAACGCGTCGCCGTAGCGGCGCTGCCATCGGAACGGCGGATGCACCACGACCGTGCGCGCGCCCAGTTCCTGTGCCGCGTCCACGGACATCCGCAGGCGCACCTCGGGATCGGGCGACCACACGCGCTGGGTGATCAGCAGCGACGGCGAGTGGATCGACAGCACCGGCATCCCGGTGCGGCGCGACCACCGGCGCAGCGCGGAGATGTCCTGGCTGACCGGATCGGCCCAGACCATCACCTCGACGCCGTCGTAGCCGAGGTCGGCGGCCAGTTCGAAGGCGGTGCCCGCCCCCAACGGCCAGACGGACGCCGTCGAAAGGCCTACCGGAACCTGCTGAGCCATTCCGGCATTCTTCCCGAGTCCGCTACCGCGCGACCAAGAGGAGTGCGGCCGGTGAGACCGTCACCACCAGCCCGACCAGCACCGCGAGCACGAGGGTCTGGAGATCGTCCGCCTTGCGGATCTTCCGGACGATCCACACCAGCGCGACGATCACCAGCAGCGCGGCGACCAGCGCGGCGGCGGGGATGTTGACCCACAGCCAGTTGAAGCCCAGCCAGACACCCGCGCCGCCGACGACGCCGAGGGCGAGCTGACCGGCCAACGCCAGCCATTGCTTCCCCGGCGAGACTTTCTCGGCGGGTGCCGCGGGCTCGTCGTCCTCGATGTGATCGACGTGATCGACGTGATCGACGTGATCAACGCTGTCTTCGGCGCTGTCGTCGTAGTCGTCCTCGTACTCGTCGGCGCGGTAGCCGTAGTCGTCGCGGCCCAAGTCGGGGCCGCCGTCCGGGTACGCCGGGTCGGCGAACTCGCGCTCGTAGTCGTCGAGGTTGTCCTGCCGCTCGCGGTCGTCGAGCGAATGCGGCGGCACGAACGGCATCGGCGCCGGGTGGGGCGGGTGGGAAGAACCCATGGTCGGGGGGCCCGCGTCGAACGGATCCGGTTCGAGGTCGGTGTCCGGTTCGACCGGGGGCGGCACCGGCGGGATCCCGCCGATCTCGGTTTCCTCGGACTGCACCTTCTGCCTGCGTTTGCGCCATCCGGCGAGCCCGGCGGGCGGGGACGGCGGCTCGACGGGCGCGGACGCCTCGGGTTCGGGCGCGGGTTCGTCGCCGACCGCGGCGAACTGCTCGGTGCTCGGCTCGGCCTTGGGCTGGACGGGACGGACCGGCGGACGACGGCGCCGCGCCGGCTGGACGGGCGGGGCCGCGAATCCGCCGCTGGCCATCGGGCCCGGCTGGTCCTGCACGTCTTCAGACGGGGCGTCGAGGCCGCCGTCGAGTCTCGCCGACAACCCCGATGAGGGTGGTGCCGCCGGGGGTCCGGCGGGCGGCTCGGGGCGGCGGCGGACCGGCGGCACCGCGCCGCGGGTCTCCTCCGGGCCTGTCGGGCGGGGCCTGCCACGCGGGGGCAGGCCCTCGGAGTCCGGCGGACGCTGGTAGCCGGACTGCTCCTGCGGCGGAGTGGGCCGCACGAACTGACCCGATTGCTGCGGCGGCTGCGGCGGGCGCTGCTGGTAACCGCTCTGCTCCTGCGGCGGAGTCGGCCGCACGAACTGACCCGATTGCTGCGGCGGGCGCTGCTGATAGCCGCTCTGTTCCTGCGGCGGGCGCACCGGCGGCGTCTGCCGGGTCGGGGTGGACGCGACGTCCGGCGGCACCGGCAGCGGCGCGGAGTCCTGCTGCGGCGGCGGAACCGGACGCGCGCCGGAATCCTGCTGCGGCAGCGGACGCGCGTCGGGGTTCGAGGTACTTTTTTCCGCCGAGAACCCATCAGGCGGAGCCTGGGGGCGGGAGCGGCGCGGCGGACGGTTGGGTGGCGGCGGGGTGTCGCCGGACACCCTGTCGATGATCGCCTGCGGCGCGGTGTCGCTCACCGACGGCGCGCGCCTGCCACGAGTGGGCTCGGGGGCCTCGTCCTCGTCGTCGGCCGCGCGGCGTCGCCTGCGGCGCCCGCCTTCCGGCTGGGCTCCATGCTGGGCGAGCAGCTCCGCCACGGTCTTCTGTGGCCGGCCGCTCTCAGTCTCGTCCGTCATACTGTGCTGTCCAATGCGCGCTCCGGCCGTTGTGAACCGGCACGCGACGGAGCATCGGCGGCGTCGCGCGCGCTATCCACCGTCATCCGCATTTCCGTCACCTCTTCACCGTGCCCGTTCTCCGTCGACTAAGTCCAGTCGGGCGCTGCCGCCCACAGTCTCGTCCGCACCGTTGGAATGGTCCAGCCGTCGAAGGATGACACCTTCTCGCAGCGCCCACGGACAGATCTCCAGTTCTTCCAGGGAAAGCGCCCGCATGGTGGCTTGTGCGACGAGCGCTCCGGCCACCAGCTGATGCGACCTGCCGGCGCTGACCCCTTCGAGTTGCGCCAGGTCATGAGCGGTCATCCGGGAGATGAACGCGATGAGCTGGCGCAACGCGGTGTCGGTCAGGGTACGGCGCACATGCGGCCCGCCCGCCGACGGCGCCGCTCCGGTCAGCCTGGCGAGCGACCGGAACGTCTTCGACGTCGCCACGACACGATCGGGTTCACCCAATTTGGCGACCTTCTTCGCGAGCGGGGCGAGTTGTTCTTCGAGCCACGCGGAAGTCGCGATGAGCTCCGAACGGGTCGGCGGATCGTGCTGGAACCGCGTCCGGGTGGTCCGGCCGGCGCCCAGGGGCAGCGATTCGGCCAGATCCGGCTCTTCGTCGCGGCCCATCGCGATCTCCAGCGAACCGCCGCCGATGTCGAGTACGAGCAGTTTCCCCGCCGACCAGCCGAACCAACGGCGGACGGCGAGGAAGGTGAGGCGGGATTCTTCGATCCCGGAAAGCACCTTCAGTTCGACTCCGGTCTGTTCCTGGACCTTCGCCAGCACTTTCGGGGCGTTCTTGGCTTCGCGGACCGCGGAGGTCGCGAACGCCATGACCTCTTCACAGCCGAACCGGGCCGCGGCCGCCTTCGCCGATTCGACCGCCCGCACGAGGCTGTCCGCTCCCGCGCGGCTCAGGTCGCCGTTGCGGGTTATCTGCTCGGCGAGCCGGAGGACGGCCTTTTCGGAATGCATCGGGGTCGGGTGGGCGCCACGGTGGGCGTCGACCACGAGCAGGTGGACGGTGTTGGAACCGACGTCGAGTACCCCAAGGCGCACGAGCGCCTACGGTACCCGCCCCCACGTCAGGTCACGAAACCGTAACCGTGATCTGCGTCTCTTGGTCGAGCGCTGACGAAACCTGGCGAAGGGGCGCCGGATCGCACACCAGGTCAAGTCGGGTGTGAAAGCGCCCCTTCAGCAGGTTTCGTGGCCTTCGGCCCAAAGAGGACGCGGAGCGCCCTAGGGAAGACCTCGTGGCCGGGTCAGCCCAAGTCCGTCAGGCGAGGGATCACGTCTCGAACTTGTAGCCGAGGCCACGCACCGTGACCAGGTGCCGGGGCGATCCCGGGTCCGGTTCGATCTTCGACCGCAGCCGCTTCACGTGGACGTCGAGCGTCTTGGTGTCGCCGACGTAGTCCGCGCCCCACACCCGGTCGATCAGCTGCCCGCGGGTGAGCACACGGCCCACGTTGCGCAGCAGGTACTCGAGCAGGTCGAACTCCTTCAGCGGCAAGGAGACCTCCTCGCCGTCGACGGTCACGACGTGCCGCTCGACGTCCATCCGCACCGGCCCGGCGGCCAGCACGAGCGGAGCCAGATCGCCTTCGGCGCCCGGCTCGCCGCCGCGGCGCAGCACCGCACGCACCCGCGCGATGAGCTCACGGGCCGAGTACGGCTTGGTGACGTAGTCGTCGGCGCCGAGTTCCAGCCCGACGACCTTGTCGATCTCGCTGTCGCGTGCGGTCACCATGATCACCGGCACCGCGGAACGCTGCCTGAGCTGCTTGCAGACGTCGGTGCCGCTCATACCGGGGAGCATGAGATCGAGCAGGACGATGTCGGCGCCGTTGCGGTCGAACTCCTCGAGCGCCTGCTGCCCCGTCACGGCGACGGCGGCGGTGAAGCCCTCCTTGCGGAGCAAGAACGCGAGCGGATCGGCGAACGACTCTTCGTCCTCGACGATGAGAACCCTCGTCACAGGTTTCCTCCATGGTCGGGGCTTTCTTGCCCTGTTGCCACGAGACGGGGTGTCCGCTCGGGGGTCTTCTCCGGCCGGGATACCGGCGGAGCCTGTTTCCCGGCCGCGGCCGGTTCAGCGGGGATGTGCGCGGGGATCCGCAGGGTGAAGGTCGACCCGGTGCCGGGACGGCTCCAGAGGCCCACCGAACCCCCGTGGTTGGCGGCCACGTGCTTGACGATCGCCAGGCCCAGCCCGGTACCGCCGGTCGCCCGCGACCTTGCCTTGTCCGCGCGGTAGAACCGCTCGAAGACACGCTGCTGCTCGTCCTCGGCGATGCCGATGCCGCGGTCGGTCACCGCGATCTCGACCTTGCCGTCGACCAGCCGCCTGCTGATCGACACCGGGCTGCCCGGCTGCGAGTACGCGACGGCGTTCTCCAGCAGGTTCGACAGCGCGGTCACCATCAGCGTCCGGTCGCCCTCGATGAGCAGGCCGCTGGCCGCGTCGGTGGTGATGGTGATCTCGGCGGATTCCGCCGACAGCGTCGTCCGGCCGAGCGCCTCGCGGACCACGGCGTCGACCTCGACCACGTTCAGATCGGGCAACCGCTCGGCGCCCTGCAGCCGCGACAGCGCGATCAGCTCGGTGACGAGCCTGCCGAGCCGCGTCGATTCGCGGAGGATCTTGCCGCCGAACCGGCGGACCTCGTCGGTGTCTTCCGCGGCGTCCAGGACGGCCTCGGTGAGCAGCGCGATCGCGCCCACCGGCGTCTTCAGTTCGTGGCTGACGTTCGCGACGAAGTCACGCCGGACGGCTTCGAGGCGGGCCGCCTCGGAGTGATCGACGGCCTCGACCACGGTGAACCCGTCGCCGAGCGGGCGGACCTCACCGAGGACGGCCTCGGGCTGACGGCCCCTCGCCTCCAGCGGGGAGAGGTCGATCTCCATCGGGTCGTCGGTCTCGACCACCTGCTCGGCGGCCTTGCGGGCCCGCGGATCGGCCTGGTTGACCTTCACCAGTCCGAGTTCGTAGGCACGCGGGTTGTGCAGGACCATGTCGCCGAACTTGTTGAGCACGACGACGCCGTTGTTGCTGGACCGCACGAGGCGTTCGAGCAGTTCGGCCACGGTGGGCCCGGTCGGTCGCCGTTCCTCGCGGCGGGTGCGGCTCCTCGCGATCAGGAAGCCGAAAACCACACCGACGATCAGTCCGCCGACGGCCAGGGCGAGTGCAACGGGCGTGGTCACAGGGGAATCGTAAGCGCGCGGGTAGTCTTTTGGCCTAGTCCCGGCCGCGTACTCGTGATGCCTATGACACCTGGGGACACCCTGTTCGCCTGCAGGTCAGACCCCGTTCACGTGACCGACCCCTGGCCGAGACCTCCTGGGTGGGGCGAGTCACCCGAACCGGGGACGCCGGCGGCGACTCGTGCCCGGATCCCGACTTTCGTCGTGACTATCCGGACCGTGTTCTGCCCACTCGCCGTCGAATAGCGACGTTCCCGTCACGACTGCCGGGGAATGTTGGAAGACTGTCGCCGTGGAACTCGTCAGTGACATCTCCCTGATTCGCGGAGAAGAAGAGCTGTTCGACCGGACGGCTCATCTGTTCGTCGCGGCGACCGACATCGTTTGCGCGGCCGATGACCTCTACACCTGGGCTCTTTCCCGGCCGTCGCTCACTCGGCAGGGTGAACGGCTGGTGCGCGACAAGCGGATCCGCAAGCTGTACCGCCCCGGCGTCCTGCTGAACGAGCAGACCGCGCAGCATCTGCACCACTTGTCCGGTCTCGGCGCGCAGATCCGGATCGGCACCGAGGAGATCAACGAGACGATCCTGCTCGACGAGCGCGTCGCGATCATGGCGGGCGACGAGGGCAAGGCGGTGCGCTCGTACAGCGTCATCTCGCGCCCGGAGCTGGTGCAGGGCATCCTGTCGCTGTTCGAAACCGCCTGGCGGGCGGCCGCGACCCTGGAGACGTTCGACGCGCGGTTCGCCGACATCCGGATGGAGGCACCGCAGATCCTCGAATTCCTGACCACCGGCTGCAAGGACGAGAAGGCCGCGAAGAGCCTCGGCATGGGCGTGCGCACCTATCAGCGGCGCGTGTCGGAACTGCTGGTGGCGCTCGGGGTGACGTCGCGGCTCGAGGTCGACGCGCGGGCGCGGGAGCTCGGCCTCCTGTGAAGCGCTGGGCGGGGTTCGCCGTACTGCTCGCGCTCGCGGGCTGCACCACCACGGTCTCCGGCACCGCCCGGCCCGAGCCGGAAACCCCGCCTTCGAACCTCGCGCTGGTCGATCCGGCACGGACGGCGTCGGTGCTGGCAGCGGTCAAAACGGCGACCGAAGCGGTGTTCTCCTACGACAGCACGGCCGTGCCGGCGCACGAGAAGGCGACCGCCGAGAACCTGACGCCGGGCGCGCGCGACGAAATGGCGAAACTGTTCGCCGAGGTCAGCAGGTCCGCGGTGCCGATCAAGCTGGTGACCAGGGTGATCGTCTCGGCCGCGGTCGAGCAGACACCGGACAAGGCGCGGGTACTGACCGTGCTCGACCAGAGCAGCACCAGGGCGGGCGCCACCAGCAAGGGCATCGCGTCGGTGCTGCTCACGACCGTGCGCGAAGGCGACCGCTGGCGGATCGGCGAGGTCAAGGTGAATCCGGCCGGGTCGCCGCCCGCGGCGGAGAAACCGGGCGCGGGTGACCGGGTGCTCGCGCGGGTCCGGGATTCCGCCCTCGACGGCGCCCTGCGCGCCGCGCAAGCCCTGCTGAACGTCGATCCGGCCGACCCCGAAGGCACGTACGCCCGCTACGAGTCCGTGTCGACCGGGCAGCTCCTGACGCAGTTCCGGCAGGGCAAGGCGACGGGGGTGGACAAGATCCGGACCGCGGGTGCGAAGGCGTCGCTGGCGCCGAATCCCGCCGCCGCGGTCATGGAGGTCGTGGACGACAAGGCGAGCGTGGTGCTCCACGCGACGACCGACGTCACCGACGCGGCCGGGCAGGCGACGAAGAAGCACCTGCCGATCGTCCTGCGTCTCCAGCGGCTGCCCGAAGGCTGGAAGGCGGCCGGAATCGAGCTGGTCAAGCCCCTGCCCTGACGCATTTCGTCCTCTGAATGCGGTGGTTCGAGAGCGAACTACCGCATTCAGAGGACGAAATGCGGAGGTCTAGCGGCCCTGGTTCGCCACGGCGGCCGCGGCTTTCTTGGCGGCCTCCGGGTCCAGGTACGTCCCGCCGGCGTTGACCGGCTCGAGGTCGTCCGTCAGGTCGTAGCGCAGCGGGATACCGGTCGGGATGTTGAGTCCGGCGATCGCGTCGTCGGAGATGCCGTCGAGGTGCTTCACCAGCGCCCGCAACGAGTTGCCGTGCGCGGCGACCAGCACGGTCTTGCCCGCGCGCAGATCCGGCACGATCGCGGACTCCCAGTACGGCAGCAGCCGCGCGACGACGTCCTTGAGGCACTCGGTCCGCGGGGCGGCGTCGCCGAGGTCGGCGTAGCGCGCGTCGCCGACCTGGCTGAACTCGTCGGCGGGGTCGATCGGGGGCGGCGGGGTGTCGTAGGAGCGGCGCCAGAGCATGAACTGCTCCTCGCCGAACTCGTCCAGGGTCTGCTTCTTGTTCTTGCCCTGCAGCGCGCCGTAGTGCCGCTCGTTGAGCCGCCAGTCGCGCTTCACCGGGATCCAGTGCCGGTCGGCGGCGTCGAGCGCCAGGTTGGCGGTCGAGATCGCCCGGCGCATCAGCGAGGTGTGCACGACATCCGGCAGCAGACCGGACTCGGCGAGCAGCTGCCCGCCCTTGCGCGCCTCCTGCTCGCCCTGTTCGGACAGCGGTACGTCCACCCAGCCGGTGAACAGGTTTTCGGCGTTCCACGTGCTCTGCCCGTGACGCAGCAGCACCAGAGTCCCAAGCTCAGCCATGCGCCCAGCCTGCCAGAGTGAACGGAAGGGCCGGTCAGAGGGCCGGAATTGTCCTTTCTTCTACAGAGAGTGCGTTACCCGCGAGTACCACCTCACCCGTCCAGAAGACGGGGCGCCAACAAGTCCCGATCTCCGAAAAACAAGCTGCACTCCGTTATCGTGGATTTCGAAGTTCACTCGAACAGAGTAACCGGTAGTCTTGTGATTACAGGTGGAGATCTGACAGGTTGACTAAGTCCCGCGCGGCCGGATTCCACGCACTCCCCGGCTCGACGCGGGTGATGACCGCGACTCGTCTCCCCCCTGCCGAGTCGCGGCGCCCGCCGGCCCCGTTGGCATCCCCCTCGTCACCGGGTCCACCTTGGCGGGAACTTCAGCGGGGCGGCTCGAGATCGCGACTCCCCCCTCCCTCGAGCCGTCCCGCCTGTTCATCTTCAGTCCAGCGGGGGCGCGGACGGCAGCTCCGAAGCGGTCGCCATCGCGGGCTCCGCCGGACGACGCCGCTTGCGCAGCCACCACACCAGCGCGGCCGCGGGGACGCCGAAGACCAGTAGGAACGGGGCCATCGCACCGAGCACGGTCAGCAGGCCGCCGCCGAAGGTCAGGAAAGCGTCCCAGCCGTTCGTCAGGCCACCGAAGAACCCGCTGCGCGATTCCTCCTCCGCCGCGACCGTCTCCGCCTTCACCTGCAGCGAGATCGTCGACATGGCGACACTTCCGGCCAGGCTCTCGCGCCGCTTCTGGAGCGACTCGAGTTCGGCCTCGCGGCTCGTCAGCTCGCTCTCCACCGAGGCGATCTCCGAAACCGACGTCGCCCTCGCGAGCAGCGCGCGAATACGCTCGACGCTCGCCCGCTGGGTGGCCAGCCGCGATTCGATGTCGACCATCTGCTCGGTCACGTCCGTCGCGGTGACCTCGCGTTTCACCTGCTTGCCCAGCTTCCCCAGCTGGTCCAGCACGCCGTCGAGGCGTTCGGAAGGCACGACGACGTTGACCGTCGCCCGCTTCGCCTGGGTGCTCTCCTGCCCGGTGTAACCCGCGGCGCCCTGGGTGATGACGCGGACCTGCGAGATCACGTCGGCGACGTTCGGCGTGGTGAGCTCCAGGCTCGCCGTGCGCACCAGTTTGCGGTCGGTGATCCCCGGCTGGCCCACCGGTGCCGGGGCCTTGCCCGAACCCGGTTTACCGGCGCTGTCGCCACTCTCCGGGTTGCCCTTGTCCGGCGGCCCTTGGTTCGGCGCCGCCTGCCTGGTGTCGGCCGACATCGCGGCGGACTCGCCACCGGAGTCGTTCGCCGAGCAGCCCGCGAGCGCCAGCACGATGCCTGCCGCGGTCACCCATCTCAATCGCTTGCGCATCCGTCTTTCTCCCTCCAGTGCTGCGGAGAGAGACGGAGCCGGGCTCAGGCCCGTTGCACCGTTCGGGTCACGAGTCGGTCAAGGCCCCGGGTTCGTGCCCGTTCGAGGGCTCGACGAGATGTTTGAACGCCTCGAGGTTCGCCAGGGACTCGCCACGGGAAACGCGCCAATCCCATTCGCGTCTGATCGATTCGGCGAAGCCGAGTTCCAGAAGTGTGTTGAAGTCACCGTCTGCGGCCTCCAGCACCTGCCCGAGGATCTTGTCCAATTCGGCATCGGTGACCGTGTCCAGACCGAATCGGCCCACCAGGTAGATGTCGCCCATCGCGTCCACGGTGTAATGCACGCCGTACAGTTTCGCGTTGCGGCGCAACAGAAAACGGTAAACGTCCTCATGGGACTCATCGGGGCGGCGGCAGACGAAGGCTTCGACGGCGAAGGCGTGGTCCCCGGCGACCAGCCAGCAGTTGGTCTGAAGCTTCTTGGTTCCGGGCAACGTGACGAAGTACTTTCCCTCGCCACGCCTTTCGTATTTCAGGCCCGCGTTGTCCAAAGAGGACCGCAAGGTCTCGTCGAGCGTCAAACCGCCACCTCCGCGCGCTGTTCGAGGGCACGCCGGAACGCGCCGGTCGCCTGAGCGTACGTGTCCAGCAGCCGGTCCGTCGTACGGCGCCAGGAAAAGCGCCGCGCGTGGACGACGGCGTTGGCCGAAAGTTCGGCACGCCGGCCGGGCCGCAACGCGACGTTCGCGAGCGCGGCCGCCCAGTCCTTCGGATCGTGCGACGGCACGAGCAGTCCGGAGACACCGTGCGGCACGGCGACCGGCAGCCCGCCGACCTCGGCCGCGATCACCGGCGTCCCGCAGGCCTGCGCCTCGAGCGCGACCAGCCCGAACGACTCGTTGTAGCTCGGCACGGCGACGAGGTCGGCCGCGCGGTAGACGTTGACCAGTGATCGGCCGGGCTGCGGCGGCATGAACCGGGTTTGCTCCTCGATCCCGAGGGAGACGGCCAGCTCGCGCAGGGCCTGCGGCTGCTCCAGCCCGGTCCCGGACGGACCGCCGACGATCAGCACCACCAGCCGCGACGCCAGCTCCGGCCGCTCGCGCAGCATCTCGGCCGCGGCCAGCAGCAGGACGTCCGGCGCCTTCAAGGGCTGGATCCGGCCGGCGAAGGCCAGCACGATCGCGTCCTGCGGCAGACCCAGCGCCCGGCGCGCGGCCGGGCGGGAGCCAGGGGTGAACCGGTCGAGGTCGACGCCGGGCGGGATGGCGTGCACGGAGTGCGGGTCGGCGTCGTACAGCTCGATCAGCTCGCGGGCCTCGACGCGGGTGTTCGCGACCAGGCAATCCGCCTCCTCGACGACCTGCTCCTCGCCGATCACGCGGGTGCGGGGCTCGGGGGTGTCCCCCTCGGCCAGCGCGGCGTTCTTGACCTTGGCCAGCGTATGCGCGGTGTGCACCAGCGGCACGCCCCAGCGGTCACGGGCGAGCCAGCCCGCCTGGCCGGAAAGCCAGTAATGCGAATGGATGAGGTCGTAGTAGCCCGGCTCGTGGAACGCCTCGGCCCGCAGCACCCCGGCGGTGAACGCGCACAGCTGCGCGGTCAGCTCGTCGCGCCCCAGCGGCTCGAACGGCCCGGCCGGAATGTGCCGCACCAGCACGCCGGGCGCCAGTTCGGCGACCGGGGGCTGATCCGAGGACGTCGCACGCGTGAACACCTCGACCTCGACGCCCCGGCGGGCCATCTCGATGGCCGTCTGGCTCACGTAGACGTTCATCCCCCCGGCGTCACCGGTACCCGGCTGTTCCAGCGGAGAGGTGTGCAACGACAGCACCGCGACGCGCCTGGGCGCGGCATCGAACCCGTGCAGGGGGATCGTCACCTGGTCAACACTCCCGAAGTCCTACTGATCGGCGAACCCGCGCAGCAGTTCACCGAACTCGTCCGCCGCTTCGGCGAACGGCAGATGCCCCACCTCAGGTAGCCAACGCACGACGGCCCCCTGAATCTTCCCGGCCGCGTATTCCGCCGACGTCGGATCGATCACAGCGTCCGCGAGACCATGGACGATAAGTGCCGGTTTGTCCAGATCGCGAAGTACGTCCTCGCTCCCGACGTCGCGCCGGAACAGCGCGGAACGCACCGAGGGCGGGGTGGAAAGGCAGGCGCCGAGCAGCGACTGGGTGAGCGTGCCGGACACCGGGGAGGCGGTCATCCGCTCGCTGAACTGCACCAACGCGGGAATCGCGACCGACGGATCGTCCGAAAGCACCGCCGGAAGGGCCTCGCGCATCGCGGGCCCGACCTTGCCACCGGGCCGGTTCTTGCCGATTTCTGTGATAGCGCCCACAAAAGCGACGCCGGCGAGCCGCGCGGAGCCGTGCACCCGGAGGTAGTCGGTGATCACCAGCCCGCCGTAGGACCAGCCGACGACGATCGCGTCGTCCCCGGCGAAGTCGAGAACGGAGGCGAGATCCTCCGCCCAGATACGCGGATCGTCGTAGCCGGCGGAAGGCACCTCGGAGTCGCCGTGACCGCGCAGATCCATCGCGACCAGGCGGAACCGCTCACTGAGGGCGGGATCGGCCAGCTGCGGCGCCCAGGCCTTGGCGGACTGGGCCCAGCCGTGCACGAACACGATCGGACGGGTGTTCTCGGCGCCTTCGACCCACAAGCCGATGCGGGTTCCGCCGTAGCCGACTACCTCGGTCTTCATGCCCGCAAGCCTATGAGGTCGGTCCCACGGTGCCCCAAGGCGCTTTCGTCTTTCGAAGTCGCGCGTCTTGGCCGGGAGGCCCCGCGAACGTGGCAGCGGGCCGTCCTCCGCGGAACCGCCGCAGTCAATGCCAGGTCGCGGCCCGTAGACACGTTCGCGGTCGCGCGATTATTTGACAGCCGACAGGGCCTTCCACGACTTCCAGTCGTAGAACCAGTCCTTGACGTCCGATTTGGTCGGACTGCCCAGTTTCGAACCGGTGATCTCCACCGGGTCGCCGATCATCGCCGTGTCGAAGTATTTCTTCGCGTCCGCGTCGAGCAGGTTCACGCAGCCGTGCGAGGTGTTGGCCTTGCCGATGTTCGCCGCGTTGTCCTGGTTCTCGTGGATGTACTCGCCGTTGTTCGAGATCCGGCAGGCCCACTTCTTGTTGACGTTGGTGTAGCCGTAGCGCTCGTTGTCGAACCGCGCCGTCGGCTCCTTCGTCATCACGATGAACGTGCCGTTGGGGGTGTTGCGCTGGACGTCGGAGTCGAGCCCGTTCGAACACGGGTAGCTCGCCGACTCCGCCCCGCCCCGGTAGACCTTCATCACGTGCTGCGGGGTGTTGATCTTGACGACCTGGTTGCGGCCGATCTTGAACTCGGTGGTCACGTCGGCCTTGCCGTACGCGCCGCCGCCGAGCGCGACGCCGTAGAGCTTCGCCTCGACGCTGACCTTGATGTTGGCGGGCCAGTACTCCTTGGGCCGCCAGTCGACCTGCGTGTCCGACAGCCAGCCCCAGGAGCCCTCGACGTCCTTGTCGGTCTTCACCTTGAGCGCTTTCTCGGCGGCCGCCTTGTCCTTGACCGGGGACGCGAACTTCACGCTGATCGGCATCGCGACGCCGACTTCGGCGTCGTCGGTCGGGTTCAGCGTGGCGCGAATCTCCTTGGCGGGCTTGACCGTGGTGAAGGAGCCCTTGAACTCGGCGGGCTTGTTGTCGCTGCCGGTGGCCTTCGCGGCGTAGGTGTAGGTCTTGCCGTAGCCGAGGGCTTCGGAGCTGGTCCAGGTGAGCCCGTCGGGGGAAAGTTCGCCCTTGACGTCCTTGCCGCCGTCCCCGGTGACCTTGACCTCGGTGAGCTTGCCGTCGGCGACCTTCACCACGACCGGGGTCACCACGGAGGCGTCCTTGGCGTCGGCGGCGGGTTCGGCGGTGATCTTGGCGACCGGGGCGGCGTTCTGTTCTTCGCCACCACTGCCTTCCGGCTTGGCGTCACCGCCTTCTTTGCTGGAGCAGGCCGCGGCCAGCGTGGCCGCCCCCGCGGCGAGCGCGGCCTTGAAAACCGTGCGCCGTTCGATCACCGTGTACCTCCCATGAAGATCCCCGCTCCCCCACGAGCTTCTCTACTCGCTCAGCGCTGGGAACCTCTCCGACGTTACCCGCGGCGACGTAAGTCACCCGCCCCGCTCTTGGGGATAGACGCACGGAACCGGCGCGGGGTTGTGCACCCACCCGCATTTCGTCCTCTGAATGCGGTCTTTGCGCGTGCAAGTACCGCATTCAGAGGACGAAATGCGGGCAGGGGCTAGAGCGAGCAGTTGATGAGCAGCGGCTCCGGGTGCAGCGAAACACCGAAGCGAGCCTCGACGCCGTCGCGTACTTCGCGCGCCAGGGCGAGGAGGTCCGAGGTCGAGGCCTTGCCCCGGTTCGTGAGCGCGAGCGTGTGCTTCGTCGAGAGCGAGACCCGGCCGCCGGGTCCCTCGTGGCCCTTCCCGAACCCGGCCCGCTCGATCAGCCACGCGGCGGACAGCTTCGTGCCGCCGGGCGCCGGGTACTGCGGCACGCGCACGTCCTCGCCGACGACCTTCACGATCCCCGCCAGCACCTTCACCAGCCGCGCTTCCCCGATGATCGGGTTGGTGAAGAACGAGCCCGCGCTCCACGTGTCGTGATCATCGGCGTCCAGGACCATGCCCTTGCCGCGACGCAGTCCTAGGACCGCTTCTCGCGCTTCGGCCGTCGGGACTCGGTCACCGATCTCGACGCCGAGCGTGCGGGCGAGTTCGGCGTAGCGGATGGGGGCCGAGAGACCGTCTTCGCTGACCTTGAAGCGCACTGTGAGGACGACGCCCGCGTCGGTCCCCTTCAGGATCGACGTGCGATAACCGAAGCCGAGTTCTTCGGCGGTCAGCGTGCGGATCTCGCGGGTGGCGCGGTCGTAGAGGTCGACCGAGACCAGCGACTCGGCCACCTCGCAGCCGTACGCGCCGACGTTCTGGATCGGCGTCGCGCCGACCGAACCGGGGATGCCGGAAAGGCATTCGAGCCCGCCGGCGCCCTCGGCGACCAGCCCCTCGACGAAACCGTCCCAGTTCTGGCCCGCCGCGACCTCGACGAGATCTCCGTCACGTGTCCAGCCGGTGTTGCCCACCTTCAGCACCGCGCCGTCGAAGCCGTCGTCGGCGACCACGAGGTTCGAACCGCCGCCGAGCAGTAGGACCGGCTCACCCGCTTCGTCGGCCTCGCGGACCGCCTCGACCAGGGCCTGCACGGTGGTCGCCTCGGCGTAACGCCGCGCCGGACCGCCGAGCCGCAGGGTGGTGTGGTCGGCGAGGACGGCGTGCTGGGTGGGAGTTTCGGCAGTGCTCACGCCCGTGAACGGTACTGTCTGGCGCCATGGCCTCCCGTATCGAGCACCGCTCAACGTTCTCCGCAGACGTCGTGACCACGTTCGACGCGGTCGCCGGCGAGGCGGCGCTGCGGGACAGGCTCGACCAGATCGGCGGCGACGACGCGGAGCTGCTGGAGTACGCCCCGGCCGGCGACGGCGTGCGCTACAGGCTGCGTCAGGGCATCAGCTCGGACAAGCTCCCGTCGGCCGTGCGGACGCTGCACCGAGGCGATCTGGTCGTCGAGCGCGAGCAGACCTGGAAGGCCGCCGGAGCCGGCTACACCGGCACCGCGACGGCGTCGGTCTCGGGCGTGCCGGGCGAGATCACCGCGAAGACGTCGCTGACCGGCGAAGGCGGGCAGGCGACGCTGGTCAACAGCGGCGAGGTCAAGGTGCGGATCCCGTTCGTCGGCGGGAAGCTGGAAGGCGTGATCGCCGAACAGGTCACCAAACTGCTGGAACGCGAGGCCGAATTCGTCGCGAAGTGGCTGGCCGAGCGCTGAAGCCGGTCGGGGCACCGACACGAGGGACGACCAACCCCAACCGGCTCCGCCGCGTGGACCGGTGGCTCGCGAGCGACCCCGGTGTGACGCGGTTGCTGCACCGCGCGGACGAACCGCTCGTGGTGGACCTCGGCTACGGCGCCTCACCGGTCACCACGGTCGAGATGGCGCGGTGGCTGCGCCCGGTCCGGCGCGACGTCCGGGTGCTGGGCCTGGAGCTGGACGCCGAACGGGTCGCCGTCGCGCAGTCCGCCGTCGACCGGCCGTGGCTGGACTTCCGGCGCGGCGGCTTCGAACTCGCCGGGACGCGGCCGGTGCTGGTGCGCGCGTTCAACGTGCTGCGGCAGTACGACGAAGCCGAGGTCCCGGGCGCCTGGTCGCTGATGCTGGACGCGATGACGCCGGGCGGACTGCTCGTCGAAGGCACCTGCGACGAGATCGGACGGCTGAGCACCTGGGTCGCGGTCGGCTCCGGCGGGCCACGCACCCTGACCCTTTCGGTCCATCTCGCCAGCCTGGAACGTCCGTCCACAGTGGCCGAACGACTGCCCAAGATCCTCATTCACCGCAACGTTCCCGGCGAACGCGTCCACGAACTACTGTCCACTCTGGACACTTGCTGGGCGACGGCCGCGCCGCATCAGAACTTCGGCGTCCGTGCCCGCTGGGCGCACACCGTGCACCTGCTCACCGCCCGGGGCTGGCCGGTGCTGAACAGGCCGTCACGGTGGCGGCTGGGTGAACTCACCGTGCCGTGGTCGTCGGTCGCCCCCGGCTAGGAATTCACCGGTCGAACCCCGCTCCGTCACCCCAAAGCGACCTGCGGTGATCACGATGGAACCGTGGAACTGCTGGAGTACGTCACCGAGCTGCTCGAGGGCACGCTGGGATCGCCCTGGCTGTGGGTGATCGTGTTCCTCGTGTCCGGGTTGGACGCGCTTCTGCCGTTCATGCCGAGCGAGACCACCGTCATCACCGTCGCCGTCCTGATCGGCACGGACTTCCCCCAGCTGGCGCTGCTCGCGCTGGTCGCCGCGCTCGGGGCCTGGCTGGGCGACTGTCTCGGCTACACCGTCGGCGCGGCCGCGGGCCCGCGAGCGCTCGCCCGCCTGCAACGCGGACCGGACGGGATCCGGCGCTACGAGTGGGCGAAGATCCAGGTGCGGCGCAACGCCGTCCTGCTGATCCTCGCCGCCCGCTATCTGCCCGGCGGCCGTGTCGCGAGCGGGCTCGCCAATGGCAGCCTCGGGTACCCGCCGCGCAAGTTCGTCCCGCTCGACGCCCTCGGCGCGAGTATCTGGGCGGTGTACAGCGTCCTCATCGGTCTGGTCGGCGGAGCGGCCTTCGCGGACGAGCCGGAGAAGGGCCTCCTGCTCTCCTTCGCGCTCGGCCTGTTGCTGGTCGCGGCGATCGAGATCGGGCGACGGGTCCGTGTGCGCATCCTGACCCGGCGCCGCGCGGCGGCCGGGACCAGCGACAATGGTGTGCGTGTCGAACCCTGAACGTCGCTATGTGATCTCCTTCGGCTGCCCCGACCGCACGGGCATCATCGCCCGGATCTCGGGTTTCCTCGCCGAACACGGCGGTTGGATCGTCGAAGCGGCGTACCACACCGACCCGGACACCGGCTGGTTCTTCACCCGCCAGGTCGTCCGCGCCGACTCGCTCCCGTTCGACGCCACCGAACTGCGCACGCGCTTCGCCGATGTCGCGAAGTCGCTTTCGGCCGAGTCCAGCTGGCAGGTCAGCGACACCGGCGAGCGCCGCCGCGTGGTGATCCTCGTCTCCAAGGCCGGGCACTGCCTCTACGACCTCCTCGGCCGGGTCGCTTCCGGGGAACTGGACGTCGACGTCGCCGCCGTCATCGGCAACCACGCGTCGCTGGGCGACATCACCCGCGCCCACGGCATCCCGTTCCACCACGTCCCGTTCCCCGCCGGTGACGCCACCGCCAAGGCGTCCGCCTTCGCCGAGGTGCGGAAACTGGTCGACGAACACGACCCGCACGCCGTCGTCCTCGCCCGGTTCATGCAGGTCCTGCCCGCGGAACTGTGCGAGGCGTGGGCCGGGCGGGCGCTCAACATCCACCACAGCTTCCTGCCGTCCTTCGTCGGCGCGCGGCCGTACCACCAGGCCCACGCGCGCGGGGTGAAGCTCATCGGCGCGACCTGCCACTACGTCACCGCCGACCTCGACGCGGGCCCGATCGTCGATCAGGACGTCATCCGCGTCGACCACGGAGACTCGGTCGAGGACATGGTCCGCAAGGGCCGCGACATCGAGAAGGTGACGCTGGCGCGCGGACTGCGGTGGCACCTCGAGGGCCGCGTGCTGGTGCACGGGAACCGGACTGTCGTCTTCTAGGCGCTGTCCTGTGGGGTTGTTCGATGGGCTTCGTGATCCAGGTGGTTCCTGGCGGTGCGGGCGAATCGGCCTCGTACCGGGTCGTACTCGGCCGCGTCCGCCCGTGCCGTCAGGGACCACCTGGGCGCGGAGACCGCGGACAGACCCACAGGACAGCGCCTAGTGGTTCACTGTGGCCATGGGGACCTCAGAGATCAAAGTAATCGAGACGCACGAAGCGCTCCGTGAGCACCTCGGCCACCCGGCCGAGCGCACCAAGGGGAAGATCATTCCCTTCCTCGACCAGCACGCGCGCACGCTGATCGACCACTCGCCGTTCTACCTGCTGGCGACGGCGTCGGCCGACGGGACCTGTGACGTCTCCCCGCGCGGCGACCCGGCCGGTTCCGTGAAGGTGCTCGACGACAAGACGCTGGTGCTGGCGGACCGCCCCGGCAACAAGCTGCTCGACAGCCAGACCAACATCCTCGAGAACCCGCACGCCGGGCTGCTGTTCGTGATCCCGGGGATGAACGAGACGCTGCGGATCAACGGCCGCGCGAAACTGGTCGCGGACGCGCCGTTCTTCGACGACCTCGTGGTCAAGGGGAAACGGCCCGCGCTGGCGATCATGGTCGAGGTCGAACAGCTGTACATGCACTGCCCCAAGGCTTTCCTGCGGTCCTCGCTGTGGAAGCCGGAGACCTGGCCGGAGCGGTCCAGCCTGCCGACCGCCGGCCAGATCTTCCGGGACCAGATGAAGCTGGACATGGCGGCGGAGGAACTCGACGCCGCACTGACGCACGGTGCCCTCACGACGCAGTACTGAGCCCCGCGCGTGCTATGAACGGACCGTTCCTTGCAAATTTTGCAAGGAACGGTCCGTTCATAGCACTGGGCTGGGTCAGACGCGGACCAGCATCTTGCCGGTGTTCGCCCCGTCCAGCAGATCCAGGAAGGCCTGCGGCGCGTTGCGGATACCGTCCACAATGGTCTCCGAGTACTTGAGCTCACCGGAGGCGACCAGCGGCGCGACCTCCTTCACGAACTGCGGCTGCAGCGCGAAATGGTCGCCGACCAGCATGCCGCGCATGGTGAACCGCTTCGCGATGATCGACGCGAGATTGCGCGGCGCGGCGGCCGGTTCGGTGTTGTTGTAGACCGAGATCATCCCGCAGATCGCCATCCGGCCGTGCAGGTTGATCGAGTCGATGGCCGCTTCGAGGTGCTCGCCGCCGACGTTGTCGAAGTACACGTCGATGCCCTCGGGCGCCGTCGCGCGCAGCTGCTCGGCGACCGGGGCGTCCTTGTAGTTGAACGCCGCGTCGAAGCCCAGCTCGTCGGTCAGCCACTTGACCTTCTCGTCGGTGCCCGCGCTGCCGATGACCCGCTTCGCGCCCTTCAGCTTCGCCAGCTGGCCGACGACGGACCCGACCGCACCCGCCGCGCCGGACACGAAGACGGTGTCACCCTCCTTGAACTCCGCGACGTCGAGCAGTCCGGCGTACGCGGTGAGCCCGGTCATGCCGAGGACGCCGAGGTACGCGCTGATCGGCGCGGCCTCGGGGTCGACCTTCACCGCGTGCTTCGCGGCGACGACGGCGTGGGAGCGCCAGCCGAGGCCGTGCAGCACGATGTCACCCGGCTGGAAATCGTCCACGGTGGACTCGAGCACTTCACCGACGGCGCCGCCGTGCATGACCTTGCCGACCTCGTACGGTTCGGCGTAGGACTTCGCGCTGCTCATCCGGCCGCGCATGTACGGGTCCACGCTCAGTACCTGGTTGCGGACCAGGATCTGCCCCTCGCCCGGGGCCGGGATCTCGACGTCGGCGATTTCGAAGTTCTCGAGCGTCGGGACGCCGTGCGGACGGGAGGCGAGCCGGATCTCGGTTGCGTTCACGGGTGACTCCAAGTCTGTTGCGAACCTCAAGCGGGGCGATCGCCCCGTATTCATGCCGGGTACAACGAGCTAACCGGGGCGACCATTCCGATTGTGGTGAGCGCTACACGGCCTCGGCGAGCTTGCCGAGCACGCCCTCGTAGATCCGCTTGAGCCCACCGGGCGCGAAGGTCTTCTCGAAGAAGCCGCCGACGCCGCCCGCGCCGTCCCAGGTCGTCTCGATCCGGACGAGACTGCCCTCCGGCACCTCGCGGACGGTCCACGTGGTGACCATGCTGGAGTTCGCGTCGGTCTCGACGAGGGTGCCTTCGGACGGCTCGGTCACCGTCGCGGCGACGTCACGCACACGCTTCGACGTCGCCTGAAGCTTCCAGCTCGCCTTCGTGCCCGCGCCGACTCCGCCTTCGGTGACCTCGTAATCGCGGTAGTGCTCCGTCAGCAGCTTCGGCCGGGTTTCGGTGTAGTCCGCGACGAGCGCCCTGACCTTGTCCGCCGGCGCCTCGATGGTGCGCTCCGCGATGGCCGTGACCTTTCCCATCCCACTCCCTTTCACCCGTGTTGCAAGACAGCGTCCACGATTCCACCGCTGCCCGCAGCCGGAGCGGGCGCCCCTCCCTCAGCTGCAAGGAACGGTCCGTTCCTTGCGAAATTTGCAAGGAACGGACCGTTCATAGCGCGCGACGGGAGCTAGATGAGGGACTTCTCCTTCAGCCATTCCTTCGCGACGTCGCCCGGCTTCTCGCCATCGGACTCGACGCGCTTGTTCAGCTCACGCAACTGCACCGTGTCGAGGGTCTTGCTCACGGCGTTGACGGCGGCCGCGAAGTCGGCGCCGCGCTCGTCGAGGACCTTCTTGGTCACCGCGGGCACGACGTTCTCGGTCGGCACGATGGCGAGGTCGTCCTCCAGCGCCACGAATTGCGGGTCGCCGACGAGCGGGCTCACCGAGTCGACCGGGATGACGGTGACCTTGCCGGACCGCAGCTGCTCGACGCGCGGGCCCGCCTCCTGCACGGTCTGGAATGTGGCCTTCAGCTTGTAGACGTCGGTGAAGCCCTTGAAGCAGGGGAGCCGCTCCGCGCACTCGGGCGCGCCGGCGACGACGACGCTGTCGACCTTGGACAGATCGCTGATCTTCGCCAGCCCCTTCTCCTTGGCGAGATCGGCCTTCACGATGTAGGTGTTCTTGTTCTCCGCCGGCGACTGCTCCAGCAGGGCGATGCCGTCGGGCTCGAACAACTTCTTGAGCTGCTCGTGTTCGCCCTGCGCGTCCTTCGCGGCTTCCTTGCCGAACCCGGTGCTGATGGCGGCGCCCTGGTACTCCGGGATGAACTGGATCTCACCGGACTTCAGCGCCGGGTAGATCAGCTCGCGCGAACCGAGGTTCAGTTTGCGGGTGATCGGGTAGCCCTTGGCCTCCAGCGCGTTCGCGTACAGCTCGGCGAGGATCACGCTGTCGGTGAAGTTGAAGGAGGCGACCACGATCGGCGCCCCGCCCTTGCCCTGCGCGGCCGGGGCCGCCGCGTCTTCGCCACCCCCACAGGCGGTCAGACCGAGGACGGCGGCGGCGAGCACCGCGCCCACTCGAACATTCCGTGTCCAGCGCACGTGCACACTCCTATGACTCGTTCAGAGGAATGGACAGTATCTCCGGGTCACGACAGAATCCACATTTTGAGAGTTGCACCCCGTACGCTCCCAGAGAACGGAATCCCGCGCCCCGATCGGGGTAAGGTCAGCCGGTGCGAGCCTCCTCCGTGTTCCCCGTTCCCGCCCAAGGCGGACGGCCGCTCTTCGAGTGGCGGTGGGTGGACCGCCATCTCGACGAGATCTTCGAACGGCTCGGCGAGCACATCACGTTGACCGCGGCGGCGCTCGCCATCGGGCTGGTGGTGTCGATCGGTGTTTCCGTGGTTTCGCTGCGTCGCCGGTGGTTCTACGTCGTCGCGCTGAGCGCGGCGGGTTCGTTGTACGTCATCCCGAGTCTCGGCGCCTTCGCCGTACTGGTGCCCTTCACCGGCCTGACGTCCTTCACCACCGCGGTCATCCCCTTGGCGACGTACACGTTGCTGATCCTCATCCGCAACATCGTCACCGGGGTCGAACAAGTGCCCCAGGAAGTCCGGGAAGCCGCCATAGGCATGGGTTTCACACGTTCGCGGTTGTTGTGGCAGGTCGAACTGCCACTCGCGCTGCCGGTGGTGATCGCGGGGCTGCGGGTCGCGGCGGTGACCACGATCGGGCTGGTGACGGTGACTTCCATGCTCGGCAAAGGCGGGCTCGGGTACTTCATCCGCAACGGGATCCAGACCGCGACGCCGAACCCGACGTCGATCATCGTCGGTGTCGGGCTTTCCGTGGTACTGGCCGTGGTGGTGGATCTGCTGCTGTGGCTCGGCGGGCGCGCGCTCGCGCCGTGGTCGCGGAAGGCGGCGCGATGAGCATCATCGACCAGGCCATCGAGTGGCTGGGTGAACCGGATCGCTGGAGCTGGACCGATCCGGCGGGCGTGCCGTACCGGACGGTCGAGCATCTCCAGTTCTCCTTGCTGGCGCTGGCGATTTCGGCCGTGCTGACGATCCCGCCCGCGTTGTGGCTGGCGCACTACCGTCGCGCGCAGTTCCTCGCGACGAGCGCGGTGAACATCGGCCGGGCGATTCCCAGCTTCGGGCTGGTGATCCTGTTCTGGTTCCTGGCTTCCCGGCTGGGGGTCGACACGACGTTCTGGCCGCTGATGCTCGCGTTGGTGGCCTTGGCACTGCCGCCGTTGTTCACGAACACCTACGCGGGCGTCCTGCAACTGGAGCAGGAGACCGTCGACGCGGCGCGCGGAACCGGTTACCGCGAGTGGCAGATCATGCTGCGCCTGGAGCTGCCGCTCGCGTCGCCGGTCATCCTCGCGGGTGCCCGCGTCGCGTTCCTGCAACTGGTGGCGACCGTCGCGATCGGCGCGATCGTCAATGACGGCGGCGGGCTCGGGCGGTACATTGTGGACGGTTTCGCACTCGGCGATCCGGGCCACGGCGAGATCCTGGCGGGCGGCATCGCCGTCGTCGTACTGGCTTTGGTGTGCGAGGGCGTGTTCGCGCTCGTCACTCGCTGGGTGACCCCACGCGGGCTGGCGATCCAGTCCCGCGCGGAAACCCGTTCCTGAGCACCGAAACCAAAGCCGCCACCGCCGGCCCCAAGGACCGATCCTCGGTCACCGGCGGCACCAGTCCCCGCAGCCACCCGTAGGTCGCGCGAAGCTCAGAAGCTCCCTCCCCTGGCGCCAGCCACCGCGCCTGCGAACCCGTGATCAGCTCGCAGGCCGCGATGGCGAACATCCGCGCGCAAGCGTCGCGAAGCTGATTCCCCGCCGCCCAGGCGAACGCCTGCACGTCCTCCTGTCCGGCGGAAGTGTCGACGGATCCCAAGGTCGCGGGCGTGGCCAGCCGCCGCAGCGCGTGCAGTTCCCCCACCGCGCGTTTGTGCAACGGCACCAGCCCCGCCCGCGGCCCCGGAGCCCCCGCGAGCTGTGCGGGCAGGCCGCTGAACCGCTCGTCGAGCAACCGGTGCGTCCGCTGCACGCTCACTTCGCCGAGATGCACCAGCGCCGCGGTCACCGCGTCCATCCGCAGCCCGAGTTCGACGGCGTGAAACCCTGTCGTGGACACGAATTCGCCGTCGAGGAACACGGGCGAATCGGTCGGCGCCCAGCGCCCGAGCACCTCGTCCAGCTCCTCCGCGACCCGCGTCAGATGGGCGATCGCACGCGGGGCGACCCGCACGGAAACGGGCGCCTGCACGACCTCGGGTCGTTCCACGGCACCCTGGATCAGTCCGCTCACTTCGAGAAGGACCGAGCGGAGAACCTGATCGTCTCCCGCGAGCGAAGGGCGATAGACCGCTTGCGGCGCACCGAGAACGTCGATCGCGATCGCGGCGGCCCGCGTCTGCGCGTCGATGAGCCGCCGGACCTCGGCGAGCGCGAAGGCCGCGAGGGTCTCGGCCAGTGGCGAGCCCTGGATGAGGGTCGCGCCCTCCTTGAGACCCGGCTCGTACGGCTTCGCCAGCACCTCCGACGCGGGTGTCTCGAAGCCGTCCGCCAGCACGGTCCCGACGCCGAGGAAGGTCTGGAAGGCATGCGCCAGCGGGATGATCTCGCCGGCGCTGCCCAGTCCCGTCCTCGGCACGGCGGGCGTGAACCCTTCGTTCAGCCGGTCGACGAGGAACGTCACCAGTTCCGGGCTCGCGCCGGCCTCGGGCGCGAGCAGATCCCGCAGGCGCACCAGCAGAAGCCACCGGACTTCGTCGGCCGAGAGCCACGGCGGACCGCCGACGGCCCGGCCGATCAGCAGGTTCCGCTGGTGCGCACTCGATGCGGGCGAAGCGATTCCCGCGAGCCGCCCCATCCCGGTGTTCACTCCGTAGACAGGGCGGTCGGACAGCGCGGCGAGGACGCGGGCACGTTGCTCACCGAGGCCGGCGAGCAACGCGGCGTCGATCTCGAGGAATTCGGCCTCGAACGCCGAAGCCAGCGAGAAGTCCTCAGTGGACAGTCTCACTCGACGGGACGCGCGAGACCGTCGAGCACTTCGGCACCGGGCAGGGACGCGAGGGTCGCGCCCGAGATCAGCAGCTTGCCGCCGCGGATGCCGCTGCCGATGACGAGTTCGGGTTCGTCCGCGACGCGCTGGTCGATCAGGATCGGCCAGCCTTCCGGCAGGCCGACCGGCGTGATGCCGCCGTACTCCATGCCGGTGAGCGAGACGGCCTCGTCCATCGGGGCGAAGGAGGCCTTACGGACGTCGAGGTGGCGCTTGACGACGCCGTTCACGTCGGCGCGAGTGGTCGCGAGGATCATCGCGGCGGCGAAGCGGACCTCGCCGGCGCGTTTGCCGGCGACGACGACACAGTTCGCGGACGCGGAGAGCGGTGAGCCGTACGCCTCGCAGAAGGCGGCGGTGTCGGCCAGGCCCGCGTCGATCTCGACGACGCCGACGGCGTCCGGATCGGGAAGGGCGGCGAGCGCCTTGGCCACGGGCTCGGCGAGCAGGTCCGTGCGGGAGAGGGCGGGAACGACGGTGAGGGTTCCGGCGATGGTCCAGTCAGTCACACCGCCACCATAATCACCAGTTGCGGCCGCCGCGCTGGACCTCGATGAGCTTGGGACGGACGTCCACGAGATAGACCAGGACCGCGACCAGTGCGGGCAGCCACAGGATCATGCCGCCGCCGTAGAACTCGAAGAAGGTCAGCACCACGGTGGCCCCGCCGGTGATGAGCATCCAGATGGGCTTGGTCTTGCGATCGGCGGCGGAATACGCGTCCGCGCGCTGCAGCAGCGCGTGCACGAACGCGAACAGGCCGGTGAATGCGCCGCCCCAGTGGATGGCGATGAGGATCCAGGTGGCAACGAACACGAAGTCAGCTTACGTCAAACCGGTCGAATGACCCGGGCCCCTGGCACCGAAGTCGGTGCCAGGGGCCCGGGAGTCCACGCGGACCTTTACTTCTCGGTGGTCTTCGGCGCGGTGGCCGGCTTCTTGACGGCCGGGCTCGTGGGGGTGCGGCGCGCGGGGGCCGTGGTCTTCGGCGCGGTCTTGTTGGCGACCTTGCGCGAAGCCGAGCGGGTCTCGTGCGCGAGGTCGTCGCCGATCTCCTCGACCTCACCGGCGATGTCGATCGCGGCGTCGGAGACCTTGCGGGCGGCCTTCTCGCCGACCGAACGGGTGCCCTTGGTGACCTTGGTGAGCACGGTGTCGATGCGCTCACGGGCTTCGCTGGTGGCGTCCTCGACGCGGTCCTGCGCGGTGCCCAGGGCGCCCTCGAGCTGCACGATGGCCTTCTTGACCTGCGGCTGCGCGGCGATCTTGTCCCACGCCTGCTCACCGGACTCGGCCAGCTTGTTGTACAGCTTCAGCGCGGCCTCGGTGTACTCGTCGATGACCTTGCGCAGCTCGGCCGGGTCCAGCTTCTCGCGGAGACCCTCGACGTCGTGCGGCAGCTCCTCGATGTTCTTGCGGGCGGTCTCGCCGCCCACGACGACGCGCTCCTTGGCCTTCGACACGGCGTCGACGACGGCCTGGCCCGCCAGGTTCCCGGCGCCGAGGGCGGCGAGCAGCGGGGTGCGGACCTGGTCGAGGGCGGTGTTCTTGCGGTCGGTCTTGTTCGTGGCCGTGGTCATGCTGACTCCTTGGTTTCGGCGGCTCGTTCTGGGGTTGTCGCCGCCGGCTCTGGCTTCGCGGCGGCGTTCTCGCGGCGGAACGATTCGTAGACGTCGAGCAGGACCTGCTTCTGCCGTTCGGTCAGCTCGAGGTCGGCGCGGATCGCGTCGCCGACCGGGCCGCCCGTGGGCAGATCGAGGATGCCCGCTTGCACGTAGAGCGCCTCGGCCGAGATTCGCAGGCCTTTGGCGATCTGCTGCAGGATCTCCGCGCTGGGTTTGCGGACCCCGCGCTCGATCTGGCTCAGGTACGGATTGGACACGCCGGCGAGTTTCGACAGCTGCCGCAAGGAGATCTTCGCGTTGCTGCGCTGCTGGCGGATGTACTCGCCGATGTCGGAAGCGATGTCCGCGACCTTCTCCATCGGCCCGCCCGATGGGGGCTGGTCCCGGTCGGTGTCTGACATCGGTCACCTCCTCGCGACGTCTTCAACGCTACGCCCGAGTGCTAGCTATTGCAAGCACTCTGCTTGCAACCATCGGGTGTGGTGGTGCTCACCCCGCTACCGTGGAGGGATGTCGAACGCGACGCGGCTGCGGCGGCGCCTCGTCGAGCATCTGCTCGCCGAGGGCGTGCTGCACGACGCGCATTGGATGTCCGCGTTCCGCTCCGTGCCGAGGCACGTCTTCCTGCCGCGGTTCTTCGTCCCGGCGGCGAACGGCTGGGCCGCGATGGAGCACGGCGACGAGGGGTGGCTGCGCCGCGTCTACTCTCCCGACGTGCTGGTCGTCCAGCTCGACGACGACTCCGGGCTCTGGGAACGGGCGCGCTATCTCGGCGCGCAGCCGGGAACGCCGACGAGTTCGTCCAGCCAGCCGTCGATCATGGCGATCATGCTCGAAGAGCTCCGGGTCGCCGACGGGCACCGCGTACTCGAGATCGGCACGGGCACCGGCTACAACACCGCCCTGCTGTGCCATCGGCTCGGTTCCGGGCTCGTGTACACAGTGGACATCGACCCGGAACTGGTCGACTCCGCACGCAAGCGGCTCGCGGAAATCGGGTTCGCGCCCTCCTGCGCCGCCGCCGACGGCGCCGAGGGCTATCCGGCGGGCGTGCTCTACGACCGGGTGCTGTGCACGTGCTCGGTGTCGTCGATCCCGCCCGCCTGGCTGGAGCAGACGGTGCCCGGCGGACTGATCGTCACCACGCTGAACCGGCCGATCGGCGGCGGGCTCGTCCGGATCGTCGCCGGTGAAGGCGCGACGGGTCACGGGCGGGTGCTCGCCCGTGACGGCCGCTTCATGCCGCTGCGCGCCCACCGCTTCAAGCCGTCGAAGGCGCTCGAAGGCGACGTCACTTGGCGGCCCACCCGGCTGCCGATGAAAGTGATCACCGAGGTCCGCAGCCGCTTCGAGTTCTTCGCCGGTCTCCAGCTTCCAGGCGTGACGGCCGCACGGGAAGGCCAGAGCATCACCCTGATTCACCCGGACGGCTCATGGATGCGACATCGGCAGAGGGGCCGAGAGTTCGAAGTGGCCGAAGGCGGCCCGCGGCGGCTGTGGGAGATCGTCGAAAGCGCGCACGAGGAATGGCGCGAACTCGGCGAGCCGGGTCGGGACCGGTTCGGGCTCAGCCTCGACGGCGAGGACCAGGTGATCTGGCTGGATTCACCCGATGGCCGCACTTGGCCGTTGCGCCCCTGAAAGCAGGCCACGCACCCACTTCTCGACGTGGTCGACGGCGTCGTCCACCGGAAGGTTCGTGGTGTCGAACAACTCGACCGGCGGATCCATCGAGGGCGCTTCCGCTTGCAGCCACTCGTTGAACTCGAGCATCTCCTCGACCCGATCCTCGTCCCACTCGCGCCACGCGGGCCGCGCGAGCAAACGCTTGCGCAGCGCGTCGGGCTCGCTGACGAGCGCCAAGTAGTGGATGTCGGAGAAGAAGACGCGCTCGGGCAGCCGCTCGAACTCAGGCGGCGCGACGGTGCCGCAGAGCACGACCGGACGGCCGTTCTGGTGCAGCATCGCCGCCATCCGCAACCAGGTCGAGCGGAACGCGGGATGGCCGGGGACGTCGTCGCGCAGCGCCCCGGTCCACAGCACGTCCTGCTCGACCACGAGCGCGAGATCGCCGAGCCGTTCCGCCAGCCGCGGCCCGACCGTCGACTTGCCCGCCCCGCTCGGCCCGGTCAGCGCGAACAGCGGAAGCCGCCGGAACGGCCACCGGTGCGCGCACGCCGCGCACACCAGCAGCCCGCTCTCGACTCGTGGCCGGTCGGCGCGATCACCGCAGGCCGGGCAGATCTTGAGATCGAGGACCACGGTCAGTCGAAGAGGCCCTCGAGGAAGCCGCCCTTACGACGCTTGCCGTGGTGGCCGTACCCGTGCGGGGAGTCGGCATGGCCGCGGTAGCCCTTCGGCGAATCCCCGTAACCACCACCCCGGTAGCCCTTCGGCGAGTCGGCGTACCCCCCTCGGTGCGGTCGCGGGGAGTCCGGACGGCCGTAGTGCGGCGCCGGCGCGTGGCCACCTCCCTGGTACGGCGGGGGCGGCTGATGCCCTCCGCCGTAGTACGAGTTCTCGGCACCGGCGATGGCCTCCAGCTCGCCCCTGTCCAGGAAGATGCCGCGGCATCCCTGGCACTGGTCGATGTGGACACCGTTCTTGTCGACGGTCTTCATGGCGTTCTGGCACTTCGGACAAATCACGTATCAGAGATTACGCATTTTTCGGGTCCGAGGTCAGCAGGCGCACAGACAAAACGGGTGACCGGCCGGATCCGCGTACACCCGGAAGGTCTCCGGGGCGTCGTCGAGCAGCTTCGCGCCGATCTTCAGCGCCCGTTCGTGGGCGGCTTCCATGTCGGTGACGTCGAGATCGACGTGCGCCTGCTGCGGGTGCTCCGCGGACGGCCACTCCGGCGGCCGATGGTCCGGCACGCGCTGGAACGAGAGCCGCGCACCGCCCGCCGGATTCCGCAGCGTCACCCAGTGGCCGTCTTCGGCGACTTCGGCCGGCTCCCAGCCGAGCAGCTCGCGGTAGAACTCCGCCAGCGCGACCGGATCCGGGCAGTCGAGGGCCACCGCGCCGAAGGTCGGTACCGCACCCATGGTTCAGCCTCCAGGAATCATCGAATAACCAGTGAATCGAGTATGCTGGTTATCGGAGCCGATGACAACAGGTCTCGCCCGTACACTGGGCGAGGTGAACACCGACGCGTCCCTGGTGGTCGAGTTTCTGAACACGGTGAACGTCGAACGCGGCACGGACCTCCTGGACGATCTGGAGTCCTGGCAACGCTGGGCCAGGGATCACCGGCTGCGAGCGGATACCCCCGCGGCCGCACGCGAAACCCGGGACGCGCTGCGCGCCGCGATCGGCGACCCGAGACTGCCTCGGCTCGGCCTGCGCGCGCCGGCGGAGCTCATCCTCGGCCCGGAAGGTCCGCTCCTGGTCGCGGAAACGGTCACCGAAGCCGTGATGGCGGCGTCGACCCGGCTGACCGTGCTCGGCGAATGGATCCGGCTCAAGATCTGCCCGGCGGACGAGTGCCTGTGGGCGTTCTACGACGAATCGCGCAACCGGTCGAGGACGTGGTGCTCGATGCGGGCCTGCGGGAACCGGGAGAAGGCGCGGGCCTGGCGGGCACGGACGGCGGACGTCTCGACCTGAGCCGGTGATCGGAGGCCGCACACGCGTGATCGGAGACGGAACTCGCGTGACTGGAGACGGAACTCGCCCGAGGCAGTCGGATCGCACCGCGTCTTCCGGCTCCAGACACGCGAGATCCGGCTCCAGACACGCGTCTTCCGTCCAGGCACACGCGTGATCCGGCCGGTCGGCAGGAGCCGTGCGAGCCTCTCCACCCGCTCCCGCCCCGGATCCTTTCCGCCCCGAAAGCGCTCCTTCACCGCCCGCCGCCGAATCCCGCGACCACAACTTCTGGGGTCACCCACCCCCGAGTCACCCCCAGGGATTGTGCACAGCGTTAGGCCAAAAACGTGAAAAGCTGTGGATAACCCTGGGGATGACTCCACTTCCTGTGGACAACTCGCGGTGAGGGCTCCGAAGTGTGGTATATGCGCCAACGCTCAGAAGAGCAGCTGCGCGACCGCGTAGATGACGAGTCCGGCGAGCGCGCCGACCACCGTGCCGTTGATCCGGATGAACTGCAGATCCCGGCCCACCTGGAGCTCGATCTTGCGCGAGGTCTCCTCGGCGTCCCAGCGTTCCACGGTCTCGGTGATGATCGTGGTGATCTCCTGGGAGTAGTGGGTGACCAGGTACGCCGCCGCACCCTCCACCCAGGTGTCCACCTTGGACCGGATGTGGTCGTCGGAGACCAGCCGCCCGCCGAGGGCTTCGAGGCCGGTCCGCACCCGGCGCCGCAGCTCGCTCGACGGATCCTCGGCGGCGTTGAGCAGCATCTCCTTGGCCGTCGCCCACGCCGAGCCGATCAGCTTCTGCACCTCGCCATGGCCCAGCATCTGGGATTTGACCTGTTCGGCGCGCGCCATCACCTCGGGGTTGGTCTGCAGGTCGAGGGCGAATTCGCCGAGGAACTTGTCCAGCGCCAGCCGCATGGGGTGGTTGACGTCGGTCTTCACGGCCCAGACGAAGGACAGCACCTCGCCGTAGACCTTGTCCGCGAGCATCTCGTCGACGAACTTCGGCGACCAGCTCGGCGCCCGGTCCGAGACCACGCGCAACATCGTCGAGTGGTTGTCCCGCACCCACTCGTAACCGCGGTCGCACATCAGGTCCACCAGCTTGTGATGCGCCCCGTCGGCGAACACGCCTTCCAGGATCTTGCCGAGCGGCGGACCCCACGGCTTGTCCACGATCCGCTTGACCACGGCCTGTTCCATGATCGCCTGGACGTCTTCGTCGCGGAGCACCTTGACCGCGGCCCGCACGACGGTGGCCAGTTCGGACGTCACCCGCTCCGCGTTGGCGGGTTGCGAAAGCCAGCCGCCGAGCCGCTTCGAGACCTCGACCCGGCTCAGCTTCTCGCGGATCACGGACTCGGACAGGAAGTTCGAGCCGACGAAGTCACCGAGACTGCTGCCCAGCGCGTCCTTCTTGTTCGGGATGATCGCGGTGTGCGGGATCTTGATCCGCAGCGGATGCCGGAACAGCGCCGTCACCGCGAACCAGTCGGCGAGCGCGCCGACCATCCCGGCTTCGGCGGCCGCGCGGACGTAGCCGACCCAGCCCGGCCAGCCCTCGGCCTCGGCCCAGCTGGTCAGCAGGAAGATCACCGTCGCGCCGAGCAGGAACGACAGCGCGACCATCTTCATCTTGCGCAGGCCGCGGCGCTTCTCCTCCTCCGCGGCGGTTCCACCGGGGGGATCGGCTGGGGTCACCTTGGCGGGCGTCAGTTGCTCCACACCGCCATTGTCCGTGAGGATGGCTGATCGTGCGCGAACCTGTCCTCGTACCCCGCCTCCAGCCCTTCACCTCGACCATCTTCGCGGAGATGACGGCACTGGCCGTCCGCCACGAAGCAGTCAACCTCGGCCAGGGTTTTCCCGACACCGACGGGCCCGCCGGAATGCTCGAAGCCGCCAAGAACGCGCTGTTCGGCGGCGCGAACCAGTATCCGCCGGGTCCGGGGCGTCCCGAGCTGCGCGCGGCGATCGCGCGGCACCGGCTGCGGTACGGCACCGCGTACGACCCCGACACGGAGATCCTGGTCACCGTCGGCGCCACCGAGGCCATCGCGGCGTCGTTGCTCGCGCTGACCCAGGCGGGCGACGAGGTCATCGTCATCGAGCCGTATTACGACTCGTACGCGGCCGCGGTCGCCATGGCGGGCGCGGAGCGGCGTGTCGTCGGCCTGGTGGAACGTGACGGCCGGTTCGCGCTGGACATCGAGGGCCTGCGCGCCGCGGTGACCGACCGGACCAGGGCGATCCTGATCAACTCTCCGCACAACCCGACCGGCACGGTGTTCACGCGCGGCGAGCTGGAAGCCGTCGCCGCGCTCTGCGTGACGCACGATCTCATCGCCATCTCCGACGAGGTGTACGAGCACCTGGTCTTCGACGACGCCGAGCATCTGCCGCTGGCGACCCTGCCCGGTATGCGCGAACGGACCGTCTCCATCTCCAGCGCGGGCAAGCTGTTCAACTGCACCGGCTGGAAGATCGGCTGGGTCTGCGCGAGCCCCGAACTGGTCGCGGCGGTGAAGGCGGCGAAGCAGTTCATCACCTTCGTCTCGGGCGGCCCGTTCCAGCCGGCCGTCGCCCACGCGCTGGACCACGAACTGCCGTGGGCCGAGGAGCTGCGCACGAGCCTGCAGGGCAAACGGGACCGGCTCGCGGCGGGCCTCGCCGACGCGGGATTCGCGGTCCGGCCGACCGCCGGGACGTATTTCGTCTGCGCCGACGTCCGCCCGCTCGGCTTCGACGACGCCGCCGAACTGGCCTGGGAGCTCCCCGAACGGGTGGGCGTGGCGGCCGTGCCCGTGAAGGTGTTCACCGACCACCCGGAAGAGTGGAAACACCTGCTGCGTTTCGCGTTCTGCAAACGTAACGAGGTCATCGACGAAGCGGTCACCCGTCTGCGCAAACTCCGGTGACTCGTCCGATGTTCACGCCCAGCCGCCCTTCTCGAGCGACCGGCCGATCCGGTCAAGACACCGTCGTCGCAGCCTGCCCACACTGGCCGGACTGATGCCCAGCTCCCCGGCGATCTGGGCGTAAGACAGCTCAGGCCGGTGTGCGAGCAGGCGGATCAGCCGCCGATGCGAGTCCGGGAGGCGATCGACCGCCGCCCAGAGCGCGCGGTCACGTTCGGCCCGGATGACTTCGGTCTCCGGGGTCGCCTCCGCACCGGGGAGCGGACGCGGTGTTTCGCGCCTGTTCCTGGTGATCATCCGGAGCGCGCGGCGCCGCGCGGTGGTCGCCAGCCAAGCTCCGAGCTTCGCTTCGTCGCGTAGCGCGCCAGGTGCGCGAAGCAGTTCCAGCCAGGCGTCCTGACAGACGTCCCTGGCGTCGGCTTCACTCAAGCGGTAGGTCTTCAGCGCCTTGAGCACCGCCGCCGACACCGCGTTCACGTCCCACATCCCGGACTCTCCCCTCCCGGCGGCTTGCGTCCGCCGCGCCGATCACCGAACGCGACTTCGACGGCACTCACCGCAGCAAGGATCCGGAAAAGGTCAGGTCACCGAGGATTTGAGTAGTTCCACCCGCCCCCCGATGCCCGCCTGGCACATACCCAGAGTGATCGACTTCGGTACTCCAGGCACCGGAGCCGGTTGCGTCGTTCCGCCTAACGGGCTGGATCGACGGCGGCTGAGGTGAAACACTCCCCTCCGGTGCTAAAACTGGTGCAGCCCCGGGGGAACTGCGACCTGACCGGAAGAGACCCCAAGCAAGATCGAACTCACGCGGAGAACGTGGGTTTCAGGCGCGGACGGTGGTGAGTGCTGTGAGTGGTCCGGCAGTCGTGCACCGTCGCGGCCTCAGGGCACCGAAGACCGGGGCGCGAATCCTTTTCGCGGGCGGGCTCGCGCTCTCCAGCTGGATCCTCGGCGCTGTCCTGAGCACCTCGGCTTCGGCCGACGAGCAGCCTCCCGCAACGCCGGAGACCTCCGTGGTCCAGCCCGCGGACGAAACCGGATCCGGGAAAACGACTACTCCGAAGGAGTCCACTTCGGACTCCACCGAGACCGAGACCCCGAAACCGCCTAAGACCAGCGAACCCCCGGCAGAAGAGCCCGCTCCCGTCATGAACGAGGAGCCCGAGGCCACTGTTCAGGAAGAGGCTGTTTCGAGCGCGAGTTCCGTCGAGAAGACCTCCTCTCCGGAGCCGGCGACGAAGTCCGCTAAGACTCAGGCGGCCAATGGCTTGCTGGGTGGCCTCATCGGCGGCGTGCTGGACGTCGTCACGAACACGGTCGGTGGCGTCGTCCAAACCGTCAACGGGGTCGTCGGCGGCATCGGCGACCAGGTCGTCGTGCCGATCCTCATGCCGAATCCGTGCTGCGCCGCGGGTGACCCGGTGATCCTGCCGGGCACGGGCGACATGCTCGACCCCGTTTTCGGCGGCGGCTCGGGCGAGTCGGCGAGCGGCTCGGTCGCCATCGCCGTCCCGGCCGAGGCCGCCACGGCGAACACGCCCGCGCCGAACACCCCGGCGCCGAGGCCGACCGCTCCCACCGAGGCACCCGTTCCGGCGACGGCGGCCCAGAACCACCGCGTCACCCTGCCGGTCCGGGTCAAGTCGTCCGACGCACAGTCCGCTCCGGCCGCGCCCGCCGAATCCGACACGCACGCGTCCTCCGGCGGCGGCGGTGGCTCGGGTGGCGGCGGTGGCCTGCCGAACACCCCGGTGGCCCCGATCGCGCCGACGACGACCGCCCAGCCGGGGCACGACAACGCCGGCGGCGGCCGCGGGCCGCTCGCCGTGCTCGACTCCGGAATCCCCGCCACGCAGCTGAAACTCCTCGGAACCGGCTGCGACCGCGAAGGCGAGCGCACCGGCAGGGAAGCCGCGCTTCCCGCCACCTCCCCCGACTGACCTGACCGGGTCGCCGGGGAGAAGTACGTCCAAACCAAGATCAACTTCGGTTTTCGACGTCCGCTGAATCCTCTGGCTCAAGCCGCTTTCGCCTGCCCTCTTTCAGGCATTCCCCTTGTCTTTCCGAACGGCCGACCGCGCCCGGCCCGTTCGGATCCCGGCCCCGGCGCCGCGCTGCCCCTGCGGCGCCGGGACCAGCACCGGGTGGACTTCGGGGGCTCCTGCTCACCGCGCCGAGCAGGAGCCGGCCAAGCTCGAAGCCCGCCTGAACCGCGGGCGGTTCCCGGCACGTCGAGGGGCTGTGCCGGGTAACCGCCGCGGTGCCCGCCCCGAGGTCTCGGCCTCGGGGCGGGCCGGATAGCCGGTGCGCCGGTCGTGCGGCGCCGATGCCCTCCCTGGAGCATCGGCCGCCCCGCCGGCGCACCGGCTATTTCCGTTTCCGACCTCCGCATTTCGTCCTCTGAATGCGGTAGTTGCATACGCAAGTACCGCATTCAGAGGACGAAATGCGGGGAGTCAGGTGACCTGAACGGCCACCGGGGCGACCGTCGTGGGTGTCGCGGCCACCGAAGCGGCGGCCGCGCCCAGCCGCCGCACCGCCTCGAAAAGCCGGTCGGCCGGAAGCGCGTACGGCAGCCGCAGCCAGCGCTCCAGTCCACCGTGGACGCCGAACCGCGAGCCCGGCGCCACCTGTACCCCGTGCCCCGCCGCCGCGACGGCCAGCCGCGTGCTCATCGGCTCCGGCAAACGGCACCACAGCGAAAGCCCACCGGGCGGCACGGTGAACGTCCAGTCCGGGCAATACCAGTTCAACGCCCCGGTCAGCGCGTCACGCAGGGCCAGCGTCTCCTGGCGGCGGTGCGCCAGCGCGGCCCCGCCGTCGTCGAGCAGTTCGGCGAGGACGAGCTGCTCGAAGACCGGCGACCCCAGGTCGACGGCGAACCGGGCCGCGATCAGCCTGCCGATGACGTCCTCGGAAGCGCGGATCCAGCCGAGCCGCAGGCCCGCCCAATGCGACTTGGCCGCGGAGCCGATCGTGATGCCGAGATCACCCGCGAACGCGCCCAGCGGCGGCGGCCCGTCGACCGGATCGCCTTCGAGATCCAGCTCGACCAGTGTCTCGTCGATGATCGCCGGGGTCCGCGCGCGGCTCAGCGCGGCCGCCAGCCGCTCCCTGCCCACGGCGTCCAGGCGCAGGCCGGTCGGGTTCTGGAAGTCCGCGACGAAGTACGCGAGCCTCGGCGCGGACTGCCGCAGCGCGGCCTCGATCCCGATGATGTCCCAGCCGGTGACCGGGTCCATCGGCACCGGTACCGGAATGGCGTGCGCGGCGCCGATCGCTTCCAGCGAGTTCGGGTACGTCGGCTGCTCGACCAGTACCCGGTCGCCCGGACCGGCCAGCATGCGCAGGACCTGCACGAACGCGTGATGTGCGCCGTTGGTGACCATCACCTGATCGGCGTTCGTCGGCAGTCCGCGTTCGGTGTAGCGGCGGGCGATCCGCTTACGCAGGATCCGCAGGCCGCGCACGTGATAGCCGCTCTCGCCGAGGTGGTCCACAAGCGCCTTCCGCGCGGCGTCCACGGCGGGCACCAGGCCGGGGATGGCAGGCGGACAGGCCTGCGCGAGGTCGATGAGGTCCTCGCCGGTCGGCAGGATCGGGTCCCGGCCGCGGCCGCCGGGCGACGCGATCCAGGAACCGGCCCCGCGACGGCTGGCGACCAGGCCGTCGGCCCGCAGTTTGTCCAGCGCGGCCCCGATCAGCGTGCGGCTGACCTCCAGGGCGTCGGCGAGCTCCCGTTCGGCCGGGAGTTTGGTGCCGAGCGGGAGCCTGCCGTCGAGGACCAACAGCTCGACGGCGGCCGCGAGATCCGCCGCACCGTGTCGAGAACCACTCTGCCGCCAGTTCCCCAGCAAAATGGCCAATTTCGGCCCTGAAACGCGTCCAGTCAGCGGGATCAGCGGTTCCATGAGGCCAATTGTTCCAGATTGGCCATGGTCAAGATAGCCACTTACCCCCGATGGTGTACTCGTGGCACTGAAACTCGATCTCCGACCCGTCGGCATCTCCCAAGACACCACCCGCCGCTCGATCCAGCTCGTCGCCGGACTCGTCCTCTATGGCGGCAGCATGGCCATGCTGACCAGGTCGGGACTCGGCCTCGACCCGTGGGACGTGCTTCACGAAGGCCTGATGAAGATCACCGGCCTGTCGTTCGGCACGGTCACCGCGATCGCGTCGGTCCTGGTACTCCTGCTGTGGATCCCGCTGCGGCAGCGGCCCGGGATCGGCACCGTCGCCAACATCGTGGTCATCTCGCTCACCGTCGATTTCGTGCGGCTCTTCCTGCCCGACCAGGACGTGCTCGGCTGGCAGCTCCTCAACCTGGTCGCCGGTGTCGTGCTCAACGGTCTCGGCGCCGCGGTCTACGTCGGCGCGCGGCTCGGCCCGGGTCCTCGCGACGGACTGATGACCGGCCTGTCGGCCCGGACGGGCAAGTCGATCCGCCTCGTCCGGACCCTCATCGAGATCACCGTTCTCGCGGCGGGCTGGCTGCTCGGCGGCACCGTCGGCGTCGGCACGGTTCTCTACGCACTCGCCATCGGGCCGCTGACGCAAGCCTTCCTGCCGTTCGTCATCTGGCGGGCTCGTGAGGGGTCAGGCGAAGGTGGCCGTTCGGTACAGGTGGTCGTGAGTGGCGACTCGGCTTCTAACCCGAAACGCCACTCACGACCACGGTGACCCAAGACGGCCCTCAGCTGGCCTCCCGCCGCTCCAGCAGGTGGCGGACGGCGAGGTAGTCGATGCCCCGCTGGGCGAGGACGTCGGCGGCCACGCCGGGGATGGCGGTCAGCGCGAGCAGGAGATGCTCGCCTTCGATGCGCTTGCTGCCGACATCGATGGCTTCGCGAAGGCTTTTCTCCAGCACCTTCTTCGCCTCCGGCGTGAACGGCCGATGGCCTCGCCAGGCACGACCGCCGCCGGTCAGCGCGCCGGGGCCGTGCGTCTGCTCGACCCGCTCGACGATGTGCTCGACGTCGATGCCGAAGCCGCTCAGTGCTTCGACGTCGGCGTCGCTCATCCCGCCGCGGCGGCGTACTCGCCGAAGGTCGTCAGCGAGTTCCTCCGGCGGGCAGCCCAGTGCGGTGAGCACGCCGGTGTGCCGGGCGAGGGACGTCAGCAGGTGCAGCGGGTCGACGTTCCCGGACCCCTCATCCGATGAGACGCGCTGGGCTTCGACGACGACTTCGCGGGCTTCGGTGGTGAAGCGTTCGAACATCAGTGCCTCCCGTACTTCTTGTGCACCGCTTGCCTGCTGACCCCCAGCTCGGCCGCGATCTCCTGCCAGGACCAGCCGTGCACCCGCGCGCTGCGGACCTGCACGGCCTCGAGTTGTTCCAACAGCCGGCGCAAGGCGGCGACGGCGCGCAATCCCACGCGGGGATCGCGGTCACCGGCTCGCGCGGCCAGGTCTGTCGCTTCGGTCATGACGTCAACCTACGTTGACATCACGCCCGCGTCAACCTCGGTTGACAGTTAGGGTCGGGACATGCCCGAAATCTCAGTGGCGGAAAGGGACGGAGTAGGCGCGGACGGAGCGACGCGCCCGACCGAAGACCATGTCGCCGTACTCGGCAACGCCGTGGTGGTGCTCGACGGGGCGACCGCGCCGCGGCCGGATCTGCCGTCCGGTGGCTGGTACGCGAGTCTGCTCGTGCACAGCCTGTCGCGGGCACTGAGCGCGGAGCCCCAGACGGATCTCGCGGTGCTGCTGGCCGAGTCGATCGCCGACGTCGCACGTCGCGAAGGCCTCGAGCCGGGGCGATCGCCGTCGAGCACGGTCGCGATCGCGCGTTGGACGGACGACACCGTCGACGGGCTGGTACTCGCCGACAGCCCGATCATCGCTTTCGGCCCTTCCGGCGCTGACCCGCTCACCGACGACAGGCTGGTCTCGCTGCGCGAAGACGGCCAGCTCCGCACAGGCGCCGACGTCCGCGCGAAACGCAACGCGCCGGACGGCTTCTGGGTCGCCGAAGCGGAACCGAAGGCGGCCGCCGAAGCCGTGCGCCGGAGCTGGCCGCGCTCGGAGGTCGAAGCCCTGCTGCTGGCGACGGACGGCGTCGCGATCGGGGTCGACGAATACGAGCTGTTCGACTGGCCGGAGGTGCTCGCCATCAGCCGGGAGCGTGGTCCGGACGCGGTCCTCGACGCGGTGCGCACGGCGGAGAAACAGGACCCGGACGGCGAGCGCTGGCCCCGGGCGAAAAGGCACGATGACCAGCTACTGGTACTGGTCGACTTCGGGGTAGCCCCAGGGTAAAACCGGGGGCTTCCCGGATCGGAAATCCGTGCCCGCGCGAGCACGCTAAACGCATGACGTTCCCTGGGGAGAGATCGAGGACCAAGCCCTGGCTGATCGCGTCGGGCGCGGCCATCGGCTGGGCACTGGTCACCATGGTCGTGCTCCATCTGATCAGCTCACGCGATCCGGTGTTCGACACGTTGTCCAGTTACGCCTACGTGGACCGCGGCACGGGCATGCTCGGCGCCAGCGTGCTTTCCCTGTCCATCGGCTCGCTCACCGCGCTCGGCGCACTGGCCGCGGCCGGGATCACGCTCAGCCGCACCACGAAACTGCTGTTCGTACTGTGGTCGCTCGGGCTGGCCGCGGCCGCGATCTTCCCGGCGAGCTACCCCGAGTTTCCGGATCCGGTCAGCGGCGAGATCCACCTGTACGCGTGCCTCATCGCGTTCCTCAGCCTGCCCGCCGCCGGATTCACCCTGCGCGACAACCTGCGCGGCACGCCCGCGGCCAGGGTCGTCGGCCGCCTGGCGTGGGGCAGCGCGGCGGGGTTGATCGTCTTCGGGTTCAGTTTCATCTTCGTGCGCCTGTCCGACATCCCGTTCTTCAAGACCCTGACCGACATCGCGCCGGTCGGTGTCATGCAGCGGGTTTCGCTGGTGGCGCACGTGGTCCTGATCGCCGGGATGCTGAAGGTCGCGTCAGCGGCTCACCGCGTCGGTGAATTCGGGCGCGTAACCGTAGAGGCCGGGCAGACCGCCCGTGTGCAGGAAGACAACGTGCTCGTCGGGCGCGAAATGGCCTTCGGCTGCCCAGTCGATCAGCGCGGCGCCCACTTTGCCGGTGTACACGGGATCGAGCGCGATCCCTTCCGTACGGCCGAAAAGCCGCACCGCGTCCCACGTTCCGGCGGTCGGGACGCCGTAGCCGGGGCCGATCGTGCGGTCGTCGATGCGCAGGCCGTCGAGTGACGGCGGTTCCGTCCCCAGCAGTACGGAGGCCGAGATGGTGAGATCGGCCAGATTGTCGAGGGCCTCGACGACCGGATGGCTGACGCAGGCGATGTCGAGCGTCAGCCAGTCGAGGTTCGCCGTTCCGACGATGAGCCCGGCGGAGGTCCCGCCGCTGGCGTGCGGGGCGACCAGCCGCGCCTTGGTGATGCCCAGGTCGGCGAGTTGCCCGGCGATCTCCCGCGCGGCCGCCACGTAGCCGAGCGCCCCGAGGCCGTCGGACCCGCCGACCGGGAGCGTGGCCACCGAGCGCCCCTCGGCCGCGGCCTCGGTGATCAGCCGCTCGTAGGTCCTTCCGGTCTCCTCGCCGTCACGGCAGATGTGCACGTTCGCGCCGAAGAGATGGTCGAGGGACACGTTGCCGGACCGTTCGTACGCGTCGCCGTCGCGAGGGACCTTCGCGGTGAGAACGAGCTCACACCGCAAACCCAGCTTCGCGCAGGCCGCGGCGGTCTGACGGCCGTGGTTGGTCTGAAGCGCGCCGAAGGTGATCACCGTGTCGGCGCCGTTCTCGATCGCCGCGCCGAGCAGGAACTCGAGTTTGCGCAGTTTGTTGCCGCCCACGCCGAGTGGATGCACGTCGTCCCGCTTGAGCAGCAGGTTCGGCAGACCGAGGGCCTCACCCAGCCGAGGTGCCGGATGCAGCGGCGTGGGGTAGCCGCCGAGGTCGACGCGGGGGAAGCGATCGAGGTTCATGAAAGTCACGTAACCACATCGACCTTACCCAGTGGTATCGTTCGTTTGAACGAACGAGACGTGCAGGGGGAGCCATGACCACCTCGAAACCGGACCTCGTCGACGGGCCCTCAGCGGCGAAAAGCGCCTCGGACCTCGCGTTCACCGGCCTGGCCGAACAGGCCTCGATGCTCGCCACCGGAGCGACGACCTCAGTCGAGCTCACGCGTTTGGCGCTCGAAAAGGCCGAGGCAAGTCAGCCGGTTCTCAACGCCTTCAAATGCCTTCGCGCCGAAGAAGCCCTTCGCGAGGCCGAGGAGGCCGACCGGAGGTTGGCCTCCGGCGAAACCGCTCCCCTGCTCGGCGTGCCCACCGCGATCAAGGACGACCTCGACGTCACCGGGCTGCCGACGGCGTTCGGCTGCGAAGGCGACTTTTCCGTCGCGACGGCGGACTCCCCGCCCGTCGCCGCGCTCCGCAAGGCGGGCGCGGTGCTCATCGGAAAGACCAACACCCCGGAACTCGGCCAGTGGCCGTTCACCGAAGGCCCGGCGTTCGGCGCGACCCGCAATCCGTGGGACACCGAACGCACCCCGGGCGGTTCCTCCGGCGGCGCGGCGGCGGCCATCGCGTCGGGGGTGATCGCCGCCGCGCTGGGTTCCGACGGGGCCGGATCGATCCGGATCCCGGCCGCGTGGACCGATCTGGTCGGGATCAAACCGCAGCGCGGCCGTGTCCCGACCGAACGCGAACTCTTCCACGGGCTGACCGTGGTCGGCCCGCTCGCGCGCACCGTCGCCGACGCGGCCCTGCTGCTCGACGTCGCGGCCGGGACCGGGACCGCGTTCCAGGCGGCCGCCCGCCGCGAACCGGGCCGGATGCGGATCGGATTGTCCACCAGGATCCCTTTCACCGCAACGAAAACCCGACTCGATCCGCAGGCACACACGGCCGTCGTCCGGCTCGCGGAGCGGTTCGCCGAACTCGGCCACGAGATCGTCGAGGTCGAACCCGACTACCGGCTGATCGGCCTCACTTTCCTGCCGCGTTCACTCGCCGGCGTGCGTGACTGGTCCCGTCGCGTCCCGGACCAGGCGCGGCTCGACCCGCGCACCCGCGCCAACGCACGGCAGGGCTCGGCACTGTCCGGGCCGGCGCTGAGCCTCGCCCGCGCCACGGAACCGTTGCTGCAGCGGCAGATCGGCTCGGTGTTCGGCCGGGTGGACGTCGTGCTGACGCCGACCACCGCGACGCCGCCACCGCGGATCGGCGCCTTCGACGAGCTCACCGGCTGGCAGACCGACCAGGCCATGATCGCCGCGTGCCCTTACGCTTGGCCGTGGAACGTGCTGGGCTGGCCGGGGGTCAACGTCCCCGCCGGGCTGAGCCCCGAAGGCCTGCCGCTCGGCGGACAGCTGCTCGGCCCCTCGCACGCCGAGGAACGGCTGATCTCGCTGGCCGCGCAACTGGAAGAGGTCGAACGGTGGCAGGACCGCAAACCCGAGACCGTTTGGTGAACACCCGCGAGGCCATTCTCCACGCCGCGCTCAAGGTGGTCGGGGAACAGGGCGTCGGCGGGCTGACCAACCGCCGGATCGCGCGGCAGGCCGAGGTCTCGCTCGGCACGCTGACCTACCACTTCCCCAGCCAGACCGCGTTGCTGCGCGAGGCGATGCTGCTGTTCGTCGAAGAAGAGACCACGAAGCTGACCGGGTTCGTCGACGCCTACCGCGAGCAGGGGCTGAGTGTCGAGCAGGCCGCGTCGGTGGTCGAGCAGGTCATCGCGCGGCTTCCATTCGGCACCGACGAACTCGGCGCGCACGAGCTGTATCTCCAGGCCGCTCGTGACCCCGGGCTCCAGGACGCGGCCTCGCGCTGCTTCGCCGCCTACGACGAGCTGGCGCTGGTGATCCTGCGGACGCTCGGCGTGCCGTCCCCGGAGCGGCTGACCGGTCCGGTCGTCGCGCTGATCGCCGGGCTCCAGTTGCGCAGACTGGCCACGGGTGACGACGGCGTCGGCGTGGCGCAGTCGTTGATGATGCTCGTCCGCGGCGCGTCATGACCGGCCCGCCGATCGTCAAGGGGACGGCGGCGTGGAAGTACTTCGGAGACTTCCGGGCCGGGCTGCTGGCCGGCCAGGTGCTGGTCCTGCAGGTCGCGCATCCGGTGGTCGCGGCCGGGGTGCGGGATCATTCCGACTACGTCGAGGATCCGTGGACGCGGCTGATGCGCACGGCCGCTTCGCTGTCCATCTACATCTACGGCGGCGCGGGGGGCGCGCGATACGAGGCGGACAGGCTGCGCGCATTGCACCGGTCGTTCACCGGTGTCGACGCCGACGGCCACCGGTACAGTGCGCTGAACCCGCGGGCGTACACCTGGGTACACGCCACGCTCGTAATGGTTCCCGTTGACACACAACGGTTCTACGGAACCCCGATGACACCGTCCGAATTGGACGAGTACTACGCGCAGATGTGCGACGTCGGACGGCTTCTCGGCCTGCGCGAACAGGACACGCCGCCGACGTGGCCGGAATTCGAGCGGTATTACGCGGACATGATCGACGGCTTCGGCCCGAACGAGACGATTTCGACGCTGTTCGAAACGATCCGGACGGTGAAGAAACCGTGGCGATGGCTGCCCGACAAGCACTGGACACGGCTTCGGCGATGGCAGTACCAGGGGCAGATGTTCGTCATCCGGGGCACGCTGCCGCCCGCACTGCGAAACCGCCTTGGTCTACAGTGGACAGACCGGGACCAGCGCCGATTCGACCGGTTTCGCGCCGTGGTGCGAAGCGCGGGCACGTTGGTGCCGGTGTCGTCGCGTTCCTCGCTCGTCCGCCGGATCGGCAGGCTCAACGTCTGGTTCCGGGCGCATCCGCGGGCGTATCGTTTCCTGGGCGGCTGAAGTCCCGCATTCAGAGGACTGAATGCGGGGACCCTACTTGGGGTAAGGGTCATCATCCCCTTCACGGGGGACCCCGGTTCACCCCGCGCCGTGACGCTTTCCCCCGCCGCCGTCGCTAACTTCAGCCGGGATGGGGAATTCACCGAGGGGGCGGCGCGCGGCGCCGTTGGTCATCGCCCGCGTACTCGTGCTCTGCGCGCTGGCGTCCTTGCTGCTGGGCGGCACCGCGCGAGCGGACGGCGTGTCGAGCGGCGCGGACGTCCAGGTCGCGCAGACGCTCGGCACCCGTGATCTCACGGTCATCCTGCGGCGGATGGACATCGCGCCAGGACCGCTGCACGTCGACGTCGTCACGCACGCCGGAAGCGCGCCGGGAACGCTGAAATTGCGCGCGTCCACCGCTGGGACGACGTTTTCCGAAACCACCGTGCGGCTGGACGGCAAACCCGGCGCGCATTCCGCGCGGCTGCGGGTCGACCAGCCGGGGCCGTGGGAGCTCGGCCTCGACGACGGGACGGACACCGCCTCGATCCCGTTCATCGTCCCGGCCAGGGTCATCCCGCCGTGGGAGAAGGCCACGTTCGGCGGATTCGTCGCCGCGGGCGTGTTCCTGGTACTCGGTCTCGTCGTCGCGATGCGCGTGCGGCGGCCACAGCTCGCGCTGATCCCCGCCGGTGGGATGGTCGCCGCGCTCGCGGTCGCGATCACCGGCGCGATGCTCTCCGCGTCGACCCCGCCACCGCCCGCGCCGGGCACCGCCCTGGATCCGACGATCGACAACATCCGCGACCCGTACGCGAACGCGCAGATGTCCACTGTGGATTTCTCGCGACCGCCGGTGAATCTGGCCGTACGTGCCCCGAACGCGCGATCGGGTGTCCTCACCGACGTCCGGCTCGCCATCGCCGACGGCGCGACCGGCCGCCCCGTCGACGACCTTTTGGTGCACGACAACGCCTTGATCCATCTCGTCGTCATTTCGCCGACGGGCAGGCTCTGGCATCTGCATCCGGTGCGCGTCGGCCCCGGTGACTATCGGGTGAAGTTCACACCGCCCGAGGCCGGAACCTACGCCGTCGCCGCGGAACTCGCCCGTCGAGGCGGCGGCGTGCAACTGGTCCGCTCGACACTGGCTGTCGCGGCCGGCACGGACTCCCCCGCCGACCCCGTCCCCGGCGGCGCCGGGAAGCGGGTCGTGAACGGGAACCCGATCGACGTCGACGTCAAACCGGGTACGCCGACCACGATCACCGCGCGGTTCGGCCGGGCGGATCTCCAGCCGTGGCTGGGCATGCTCGGCCATCTGATCGTCGTCGGCCCGATCACCGACGACAGCCGGGTCGGCGCGGTCGCCGCTGTCGCGCCGACCTGGGCTCACGTGCACTCGATGATCCCGCAATCGCCGGGGATGCCGGGAAAGCCGGACGAGACCGTCGCCGCGTATGGCCCCGACGTCCCGTTCACCTACACCTTCGCCACCCCCGGCAAGTACCGGATCTGGCTCCAGGCCGAGCGAGAGTACACGGTGCTGACCGTGCCCATGCAGCTCGAGGTCCCGGCGGAAGGGGCACCACGATGACCACAGGTCGATCCACAGTGGACAGACGCAAACCCGTCCTGCTGATTTCCGTCGTTTCGGTGCTCATGGTGGTGATCGTGGCCTGGCTGGTCTGGCCGAGCAGCGGCGGCGCCCAGGTCCAGCGCTCGACACAGGGCCCGTACACGGTGCAGCTGTCGGTCGAAGATCCGCACCAGGGCGGGAATGTCTTCGCGCTGACCGTCACCGGTGCCACACCGGACGTCGTCACCCTCGAACCGGTGATGCCGCAGATGGGTCACGCGCTCGCCCCGTCGCCCGCGATCGCGGAGGCACCGGGGGTGTTCCGCACCGGCGACGTTCTGCTGCCGATGTCGGGGCAATGGGAGATCACCGTTTCACTGCGCGGGCCGTCCGGCGCGTCGCAGCACGTTTTTCCTTTGCTGGTCAAGTAAGAGAGGGAGGTCGGGGGGTATGGATCTCACCGCGGGAGGAGCGAGGGTCGCCTCGGTGGCACGAAGTGAACGCACCGGTCTCGTACCGGCGGGCACGGTGCTGGCCGGATCGGTGATCTCGCTGGTCGGGCTGACCTGGGACATCCAGTGGCACGGCGACGTCGGCCCGGACACGTTCTTCACGATGCCGCATCTGTTCCTGTATTCGGGCAGCGCGATCTCCGGGCTCGCGAGCCTCGTGGTCGTGCTGATGACCACGGTCGCGCGCCGGGCGGGCCGTCCGATCGACGCCCGGGTCGGCGGCCGGGCGATCAACGTCTTCGGCAAGGTCTTCGCCGCACCGGCCGGCTACCTGGTGACCGGGGCCGGCGCGGCGATGTTCCTGCTGTACGGCCTGTGGGACCAGTGGTGGCACGGCCTGTACGGCTTCGACGCGGTGATCGACTCGCCGCCGCACATCGGGCTGCTGCTGTCGATCACGCTGAGCATCATCGGCACGGTCATGGTGTTCGCGGCCGCGCGGGAGCACCGCTGGGGCACCGTCGGCGTGGTCGGCAGCCTCGGCGTGCTGATCGCGTTCAGCACGGTGACCGTGCTGGGGCTGGAGCAGATCGACGTCGACGGTATCGACGTCGTTTCCGTCGGCATCGCGCTGCTTTCGGTGCTGCTGGTCTCGGCGGGCGCCGGATTCTGGGGGCGGCCCGGCGGCGCGATCCGGGTCGCCGCCGCGCTGGCGGTCATCCAGGCGATCACCTGGTGGTTCTCACCGTGGGCCGCCGAGGCGTACGCGAGTGCGGTCGGCCTGCCGATGCGGGACTACATCGACGGCGTGCCCGCGATGCCTTCGATGATGCCGATGGCGTTGTTGCCGATCGCGGCCGTACTCGAAGCGGTGTATCTGCTTTCGCGGCGTGGCTGGTCCGCCGGCCGCGTTTCGGTGCTGGCGGGCGGAATCGGCGGATTCCTGGTCGGCGCGAGCATGCCGATCCAGAACGCGATCGTCTACGGGGCGGACTCGGTCAGGTGGCCGGTCGTATTCGCGACGGCCGCCGTCGGCACGGTGTTCGGGCTGCTCGGCGGGTTCGCCGGGTGGCGGTTCGGCGGGATGCTGAGGCTGCTGGCCCCGGCGAAGGGGGACAACGCGCATGCGTAAGACACTGCTGGCCTTGGCGGCGGCGATCGGATTGCTGTTCGCGACCACACCCACGGCGAACGCCTACGAACCGGTGAACATCGTCCACACCGAACGGGTACAGGTCGGTCCGTACGGGATGACGGTCGGCTTCAGCACGTGGCCGTTGCGAGCCATGCAATCGCTGGACTTCACGTTCATCCCCGACGACGGGATCGCCGGGAAGTCGGGGACGCTCGCGTTCGTCAATCCGGAGACCGGGCGGCTGGGCCGTGGTCAGCCGCTGGCGAAGCATCCGCGGAAACTGGAGGTGTGGGGACTGGACATCCGGGCCCTGCAGACGGAGGGCTCGTGGACGTTCCGGTTCGAGATCGACGGCCCCGCGGGCAAGGGCGCGGGGGAACTCCGTGATCTGGCGGTGCTCGAACAGCCGGGGCCGCCGATGGCGGTGAGCTGGTCGATCAGCCTGATCCCGCTGATCGTGCTCGCCGTCCTGATCACCATCGCCTGGCGGCGCACCAAATCCAGGCTGCGCCTCTCTGTCGCGCACTGACGAAAACCCGCCGGAGGGGCGCCGTTTGTGTCAACGCCCAGTTGACCAGATAGGCGCCCCTTCATCGTGTTTTCCGTCGGCCTTCGGCTCAAAGAGGCGCGCGACGTGAAGTCTCCGTCGGGCGCAGAGCGCCCTTGGGAGACCTTGTGGTCAAGTCAGGGGCTGAGATCGAACTGTCCGGCTTTGACCGCCTTGAGGAAGGCGTTCCACTCACCGGAATCGAAGACGAAGACGGGACTCCGGTCCAGTTTGGTGTCACGGACCCCGACCAGGCCTTCCCTGCCGAGGTTGACCTCGACGCAGTTCCCTCCGTTGGGCTCGCTCGCGAAGGACTTCTCCCACGCGGCGTCGTCGAACAGCGACACGGCCGTGGTCGGATCGTAATCCGCCGCCGATGGATAATCGGCCATTGGTCGTACCTCCGAACGTCGGTCGGGGGTGCGGGACGCGACCTGCGCGAACCGTCACGTCCCCAGCTTCTCCCTGCCTCAACAGGACTATCCCGCACGGCCAAGTGGGTGATCAACTCCGCCCACCCTCGACATGAAGATTATTCCAGGAGTAGGATTAATCGCAGCGGCCGGGGCTCGGTTGTTGGTGAATCGCTCGCAGCACGCGCGGATCTCGGCGGCAGAGGCCACCGGGCGGCGTTCGACGGGAATTCCACCGTTCCGGCAGGCCACCGACGGCAGGTGACCGGCAGGGGCACCACCCCGCGGCGCATGACACCCACCGCCGACCTCGTGGGGGAGGATCAGCGTGATCATTCAGGACACCATGCCGGCGACGGTACTCGCCGTCGGCAGGCTCATGGCCGGAACAGCGGGCGAAAGCCGCCGCTCCGCGCATCTTTTCGACTTGCACTCCAGGGGTTCGTACCCCGAATTCCTGCACTCCCGATGTGGCGCGGCGATGCCCTACGACCATCTGGAATGGATCCCCGTCGGTTCGGGGATGCCCTGTGAGCGTTGTCTCGGCCTGGCCGGCTCGGCCGACCAGACGCGGTTGCCGCGGCCGAGCCGGGGGGTGTGACGCCATGGCCGTCCGCCTCACCACGCTGTTGTTCCGCCGTGAGGACGAACGCATGGCTTCGGCGAAGCACCACCGCACCATCGGGCTCGAACTGCGTCAGCGTTTCGGGTTCAGCCTCATCCAGGCCCCGTTGCGCAAGCAGCCACCGTGGAACTCCGAAATCGATTCGCCCGGCGCGCACCGGGATTTGATCAGGACCGGCCGGCCGCTCGAAAGCCATTTCGAGCTGACGCCCCTGATCGGGCATCTGACCGGCCGGGCCTGACCCGCCTCAGGGCTTGCGGCCCAGTCCGCCGAGCCCGCCGGTGAAGGTCGGGTCGTCCGCGAACCGGTCGCTCGCCAGGGAAGCCGCTTCGTCGAGATGCCAGGTGGCCATCCAGTCGATGCCCGGCTCCACCATTTCCAATCCGTCGAAGAAGGCGGCGAACTCCGCGCGGGACCGCAGATGGAACGGCGCGCTCGTCTTCTTGTACAGCTCCTGGACGTTCTCCCGGTTGTCGCCTTCCTTGCGCGTGACGCCGTCTTCGGTCAGATGCGAGGACAGGAAGTACGAACCCGACGGCAGCAGGGCGAGGTAGCGCTTGACCATCTCGTGGACGGGTTCGTCCGGGCCGAGGAAGTACAGCAGGCCGACCATGACCAGCCCGATCGGCTGACGCGGGTCGAGCACGCCGGTTTCGAGGGCGCGCTTCCAGATGTCGGCGGGATCCCGCACGTCGCCCTGCAGGACCGCGTGCCGCCCGAGCAGCCCTTCGCGTTCCAGCAGCAACTGGGAATGCGCGACGGCGACCGGCTCGATGTCGACGTACACGACCCGCGAGTCGGGGTTGATCGCGCTCGCGATCTGGTGGACGTTACCGACGGTGGGCACCCCGGAGCCGATGTCGAGGAACTGCGTGATCCCCTGGCGCGCCAGGTATCCCACGCCGCGGCCGAGGAAGTCGCGGCCGACCCTGGCGAAGGTCTTGACCTCCGGGAACTGGTTGAGGACCTGCGTGCCGAACTCGCGGTCGACGGCCCAGTTGGCCGAACCGCCGAGGAACCAGTCGTACACCCTGGCCACATTGGGTCGTTCGAGATCGACACCTTCGGGAGCTTCGGGGTCGTGCTGCGTCGTCATACCGTCACACCTCGTCAGAAACCGGGTTTGCGGGCGACCCCGCCGAGGGCGGAGTCAAGCGCGGGCGAGCGGGGGTCGTCCAGCCGCCATGCGCCGACCGGGACCAGACCCGGCGCGACGAGTTCGAAATCCCCGAAGAAACCGAGGATCTCTTTCTTGTCGCGGAAGGACGCGGGCGTGCTCGACCGTTCGTACTGCTTCACGACGCGCTGGATCTGTTCCAGCTCGGCTCCCGCCACGCCGGACATCGTGACATGGGAAAGAACGTAGAAGGAACCGGCGGGCAGCAGTCTGCGGTACCGCGCGATGACGGCGGCGAGTTCGGGCTCCGGCACGAAATGCAGCACCGCTACGGTGAGCAGAGCCACCGGTTTCGCCGGATCGAACACGCCGGTGTCGAAGGCGCGTTCCCAGATGTCGTCCGCGTCCCGCAGGTCGCCGCCCAGCACCGCGTGCCTGGCGGGATCGCCGCTTTTCTCCAGCAGGATCCTGGCGTGCGCGACGGCGACCGGTTCGTTGTCGACGTACACGCACCGGCTGTCACCGTCGACCTCACCGGCGATCTCGTGGACGTTGCCGACCGTCGGCACGCCGGAACCGAGGTCCAGGAACTGGTGCACGCCGTTCTCGACGCAGTGCCGCACCGCGCGGCCGAGGAAGGCCCGGTTGGCCCTGGCGAGGGTGCGGATGAGCGGGAAGGCCTTGACCAGCTGTTCGCCGAATTCCCTGTCCACCGCCCAATTCGCGGTGCCGCCGAGCGCCCAGTCGTAGATCCGGGCGGCGTTGGGCCGCTCGAGATCCACACCCTCGGGGAGGTACTTCGGGTCCATCTCAGGCTTGCATCTGCGTCCGGTACAACTCGGCGAGCTCCTTGAGGAACTGCCGGGTCTCCTGGCGTTCCAGCGCGGCGCCGCGCAACCGGTCCCAGGAATCGACGAAGATGTTGAAGTCCTTGACGTCGTCGAGGTACAGCCCGCCCGCCGAATGCTCGATGTAGACGAAATCCCTGGTGCGATCGGGGAAACGCATGATGGTGAAGTCGTTGGGCACGGCGGCGAGCCGCGCGCCGAACGGCAACACGTGCACATACACGCGCGGATGCTTCTCCAGCGCCAACAGATGCTCGACCTGGTCCAGCATCACCGCCGGGGCGGAGCCGCCGGGAGCGCGGCGCAGGGCGCCTTCGCTGATGATGAACCGGTAGTACGGCGGCTGCTGTTGTTCGAAGACGGCCTTGCGGTCCAGCCGGTTGCGGACCAGCGAAGTGACGTCGGTGGCGCCCGCTTCGGTGAACTGCTTGAGCATGTAGTGCTCGGACTGCAACGGGCCGGGAATGCGCTCGCCGTGCCAGGTGAGGATCTCCGCGGCCGCGGGTTCGAGATCGGTGAACGTGCGGAACCAGTGCGGCACCACGGATCGGTAACCGGACCAGTGGCCGCGCTGCCCGGCCGCGGCGCGGGCCAGGTTCATCAGCGTGTCGGCCTCGTCGCCGTTGATCCCGAACGCGTTCAGCATCGATCGCACATCCCCGAGCTTGACCCCGACGGCACCGGACTCGATCTTGTTGACCTTGCCCTGGGTGCAGCCGAGAACCTCGGCGACCTGCTGCTGTGTCATCCGCGCGGCGTTGCGGGCATGCCGGAGCTCGTTCCCGAGCTGCTTCCGGCGCGAGGTGACGGTGCTGGCCATCAGCCTTGCTCTCCCGGACCACATAGCCAGGACCGCGGCTGCCCGCCGTCCTGCGCGCGAATGTTCGAACCCACCCAGGGTACTTCACCTTGCGGGGTTCGATGATGACATTGCGCAGCGTTCCAGGAAACGGCCGAAAACACCAGTCACCTGCTGTGTCACCCTGGTGGCGGAACGATCGCGTCACATTTCGGCCACCTTCCTCGGCCATGGTGACCGGGTGGACCAATCCCCCTTCGCCAGGCAGGTCACCGTTGGTGTCTTCGGGTACGTCCCACCCGACGGGTCGTAGTGGATAACAACTGCGGCTTCGTCGCCGCGGGCGATCACACCGTGGTGATCGACACTTGTTCGACCGAACGGCGCATTAGGGCGCATTAGGGCGCTGCTGGCGACGGCGGAGTCGACGGGCGGGGTGCCGGTGACCACCTGGCGACCGGCGCGACGATCGTCGGGCGCCGGAAGACACGCGAAGTGATGGTCGCGACCGGGATCACCACGGCGGCAGCCCCTTCGCGCTGATGGGTTCTCCCGCCGGCTGGCGCAAGGCACTGGACCTGGTCCGGGAACTGGAACCGGAGACGATCGTGCCGGGCCACGGCCCGGTATGCGGGCCGGAGGCGATCGACGTCGTCGACGGGTACCTGGGTTTCCTGCAGAAACTCGCGTCGTACGGGAAGGCCGCCGGACTGACGCTCCTGCAAGCCGCCCGCGAAGCGGATCTCGGGCCCTACGCGGAACTGTCCGAACAGGAGCGGCTGCCGGCGAACCTGCACCGGGCCTACGCCGAACTGGACGGTCTCGAGTGGGGCGGGCCGATCGACCTCGGGCCGCGCTGGCGGACATGGTCACCTTCAACGGCTCCCCGATCCGGTGCTCCTCCTGAGGGCTGGGTCTCTTGAGGGCTGGGTCTCTTGAGGTGTCCGCCACCAGGCCGCTTGCCCTGCCCGTACCACGCACGACCCAGCTCTTGCGCCGAGTTGTCCACAGGAAGGCCAAGTTGTGGACAACTCGCCGTTGCTCCCCTCTCGCCCCGGCGCCGTATCCCTCAACGGGGATAGGCTCGGCAGGGGAATCGAAGCGGAAGGGTGCGGATGAGCAAGAAGGCGAGCATCGGGGTCACCGGTCTGGCGGTCATGGGCCGCAACCTGGCCAGGAACCTGGCGAGGCATGGGCACACGGTGGCCCTGCACAACCGCTCCGAGCAGCGGACGAAGGAACTGGTCGAACAGTTCGGCGACGAAGGCGACTTCATCCCGGCGTACTCGGCGCAGGAGTTCGTCGACGCGCTGGAGCGGCCGCGCCAGGTCGTGATCATGGTCAAGGCCGGTGCGCCGACGGACGCCGTGATCGACGAGTTCGTCCCGCTTCTCGAGAAGGGCGACGTGATCGTCGACGCGGGCAACGCGCACTTCGCGGACACCCGGCGCCGCGAGGCAGCGCTGCGCGAGAAGGGCATCCACTTCGTCGGCACCGGGGTGTCCGGCGGCGAGGAGGGCGCGCTGCACGGGCCGAGCATCATGCCGGGCGGATCCAAGGAGTCGTACCAGTCGCTCGGACCGCTGTTCGAGGACATCTCGGCGAAGGTCGACGGCGAACCGTGCTGCACGCACGTGGGCGCGGACGGCGCCGGGCATTTCGTGAAGATGGTGCACAACGGCATCGAGTACGCCGACATGCAGTTGATCGCCGAATCGTTCGATCTGCTGCGCGGCGCGGGTGGTTACTCCCCCGCCGAGATCGCCGAGGTCTTCCAGACCTGGAACTCGGGACGGCTGGACTCGTACCTGATCGAGATCACCTCGCAGGTGCTGGCCCATACCGACGCCGCTTCCGGCAAGCCGTTCGTCGACATCGTGGCGGATCAGGCCGAGCAGAAGGGCACCGGCCGCTGGACCGTCCAAATCGGACTGGACCTGGGCGTGCCGATCAGCGGTATCGCCGAAGCCGTTTTCGCGCGTTCCCTGTCCGGCTCGTCGAACCTGCGTGAGGCCTCACGCGGTCTCGGCGGTCCCTCGCGCGCTCCGCTGACAGGGTCTGCTTTGGACACCTTCGCGGACGACGTCGAGCAGGCGCTTTACGCGTCGAAGGTAGTGGCGTACGCCCAGGGCTTCAACCAGATCCAAGCCGGCGGCGCCGAGTACGGCTGGGACATCGACCTCGGCAAGGTCGCTTCCATCTGGCGCGGGGGCTGCATCATCCGCGCGAAGTTCCTGAACGACATCACGGCCGCGTACGCCGATGAGCCCGCGCTGCCGACGCTTCTGACCTCCGGCGGCTTCCGCAAGGCCGTCGAGGACGCACAGGACTCCTGGCGTTCGGTGATCTCCACGGCGGTACGGCTCGGCATCCCGACGCCGGGATTCTCGACCGCGCTGGCCTACTACGACGGTCTGCGCGCGGAGCGGCTCCCCGCCGCGCTGGTGCAGGGGCAGCGAGACTACTTCGGTGCCCACACGTACCGCCGTGTCGACCGCGAGGGTTCGTTCCACACCGCGTGGGCGGCCGACGGCCGTCCCGAGTCCTCAGCCTGACGGGTTCCGTGACGGCCCCCGACCGTGAGGAAAGGGGCCGTCACGCGGCCAACAGAACAAGGGCGACGAACACCAGGACGGTGAGCGCGACCCGTGTCATACCCCGCGCGCCGCGACGATCTCCGTCAGCGCCTGCAGGATCAGCGCCTCGGTCTTTTCTTTCGTAAGCCCAAGCCCAACGAGCAAATCGCTCTCGAGTTCGAACAGGGCCAGCAGGATGTGCTCGGTGCCGATGTAGTTGTGCCCGAGCCGCAGCGACTCCCGCATGGTCAGTTCCAGCGCCTTCTTGGCCTGCGCGCCGAACGCCATCTTCGCCGCCTCCGCCGGTTCGGGGGCGGGTTCCGGCAACCTTGCCACCGCCGCTTCGCGGACCGCGTCAAGCGTCACCTTCTGCGCCACGATCGCCCCGGCGGCGAGCGCGGCCGGCTCAGCGAGCAGGCCGAGGACGAGGTGCACGGGCTCGATCTGCGGGCTCTTCGCCGCGACTGCCTCGTCGCGCGAGGCGACGACGACGTGTCGTGCACGATCGGTGTAGCGGCCGAACACCTTCACCAGGTCTTCGAGCGAAGACCCGCTGGAGTCGACAAAGCGCTTCTGCGCGGCCTGTTTGGACACCCCCATGTTCTTGCCGATTTCGGTCCAGGACGCGCCGGAGCGCCGCGCCTGGTCGACGAAGTGGCCGATCAGGTGGTCGGCCACTTCGCCGAGGTGCTCGCCGAGGAAGACCGCGTCGGAAAGCTGGCCGAGCACGTCGCCGTCGGGATGCTGCTGCTTGATGCGGGAGATGAGGTCGTCGAGCCGGACTGGGTTCGTCATATCGTCAACCTTAGGTTGACGATAGCTCGATCGTCAACCGTGGGTTGACGCGAAGGTCGCTTTGAGGTCGAAGCCGTGCGCCTCCAGCGTTTCGAAGCGCGGTTCCGGATCCGCGGCGAACAGGCGGCGCGCGGCGATGTGATCCGGCGGCCGGTTCACCGACTCCACCCCGGCGAGCACGCCGTCGCGGAACGACAGCACCGAGAACTTCCCGCCCTCCCGATCCCCGGTCACGACGGTCTTGTCCGCTCCGGTCAGGAGCCCGGCGATCTGCAGTTTCGCACCGAGCTGGTCGGTCCAGAACCACGGCAGGCTGTCGTAGGGCGCGGGTTCGCCGGCGATGTCGGAGGCCGCCGCCCGAGCCTGATCGACGGCGTTCTGCACCGACTCGAGCCGGGTCGCCGTGCCCGCCTGGACACTCGGGAAGTTCGCGCAGTCCCCCACCGCCGAGATCTTCGGGTCGCTCGTGCGCAGGTGTTCGTCCACGACGACGCCGTTCGCCACGACGAGCCCCGCCTCCTCGGCGAGCCTTGTCCGCGGCTCCACGCCGACCCCGACCAACACCAGGTCAGCCAGCAGCCGACTGCCGTCGCTCAGCTCCACCTCGGCCACGCGGCCGTCACCGTGCAGCGCGGCGACACCCGTGCCGAGCAGGATCGTATGCCCTGCTCCCTCATGCAAAGCGGCGAAATACGCTGAGACCTCTGGAGTCGCGACGCGAGCCATCAGCCTGCCCTGCGCCTCCACGATCGTCACGGGCCGCCCGGCGTGCGCGGCGAATTCGAGCCCGATGAACCCGCCCCCGACCACGACCACGTTCGCCGCGCTTTCCAGCGCGGTACGCAAAACGTCGGCGTCGTCCTTGGTGCGCAAGGTGAATACACCGTCCAAAGTGGACCCGGGAACCGGGAGAACGCGGTTGTCCGCTCCCGTCGCGAGGACGAGATGGTCGTACTCGTGGGCGCTCCCGTCCTCGAGCACCACCTTCGTGCCGTCGCGATCCACCGACGCGACACGGCCGGGAATCAGCTCGATACCCTTCTCCGCGAAGAAGGCCTCGGGCCGCAAGCGCAACTGGGCGTCACCCGCCGTCCCGGCGAGATAGCCCTTCGACAGCGGAGGCCGTTGATACGGCAGGCCGGGTTCGTCCCCGATCAGCACGACCCGCCCGTCGAACCCCTTGTCCCGCAGCGAGGTCGCCACTCCGAACCCACTCTGTCCGGCTCCTACGACGAGAACGGTCTGCATCGGCGCTCCTTCCGTTGTACCCGGTGTCCATTCAACACAGCTCCGGCCCTTTCGACCGCCCTTCCGCAACGTGATCCTCACGGCCGTCGACGGCGCGATGCTCGCGTCGGGCGTTTTGGTCTGCTCGGCGGACCTGGTCGCGGCCGGTGAGATCAACGGACGGCCGCCGACCGGACTCCGACCTCGCGCGGTGTCCCCACCGACGGCCTCTCGGCCATCCTCGGCGCGCGATGAACTCGTTCCCGGACACCGCTTACGCGCAGAACGTCGGCCTCCTGCAGATGACCGGGGTGCGCGGCCGGTGGGTGGGCGCGATGGCGGGCGGCCTGCTCGTGCTGATGGGACTGATGCCGAGGGTCGGCGCGATCGTCGCGGCCGTGCCGGAACCGGTGATCGGCGCGGTCGCGGTGGTCACGTCCGCGATCGTCGCCTTCACCCTCAACCTGCTGTTCAGCCACCTCGGCGAACGCCGAGAGCCGGATCTACTTCAAGCGCTCTAGCAGAAAAGCCACTTCGGCCACAGGTTGCACTCTTCGGTGGGTGTGGTGGAGGGCGGCGGCGGGGTCGGGTTGGACGGCCGCGGAACGACCGTGGACCCGGTCGTACGCGGCGGATCGGCGGGCTTGTTCGGCGCCGTTGGCGACGTCGGCCTGGTGGGGTCCGGGGAATCGGACGTCGACACGGCCGAACTCGACGCGCGACGGCTGGAGGTCGTCCTGCCGGGCTGGGATGAAGTCCCACCCTCGCCGGTTTCGACCGTCTCGGTGCCCGGAACCGCCGACGTCGCGCCGGCTCCCCGGTTTTCCGAAGGCCGCGCCGGCATCTCGATCACGCCGATCTGGTTCGGCTGCGCGATCGGCTCGGGATCCGAATCGAAACCGACGAGAACTGCGGCGGCGCCGCAGGCGACGACCACGGCGATCACCACCGCGATAACTCTCCAGCGTGACTTCGCCCGTGACTCCTCGTGGTCGTCCCAGCCCTCGCGAATGAGCAGGTCGGCGACCGAAACGTCGTCGTCATTCACCAGCTGAAACCTTTCGCACCGGAACGAGCGAAGAGTAGTTTTACCGCAACTCACCGCCGAATGGGTGAAGTTAACCAAAAATTATTCACCCCATGGCACAAGCCAGCGTATGCCAGTCACAGAGCGTGTATTCATACGCTTTCGCGCATATCGGCGTCGGCCGACGTTCGGCTCGCGTATACAGCGCCCTCCTCGGGTGGTGTAATCGACGGTGCCAGCACCGGAAGAGGGGGTTCGGACGGATCATGGAGGCTGATGCCCTCGCCGTGCCCGGAGCCGGGAATTCCGGTCGTCCGGCGGGCGCCCCGCTCGAAAACGAGCCGGTCGGCGACCTCGGCCTCGCGGGCGACCACGCCGCCATCTGGTCGTACGACTTCGGGGGCGAGAAGCTGTCCTGGCTGCCAGGACTGGAGAATGTGCTGGGTGGAGCCGCGCTCACCGAGGCCGAGATCGAGTCCAGGCTCGCCGATCTGGTGGCCCCGTTGACCTCCGGCACCCGCACTTCCCCGGCTTGGCGCGAATTCGAACTCGAGCAGTCGTTCCGGAACCCGGCGGGCGAAGTCCGCTGGGTTCGCCTGCGCGCCCGCACCCTCGGCGACGACATCGGCTCGACGGGACTGCTCGGCATCGCCACCGACGTGACCGACGTCCGCGAGAACCGCCAGGCCCTCGAAGATCTCACTGACCGTTACCGGCTTCTGGTGGAACTCAGTCCCGACGCGGTCTGTGTCCACGAAGCCGGCGTTGTCATCTACGTCAACCGGGCCGCCGTCACCGCGCTGGGAGCGTCGTCGACCGCCGAGCTGATCGGGCGGCCGATCATGGATTTCGTCGCCGACGAGTCACTGCCCGCCCTGCTGGACAGGATCGCGTCGCTGCACCGCCAGGGCGCGTCGACCGCTCCCACCGACACCGTCATGCTCCGTCTCGACGGCACGAAATACCTGGTCCAGAGCATTTCGGTACGCACGACCTGGGAAGGAAGGCCCGCGTTCCAGGTCATCATGCGCGACATCAGCGCGCAGAAGGCCGCCGAGGCGACGCTTCGCTATCAGGCCGCGCTGATCAGCCACGTCAGTGACGCGATCATCGCGACCAGCCGGACCGGCGTGGTGACCAGCTGGAACCCGGCCGCGGAGAACGTCTACGGCTGGACGGCCGGCGAGGCGATCGGCGGCACGGTGAGCGACCTCGTCGGCGCCGCGCTCGACCCGGAAACGGTGCTGCGCCGGGGCGGCGTCATGCAGATGACCCACCGCCATCGCAACGGCTCGACACTGGCCATTCGCATCTCGGCCGCGGAGATGAACGACGGCTTCGTCCTGGTCTGTGCCGACGAAACGGCCCGGCGGCGCGCCGAGCAGCACTACAGCACGGTGGTCGCGTCACTCGACGAAGGCGTGGTCGTGATCGGTCCCGGCGGCCTCATCGAATCGGCCAACCCCGCGGCGTGCCGGATCATCGGCGTCGACCACGACGATCTCATCGGCATCCCGTGCGTGACGCTGGAGCTGTACGACGAGCAGGGGCGCCTCCCGCCGGCCCGGATGCCGCCGGTGGTGACCCGGCGCACCGGGGCCACGCTGACCGGTCTCGTGCTGCGGCTACGGCGGCCCGACGGCGAAGACGTCTGGATCTCGCTGACCTCGCGGCTGTTGACCCCTGAGGATCCGTCGGCCTTGGCGGTGGTCGCCTCGTTCACCGACATCACCGAACGCCGCGCCATCGGTAAGCGGCTCGCCCACGAGGCGACGCACGATCCCCTCACCGAACTCGCGAACCGGACGCTGGTGCTGGACAGTCTCGCCGAGGCGCTCTCCGGCGCGGGCCGCGCCGAGCTGACCACGGTGCTGTTCATCGATCTCGACAAGTTCAAGGTGATCAACGATTCCCTCGGCCATTCGGTCGGTGACAAGGTGCTCCGCATCGCGGGCGAACGGCTGCGCCGGGGAATCGGCGAAACCGATCTCGTCGGCAGGCTCGGTGGCGACGAATTCGTCGTCGTCACCGCGGAGATCACCGAACCGCACGAGATCAAGGCACTGGCCGAACATCTGCGCGAGGCGCTGACCGAACCGATCACCGTCAACGGCAGGCAGCTGCACATCGACGCCAGCATCGGCATCGTCACCGCCGCCAACGACGACACCCGGACCGCCGAAGACCTGCTGCGGGACGCGGATGTCGCGATGTACCAGGCGAAAACGCTCGGCCGGGCGCGCTACGAGTTCTTCGACGTCGAGCTGCGCGAGCGGATGCAGCGGCGACTGCGCATGGAGCAGGACCTGCGCGACGCCCTGCAGAACGAGGAACTCTGGACGGCGTACCAGCCGGTCGTGGACATCGAATCCGGTGAGATGGTCGCCGTGGAAGCCTTGCTGCGCTGGAAACATCCGGCGCACGGCACGATCTCGCCTGCCGAGTTCATCCCGCTGGCCGAGGAAAGCGACCTCATCAACCTGATCGGCAAACACGTCCTGCGCACGACCACCCGCGAGATCGCCCGGCGGCGTGAACAACTCGGCATCGACCTGAACCTCAAGGTCAACCTGTCGGCCCGGCAGCTGGACGACCCGCATCTGGTGGCGGGCGTGCAGGACGCGCTGAAGACCACCGGGCTCCCGCCGCACGCGCTGACCTTGGAGGTCACCGAGAGCGCGCTGATGCGTGACCAGGCCGCGGCCGCCGAAGTACTGACGTCGTTACGTGATCTCGGTGTCTCGCTGGCGATCGACGACTTCGGTACCGGCTATTCGTCGCTCGCGCAGCTGCAACGGCTCCCGTTGGACACGCTCAAGATCGACCGCACCTTCGTCACCGGCATCGCGGAATCGCGCGACGCGGCCGCGATCGTCAAGAGCATCGTCGCGATGGCGCACGCCGTCGACCTGATCGTCGTCGCCGAAGGTGTCGAAGACGAAGAACAGCTCGCGGTCCTCCGTGAGTTGCGCTGTGACCAGGCGCAAGGCTTCCATTTGGGTCGCCCCGCGCCGCCGGACGAACTTTTCGGAGCCGTCGAATGAGTGTCGAGATCAAAGCCGGAGAAAACCGCTACGACATCGTCGTGGACGGGAAACCCGCCGGGTTCCTGGAAACCCGCACCCGCCCGGACGCGATCCTGTTCCTGCACACCGAGATCTCGGACGATTTCGCGGGCCAGGGACTGGCGGGCAAGCTCGTGACCGCGGCGCTCGACGACGTCCGGTCGCAGGGCAGGCCCGTCCTGCCCTACTGCCCGTACGTGCGCTCGTTCATCGCGAAGCACCGCGAGTACGAGGATCTCGTCCCCGAGGACAAGCGCGCGGAATTCGAACTCTGAGCCTCAACCCGGGTAGATCGTCAGCAGTTTCGCGAGTTCTTCCTCGGTGAGGACGACGTCCAGCTCGCGCAGTGTCGCGTCGAGCCGCTCGGACGGGATCTTGGTGGTCTCCTTGGTCCCGTCCGGGCGTTCGACGATGAACTCGTCGCCGACCAGTTTGCGGCTGAGCCCTTCCTCCAGGCGCATGACCACCAGCTGCCCGGTGAACGGCGATCGCGGATGCGTCGACGTGTAGTGGTGGTAGACGTCGTAGTCGATCCGGTGCATCGGCGTGAGCGTGAAAGTGTGCAGGTCGGTCCAGTCGCCGTCCTCCAGTTTCTGCAGGCGCCACCAGCTCCCGTCGGCGACGAGCCGATGCGGCCAACCTGCCTGATCCACCACGGCGCCGTCGACCAGCGGCATCGGCACCAGCATCCCGGCGCCGAAACCGATGTCGACCAGATGCGGGACGCCGTCCGCCTCGACCACGAGCGTCATATGCGTGTACGGCCCGTTCTTCTGCGGTTGCACCCGCGCGACCAGGCGGCGCACGGGGTAGCCGAGCTGCTCGGCTGCCGCGGCGAACAGGCTGCCGTGCTCGTAGCAATAGCCGCCGCGATGACGGCGGACGAGCTTGCCGATCACGTCTTCGAGCGCGATTCCCTTGTGCTGCCCCAAAACGACGTCGACGTTCTCGAACGGGACAGCCAGGATGTGCGCCTTCGCCAGCTCACGCAAGGCGGCGGCGGAAGGTCTCGCGCGGTACTGGCCGATCCGTCCCAGGTACGCGTCGAGGTCGAGGGTGTCGACAGTCCATTCGTCGATTTGTTCAGGTGCGAGTGTCATGTCTCGATCCTGACACCTCGACCTTGCTGGAGGTCAAGGTCGCGCAGTGACCGGTCACGGACGCCGGGAACCCGTTGAGCCGACTGGTAACCGGCAACAGCCACCGACTTCCGTCAGTTCGACAACGCCGTGGCGCACGGCGACTCGGGCGGCACGCCGTGGTGAAGGCGGGCGACAAGTGGACACTGGTCGGCGCCACCAGCCGCGGTCAGACCGCCTGCCGGAGATGCCGGGCAGCTACACCGACGTGACCGCGTTCTCCGACTGGATCACGCGACAGACCGGCAAGTAGAACGCCGATTTTCCGCACCGCGCGGTGACGGAATCGATTTCGGCCCCGGACATGGAAAAACCGCCTTGACCTGAGTCAAGGCGGTTCGCGAGCGGTGGCCAGGGCCGGGGTCGAACCGGCGACCTTCCGCTTTTCAGGCGGACGCTCGTACCAACTGAGCTACCTGGCCGGGAACGCCGGCAAGGAGCCGAACGATCTTGCGACCCTGACGGGACTCGAACCCGCGACCTTCGCCGTGACAGGGCGACGCGCTAACCAACTGCGCCACAGGGCCTTGCATACTGCTTTATAACTGTACTGCGTACTCCCAACGGGATTCGAACCCGCGTTGCCGCCTTGAAAGGGCGGAGTCCTAGGCCGCTGGACGATGGGAGCCCGGTTCGGTTTCGGCGAACCGACCGACCCGCGCTCTCCGGTGTCCCCGGGAGCGAACATAACTATAGGACACCCCCGTTTCCGCTTCCGCACAGGGGGTCCCCTAGTTGTTCACAGGGCTGGGACCTGCGAGAACGCGGTGAGTTCAGGATATCAGGGCCGAGGCGTCCCGCAGGGCGCCGAGACGCCGCCGAAGCTCGTCTCGCTCATCGTCGGTGAGAGTGCCGGCGAGGAGTTCGGCCACGCGCTGGTCGGTCAGCTGCTCGGCGTGCCGCCACCGCTGCCGCAGATCGGTCTTGGCCTCCGCAGCGGCGATCAGCGCGTCCGCGGCCTCCTCGGACCACGCGGTGCGCAGGAGGCGGCCGCGTCCGCCTTCCGGATCCGCGACGACGGCCTCGGGCACCGTCAGGCCTACGGCGCGAAGGGCCGCGAAGTGGACACCGCCGCGGAACTCGCGGAACACCATGAGCGCGAACGCCAGCCGCTCGACTTCGTCTTCCGGGCGTTCGGCGAGTTGCCATCCGGCGAACAGCGCGAGACCGCTCGCGTCCGCGGCGTCCACGAGACGGAACAGCAGATCGGCCGGGCGGCCGGGGTTGTCGGCACCCGAAAGATTGACGCGCGCCCAGGCCATCGATGACCGCGAGTAGGCGCGGACCGCGGAGGCCGCGTCGAGGGCCGCCATCGCGGGCGGCAGGGCGAACTCGAAGAGCCAAGACGGGAAGATGCCGAACAGCTCCGCGACCACCTTCGGCGGTGGGTCACCCAGCACCGCCGAACGCCCTCGCAAGTACAACATGCGCGGCGACAGTCCCACTTCGGCTTCGACTTCGGCGAGCTCCGGAGAGGTCATGAATTTTCCGCCCAGCACCTGCACCGCGCCCCGGATCTCCCGGGCCACCGCGATCGCCGCTTCGTCGGCCATAGTCGCCACACCTTCCCGCCAGTTGATTGGTAACAGTGTTACACAACTGGCGTGCGGCTCGCCAAGACGAACGAGAGCCCGGCCGCGTGGTGCACGCACCACACGACCGGGCTCTCGCGAACGATCTCAGCGCTGAACGGGCGCCTGCCCGTCCTCATCCAGCGTCAACCCCAGCATGTCCAGCAACTGGACACAGTCATCGACACCCAGCGCCCCATTGGCCACGGCCAGCCGGGCACGCCGCACCTGGTCATCGGACACCCGCTGGGCATCCCCCTGACCCGTCCGCTGCGCCGGCAGACCACCGGCCAACGTCGTAGAGCTTCCCCCATCGGCACCTTCGTACCGAAGGAGGAACTGTCGAACTTCCACAGACCCACCCATGGTTCCTCCAGACGGCCAACGAACAGCTTGGCCGCGAGGCTAGCCAGAGCCGGCCGCGACACACAGCCCCCCGGAGAGTGAACCTGTCGCCACGCTCCGCACAACGCAGAGCGATCACGCGCACACCCGCGCCACATGAACCACAGGCGAACCACAGGTGGCGCCCCGACCGGAATTCTGCCCGCGCCCACTCGCCCTTCTCAGCAAACCGTGCGACAATCGTTTTGCTGACACACCCCCGGTCAGCGCCTGTGGAGATCCCCTCCGACCCCCGCGTTCCTCCCCCTGGCGCGGGGGTCGCTCCGTGTTCTGGGGGGCCACCCCCCAGACCCCCAGGGTCCGTTCGGCGGGGGTTGGTAGCCCCGCACCGGTGGCGGTTGAGTAGCTCATCTCAGGTGTCGTGGAGGGTCTCGTTTCGGTTCTTGATCGCTGTTGGTGATCATCGGTGACGTTTGATTTGTGGGCGTTGGGCCGTTCGGGGAAAAGAAAGGGGTGTGTCGTGGCTCACTGTGGTTGGTTTGCCGAGACCGAACCGTTATCGTGGCCCGGTGCCCCTTCCTTCCTTGAGCCGTCGTAGCGGCAGCCGTACGAACTTGAAGCCGGTCAACCCGGGCCGTCACCGCAACTCCGCCACCAAAGAGGCCGATGCGGTCGTCGAAGACACGGAGCTGACCAGCTACCTTCGTGCCCTCGCGCCCGAGAACGACCCGGAAAGCACCGGCACCGGTAAGCGCTTCGGCGAAGCGCAGGTGTTCCAGCTGCGGATGAACCTCATCGCCTGCGAACAACTCAAGGACGCCGCCGCCGAGCGCAACCTGTCGCCGCAGGCGCTGGCGCAGGAATGGATCCTCGAGCGCCTCTCGTGGGAGTCGCAGGCCAACTCGGCCCAGCAGCGCCGCCACGAGGAAGCCCACACCGACGAATTCCGCTTCGACGCCAACGCGTGGGAGCAGCCCGTCCCCCGTTGATCCCGCCGCGCCGGAACGGAACAGCACACCGGAAGTAGCCTTCAAGGCAAGAGAAAGGCCCCCGGCGAATCGCCGGGGGCCTTTCTGATCAGTCTGAGCAACGCCTGAAGGGCGGACTCAGATCGCGCGAACCTTCTGGGCCTGCGGGCCCTTCTGGCCCTGACCGACCTCGAACTCCACTCGCTGGTTCTCCTCGAGCGTGCGGAAACCGCGACCCTCGATCTCCGAGTAGTGAACGAAGACGTCGCCCTCGCCGCCATCCTGCGCGATGAAGCCGAAGCCCTTCTCCGCGTTGAACCACTTCACAGTGCCTTGCGCCACCGCTGTACTCCTCGTTGCACATCCGCTTCGAGTGCCTCCGAAGCGACACCCAGACCGTCCCGGGCGGTTCCAACGAGTCGAGCGATAAGCGTCACCGGCTCATGGCTCGCGTCAGAAGTTCCGCGAGTGTGAAGCCACGAACACGCAAAACGACGGCCTGAGGGAAGAGTACCGGGATCTGGCCATATTTGAAGCCCGTGATCGGACTCTGGGCACCCCCGAGTACCAAGGTCACCGGAACGTCGTATAAGGCACCGTCTTCTGTCGGACCCCCTCGCTAGCCTGTCGCCGCACGCCGACCTCCGGTCTTCGCCGAATACGGACCGAAGTCGGTCATGCCCCGATCGTGAACGACGATTCACCCGATTGTGACCCGCATCACTCCCGATCGGGTCAACGTATGGGGCGGTCCGGACGTCATGGTCGGTGTACAGGGGAGCAAAGGGGAAGCTTTGAGATTCACGGAAACCGCGCGCCGCCGGGCGACGTTCGCGGCACTGGGGCTGGTGGCCGTTCTGACGCTGGGGGCGTGCAGCAGCGAGCCGACCGTCTCGGCCAGCGGGCCGGATGGCGGCGGGCCGGTCAGCAGCGACACCGGCGGGAAGGCGCCCGCCCCCGCCAAATTGACGTACGAGCCCGCCACGGGCGCGCAGGACGTCGCGCCGGGCCAGCCCATCAAGGTCAGCGTCGCCGACGGCACCCTCGACCAGGTCGTACTGACCAATCCTGAAGGCAAACAGGTCGCGGGCCAGCCGACCGAGGACAAGAAGAGCTGGTCCACCACCGAACAGCTCGGCTACGGTAAGGCGTATACGTGGTCCGGCAAGGCCACCGGCACCGACGGCAAGCCCGTCGAGATCGGCGGGGCGTTCACCACGGTCAAACCGCGCAAGCAGGTGGGCGCGAACATCAACGTCTTCGACGGGCAGACCTACGGCGTCGCCATGCCGATCACACTGACGTTCCCGAGCAAGGTCACCGACAAGGCCGCGGTCGAGAAGGCGCTCTCGGTCGAGACCACGCCGAAGACCGAGGGGGCCTGGGCGTGGGTCCATGACGACACCTCGGTGCACTGGCGACCGAAGGCCTACTGGCAGCCCGGCACCACGGTGAAGTTCAACGCCAAGATCTACGGCGTCAAGATCGGTGAGGGCGTTTACGGCAAGGAAGACCGCTCGGCGAGCTTCACGATCGGCCGCTCGCAGATCGTCAAGGGCAACACCCAGACCCACCGGCTCATGGTGATCCGTGACGGCCGGCAGATCGCGGACTACGCGGCCAGTTACGGCCTCGACGCCGACCCGGGCCGCGTCACGCCGAGCGGCACGCACGTGGTGATGTCCAAGCACGACACGTACTCGATGACCAACGAGCGCTACGACTACGAGAACATCGTCGTCCCGTCCGCGGTGCGCTTCTCGACCAACGGCGAGTTCATCCACGGCTACGCGCCGTCGATCTGGGCGCAGGGCAAGAAGAACATCTCGCACGGCTGCGTGAACCTGGCGCCGGCGAACGCCAAGGCGTACATGGACGGCGCCCTGGTCGGGGACCCCGTCGAGATCGAGGGCAGCACGGTGAAGATCAACCGGGCGCGCGACTACAGCGACTGGACCTACTCCTGGGAAGAGTGGCAGCGTCTTTCTGCCCTGCGCTGAAGTCTCCCGTCGCGCTGACGCGCTCCCGGGAGACGGTCTGCCGGTCATCTTGCCGGTCCAGTCGGCCTTGGTGGTTCCGGCGAAAGATTCGATGCAACCCCAGGGCGGGCGGGACGCATGTCTAACGACGTGAGGCGCCGCGGCCAATGAGCGGCGCCCGGATCGAGGAGACTCTCTTGCGTACTCGTATCGCTCTTTCCCTCGGCGCGCTGCTGCTGGCGGGCGGCGCCGCTTTCGCGACCACGTCGCTGGCGTCGGCCGATCAGAGCGCCCCGTCGCCGACGACCACTCAGGCGCCCCAGCCGACCAACGCGCCCACCGCGGCACCGGGCGAACCGACCCGGGCCACCACCGCCCCGGCGCGTCCGGAGGCGGCTCCGCCGAAGATCGGTCCCGGCGTCGTGAAGCCGGGCGAGCACCGCGTGCCCAAGGTCGTCCCCGCCGGGCCGACCGGTGATCTGAACCTCCCCGCCATCGTCGAAGGAGCCGGTAACTAGGTGTCGTCGAGCCGCTCGTCGAAGACCGGGACGGGCTCGCCGTGGGACGGCGAGTTCGCCCGGTACTTCGACGAGCGCGCGCACAGCCTGCGTGCCACCGCGTACCTCCTGTGCGGGGACTGGCACCAGGCCGAGGACATCACCCAGGCCGCGCTGCTGAAGCTGTACCTGGCTTGGCCGAGGCTCTCCCGGCACGACGCGCTCGACGGCTACGCGCGCAAGATCGTGCTGCGGACGTTCCTCTCCGAGCATCGGCGGGTCTGGCGCAAACGGGAGAAGCTCACCGACGACCTTCCCGAAGTCGCGGGCGAAGCGGGCGGCACGGAGCAGGAGATGCTGGTCAGGCATGCCCTGTCCGGCATCGCCCCGAAGCAGCGGGCCGTCCTCGTCCTGCGTTATTTCGAAGATCTCAGCGTCGAAGAGACGGCCGCGGCGCTGGGCTGCAGCACCGGGAACGTGAAGAGTCAGAGCGCGCGGGGTCTGGCGACCCTGCGCAAGCGGCTCGGGCCGCATTTCAGCGAACTGGCCTTGAGCGGAGCGCACGACGATGGGAGGTGAGGAGATGGACGAGGACATCAAGGGCGTGCTTTCGCACGGGGCGAGCGGTCCCCCGCTGGGCATCCGGGCGGCGGACATCATCGAGAAGGGTGACCGGATCCGGCGACGACGCAAACGGCTGGCCGTGGCGGGCAGTTCGCTGGCGACGGTCGCGGTGATCGTGTTCGGCGCGATCGTCGTCGGTGGCCGCGGCGGTGAGGGATCCGCGCCGGTGCGACCCGCCGGCCCTGGCCTGTCGACCATCGCCCCCTTACCGGTCTCACCGGCGCCTTCCGAGACGACTCCTCGCCCCGAGGTCACTCCGGGGAATTCGTCGTCCGCCCCGGTTACGGCCCCGAAGCACGATCAGACGCGCTCGACACCGAAGAACCCGCAGCCCGGCCGTACGACGACGGCCGTCCCTCCGCGCGGGCCCACTCCGACGAAGGAACCGAGCGAGCCACCGACCGCGGTCACGACGCACTGACCTGCTGTCCGGAACATCCGATTCCCGAGTTATGACTCAGAGTAATCGGAAACTCTCCGACCTCGGCTTCACCTGGTGGTTCGTCACCGGGTTGGGGGAACGACGCTCGCACGACCGATTCACAGCGCCGCATCAGCACGTTTGAACGCCTACGGTCGGGGGAACAAACCCTCGACGATGGGTAAGTAACGGGTGGGTCGGGAGGTCAAACCCATGGCCGAAGAGGCGCTGAGCGAGGCGCATCAGGAAAACGGGGAACCGGCGGAGGCCCCACCCGAGCAGATCAGAAAGGCCGTCGCCGGAGCGGCGATGGGTAACTGCATCGAGTGGTACGACTTCGGTGTCTTCGGCTTCATGCCTGCGATCCTTGGGCAGGTCTTCTTCAACGCTTCGAGCACTTCAGAGGGCGCGCTGGCGACGTTCGCGGTCCTCGCGATCACCTTCATCGTGCGGCCGTTCGGCAGCTTCGTGTTCGGTCCGCTGGGGGACAAGATCGGGCGCCAGAAGGTGCTCGCGCTGACGATCATCCTGATGTCCGGGTCGACGTTCATCATCGGCCTGTTGCCGTCCTACGCGACGATCGGGCCGGCGGCGGCGGTCCTGCTGATTTTGCTGCGCACCGTCCAAGGTTTCTCGGCGGGCGGCGAGTACGGCGGCGCGGCGACGTTCATCGCGGAGTACGCGCCCGCGCGGCGCCGGGGTTTCTGGGGCAGCTGGCTGGAGTTCGGCACGCTCGTCGGTTTCGCGATGGGCGCCGGATTCGTCACGATCTTCACCGTCGTCCTCGGCGACGAGGCCATGCGCGAATGGGGCTGGCGGCTGCCGTTCCTGATCGCCGGGCCGCTCGGCATCGTCGGTCTCTACCTGCGGAACAAGCTGGAAGACACTCCGCTGTTCCAGGAGATCGAACAGAAGCAGCAGGTCGAGAAGTCGCCGCTGAAGGCGCTGTTCAAGAAGCACTGGACGTCGATCCTGCACCTGGTCGGCATCGTGGTGATGTTGAACGTGGCCGACTACATCGTGATCACGTATCTGGAGACCTATCTCAAGGACGTGGTCGGTTTCAGCGGGCATACGCCGTTGCTGATCATCCTGGCGACCATCGCGTTGATGCTGATCTTGATCGTGCCGATCGGCATGCTGTCCGACCGGATCGGGCGAAAACCCATCCTGATCGCGAGCTGTGCGAGTTTCCTGGTGCTGCCGATCCCGGCGTTCTCGCTGATGGGCGCGGCCGCCGACGATCGGAACGCCGGGCAGCTCATGCTCGGCCTGGTGATGATCGCGGTGCCGCTGGTGCTCATCCTCGCCGTGCTGGCGGCGACGCTGCCGGCGATGTTCCCGACGCAGGAACGCTACGGCGGTTTCTCCATCGGTTACAGCGTTTCCACCGCGTTGTTCGGTGGCACGGCGTCGTACGTCATCGGCACCCTGGTGAACAAGACGGGCGACAACCTGTGGCCGGCTTACTACTTGATGGGCGCGGCGGCGATCGCGGCCATCCCGATCCTGCTGCTGCCGGAAACGGCCGGGGTGTCGCTGCGCGGCATCGTGAGTTCGCGGATCGTGCGACGCCGAAAGCCGGAAACGGTCACTCCCGGCGATCCCTCCGAGCTACCCGCGAGTTAACGTCTGTCCATGAGCCGTATCTCGCAGCCGTGGCCGCCGGTCGAAGTCGAACCGGCGACCGTCCACCCGGAAGCCCCGAAACAGGGCAGCCACCTCGGTATTCACTACGGTGAGTGTTTCGGGTGCGGCGACGAGATCGAGGCCGGGCTCCACCTGCATTCGACGGTGGGCGAAGGGACGACGGTGTACTCGAAGTTCACCGTCACCTCTGCTCACCAGGGTGCGCCCGGCCTCGCCCATGGCGGCCTGCTGGCTTGCGCCTTCGACGAGGCGCTCGGCGCGACCGTCGGCAACCTGCTGCGTCGGCCCGCCGTCACCGGGAAACTGGAGACGGACTTCCTCAGGCCGGTCCCGGTCGGCTCGACCCTTTACATCGCCACGAAGCTGGACGGCGTCGCCGGCCGGAAGATCTACGTGAGCGCCGACGGACGGCTCGACGCCGAAGACGGCCCCGTCGCGGTGCGCGCGCGGGCGTTGTTCGTCCGGGTCGAGTTCGAACACTTCAGCACCCACGGGGATCCCGAGGCCCTGCAGAAGCTCGCCGCCGCGCACGAAAAGGCCCAGCGCGCCCGCGAATGGGACATCAACCCCTGAGCATTTCGTCCTCTGAACGCGGTGGTTCGTATTCGGAACTACCGCGTTCAGAGGACGAAATGCGGGGTCAGGTGAGCGTCCTCGGCCTGATGGCGTTGGCCTTGTCGACCAGTTCGACCCGCTGGTCGACCGTTCCGGCCAGCCGCGCCAACGTCCGGTAGCAGCGCTCGAGCCCGAACCGCAGGTCGCGTTCGTCCAGCGCGCAGCCCAGCACCGTCGACCCCGGCGTCGGCTGGTTCTGCGAGTTGAGCCAGCCGTACGCCGCTTCGAGGACCTCCGCCGACAACCGCGTGCGGCGTTCGGCGTCGAGCTGCAAACGCTCCAGGCGCGTCGAGGCGTCGACGAGATCCCGCTCGGACACCATCACCGGGTCCTTGCCGCCGCCGTTGATCCTGGTCTTGATCTTGATCGCGGCCACCTGCGCGGCGACGTAATGCGACGACGACGCCGGGACGGCCTCCAGCACCTCGATCGCGCTGGCCCTGGCGCCCTGCGCGAGGTACACGCGAGCGAGCCCGAAGGCGGCGCTGACGTATGACCGGTCCGTTCGCCACACGAGCTCGTAGTAGCGCGCGGCGCCGAAGTAGTCGCCGACCCCTTCCGCGCTGACGGCCAAAGCCAGCTTCGGCGCGATCTCGCCCGGAAGGTCGTCGTACACCGCTTCGAACGCGACGTGCGCGACGCGGGACCGTCCACCGGCGAGCTCGATCAGGCCGCGGTACCAGTCGATCCGCCAGTCGTGCGGGAAACCGGCCTTGATCGCGAGGTACTGCGCGGCCTGCAATTGCCGCTGCGCCTCGACCAGCTCACCGAGCTCGATGCGGGCCCGGACGATGCGCAACCGGACCTCGATCGACTCGCGCGGCGCCCCGGCCAGCGACTCGATCGCGCCCTTGGGATCGAGCGCGACCGTCGACGCGAGCACGCCCGCCGCCGGGTCGTCCGTGTCGACCTGCGGGATCGGCAACCCCGAGACCACCTCGCCCGGATCCGGCAGCGGCACACTCCCGCCGTGCTCCGGAACGACCATGTCGACACCGAACGTGCGGGTCTCCGGACCGAAGACGGTCGACGCGCCGGGGCGCGGTTTCCCGGTGCCCAGCGCCATGATCTCGCGGAGCACCCCGGTCAGCTGGTCGGCCATCTCCTCGGCCGCGATGAACCGGCGGTCCGGGTCGGAGTGCGTGGCACGCTTCAGGAAGCGGTGGTACGAACCGAAGAGCGCGAACAACGGGACGACGTCCGGACCGGGCAGGGTCGTCTTGTACTTGCTGGTGTAGCCGGAGAACTCGAAGCTGAGGACGGCGAGCGTCCGGCCGACCGTGTACAGGTCCGATGCCACCGAAGCGCCATGGGTCGCCAGCTCGGGCGCGCTGTAGCCGGTGGTGAAGAACAACGGGCTCTCGTAATCGTCGACGCGGCGGACCGCGCCGAGGTCGATCAGCTTGAGCTGCTCGTGTGTCTGGATGACGTTGTCCGGCTTGAGATCGCAGTACAACAGGTTCTGGCTGTGCAGGTAGCCCATGGCGGGCAGGATCTCGAGCCCGTAGGCGATCACCTGGCCGATCGGCAGCGGCTCCGGGCGCTTCGTCTCACGGTGGTGCGCGAGCGCGAGCTGGCGCAGCGACTGGCCGCCGACGTACTCCATGACGATGTAACCGACCGAGTTTCCGGTGTCGCCGTCCGGATGCTGCACGAAGTTGTGGATTTTGACGATGTTGGGATGCTCGACCTCGGCGAGGAACCGCTGCTCGTTCGCGGCGGCCGCCATCGCGGTGGCGTCACCGGTGTCGATCAGGCCCTTGAGCACCACCCAGCGGTCGCTGACGTTGTGGTCCTGCGCGAGGTAGATCCAGCCGAGCCCGCCGTACGCGAGCGCGCCGAGCACCTCGTATTGGCCGCCGACGATCTCGTTCGGCCGCAACTTCGGAACGAAGGAGAACGGGTTCCCGCACTTCTCGCAGTTGCCCTCGGGCGCCCCGGGCTCACCGTCCTTGCCGCGGCCGACCTTGGCACTGCAGCCGCCGCAGAAGCGTTTCTCCTCCGACACCATCGGGTTCTCGAGGACCGCTGACGCCGGGTCGCGATACGGCACCTGCGGAACGTCGACGAGCCCGGCGCCGAGACGGCCGCGGCGCGAGGTGCGAGACGACGTCCGGCGTGCGGTGCCGGGGAACGAACCCGTGCCTGTTCCCGTGCCGGTTCCGGTACCCCGGCTGCCCGATCCGGTGCCGGTGCCGGTCCCCCGGCCTTCGCTGGAACGTTCGGGGAGGACGCTTTCCGTACCCGGGTCCGGCAGCGGTCCCGGACCGTGGTCGACGCGCGGCGTCGGCGGCATGATGCTCTGCGTCTCCGGCGTCGGCGAGGAGAGCACGCTGGTCGGCTGCGGCGCGCCGGCGGGCACCTGCCACGCGGGGCGGACGACCTGGGTCTGCGGGCTCACCGGGGCCATGTCGCCCGGCGGACGCGTCGGATCCTCGGCGCCGGGGATCGGCCGCTGCCGGCCGCGCGGCGAAGTCTGCGGACGCTGGACCGGCGCGTGATAGATCGTGCGCTCGGCGTCCTTCTCCGGCTCGGGCCGTTGCTTCGGGCGCGGCGGCTCGTTCAGATCGAGCCTGCCGGAAATGGACGGTTCGGGCGTTTCCCAGCGGACCGGCGCCGGCGGCGTCCAGGAGGCGGACTCCGCCTCGCGCTCCGGCGTGGCGTCGTCCGGCGCTGCGTGCCGAGGACGGCGCGGCTCTTCCGACACTGGTACCTCCCGAAATCCCCGCGACAGCGTCGCACTCAGTCTAGGCCTGGGAGCGCGGCTCCTCTGTCGAGGGCGGCGGCGGGGTATGGATGGACTAGAAGTGCAGGCAGGTCGTGCCCGCGCCGGGTCGAACCCGCTACGGTGCGAGAGAGAACCGATTCAGCAGGTGATGAGGGGGAGAGACCGGTGCCTGCGTCATTTTCGATGTCGATGACCCAGCTCGACGTCGTACTCGACAAACTCGGGCTCGGCAGATTCGTGCTGCCCTTCGAAATCCCGACCGTCGGAGCCACCATCACGGAACGCGAGCGGCACTGCGAAGAGATCTGGGCCGAGCTGTCCGATCGAGGCTTCGCCCGCGACCGCGAACTCCTGCGCGACTACGAACAGACGCTCCGGCTCTGGGCCACCGGGGACTTCGTCGTCACCCTGGACGCGCACGAAGTCGAGCAGGACGCCGAATACCTCTACCGGGGCGTTTGGAACAGCAGTTCGGGCGTCGTGAGCCAGCAACGCGGATTCGACATCCTCTTCGAGCCGGTTTACCCCGAACAGGTCGTCGCGACCCTGCTCGGTTATCTGCCGTCACTTCAGCCATTCCCCGGACGGGTGACGACGTCCAGCACTCTCCCGCCGTCCAAAAGACCGGACGACCCGTTCGACGAGGACCCGAACAACCTCCGCCTCGGCGCGGCCGGCCGCTTTTTCGAGCACCCGCTCGCGCGACTCGGCACGATCAGCCTCACCCTGCGCGACGATCGGGGCAAACCGCTGCAGAAGAGTGTCCAGTGGTTCGACAGCGTCCAGGGGCGCTTCATGCTCGCCACCGACCGCTTCCCTGACGGCGAAGTCCGCCGCACGTTCACCCCGACGAGTGGCTCTCACCTGGCACGATGGGTCCACGACCTGGTCGAAGCCGCCCGCGTCGACAGCGCGTGATCCTCGCCGGAAGGCGGGCTTCGGGGCCGGTTCCGCTGATATCGTGATCTGACGAGCGCTACGAGTAACCGGGACTTGGTACAGGGGAGAGACCATGACTGACGGCACCGGCGGACCGCCGGGCAACTTCTCGGACATTCTGGGCGACTTCTCGGCTCAGGCCGATCGGATGGTGAAGGCCGCGAAGGACGGGGACTTCAAGGTCAGCGAAGAGGCGGGAGAGGCGCTAAAGACCGCCATCAACGAATACATCACCGACTGGGTATACAACCAGATCCGGTTCCAACGTCTTACGGAAACGCCCAAGTTGGGTACTGGCCCATTCGCGCAGCAAGTCGGCCAGCACGCGATCCTGGTGGCTGACGGTGACGAGTTGTCCGCCAAGACCCAGCTTGACGCGCTGCGCGACGTCCTCAACCGCGCCGAAGAAGCCATCGATTTGGCCAAGTCCAAGTATTTGCAGCGAGATACCGCCAACGCCGACCAGCTGAAATCTCTTCAAAAGGACTGACAAAGATCGACATGATCACGAAATCACAGAGCCTGCTCGTCGTTTCTTTGTCGGCCCTTCTCGCTGTGGGACTTTCCGCCTGCTCCACAGAGAAACCCGGCAACGCCACACCTGTGCAGACACGGCCCGGTGGTACGTCGGCATCGGCGAGCACCGCACCTGAGGACGTCTTCGCAAAGCTGAAAGCCTGCGACTTGCTGGAGCCGACGAGCACAGCCAAGGGCTTCGACCCACCTGCCGAGGAAACCTACGAGAGCGACAACGGTTGCGGCACACGGAAGTACGGGTACGGCTCGGTGACCCTCTACCTCGTTCCCGAGGCCGGGATCGACCAACTGTCCGCCGGCCAAGGAACCAAGATCCCGACCAAGGTCGGCGAACGAGACGCCGTCGAAATTCCTGGCGACGCGGGGAAACAGGCCTGCACCGTGGCGATCGCCGTCACCCCGAACGCCCGGATGACGGCATCGACCGGTCTGAACAAGGGGACCAACGAGGAAGCCTGCGCACTCTCCCGGGAGATCGCCACGGCCGCTGAACCGAAACTGCCCAAGGGAAGCTGATGACGTCCCGTGTCCGCCTTGGTTCGCTGATCGCGGTACTCGCGGTTGCGGCGAGTGGCTGCTCGTCTGAGCTTCCAGGCAGCGCCATCGCCTCGGAACCGAGCGCGGCACCGGCGAACTCGGACAACCGGTCAGGTGAAGTATTCGGTCACCTCGAAACATGCGATCTTCTAGAACCCACTACGACGCCCAAGGGCTTCGCCGCTCCGGAAATTGAACGATACGAGAGTGACAACGGATGTGGGACCGCAAAACGCGGTTACGCCTCGGTCAGCATCTACCTTGTCCCCGACGCTGGGATCGACAAGCTGTCGCCTGGACAAGGAACCAAAGTCCCCGCGAAAGTGAACGGGCGTGATGCGGTCGAAATCCCAGGCGACGCGGGAACCGATGCCTGCACAGTCGCTGTAACCGTCGGCCCTGACGCGCGAATGACGGCGTCGACGACGCTCGAACAAACAGGAACCAACGAAGAAGCCTGCGCGCTCTCCCGGGAGATCGCGACGGCCGCCGAACCGAAACTGCCTAGAGGCAACTGACTACGGAACGAGAGGGACCATGGTCAACGTCGGGCAAGACGACTTCGACAGCAAGTTTTCGGCGATGGGCAACCCCGGCCGGACGTACGAGGCCAAGCGGTATTCCGACACGTACAACGAGGCCAACGCCGGTCCCGGAGGCAACTCCGTTACCGCGAGGCTGACAGCCGAGGCGCAGGCCGGCCAGTACTCGGCCGACCAGGCCGCGGCGCTCGCGCAGGGTCAGCAGTTCCGTGCCGGTCTCAATCCGTCGGAACAGCGCTATGAAGCCGTTCCGCATGGCGAACTGAAGAACATGGTCACCCAGGACCTCGATCCGCAGGACATCGACGAGAAGGGTGTGCTCTGGAACAACCAGGGCAACTCCCTGAACACCTTCAGCAACGCCGTCCGCGACGCGATCGGCAAAGAGGGCGAGCACTGGCAGGGGGACGGCGCCAAGTCGGTCACCGACTTCTTCACCAACATCAGCAAGTGGGCCGACACCGCGGGCGACGGCGCGTATCTCGCGTCCAATCGCTTCTCCCAGTCGGCGGCAGCGGCCACCACCGCGAAGAACTCCATGCCCGAAGAGGTTCCTTTCGACCGCAACACCGAATACAAGAACGCCCTCGGCCAGCTCGCGTCGGGTAATTACGCGGGTGCGCTGGACACGGTCGGCAACATCTCGGCCAAGCAGGAGCAGTCGTTCCAGGCGCATCAGCAGGCCGCGCAGGTGATGCACACCTACGACCAGTCGCTTTTCGACGTCAATTCCAAGCAGCCCACGTTCGCCCCGCCGCCGGAGATGGGTGATTCGACGACGGCGTCCGGGTTTTCCGGGGGGACTGAAGCCAGGGGCTTCAGCGGTGGCCCGGGGCCCAACAGTGGTCCTGGTCCGGGGATGCCCGGGCCGGGTGGTGGTCCGGGCGGGCCGACGCCGGGGCCGGGGATCACCACGGGCGGCGGGCACACCGGGGTGCCGGGGCCGAATCAGCCGTTCAGCGGGCCGCCGGGGTCGTTCCGGCCGGGGCCGACGCCTGGGCTGGCGGCGGTGAACGGGCCTGGTCCCACCGGTCTCGGACGGCTGGGCAGCGAGCAGTATCGCGGGAAGCCCGGCCGGACGCCGAGCGGGCCCGGTGGCAGTGCGGCGAGCCGGTTGACCAGTGGCGGGGGCGGTGGGTTCGGGCGCAACGGCGGGTCGGGCAATGTCGCCGAGCGGCTCGCGGGTGGCAAGGTTTCGGCCGGTGACGCCGAAAAACTCGCGGGCAAGGGTGGCGGGTCCGGGGCGGGCAAGCTGCCGGAGGAGCGCGTCACGCGGGGTGGTGCGGCCGCCGCGGGCAAGAGCGGCGGGCCGGGCGCCCTGGGCGCGGGCGCTCCCGGTGGCAAGGGGCAGAAGGAAGAGGACAAGGAAAAGAAGGCCCCGGACTACTTGCAGGAAGAGGACGCCGACGTCTTGTTCGGCGGTTACGAAGGCGAGATGAAGCCGGTGCCGCCGGTGATCGGCGACAAGTCCCCCTGACCGGAGGCGGGCCGCTCGGGAGCGATCCCGAACGGCCCGTTCTCACCTGTACGCCGGTGAAGGCGGCGTCCCGCCTTCGAGTTTGTTCCCGATCCATTTCGCGTAGATCGTCTGCCACGCGCCACCGCGTACGTTCTCCAGCACGGCGTTCACATACCGCACCATGTCCTCGTTCTCCTTGGGGATACCGATGCCGTAGTTCTCCTCGGTGAACCGGCCCCCCACGATCTTCAGCGTCGGATCCTGCGCGAGCATCCCGGCGAGGATGACGTCGTCCGTCGACACGGCCTCGACCTGTTTCTGCTGCAGCATCACCAGGCAATCGGACCAGTTGTCCACCGAGACCGGCACCGGCTTCGAGGGATCCGACGCGATCTTCGTCAGCGAGGTCGACGTTTTGGTCGCGCACACCCGCCGCCCGCCGAGGTCCGAAAGCTGGGTGACCTTCGAGCCGGATTCGACCAGGATCCGTTGCCCCGCCTGGTAATAAGCGGTCGAGAAGTTGACCTTCTTCAGCCGGCCGCAGGTGATGCTGTAGGTCCGCACCACGATGTCGACCTGCTTCTTCTCGAGCACTTCTTCCCGCAGTTTCGACGGAATCGCCCGGAACTGCACGCGGCCTTCCGCGCTGCCGAAAATGGCCTTCGCGATCTCGTTGACCATGTCGATGTCGAAGCCTTCGAGCTGGCCCGACGTCGGATTCCGGAAACCGAACAGGAACGTCGTCTGGTCGACGCCGGCGATCAGTTTGCCGTTCTCCTTGATCTTCGCCATCGTCGAGCCGCTGGTGATCGACGTGCCGTTGGTCGGCCGCAGGCTGGCCAACGGGTTACAGCTCGTGTCGGTCGTCCCGCCACCGCCGGCGTTGTCGGCGCCGCCGACGTTCGCGGGCAACGGCGGCGCGACGTCGCCGACGGGGGCCGGGTCGACCGGCGCCCCCGCGCTGCCGCAAGCCGTCACCAGCACCAGGACCGCGCCGAGCACGGCCCCTCGCAGACCGTTTCGCATCACCGGTACTCCCTCAGCCGTTCACGGATTCCCAACGCGGACCCCGCCGCCGCGAGCAACGCCAGCACCGCGATCCCCGGCGGGAGCAGGGTCAGCGCGCGTTCGGCGCCGCGGGTGTCGTCGAGGAATTCCTGCCGTCCCACGTTGATCGCGGCCACCAGGTTCTCGTCGAGTCGCAGGAACGCCCCGGCGGCGCCGTCCTTCTTGTCGTCGCGGATGGCCGTTCCGACGGCGTCCTGGTAGAAGCCGTCGTCGTCCTGGCGCCGCACCTCGGCATGCGCCTTGAACCACGCCGACGCCGCTTGGATCGCCGCGTCCACCTTCTCGGCGGCCGCGCCGCCCGCCGCGAGACCGCGTGCCTCGCCCAGCAGGCCACCTTGCCCGTCGGTCCCGCCGAGTTGCGCGGCGAGGTCACCGAAGTCCTTTTCGTACGCCGCGCCGTCGCCGCGGGCGACGAGGGTCAGCGTTTCGTCGGCTCGTGCCTGCAGCGCCGCGATGCGGGCGCGGACGAGGACGTCCACCTGGTGCGAGCCGTCTTCCTCGCCGCTGCCGACGAGGCTGCTCTGCACGATCAGCGCCACCGCGCCCCACAGCAGGGCGACCACCACCGACACGGTCGCGACGACGAGCCCGACGTTCAGCAGCCGGTTGGTCTTCCGCGTCAGATGTACCTGCGTGACGATCAGCGCGGCGAGTAGGGCGAGCATCAAAGCCGTTGCCAGCCAAGGGAATCCGGTCGCGTCGTCCTGTTCGGCGGCGAGCCGGTCGGTGTCGATGCGGTACAGATCCTGTGCGGCGGGAAGGATTTTCGCCCGCATCAGCTCGGAGGCCTCACGCAGATATGAGGCACCGACGGGATAGCCCTGCCGGTTGTAGACGCGGGCGGTCTCGATCAGTCCTGTGTAGACAGGAATCTCACGGCCGAGGATGTTGATCTGCTCGGCGGCTTCGTCGACACCGGAGGAATCCGATGCCGCTTTCGCCAGCGCCGCACCGGCTTCCGCGATGTCGCGTTCGTACCGCTGGCGCATCGGGAGCGGCTCGGTGCCGATCGAGAGGAACGAACTGGCCGCTGTCGCGTCGGCGTCCGAAAGCGCGCGGTAGACCTGCTGCGCGGCGGCGGCCAGCGGTTCGCGGTGGTCGATCAGGCCGTTGATCGTGTCCTTCTTGTCCTGCGCGGCCAGCGTGCCGAACAGCCCCGCGACCAGCGACAGCAGCACGAGCCCGATCGCGATCACCGACAGCCTGCCCGGCGTGGTCGCCGCGGACCGGACGATCGCGCGAATCCCGTTCCCCGGCAGTTCGAGCAGCCCGGCGATCCCGCCGCGGCCCTCCGGCGCGGGGGGCGGCGCGGGGCTCCCCGGCGGCCCCGGCCGGGTCACAGTGCTCGTCATCGCCGATCCTCCCCATTGGTTCTACCCGCAAAGAAGGTATCCGAGTCGGGATCAGCGCAGCCAGTGACACCGGCGTGTGTCATCTGCACGTGATCTCCGGGCCGGATCAAAGACCTTTTTCGAGGCCGTACCGCACGGCCTCCGCACGATTGCGCACACCGATCTTGGCGAAGGTGTGGTTGATGTGACTTTTCACGGTGGCCTCGCCGATGAACAGTTCGGCGGCGATTTCCGGATTGGACAGCCCGCGTGCGATGAGGCCGAGCACTTCGCCTTCGCGGGCGGTGAGGCCGTCCGGGAGTTCGGCCTTGACCCGCGTGACCGTTCTGGCGTCGAGCGCGGCGACGAGTCTGTCGGAGACTTCGGCGGCGAAGATCGCCTGGCCGTTGGCGGCGGAGCGGAGGGCCGCCCCGATTTCGGCGCGCCCGGCGTCCTTGGTCAGGTAACCCCGGGCTCCGGCGCGCAGCGCGTCGGCGATCGAAGCGTCGTCCGCGTACGTCGTGAGAATGACGACAGCGATGTCCGGGTGATCACGTTTGAGCAGTCTGGTCGCGGCGACCCCGTCCAGGACGGGCATGCGCAAGTCCATCAGTACGACGTCGGCCGCGGTGTGGCGGAGCAGGTCGAGTGCCTGCCGTCCGTCGCCCGCGGAGCCGGCGACCTCGATGCCGTCGATCAACCCGAGCAGGGCGACGAGCCCTTCGCGCATGACCTGCTGGTCATCGACCACGACCACCCGGATCACGCCCGCACCACCGCCTCCACCGTCCAGCGCCCGTCGTCAGCGCCCGCGGTCAGCGTGCCACCGGCGAGCGCGAGCCGCTCCCTCATCCCGGTGAGACCGAATCCGCCGGTGCCCGCCGATCGGCTGGTTTCGCCGAGTTCGTTCCACACCCGCAAGCGAACCTCCGCCGGAGCGAAGAGCAGCCGGAGCGACACCGGCCGCCCGGCGGCATGCTTGGCCGCGTTGGTCAAGGCCTCCCGCGCGACACCCACCAGCGAGACCACCTCGGCGGACGGCAGTGGCCGCTGCTCCCCCTCGACCTCGAAGGACACTCCGTCGTGATGCGCGTCCGCGAGCAGCCGCAAGGCTTCCGCCAGCGACGGGACGTCGCTGCGCAAGGCGGCGACCGCGTCCCGCGCCTCGGCGAGCCCGTCCGCGGCCAGCCGCCGTGACAACCGGACCCTGTCGAGCGCACCGTCCACATCGGACTTCTCGGCCAGCAGCGCCTCGGCGACCTCCAGGTGGACTCCCAACGCCCCCAGCGAATGCGCGAGGACGTCGTGGATCTCCCTGGCGATCCGCGTGCGCTCGTCGAGCGCGGCCGCCCGCGCGTGTTCGGTCTGCGCCAGCCTGGTCTGCTCCAGCAGCGCGGCCGCCTGCGCCGCCTGCACCTCGTACTGCCGCCGGTTCAACCCCAGCAGCATCAGCACGAGCAGCACGCCGACGTTGCCGAGCACCACCGGCCCGGACGCACCCGCGACCAGGCCGGTGACCGCCGCGAGGCCCGCGTCGAGCCCGACCACCCCCATGATGGCGGCCACCGACGGCTCGGTCAGGGTGGCGAACCGGCTGACCGTGACCACCGCCAGCACGATGGCGGAGGAGTCCTCCGCCCAGCCGAGCGCGAGCGACGGCGCGACGCTCGCCACCGCGAGCAGGACGGTCGCCGGCAGGGGGAATCGCGGGGAGGCCGCGACGAAACCCAGCCAGCAGGCCCCGCAGACGCCGTAGGCCGTCCAGATCCACGCACTGGACTCACTCGCGGTCAGCAGCACCACCGCGACCGCGGCCGTGCCGAGCAGCTGGACGACCAGCCAGCTGGGCGCGATCGTGTCCGGCAGCAGCGGCCTCTCCCGCTTCGCCATCTCCCCCCTCAGTGATCGCTCAGGCGCGTGATCATCTCCACCAGGATCAGCCGGTAGGCCAGGAATCCCAGCAGGACGACGACCCCTACGACGACCAGCGCCACCAGGCCTTTCAGGCTCATCTTTCCCATGACACGGACGTTAGGCACGCCGAGGGGTGGACCGGGACCATCGCCGGGTGGAACCGGGGGTGGAGGTTCAGGCGCGGACGGCGGGCGCGACGGAATACGGGAGGACGTCGCCGTCGGCGGGCCGCTCGACGAGGACCTCGACGTCGTCGGCGAACCGGTACGGCCTGCCCAGCAGGATCCCGCCGAAATGCCGCCGCATCCGGGACATCTCGGCGCGGACGGTGACGGTGCGGCCGGCGTCGCCGAACAGGTCGCGCGACAGTTCCGAAGCCGACCTTCCCTCGCGATGACGCGCGAGGACGTACAGCATCTCCGCGTGCCGCGGGCTCAGCCGATGCGACCACGTGCCCGCCGCGCCCGAGACGCGCAGCGTGCTCTCCCGCGCCGACCTCAGGTCGAGCACGACATGCGTCGGCGGCGCGTCCTCCTCTTCAGTGAGCCGGACGAGCCATCCTCCCGGCAGCGGTTCCAGCAGGCAGTTCCCGTAGGTGGGCAGCCAGGTCCGGCCCGCGGTCGCGTCGTTCGGCAGCGCGATCCGGCCGACCGGGGCGAGTCCCGCCGAAGCCGCGATCCAACCGTGCGGGTCGGCGATCACCGCTTTGCCCTTCACCTTGGTGAGCAGGGGTGACGCCAAGCCGCGCAGCCGTTCGAGCTCGGCGAGGTGGGTGGTGCGCAGCTGCGCTTCGGCGAGTTTCGCGACCGTGTCGACCAGCGCGAGGGTGGTCGGGTGCACGGTGGAGGCCGGGCCGGAGAGGTCAACGACGCCGAGCAGCCTGCCGTCCCTCGGATCGTGCAGCGGCGCGGCGGCACAGGTCCAGTCGTGCTGGTCACGGACGTAGTGCTCGGCCGAGTAGACCTGCACCGGATGTCTCGTGACCAGCGCGGTGCCGATGGCGTTGGTGCCGACGGAGTTCTCGCGCCAGTCGACGCCTTCGACGAATCCGAGACCGTCGGCTCGACGGCGGACCGCGGTGCTGCCGTCGCGCCAGAGGACGCGGCCGCCGGCGTCGACGACGACCACGATGTGCGCGGCCTGTTCGGCGAGGCTGATCAGGCCGCCGCGCAGGGCGGGCAGGACGGCGGCGAGGCCGCTCTCGCGACGGCGGGCTTCCAGCTGTTCCGGGGCGAGCGCGGGAACCGGCGAGCCGCGGTCCGGGTCCATGCCGAGTCGGCGCATACGCTGCCAGGACGCGCCGATGACCGCGCGCGGATGGCTCGGGAGCGCGCGACCGGAGAGGGCGGCTTCGTGCACCTTGGCGAGGGCGCGCGCGTGCCGGCGCGGATCCGCGCCGGCCGGCAAAGCCGCCTCCAACCGCACCTGGCCCACTCCTTTGGTCCGTTTCGGCCAGTGTGCCCGGCGGCCCCGGCGTGCGGAAGGCCTCTGTGACCAGGGCGGGCTTATCCGCTGAAGCGTGCGTCCACCAGGTGGGTCGCGGGAAAGGACCCTGTCGGCTTCCGGCCGAGGAGCAAACCGGTCCTGGTGGCCTCGGCCATCACGGCGCGGACGTCGACGCACCACGGGCCGTCGGGCTTCAGCTCGACGAAAGCGCTCTCTCCCGGCTTCAGCACGAAGTGCGGCTGCCCGTCGAGCGCGATGGAGCCACCACCGGCGGCGAGGTCGACGCGGACCCCGGCGTGCAGCACGCTCCAGCCCCGTACGCCCACCGCGCGGACCTCACCGGGCGCGATCGGTGCCTGCACGACGTACGGCGTCTCGTCGACCGGCCCGAGCGAGACCGCGACACCGTCCACAGTGGACTTGGGGCTGGGGCACAGCCGTCCGGGGATGCTCGACAACCCGACCCCGTCCGGGACGGCGAACGTGCAATACAGCTCGGTCAGCGACGCGGGATCCCACCGGCTCTCCGAGCACACGCTGACGTCGGTCAGCGCGATCTCGCGACGGGCCTTCGTCACCACTTCGAGCACAGTCGCGCGATTCGTGACCAGGTCCGTGTCGACCTGATGGGTGGCCAGCAGCCCGGCGGCGAGCCCGGCTACAGAAGACTCGTCGGTGCTCCCCGCGGGCAGCATGAGCAGCGGCACGTCGCCGCAGGCGGCCGCGGCGGCCCGCATCATGCCCTCGCTGCCCAGGCAGATGAGCACACTCGCGCCCGCGTCCACCATCCGGCGGACGGTGCCGATGATCTTCCCTGCCTCGGTCCACACCATCACACGGCCGACCCCGGCCACTCTCAGTGCCGAACGCAGGCTCTGGATATCACGCTCCGAAGCGGGGTTCGCCACGATCCCCGCAACCGCTTCGCCCACATGTCCTCCGCTGCCGCGCCAAGTCCCTACAAGGAAACGACGTCGAGGCCGCGAAAGGAAGAGTTGCACGAGGTTGCATCGCAAAGCCACCGCCGCGGACGAAGGTGACCAGCAACGCGAGTTCGAGGATCAGGAGGATCCGTTCGGCCAGCCCACTCACCGCACGGGCGTCGACCAGGAACGTCGCCACGAAGACCACCAGCGCGGCCAAGGTGGCGTAGGACAACCGCCGGGCCCCGCCGAGAACCAGTCCTGCCAGCGGCAACGCGGTGAAAGCGGCGAGCGCGACATACCGGTGGATCGCGCCGTGCCAGGTCAGCGGCTGGTCCATCGGCTCCTGCGGGAACACCGCGAGCACACACAGCCCGACACCGAACAAGGCGACGAGCCTGGCCCCCCACACCGCCCCGGTGAGACGGACGCCGCCCGCGATGGTCAGCGCGCCGAAGCCGGTGGCCAGCATGGCGACCCCGACTAGCCGTGCGCCCTGCCCGACGTGGACGTACTCGCTGAAGGTGGTGGCGAGCGGATCGACCGCGCCGGCGTTGACGATCTCGACGTAGACCGCGATGACCAGTCCCGCGGCCAGCCACGCGAACGCGGACGACCGGATCAGCCCTCTGATGTCGTTCATGAGCCGAGCCTGAGCCCGCGCCACCGTCCCGCACATCCCGCCCGGGCGAGCAGTCCGCGTCACCTCGTGGGGGACTCCCGGTGTCCCCCACGAGGGGATGTGCCCGGTCCGCGGCGTCGTTAGCGTCGAATCATGGACTCGTACGGCGGCTCACTGGGATGGGCGCTCCTCACCGGACGCGACGCCGATCTGGAACCGCCCTCGGCTTGGTGGCGCGGCCCGGTCTGGGTCAAGACCGTCCTCGCCGGAACCGCGCTGGCGGTGCTGCTGGGCCTGACCTACGGCACGTGGGCGCGTTACCTCGGCGGCGGCAGTGTGCCGGTGATCTTCTTCCTGCTGATCCTGCAGATCGTGCCGCCGTTGCTGGTCGTCAAGCTCCCGCTGACCGCCGTCCGGGTGGCGGCGGCGGGGATGGTCAGCGCGATCATCGCGATCCTCTTCCCCGCCGACTACGCGCTGTTCGGCCGGACCTTGTCGGAATGGCCGTTGCAGGTCCAGGTCCTGCCGTATCTGCCGGTGCTCGCGATGACGCTCGCCCGCACGAAACCCGGGCAGGGCCGGGGGATCTCGATCATCGCCGTGACGCTGGCGGTCGCGGCCGGCATCGCCCAGCTACCCCGCGCGGGCACGAAGAGCTTGGTGTTGTCGTTGATCGTGGTGGCCGCGACGATCTTGGCCGGCTACGGGATGCAGCAACGCCGCCGGGCGCTGGAGCAGGCCGACGCGGCCGAGCGCACGACGGTCGAGGAGCGGGCGAAACGGGCCACGTTGCAGGAACGCGCGTTGATCGCCAGGGAACTGCACGACATCATCGGCCATCACCTTTCGCTGATCGCGCTGCGGACCGACAGCGCGCGCTACCGCGTCCCGGACGTGTCCGAGGCCGCGGAGGAGGAGTTCCGCGCCATCGGGGTCGCGGCCAGGGAAGCGCTCGACGAGGCCCGGCGGCTGGTCGGCGTGCTGCGTGACACCGACGCCGAGCCGGAGCACGAACCGCAGCCGGGGCTCGCGGAGGTGCCGTCGCTGATCGACGGCTGCCGGGCCTCCGGGATCGAGATCCGCGCGGAGATCTCCGGCGGCGACGACGTTCCCGCCCTGATCGAACTGGCCGCGTACCGGATCCTGCAGGAGGCGCTCAGCAACGCGGCCCGGCACAGCCCGGGAGCACGAGTGGACGTCGAGGTGCGGCGAGACCCCGACGGACTCGGAATCCTCGTCGAAAACGGGCCGCCGACACGGCCTGCCGGGTCTACTTCCAACGACGGCACCGGCCTCGCCGGGATCGCCGAACGCGTTACGCTGATCGGCGGTTCGTACGAGGCCGGGCCGCGGGCCGACGGCGGTTTCCGCGTGGCCGTCGAGCTGGATCTCCCGGGGGTGGACGACGCGTGACGACCGTTTTCATCGTCGACGACCAGGCCTTGGTGCGGGAGAGCTTCGCCGGTCTGCTGAACGCGCAACCGGGTCTGGACGTGGTGGGCCAAGCAGGCGACGGAATCGCGGCGCTCGCCGGCCTCTCCGCCCTGTCCACGCCACCGGACGTGGTCCTGATGGACATCCGGATGCCGGTGATGGACGGTCTCGAAGCGACCAGGCGGCTGCTCGAAGGCGACGGCGAAAAGCCGAAAGTGATCGTCCTGACGACGTTCCACCTGGACGACTACGTCTACGAGGCGCTGCGGGCGGGTGCTAGCGGGTTCCTGTTGAAGGACGCGCCGTCGGCCGAACTGATCAACGCCATCGAAGTGGTCGCCGCCGGTGACGCGCTGCTCTCCCCCGCGGTCACCAAGCGGCTCATCACGAACTTCGTGGCGAGCGCACCGGTGCCGCGGCCGTCCCCGGCGAGATTCGACGTGCTCACCGAACGCGAGCGGGACGTGCTGCGGCTGATCGCGAAAGGACGGTCCAATCCGGAGATCGCCGCGGATCTCGTGCTCTCGGCGCAGACCATCAAGACCTACGTGGGCCGGATACTGGCGAAACTCGGGTTACGGGACCGGGCACAGGCGATCGTGCTCGCCTACGAGGCGGGACTCGTCTCCCCCAGCTGAGAGGCGCCTACCAGGAAAGCGCCCGAGGCTCCCGATCGGTGGGCCACCGATCGGACAGCACACGGACGCCGAGCGGGACGAGCGCCAGGCCGAGGGCCACGGCGGTGACGATGCTCAGGAACTCGCTTTCCTTGAGCACCCCCATCCAAAGCGTGCACGGCCAAAGGAACAGCAGCGCCCGCCCGGTGCCGAAGGTACCCGCCCGGAACGCCCCGATGGCCAGCAACAGCCCGCCGGCGTATTGGCCGACCGACGCGGTGACCGGGATCCGCCACAACCCGTAGGACAGGTCGACATAGTCGTCCATCACCAGCTTCCTCGCCTGGTCCAGGCCGAGCTTGTCGACGAGCTCGAAGGCCGTCAGGTCGACACCGGCGAAGTAGACCCGCGCGAACAGGCCGAACGCGAGCAGCAGGAACCCCCAGGCGGCGAGTGCCGGTGCCTTTGCCGCGACGATCTTCGCCAGCATCAGGAAAGCCGGCAGCAGGAGAACCGCTCCGAGCAGGAAGACCGAGTACGCGGCCGTCACGAAGCCGGGGTTCGCGGCGTACGCGGCCAGCTGCCCGGGCGCGGCGAAGGGTTGCTGGTCGAACCAAGCGACTTGCTCCGGTGTGAAGTCCTCGAGCACCAGATGCCGCAGCAACAGGCCCGCGAACCACACGAGCGGGGCGAGGATCAGGGCCACTCCGCCGATCCATCGGCCGGTTTTCCCGTTCATGGCGGAATCGTCGCCGGTCAGGGCGACGCGGGGCAGCGCACGAAGGTCAGGCGGAGGCCCCGACTTTCGGCAGGATCGGGGACCGCGTGGACTGTGGGTGCCCGCGGGTCGGGGGGGGGGGGGGGGGGGGGGGGGGGGGGGGGGGGGGGTCCCCCGAAACACCCGAACCAAAAAAAAAAAAAAAAACCCCAAAAACAAAAA
>NZ_JBVJCE010000008.1:28118-54395 GCF_055588925.1 Amycolatopsis sp. NPDC041971 | reverse complement strand
GTCTGGCGCGGGGGGGGGGGGGGGGCCCACCCCCCCCCCCCCCCCCCTTCTCCCCCCCCCCCCCCCCCCCCCCCCCCCCCCCCCCCCCCCCCCCCGGGCCGGCCCGGAAAAGCAGCAGGGCCGACTCCCCGAGGGAAGACGGCCCTGCTTGAAAGACTTGGATCAGATCACGGTGACCGAGGTGGCCTGCGGACCCTTCGCGCCCTGCCCGATCTCGAACTCCACGCGGGCGTTCTCCTCGAGGCTACGGAAGCCGTTGCCCTTGATCTCGCTGTAATGCACGAAGACGTCGCCGCCGCCGTTGTCGGGAGTGATGAAGCCGAACCCCTTCTCGGAGTTGAACCACTTCACAGTGCCCTGAGTCATAAAATCTCCATATGCAACACAAACAAACAGGAAGCCACGTCGGCAGCCCGGGTCATGACCAGACGGTTTGCTTCCCCGGAAACACGAGGAGACACTACGCCCGCTGAGTTCTGCGAGCGTGAACCAACACGAACACAAAAACGAGACCTGAATCAGTAAAGCACACCGCACGCAGGCGGACAAGGTTCCTCACCCGGGTGTGCTGGGCCGCACTGTATTCTCCGCGGCCCCGCTCCTCATCGCCCCGTTCTCGAGCGCCCTATTCGCCGCTCGCCGCGCGCAGCGGTACCTCGGCACCGAACGGTGACCGGCGCAGCGCCTCCCGGTTCGTGGGCACGACGGCGATGTCGTGGGTCTCCGCGTCCGCGCTGAACTGCACCGGCACCACGCCGGAAACGGACTTGTCCTGTGGCTTCGTTTCGTCAGCCATGTTTTCTCCCAGTGTCAACACAACGCTCGTAGTACGACGTTCAGTACTGCGTGCCAACAACCTCACCGGTGATCTGTCCGGTCCATATCGGACTCTCGGTGTTGCGGCGATTGTGCCACGACCGACCGACAAAAGCCGGTCTTCGGTGACGGCACAGCCGAAACTCTGCCGAGTCGTCACCTCTTTCCCACCCTTTGGAGCAGGTGAAGGCCACCAGGCAAGGGTTTCTGTGTATCCCCTGAGAAAAAAGTACCGGCCCGGCAGTCGGCGCGGCGGCTCTACTGGCCGCCTTGCGGTGGCCTCGCGGCGCCCAGCAGGCTCGTCAGCCGGACGTCCGGGGTCACCACGTCCGGATCCGTCCTGATGTCGATGACGCACGGCCGTTGCCGGACCAGCGCGCTCGCGATGATCGGCTCCAGTTCCTCACGGTCGTCCACGGTGTACCCGGCGGCGCCGAGGCCGCGTGCCCAGGACGCGAAGTCGGTGACGGGGACGGTGACTCCCGTGAGCCGTCCGTGTTTGCGCGCCTGGTGCACCGCGAGCGGACCGTGCAGGCCGTTCTGGAACACCAGGACGGTCACCGGCACCCGGTAGCGGACGGCGGTCTCGATCTCCTGCCCGGTCATCAGCGCGCCGCCGTCGCCCACCATCGCGATCACCGTCCGGCGCGGCTCGGCGAGTTTCGCCGCGACCGCCGCGGGAACGGCGTAGCCCATGGCGGCGTTGCTCGGCCCGAGCTGGCTGCGCGGCGCGGTGAAGCACCAGTAGCGGTGCATGAACTGGGCGAAGTTGCCCGCGTCGCTGGTCACGATCGCGTCTTCGGGCGCGAGTTTGCGCACCGCGCGGATGACGTCGGCGGGGTGGATGCGGGTGGCGCCACTGGTGTCGGGCGGCGTCATGAAGGTGTGCACGGCGGCGTTCGCGGCCGACGCGCGCCGTTGCCGGGGCGAGGCGACGTTGCGCAGTTCGCGCAGGAACGGCTCGACCTCGGAGTCGACGCGGAAGGTCAGGCCGCCGCGGCGGGCGGGCTCGATCCCGGTGCCGACCAGCACCAGCGTCTGTGACGGCGTCGGGTAGCGAAAGGACTGCGTGGTGACCTCGTCGAGCTGCGTGCCCAGCGCGAGCACGAGGTCGGCGCGCTCCAGCGCGTCGAGCTGCCGCGCGGGGATGCCGATGCCGAGGTGGCCGGCGTAGCGCGCGTGGTTCTCGGGGAAGGCGTCCTGACGGCGGAACGCGTTGTACACCGGGAGCGCGAGTTCGTCGGCGACGGCGATCAGCTCGTCACGCGCCGCGCGGGCCCGGCCGCCGACGATCACCACCGGGTAGCGGGCCTCGTCGACCAGCTGCGCGACCGCTTCCGCGGTCCGGCCGAGCGCGCCGGTGGCGGGCGGGCGCACGGAGGCGACCGGTTTGGCCGAATCGAACGGGACACCCCAGAAGTCGGCGGGGACGGCGACGACGGTGGGTCCTGGCCGCCCTTCGCGGCAGCGGTTCAGCGCCTCGACCAGCAGGCCGGGGACCTCGGCCGGGGATTCCGCGCGGCCGGTCCACTTGGCGATGGGTTCGAGCATCGCGGTCAGGTCGGCGGTGGGCAGCTCACTCGTCGGACCGGGCTCCGACGGCGGGTTCTCCAGGAGGACCACCATCGGGCTCTCGTCCTGGTACGCCGTGGAGACGCCGATCGCGAGGTTCGCCGCGCTCGGGCCGCGGCCGGCGAGCAGCACCGCCGGATGTTCGGTGAGCTTGCCTTCGGCCTCGGCCATGAACGCCGCGCCGGAGTCGTGCCTCGCCGAAACGAAGGTGATCGACCGCTCGCGTTGCAGCGCGTCGAGCAGATCCAGGAAGGACTCACCCACCACCGCGTACACACGGTGGATCCGCGCCTCGGTCAGGATCCCCACGGCCGTCTGGGCGACGGACGCTCCCGGTTGGTATCTAATGAGAAGAGCTTAGGCGGGCGGTGATCGGTGCCGTCAAGCGATCTTCCGATTCCGGCAACCCCGGAGCGGGAAAATGTCCGAAATTCGGAACGTGTTCGAGCAAGGGAGCACGAAAACGTGACCTCAGCCACCGCCGGACGTGAAACAGTTTTCACTTACGGGGCACCGGCCTTGAAGTACGGCGCCGGGTCGAGCGATGAGATCGGCTACGACCTCACCCAGTACGGCGCCCGCCGGGTGCTCGTCCTGACCGACGCGGGCGTCGCCGCGACGGGCTGGCCACAACGGATCGCCGAAGGCATCGAGACCTATGGCATCGAAGCCGTCGTCTTCGACGGCGTACACGTCGAGCCGACCGACGTCAGCATGCGCGAGGCCGTCGACTTCGCCCGCGGGCAGGGTGAGTGGGACGCTTTCGTCGCCGTCGGCGGTGGGTCCGCCATCGACACCGCGAAGGCGGTGAACCTGTTGACCAGCAACGACGGCGACTTGATGGACTACGTCAACGCCCCGGTCGGCGGCGGCCGCGCGCCGGCTTCACCGCTGAAACCGCTGGTCGCGGTGCCGACCACCACCGGAACCGGTTCGGAGAGCACCACCGTCTGCGTACTGGACGTGTTGTCACTGCGGGTGAAGAGCGGCATCAGCCATCTCCGGATGCGGCCGAGTCTCGCCGTGGTCGACCCGAGGCTGACGGTCTCGCAGCCGCCCGAGGTCACCGCCGCGAGCGGGATGGACATCCTCTGCCACGCCGCGGAAAGCTACACCGCCAAGCCGTACACCGAGTTCGACCGGAAGCGCCCCGAGGACCGGGTTCCTTACTGTGGCTCGAATCCGCTGGCCGACATGTTCGCCGAGCAGTCGCTGCGGCTGCTGTCGTGGGCGCTGCCCGCGGCCGTGCGGGACGGCTCCGACCTGAAGGCACGCGAAGCGATGGCGCTCGCGGCCACGTTCGCCGGCCTCGGTTTCGGCAACGCGGGCGTGCACATCCCGCACGCCAACGCGTATCCGATCGCCGGGCAGGTCCGGGAGTTCCATCCGGCCGGGTATCCCGGCGACGAAGCGATGGTGCCGCACGGGATGGCCGTTTCGCTGACGGCGCCCGCCGCGTTCCGGTTCACCTTCGACGCCGCCCCGGACCGGCACCTGCGGGTGGCGCGGCTGCTCGCGCCGGACTACGAATGGCCGGGTGATCTGCGGGACCACCTGCCCGCGGTGTTGCGGCAGATCATGCGGGAGATCGGGATCCCCAACGGGATCGGCGCCGTCGGCTATACCGAGTCCGATGTGGACTCACTGGTTTCCGGCACGGTGAAACAACAACGGCTGCTGGCGACGGCGCCGCGTGAGGCGTCCGAAGCGGATCTCGCCGTCATCCTGCGGAAGTCGGTGACGCTGTGGTGAACGGCGAGTATCCGCACTGGCAGACGGTTCCGTTGCGGTGGAAGGACAACGACGTCTACGGGCACGTCAACAACGTCGTCCACTATTCGGTGATGGACACCGTGATCAACACCTTCTTGATCGAGCGCGGCGGTCTCGGCATCGAAACCGGCGGGGTCATCGGGCTGTGCGTGGAATCGCAGTGCGAGTACCACGCTTCGGTGTCGTTCCCGGGAGAGCTCGAAGTCGGCCTTCGGGTCGGGCATCTCGGCCGGTCCAGCGTCCGCTACGAGGTCGGGATGTACTCGAAGGAGACGGTGATCGCGGAGGGACGCTTCGTGCACGTCTTCGTCGATCGCGAGTCCCGGCGCCCGGTCCCCGTCGAAGGTCTACTCAGGAGCGCGCTGGAAGAACTGCGCACTGGGCTCGGGTAGCCGCGGCGACCACGCGTGCATGAGCTGGGCGTAGCGCGTGGACCGGTCCATGAGTTCGAGATGGGTGCCCAGCGCGGTCTCCTTCCCGTCCATCACCAGGACCCGGTCCGCGCGCAACGCCGACGTCAACCGGTGCGCGATCACCACCAGCACCCCGCCTCGCTCGGCGAACGCCCGTTCCGCGCGGGCTTCGGCGGGCGGGTCGAGGTGTGATGTCGCCTCGTCGAGGACGACGACGCCCGCGTCACTCGCGTACACCCGCGCGAGCGCGATCAGCTGCGCCTCACCGGCGGACAGCATTCCGTGCCCGATCTCGCCGTCGAGTCCGCCCAGCCTCGTCACCAGCGGTTCCGCGCCGACGGCCGCCACCGCCGCGGCCAGTTCGCCGTCCATCGCGGTCCGCGCGAACAGGCCGACGTTGTCCCGCACGGTCCCGGCGAAGACGTACGCCTCCTGCGGGATCAACGCGACCATCCGGTGCCGTAGCGCCGCCGGTATCTCCCGGACCGGCACCCCGCCGAGCAGCACGCGGCCTGCCTGCGGTTCGAGCATCCCGGTCAGGAGACCGGCCAAGGTCGACTTGCCGATCCCGCTCGGCCCCACCACCGCGAGCCGCTCCCCGGGCCGCAGATGCAGGTCGAGGCCGCGCACCACCGGTCGCGCCGCCGCTCCCCAGCTGAAGGTCAGGTCGCGCACGGAGATCGCGGTCCCGTCGGGTTCGGCCGTACCGTCGGGTTCCGGTTCGGCCTGCGCGGTCTCCGCCAGCCGCCGCAGCGCGACGATCAGCCGCAGCACCACGGTGCTCGCCGTCGCGGCCAGCCCGCGCAGCGCCGGTTGCATCGTCGTCGCCAGGTAGACGAGCGCGCCGAGCGCGGCCCCGGCGGTGAGCGTGCCGTCCTTGACCATGCCCGGCGCCACCAGCAACGCCACGAGCAGCGGCACGAAACCGCCGGTCGCGATCACCACGGTCCTGGCCGCCCCGGACCGCGCCACCCGCACGGCCGCCTCGGCCTGCGTGTCGACGGCGTCGTAGAGCTCGAGGGCGGCGAGGGGTTCCGCGCCGCACGCGACGACGTCACGCATACCGGACAGCGACGCGCCCGCGACCTCGGCGGTCCGCTCGTCGGCCAGCGCGAGCGCGCGCTGACGGCGGGCGAGCGACGGGAGCAGGCAGGCGAACACTCCGACCGCGACCACCACCGGGATCGAAACGATCAGCGCGAGCGAACCGGCGACGGTGAACAACCCGGCCAGCGCCGCCACCGTCGTCACGATCATCCCGCGTGCCTGCACCAGAAGCCCGGCCGTGGCGTCGCGGACCACCTCGACGTGCTGCGTGATGCGGGCGACGCCGCTGGCGTCCGGCTGGTTCCGCGGCGGCGCGGGATCGTGCAGGACCCCGCGCACGACGGCGGTCACCAGCGCGTCGCGCAACGGCTCGACGACCTTGCCGAGCTGATGCCACACCAGCCGTGAGCCGAACGCGCCGATCACGGCGACCAGCCCGAAGACCGCGAGCCAACGCAGTCCGGTGCCTGGCCGATCCGCGGCAAACCCCTCGTCAACCGCGAGTTCGACCAGGCGACCGGACAAGAACGCGGGCGCGCTCTCCAGCACGGAGCACGCCAGCAGGACCAGGCCGCCTTTCCACTGCCCGACCAGCGCCGAGCGGTAGAGCCCCCAGACGCTCATTGCGCGCCCTCGGTGCCCCTCGGCGAACCCGCACCGCGAGGACGCGGCCGGTTCGTGTCGTGCTCGGCCCGGTCTTCGATGTTCACCTCTGCTCCGCCCCCATGCCGGTGAAAACCGCCTGATAGGCCGGATTCCGCCACAGCTCGGCATGCGTGCCGACCGCGCGGACCCGCCCGTCTTCCAGCCACACCACCGCGTCCGCCCTCGACGCGGTGGCCGCGCGATGCGTCACCACCACCCGCGTCCGGCCGGGCAGGGTACGTTCGATCGCCTCTTCCACGTCGGCTTCGGTGACCGTGTCGAGGCTGGCCGTGGCGTCGTCGAGGATGAGCACCCTCGGCGCGTGCGCGATCGCGCGCGCCAGCCCGATCCGCTGCGCCTCTCCACCGGAAAGCGGCGTCTCCGCAAGCGGCGTCCGGTATCCGTCCGGCAGCCGGACGATCAGGTCGTCGACCTGGGCGGACCGGCAGGCGGCGCGCACGGCCGCCTCGTCCGCCCACGAGCCGTAGCCGACGGCGTCGCCGATGGTCGCACCGAGCAACGCGGGCCGTTCGAAGGCGAACCCGACGACGGCACGGAGTTCGTGCGGCCGCAGCCGCTCCAGCGGGCGGCCGTCGAGCGTCGCCGTCCCTTCGTCCGGGGGCAGCAGCCCGCCGAGGACGCTGACCAGCACGGACTTCCCCGAGCCGGACCGGCCGACGACCGCGGTGAACCGGCCGCCCTGGACGAGCAGGTCGACGTCCCGCAACGCGCCTTCGACCGTGACGCCGCGCAGTTCGAGCGTGCCCTGCTCGACGACGACACCGAGGTCACCCGGTTCGGGGACCGGCGAGTCCAGCACCTCGTTGATCCGCCGCGCACACGATCGCGCGCGGGAAAGTGTGGTGAGCAAAGGAATCTGGGTGATCAGGCCCATGCCGAGCGCGACATAGCCGAGCGCCGCGAGGACCTGTCCGACGGTCAGCCTGCCTTCCAGCACCCCGAAACCGGCGGCGGCGAGCACCGCGAGTTCCACCGCGGGCAGCAGCAAACCGGAACGCCACACCATCTTGGCCTGGGTGCGCCACATCCCACGCCCGGCGAGGCTCAGTTTCGGCAGCGGCCGCAGCACCCGTTCGGCCTCGCGGTCGGCGGTGCCCGACGCGGCGATCGTGCGGAGCCCGGCGACCGCGTCGACCATTCTCGCCGCCAGTTCGCCGGAGACCTCTTGATAGGTGAGGACGTCGTCGGCGGTGTTCTTCAGATGGGTGCGCGCGAGCATCAGGCCGAACGGGATGCTGCCGAGGAAGACGAGCGCGAGCCGCCAGTCCATCAGCGCGAGCAGGACGACGGCCCCGCCGGAGATCAGGGTGGTCGACCCGAGCTGGACGACGACCGAGGCGACCATTCCCGCGCCGGTGCAGTCACCGGTGAGCCTGCTGATCGCGTCGCCGTCGGCGAAGGTCGATCTGGTGCCGAGCGCGAGATAGCCGTCGGTGAGCTCGCGGCGCAGCCAGGCCGTCGCGGACGAGGTCATCCGCGCGGTGAGGATCCCGCCGATGAGGCCGACGGCGATCTCGGTGACACCGAGGACGATCAGCCAGGAGACTTCGGGAAGGCTGGGACGGCCCGCCACGACGGCGTCGACCGCGGCCGCCAGCGCGCCGGGCAGGAGCAGTCCCGCCGCCGTCCCGGCGAGCGCGCTGACGATCAGCGCGATCAGGCGGGGACGATCGAGCAGGGTCACGGTGACCAGCAGGCGATCGGCGGAACCCGCCATCCCACTCCTTTCGTCCAGCCGGCGGTGCGGGGTTCACGTCCCACTTCTTGATCCGTGATCCCAACGAGATGAACCGGAAGGCAAAATGAAGGCGCGGGAGCGGCGCACTTGGCCTGTGCCGCTCCCGCGCCCTCAGTGATCAGCCGGTGATCAGTGGCAGGTCAGCAGGCTGACCGTGCTGTTGGCGCAGGACGCCAGCAGGCTGAGGTTGCTCGCGCCGCCGTGGCTGCCACCGCCGCCGCCCTCGAGAACCTCCGGGGTTTCCAGTGCCTGCAGGTCGAGAACCAGTTCCATGATCATGTTCCCTTTCGTTGTTTTTCCTCTTCCACCGGTCGTCAGCGACCGGCAGTTCGGGAGGACAGGAAAGGCAGTGCGGCCTTCCCGTCCAGGGTGGCGGCGAGGGCGAGCAGAACACCCGCGCCACCGGTGACGACGTCCATCGACAGCCGCAGCAACTGGTTGCCGGGGAACGCCAGGCCGCCCTTGTACGGCACCGCGTACCAGGCCAGCCGGGAAAGATGCAGGTCGATGGCGTCGCGGACGCGCTGGTCCGGTTCGGCGCCCATGGCCAGCGCGGTCATCAGCCCGCCCCGTCCGAACAGCAGACCGGGGTGGATGACGAACTCGCCGCGGCACGCTTCACGCAGACCGGGAAGGCTCTTCAACGCCTTCGCGTCGGGACGGTGCTTCGCGAGTTCCTCGGCGACCATGAGGATCCCGGCGCTGCCGACACCCGCGTAGGGCAACGTCCGGGTCTCGCCGTCGCGGACCTGCAGCGAGCCGTCGTCGGACTCGACGCACTCCTCGATGTCCCGCTCCAGCGCCTGGTCGGCGAAGGACAGCCAGCCCTGTTCGCGGGTGCGCTCGAACAGCCGGACGAACAGCAGCGCCGACCCGGACCAGCCGTTGAGCAGCCCGGCCCTGCCGAAGTCGCCAGGCGGGTCGGCGACCTCCAGGGCCTCCGCGAGCCGGACGGCGGTGGCGAGCGCCTGCCTCCCGAACTCGTTGTCCTTGCGGGACACCGCGAAGTGCAGCTGGGTCAGCCCGATCCCGGACAAGCCGCCTTCCAGACCGTGGTCGGTGGTCTGCTCGACCAGCGTCGCCGACGCCGACAGCAGCTTGGTGGCCTCGTCCCGGTATCCGAACTCTTCGAGGACGTACGCGATTCCGTAGGAGCCGTCGTAGAACCCCGGCCGTCCCGGCGGATCACGTCGGATCGAGTCCAGCAGCCAGCGTTCGTGCTCGTGATGACGCTCGCCGCCGACCGTTTTCAGGGCGTGGAGTACGCCGGCCGCGCCGTAGCCGAAGCACGCTCCGCCGACGCGGAACTGTTCGATGTCGCCGGGGAAGAGCCGGTCGGTGCGCTCGGGGGTCGCGCTGGCGAGGATCGCCTCGACGACCTGCTTGCGGACCAGCGCCCAGTCCGGCTTGTCCTGGTCGAGCTCGGTCGCGCTCGTCAGCGGCGGGGCGTTCCGGGGCGCGAGCTCGGCGACGATCGAGTCGGCGTAGCCCTCCGGGACGTCGAAGCGCCGCTGGACGAAGTCCGCGAGCCCGCGCAGCTTCCCCGGGGCGAGCTCGAGGAGCGTCGTGAGCGGCAAGAAGATCCACAGCTTCAGGACGGCGAGCGCGTACTCGTCGACCTCGAACCCGTTCCGGTCCCGCGGGGCGCGGAAACCGGGCGCGCCGAGGGCGGGCCGAACGCCGGTTTCGACGTCGGACGCCATCTCGAAGTCGATCAGCGAGACCGAGTCGTCGTCCCCGTCGACCAGGATGTTCAGCGAGTGCAGGTCGCCGAAGACGATGCCGCGACCGTGCACCTCCTCGACCATCGCCTCCACCCGCCGGACCAGCGCCAACGCGCGTTCGGTGTACGCGGCGATGTCGGCCTCGGTGGTGTCGCGCCGGGTGAGCGGGTAGTTGCGGGCGAGCCAGCTGCCGAGCGAGACGCCCGGCATGTACTCCATCGCCAGGAAGTGGTGCTCCCAGACGGTGAAGCGGTCGAAGGCGGCGGGGATGCCGTCGATGCCCTTCAGCCGGTCCAGCACCTCGTGCTCGCGGCGGAGGCGTTCGACGGCGTCGACCTCGTCGCGGTCCAGGCCGGCGAACGGCCTGGCCTCCTTGAGGACCACCCGTTCGTCGTCGGCCTTCCGGTCCGCGAGGTACACGCCGCCGCCGTTGGAGAAGTGCATCGAGCTTTTCACCTGGTAGGGGAACCGGTCCGCGCCGCCGCTCTTGCGAGCCGCCAGATGAGGGGCGAGGAACTCCGGAATCGTCACCCAGTCAGGTACGGAGAAGGTCGGTTCGCGCTTGTCCGGGACCAGCGTGCCGTCCGGTTTGCGCACCGCGAGGACCCGCTTGCCGTCGAGTTCGACCCATTGCTCGGCGAATCCGCCGTAGCGGACGTAGAGCGGTCCGGCACCATACCGAAGATCACTGAGAATGTATGCCCCGGGTTCTCCGTCGAGCTTCGCGGACAACTCGGCGAGAACGCGCTCGAGCTCGTTGTTGTCAGCCGGATAAAGAGTCAGCAACTTTCCGCTTCCGTCACGCGGAGCGTATTTCGAATTCCTTGCCAGCAAGGTGCCCCGCGAACGCAGATGCTTGTAGGACACCTCGTGCTCGACACAATGGTCATGCACCTTCGCGAGCACACGCTCCGCGTTGCCCAGACCTGCTGATACGTGGATTTTCCAGCCCTGCGAGGGAAGGTTTCGAGCAACAGGGTGCAACAACCGCCATACTCCACGCACTCCGGTGCGCCAGCCCGTCTCGGGAGCGGGCAGCAGGGCGGCGAAATCGTCGGCGGCGTCCCCGTTTTCCCGCTGCTCATCGAAGAACAGAGGATCGGCGAAGCAATACGCTTCGTATCGGACGTCCATCGAGCGCCCCCTCCTTGGCACCAATCGGATGGGCCATGTGCACCATCGCGATGGAGAATATTCCACCCGCCGGATACCGAACGGCCAATCCGCCATATCGGGGGTTCGGATGGGCTGTTCAGGGACGTGAATTCGAAACCTACCGAATGGTAGGGGTACCCAGGGTGAGATCAACTCGTATTTCAACCACCCGGTCGGTGTGTAACAGGAACGGATCCGCGTGGTAATCCCTGGTCGAAGCACATAACCCGATAACGGGCGGCCTGATCGACCGAACGCCGACCGATCGCGCTTCGTGATCTATTCACCCGAGGTCTGGACCACTATCGGGGGGCCGTGGCGCCCGCCACGCGCACCACCGGTCGCCCGTCGGCGGAGATCCGTCCGGAGGTACGTTGTCGCCGGTGGAGCAGGTAAGGAGGCGGGCGTGATCACAGGCTTCGCGGTGACCGTCGCGATCTGCGCGACGTTGGTCGCGGTATGGAGTTTCGTGCAGTCCGCACGCAAGAAGCTCCCGGACAACGCACTGCTCGCCGGCCTCGCCGTCGTCGAACTCCTCCTGGTGGCGCAGCTCGTGATCGGCGTCGTGCTGCTGATCGGCGGCGGCCGCCCCGGCAGCATGGCCACCTACCTCGCCTACCTGATCGGCTGCCTGGTCGTGCTGCCGCTCGGGACCTTCTGGGCGCTGGCCGAGCGCACCCGGTCGAGCACCGCGATCCTCGGCATCGCCTGCCTCGCCATTCCGGTGATGGTGCTGCGGCTGCACGAGGTGTGGGCGGGTGCCAGTGCCTGAAGAAACCGAGGAGCGGACGGTGGACACCGCAACGGACAAGGCCTCCGGCCCGGGACGGATCCTGGTCGCCGTGTACGCGATCTTCGCGCTGGCGGCCACGTCGCGTGCCGCCGTGCAGATCAGCACCAAATTCCACGAGGCCCCGCTGGCGTACGCGCTCTCCGCGTTCGCGGCCGTCGTCTACCTGCTGGCCACCGTGGCGCTGGCCCGCCGCGGCGCGGGCTGGTGGCGGATCGCGCTGGTCGCCTGCGGCGTCGAACTGCTCGGCGTGCTGACCGTCGGCACGTTCAGCCTCTTCGACCGCGAGGCCTTCCCGCACGCCACCGTGTGGTCGGTGTACGGACAGGGTTACCTCTTCATCCCGCTGGTGCTGCCGGTGATCGGCTTGTTCTGGTTGCGGCGGACGAAGCCCTGACCTGTCCCGATTCGGCGATCACGCGTGACCGGACGGGACGACACCCTCGCCGTCCGTCGGATCACGCGTGTCGTCCTCCCAGTCACGCGGAAGTACATCCTGAGACACCGTTGGCTCAGCACCGTCCTTGCCACTCACTTGTCGAAACAGCCCTTTTCGTTGAGCGGGCCGAACGTGGGCAGGACGAGCCCGCACAGGTAGCCGTCGATCCAGCGTCCGTTGCCCGCGACGTTGGTCAGCACCCGGATCGCCGGCGCGAACGCGGCGATCCCCTTGGCCAGCGACTCCTGGTTGCGCTGCAGCATCGACGTCAACCGGTCGAGTTGTTCGAGCACCGGGCCGAGTTGCCCGTCGTTGTCGGCGATGATGCCGTCGAGCGCGGTCGCGAGCCGTTTCGAGCCGTCGAGCAGATCCTTGATCGCCCGCTGCCGGGTGGAGATGGCTCGCAGCAGCGCGTTGCCGTCCTGGATCAGCCGCTGGACCTCGGCATCGCGGTCGACCAGAGTCTCTGAGACCTGGCGCGTGTTCGCCACCAGCGTCCGGAGTTGCCGGTCGCGGGAGGCGATGGTGCCGGAGAGCTTCGAGATCCCTTCGAGCGCCGCGCGGACGTCGGCCGGTGTATCGGCGAAGGTCGCCGAAATCGTGTCGAAGCTTTTCGCGAGTTGATCGACGTCGATGGCATCGACGGTTTTCGACAGATCCCGAAACGCTTCAAGAACGTCGTACGGCGCGGTGGTCCGCCGCAGCGGGATCGGATCGCCGGGATCGAGGATCGCTTCGCCACGCGGATCGAGCGCCAGATATTTCTGTCCCAGGACGTTCTTGATCTGGATGGAGGCGCTCGTGGCGTCACCGACCCAGGCGTCCTTCACCCGGAAGGAGACGAGCACGCGATCGCCTTCGAGATCGATCTCCGACACTTTGCCGACCTTCACGCCGGCGATCCGGACGTCGTTGTCCACGCGCAGCCCGCCCGCGTCGGAGAATTCGGCGGAATAGGTGGTGCCGCCGCCGATCACCGGCAGTGCGTCGGCGTTCAGCGCCGCGGCCATCCCGAGGGCCATCGTGGTGAGACCGGCGAGCGCCGTCTTGACCGGATCCAACGCGCCGAAGGACCTCATCGTCTCACCTCGCAGGTCACGAGCGGCAAAGCTTAGGGGCCACTCCTGCCCGTCGCCAGGCGAAACGTTGCACCGATCGGGTGGCAACGTTTGTCCACTGTGGACATACGACTGACGCCAGAGCTCGTTCGCCGCGATCGACGCCGGTGAGGCCGCGCGGCTCTGGGAGCTTTCCGAGAACCTCACCGGCGTCTCCCGTGCCTAGTTCCAGAACTTGACCTCGGGGTTGCCCGGCACCGGCCCGTCGAGCAACGGCTGATGCCCGCCGCGCAGGTTCTCGTCGAAGAACGCTGAGACGTACGCCCTGGTCAGTTCCATGCCGCGCGCACCGCCGAGCAGACCGGGTTGGCTCAGGCCGAGCTGCTCACCGAGCACGCCGACGTCGGTGAAGGACGCGTGCCCCGCGGCCGCGACGCTGATCCAGCGCTTCCAGCCGGCGAGGTTCGGCCAGCTGTCCGCCCAGGTGGTGTCCGGACCCGCCGGGGTGTACTCGCTCTCACGGCCGAGCAGCAGGAACGGCCGGTCGATCCCGGACGCGGGGATCGGCGACCACAGCCTGCCGTCCAGGTCGGCGCCCGCACGGATCCGCTGATCGGCGATCATCGCGGAAGGAGTGCTGTATCCGCCGATGGAATGGCCCGCCATGCCGATGCGGGTCCGGTCGATCAGCCGTGACCAGGGTGACGAAGGCCTGGTCAGCGTGTCGAGGACGAACGAGACGTCCGCGGAGCGGATCGGCGGCAGCAGTTTCGAGTCGGAGCCGCACGCGGCGCATTCGGTGACGCGGCCGTCCGGAAACGCGGTGCCGTGGGACTCGTGGTTGTGGCCGACGAGCGCGACGACGAATCCCTCGCTCGCCAGCTCTTCCGCGAGTCCGGTGAGCGTCGTGCGCGGTTTGGCGAACCCCGGCGACAGAACGACGAGCGCGCGCTTTCCGGGCCGGGGCGGAGCGTCGATTCGGGCGCTGGTCCGGATTCCGGAGACCAGCGTGGGGTCGATGTCGGGCAGGCCCGATTCGGTCAGGAACGCCTTGGCCTCGGCGAAGGTGAGGTACGGCCGCTTCGGGCCGATCGGCAGCAGCGCCGGGTAGAACATCGACACCATCAGCTCGCGCGGCCCGGACGGCACCCAGGGGTCCTTGCGCGAAGTGTCGACGAGGTGCAGGTCGGTGGAACCGAGGGGATGCGAGCCGGTCGGCGGCGGCAACGTCAGTCTCGGGGCCGCCGCGGCCGGACTCACCATGGTCGCCAGGCCGGCGACGGCTACCATGGTGACGAGAAGCCTTCTCATGAGGATTCCGTTTCTGTCGAGGATCTTCCTTCACCCAGCCTGCGACGCGGCGACGTGTTCGCGCGTCTGCCGCAGGTCGCATCCCGAGGTCTGCCGCCAGAGGGATTCGCGCCGCCCGGCCGAGGATTACGCTCGACTGGTGCCGGCCTTACTCAGTGATCACCCGAGAGCCGTCGACCGCGGCCTTACCCTCCTCATCGGACTGTCCACTGTGGTCACGGCCGATGCCCCGGAGGGCTTCGAGTGGTGGCTGGCCTCCTTGGTGGCCTTGGCTTCTTTGCTCGTCCGACACCGGAATCCCACGATCACCTTCGTGGCCGGAGGCACGGTCTCGCTCCTGCATCTGGCGATGGGCAACGATCTCAAACCCGTCGACGTCGTGGCGTTGATCGGCCTCTTCTCCGTCGCGGCCTGGGGACCGCGTCGGCTTTCGCTAGGTCTGCTGGCGGCGGGACTGCTCGTCGCCGGAGCGTGGTCTTTCCATGCGTCCGAATCGAACACGCGGACACCGGCCCCGACGCCACCGCGGATCATCATCATCGATCCGCTGGCTCCGGTCGGTACCGACGCCGACGACGACCAGGTACAGGACTGGGGCGGTTTTCCGGGTATCGGCCTGTCGCTCGGAGTGGCGTGGCTCGCCGGGCTGAACACACGGCAGCGCCGGATCCGGCTGTCGGTGCTGGAACAGCGGGCCGCCGATCTCGAACGCGAGCGCGACACCCAGGCCGCGCTGGCCGTCGCCGCCGAACGCGGCCGGATCAGCCGCGAACTGCACGACGTCGTCGCGCACGCGCTTTCCGTGGTGGTCCTGCAGGCGCAGGGCGCCCAGGCGGAACTGGACCGGCGGCCCGAACGCTCGCGGGAGGCGCTGGCCGCCATCGTCGACACCGGGCGGACCGCGTTGAGCGAGATCCGGCGGCTTCTCGGCGCGCTCGGCCAGGACGAGCCGGACTGGGAACCCCGGCCCGGTGCGGAACGCCTGCCGCGGCTGGCCGCCGACATCCGGTCCGCGGGCACGCCGGTCGAGTTCCGCGTCGAAGGGGAACCGCGGCCACTTTCGTCCACAGTGGACCTGGCGGCTTACCGGATCGTGCAGGAGTCGCTGACGAACGTGCTGAAACACGCCGGTCCGGACGCGTCGGTGACTATCGTGATGCGGTACGAACCCGGGACGCTGGAGATCGAGGTGACCGACGACGGCACCGCGGCGGAAGCGCCGTCCGGCACCGGGCACGGCCTCGAAGGGATGCGGGAGCGAGTGAACGTACTGGGCGGCACCTTCGACGCGGGACCGCGGCCGGATCGCGGCTTCGCCCTCCGCGCGTCCCTGCCGTCATGACGATCCGCGTGGTCATCGCCGACGACCAGGCACTCGTGCGCACCGGCCTGCGGATGATCCTGGACAACGCGGACGACATCGACGTCGTCGGCGAAGCGGGTGACGGCGCGGAGGCCGTCGCGCTGGTGGCGGAACTCGATCCCGACGTCGTGCTCATGGACATCCGGATGCCTGAAATGGACGGCGTCGAAGCCACCGCCGCGATCGCCGCGGCCTGTCGCACCCGCGTCCTGGTGCTGACCACCTTCGACCTGGACGAATACGTCTACGCCGCGCTCCAGGCGGGCGCGAGCGGCTTCCTGCTCAAGGACTCGCTGGCGCCGGATCTGCTCTCCGGCGTCCGCGTGGTCGCCGCCGGCGAGTCCACCCTCGCGCCCACCGTCACCCGGCGGCTGCTCGACCGCGTCGTCACCGGCCTGCCCACGTCGTCACCGGACGGCAGGCTCGCACTGCTCACCGCGCGCGAACACGAGGTGCTTCAGCAGCTGGCGCGCGGCCTGTCCAACGCCGAGATCGCCGAACTGCTGTACCTCTCGCCGGGGACGGTGAAGACGCACGTCGGCCGGATCCTCACGAAACTCGGTCTCCGCGACCGCGTCCAAGCCGTCGTCTTCGCCTACGAGTCCGGGATGATCAGCCGCTGACCGCGGCGGGGGCGCGCCAGTGCTTGCCGCGACGGGGCCGCCGGTGCTGGCCGTGCCTGCCGAGCTCACGCAGGTCGTCCGAAGGGCGGGCGGCGAACTCCTCGGCCGTGATGCCCATCCGCACCAGGTACTTGATCTCGCCGCGCACCACCTCGGTGTCGCGCAGCCTGCCTTCCTCGCGGAAGCCGAGCCCGCCGTGCAACGAAAGCGACGCCAGGTTGCCGCCGTACACGGTGACCTCGCATTTGCGGAAGCCGCGCCGGCCGAACATATGCGCCAGGAGGACGGTGATGGCGTCCGTGGCGTAGCCGCAGCGCTGGTGCCGAGGGGCGATCCCGATGCCGTAGCCGAACCGGCCGGTCACCGGGTCGGCGCCGATGGTGCAGACCGACCCGACCAGCATCCGGCCGCGTACCGTCTCGATGCCGAAGTGGATGTCGTCGCCCGAGGACCCCGAACGATGCGAGGCCCAGTGCCGGTGCCCGCCGCCGATCAACGGCGTCGCCTCGCGGGCCATGTCACGGTCGAAACCCATCAGGACCCGGCGGTCGCGGAGACCGACCTCGCGCAACCGCACCTTCCGCCCGACCTGCTCGGGCTCCAGGGCGGAGCGGCTCACCGCGTCCGGCCGCAAGGCTGCTCACGATCGATCACAAGCATGCTTCGACGATATCGGTACCCGAAACGACCGAAGGCCCCCACCCGGTACGGATGGAGGCCTTCGGCGTGAACAAAGTCAGATGGCGACGACGCGCTGGGCCTGCGGGCCCTTCTGACCTTGGCCGATCTCGAACTCGACGCGCTGCCCTTCGTCCAGGGACTTGAAACCGCTGCCCTGGATCTCCGAGTAGTGCACGAAAACGTCCGGTCCGCCGTCGTCCTGAGCGATGAAGCCGAAGCCCTTTTCGCCGTTGAACCACTTAACGCTGCCCTGAGCCATACTTTTCTACCTGCTCTTCATAGCGAGTCTGAGCCCATTCGATGCCCCGATCTCGCCGTCCATTGTCGCAGATCTTGCCGCGTCGCACACCTCGCCATCCCAAATTTTTACAGATCCCCTGGTCAGTGCCACCCTTGGCGGGTCGGGTGGCGGGTCGGATCGCCGGTTTCGACGTCCTCGGCGCCCGCGACAGGCCTGGTCGAGGCCGAAAGGCCGGCTCTGATCGAGACCAAGCCGAAGATGGCCACCGGGTGGTGATTTCCGACACACTCCACCACCGCCCAGGCGCGTCCGCTCCCCTGGCCGGTGTGACCAGTGGGACTCGTGAGGCTACGGTTCAGGTGGTCGGTGCGTCAGTGCCCTTCCGGTTCGGAGCCGATCCGGTAGGGCACTGGCTTCCCGTCCGCGTCCCGCACCGGCACCGGTTCGCCGTCGGCGTCCACGATCTTGCCGTCGACGATCCTGTCGCCGTCCTTGAGCCGCGAGAAGGCTTTGAGGTCGGAATAGTCGATCACCCTGGTCGCCGTCGCGAACACCGACGGATCGCGGCCCGCCTTGCCCGGCTTCAAATGGTTGAACAGCAGGTTCAGCACGACGGCCATGAGCGCGGCGGAGCTGATCCCCGAGTGGAAGATCGTGCCGACCCACGCCGGGAAATGGTGGTAGAACTCCGGTGCCGCGATCGGGACCATGCCCAGTCCGACGGAAGCCGCGACGATCACCAGGTTCATGTTGCCGTTGTAGTCCACTTTGGACAGTGTTCTGATCCCGGACGCCGCGACGGTGCCGAACAGCACGAGACCGGCTCCGCCGAGCACCGGGTACGGGATCGCGGCGACCACCCTGCCGAGTACCGGGAGCATGCCGAGGACCAGCAGGATCACGCCGCCCGCGGTCACCACGAACCGGCTCCTGACCCCGGTGATCGCGACGAGGCCGACGTTCTGGGCGAACGCGCTCTGCATGAACCCGTTGAAGACCGGCGCGATCGCCGAGGACGCCATGTCGGCGCGCAGCCCGTCGCCGATGCGGCGTTTACCGACCCGCGTGCCGACGATCTCCCCGACCGCGAGCATGTCGGCCGTGGTCTCCGTGAGGGTCACGAGCACGACGATGAACATCGACACGATCGCGGCGACGTCGAAGGTGGGCGCGCCGAAACCGAACGGGGTCGGTACCGCGAAGATCGGGCCGTCCCAAACTTGGGAGAAGTCGGCCTTGCCCAGCACGGCGGCCAGCACGGTGCCCACCACGATCGAGAGGAGGATCGAGAGCCGGGAGATGGCAGGGACGGCGACCTTGCTGAGCAGCAGCACGATCGCCAGCGTCATGGCGGCCAGCCCGATGTTGGAGACCGAGCCGAACTCCGGCGCCTTGGTGTCGTTGCCCATCGCCCATTGGGCCGCGACCGGCATCAGGCTGAGCCCGATCACGGTGATCACCGTCCCGGTGACGACCGGCGGGAAGTACCTCACCAGCCGGGAGAACACCGGCGTGATGAGCAGGCCGAGCAGCGCGGACGCGATCACGGAGCCGAACACGGCCGGCAGCCCGCCGTCGGCCACGATCGCGGTCATCGTCGCCACTCCGGCGAAGGAAGTGCCCTGGACCAGCGGCAGCCGGGAGCCGAAGAAGGGCACGCCGAACGATTGCAGGATCGTCGCCAAGCCACCGATGAACAGGCACGACGCGACGAGCAGCCCGATCTCGGCCGTCGAAACGCCCGCGGCGCCGCCGATGATCAGGGGTGGCGCGATGATCCCGCCGTACATCGTCAGCACGTGCTGGACGCCGTAAGTGAAACTCTTGCCGATCCCGAGCCGTTCGTCCTCGGGCCTGCCGCCGGCGGCCGGTTCGGCCTGCGACCTCTTCACCATGGATCCGCCTCTCGGTCGAAGCGAGCGATGCGGGGCAATTTCAATGTGCGGAGGTTAACTTCCACATCGCAGAACTCGCAAGACCCTGCCCGTACGGGTCGTCCTCCCGGCGCGCGGACAAAGATCCTTTCCGCGCAGGGGCATCGGAAAGCGGCGATGGTAGAAATCACCTGCCCAGTCGGTGAGGATCCCGAAGCAGGAAGACGGCAAAATGGCGAATCCGCTGGTCGCTGAGCGTCAGGACTCCACCAAGGGCCATTCCGGTGTCCCATTGCTGGAATCGGCGATCGATCTCAAAGAGGGCATCGAGAAGGGCGACTGGGCCGCGGTCGCGATGGGCGCCGTCGGGACGGCTCTCGACGCGCTGTCGATGGCCATGGATCCGTTCGGTTCGATCCTCGCCGCGGGCGTCGGCTGGCTGCTGGAACACGTCGGCCCGCTCTCCGACGCGCTCGACGCCCTGACCGGCGACGCGGATCAGATCAAGGCACAGGCCGAAACCTGGTCCAACATCGCCAAGGAACTCGGCGCCATCGGCACGGATCTGTCCGACCTGGTGAAGGCCGACCTGCGGACGTGGGCGGGCGATGCCGCCGACCGTTACCGGGAACGGTCCCAGGACACGGTCACCGTGCTCACCGCCGCACAGAAGGGCTGCGAAGGAGCCTCAAGCGGTGTCAAGACCGCGGGCGAGGTCGTCGCCGCCGTCCGCACCCTCGTCCGCGACATCATCGCCGAACTCGTCGGCCACCTCATCAGCTGGGCGCTGCAGGTCCTGTTCACCCTCGGCATCGGCCTGACCTGGGTGGTGCCGCAGGTGGTGACCGCGGTCGCCAAGACCGCCTCGAAGATCGCCGACCTCACCACCAAACTCGTCAAGGCGCTCAAGGGCCTGATGCCGCTGCTCAAAAAGGCCGACACGCTCTTCGACGACGCCGCCAAAGCCCTGCGCAAGCTCTCATCCGGCAAGGTGGACGCCCCGCCGCCGCCCAAGACCAAGGGCGGGAACGACCGCGGGATCGACCCGAAGAAGGACAAGGACGACGAGAGCACCACCAGTTCCAGTGCCGACGGCAACGGTGGCGGCGGACGCGACACGGTCGGCGACAACAGCCCCAACGACAAGAGCAACAACACCAAGAACGACAACGACCAGACGAACACCAGCGGCACCGGCAACGGCGGCACCCGCGACCGGGGTGGCAGCGACGACTCCACCGAGAAGGACGGCAACGGCGACCGGTCGACGTCGTCGGATTCCAAGAACTACTGCGGTGATCCCGTCGACGTCGCGACCGGCGAGGTCGTCATGACCCAGGTCGACGTGACGCTGCCCGGGGACGCGGCGGATCTCGAGCTCTCCCGCACGCATCTTTCGTCCTACGGCGCCGGCCGATGGTTCGGTCCATCTTGGACGTCCACAATGGACCAACGACTGGTCTTCGCGGGCGACCGGATCCGGTTCCACTCCGAAGACGGGATGGTGCTGGATTACCCCGTCCCGGCCCACGGGCCCGTTTTGCCGCGGCAAGGCCCACGCCACCGGCTGCGCCGCGCTCCGGACGGCTACCGGCTGTCGATCGGCGATCGCGAGTTGCTCTTCGCAGGCGACCGCGGCGTCCTGCCGCTCAGGGCCATCGAACAGAACGGAAGCCGCACGGAGTTCGGTTACGCGGCCGATGGCACGCCCGCGAGCATCCGCCGTGACGACGGGGTCGAGCTCGCGATCAGCACGGCGCAGGGGCGGATCGTCGCGCTCGGGGCTCCTGGGCAGCCGCCGCTGGTGAGTTTCTCGTACAACCGGCTCGGCCAGCTGAGCACTGTCACCGACTACGCCGGTCGCCCCATGGCACTCGACTACGACTTCGGCCACCGCCTCGTCGGCTGGCGCGACCGCACGGGCACTTGGTACCGCTACGTCTATGACGACGCCGGCCGCTGCGTCCGTGCCGTGGGGGCGAACGGTTACTACAACGCGGCGTTCGTCTACGAACCCGGCACGACCCGGCACACCGACGCTCTCGGCCACACGTGGACATATCGCCTCAATGCCGCCCAGCAGCTGATCGAACGCGTCGACCCGTTGGGCAATTCCCGGCGCTACACCTGGAACCGGCGCGACGAGCTTCTGTCCCAAGTGGACGAACTCGGCCGCGAGACCGGCTACGAGTACGGCGACGACGGCGAACTCGTGGCCGTCCACCGCCCCGCGGGGTCCACCGTGCGGCTGACGCCCGCCGCCGACGGCGAGGTCCGGCTGTCGGCGGGCGAAGTCCAGCGGGTGGTCCCCGAATTCGATCCGGCCACCACCCTGATCGGCACCGGGCTGCCGGTGAACATCCCGGACGCGCCGAATCCGCTCGACGACGAACCCGTGACGGATCGCCCCGGCGACCGCGACCTGTTCGGCCGCCCGCGCCTCGCGTACACGGCTTCCGGCGGCGAAGCGAGGCTCGGCTGGACGGCCGACGGCCGCCGTGCCTGGCGGCTCGGCCCGCACGGCGGTCGCGAGACGTGGGTGCACGACGCGGAAGGCCACGTCGTCGAGCACCGTGACGCGGCGGGTGCCGCGCGGCGCCGCAAGTACGGCCCGTTCGGTCTCGTCATGGAAGAGACCGACGCCGCGGGCGCGCGCACGCTGTACACCTACGACGGCGAGCTGCGGCTCACCTCGGTGACCAACCCGAACGGCCGCACCTGGCGGTACGTCCGCGACGCCGCGGGCAGGCTCGTCGAGGAGGTCGACTACGACGGCCGCCGGATCGGCTACGCCTACGACGCGGCGGGCCGGCTGCTTCGCATGACCAACGGCACGGGTGACGCGACCGAGTACGAATACGACCTCCAGGGCAACATCGTGGCCCGGCGTACCCCTGACGACGTCACGCGGTACGAATACGACGCGCTCGGCAGGATGACCGTCGCCGAGAACGCCGAGTCGCGGGTCGAACTCGTCCACGACGACGGCGATCAGGTCGTCGTCGACACGATCAACGGGCTCGGCGTGTGCCTGCGCCACGACGGCGACAAGCTCGTCCGCCGCACATCGTCCGGTGTGGACAGTGAGTGGCGCTTCACCGAAGCGGGATTGCCGAGTTCCCTGCGGATCGCCGGACATGAGGTCGCCTTCGCCTACGACGCCGCCGGACGGGAGGTCACGCGCAGCGTCGACGGCACCGTGGTGCTCCGGCGGCGATTCGACGCGGAAGACCGGCTCGCCGAAGAGGACATCGCGGGCGTCGGGCGGCGCACGTACCGCTATCGCCCGGACGGCAGGCTCGCCGCCGTCGACGACGCGATCCGGCCCTGGCAACTCTCCTTCGACACCGCGGGGCGGGTCAGCGAGGCGCGCGGACCCGCCGGCGTCGAACGGTTCACCCACGACGCGGCGGGCAACCTCGCCGTCGGCGAGACCCACTACAGCGGTGACGAGCGGGGCAGGGTCACCGCCGATCGGTCCTGCGGCTACGAATGGGACCACCTCGATCGGCTGCGCTCCGCGCGCACCCCCGACGGCGCGTTCTGGACCTATCACTACGACCCACTCGGGCGGCGATTCGCCAAACGCCGCTGGCTACTCGGTCCGGAAGGGGAAGCCGAACTCACCTTCGACGTCCGGTTCCTGTGGAGCGGGATGAACCTCGTCGAGCGGATGGAGCACGACCCCGCCGACGAGTCCTATCGGCTCTTCACCTGGGAGCGCTATGACGACGACCGCCCCGTCGTCCAGGTCGAACGCACCGGCGCCCTCGAAGACGCCGTGTTCCGTGCCGTGATCACGTCGCCCGCGGGTACACCGACCGAGTTGCTCGACGAGCACGGCGCGCTGGTCTGGCGGGACCGCAGCAGTTTCTGGGGTGTGCCGTTGCCCGACGCGGACACCGCGGCGATGCCGCTGGCGTTCCCCGGCCAGCACCGCGACGAGGAAACCGGGCTGCACTACAACGTTTTCCGGTACTACGATCCGCGGACCTCGCGTTACCTCAGCCAGGACCCGCTCGGGCTCGCCGCCGCGGCGAACCCCGTCGGCTATGTCGAACAGCCACTGCTCGTCGGCGACCCGCTCGGCCTGGCCGGTTCCTGCGGCAAGACCGGACCGGGCCGGCAGCAGCGGCCCCGGCCGGTCGGCCCCAGTGGGCCGCCACCGCCGCCGCGCAGGAGCCCGAGGAAACCTCCCATCGACGTCGACAAGATGACGAAGGAGGAATTCGACAGGTTCAAGCCGAAACTCGACGAGATCCTGAAGGCCGACAAGCACTTCTTCTGGTCCGGCGGCCACAAGAAACGCAAGCGCGGGGAAGACGACGAGTACCTCGGTTCGGTCGAGGAGAAGGCCACCAAGATCGCGAAGCAGAACGGCGGCAACACCCTCGAAGGGACCCTCAAGGACAACAACGTCAAGATGCCCGGGTGGATCAACGATCCCCACGATCCGAGGAAGCCGCTCGTCCAGGACAAATGGGACTACGTCTCCGACACCTTCGCGAAGAACTCCAACAAGGACACGCACGTGGTCTTTCCGAGCTGGCCGGGCAAGGGACACGACATCTACCCGCACCGCCGCGAGGACAACGTGTTCAAGGTGACCGAATACCCGAGGCTCGAGAAGATGGGCATCGACCACATCACCAAGCACAACGCGGAAACCGGCCACACCCGTCCGTACCGGCACACCCAGTGACGTTGCTCCAGTTCCGCCACCTTGGTATACCAAAGGAGTCTGTCGAGAAAGGTGTCCTCCGTGTTGATCCGTGACGTCCGCCCGTGGGGTGGGCAGCACAGCGACGTCGAAGTGGCCGATGACCGGATCACCGCGGTACGGCCGCACGATCCCGCCGCCACGACGGCACCCGACACGGTCGAAGGGCGCGGGCGGCTGCTGTTCCCGTCGTTCAGCGACGTGCACGTCCACCTGGACTCGACCCGGATCGGCCTGCCGTTCCGGCCGCATACGGGCGCGCCGGGCGTGTGGGCGATGATGCTGAACGACCGTGAGAACTGGCGCGACGCCGAGGTCCCGCTACCCGAACGCGTCGCCGGGACGCTGGAACGGATGATCGCCAACGGCACCACCCGCGTGCGCACGTACGCGCAGGTGGACGTCGACTGCCGGCTCGAGAAGCTCGACGCCGTACTCGCCGCGAAGGAGCGCTTCGCCAAGCACGCGGACGTCGAGATCATGGCGTTCCCGCAGGCCGGGATCCTGCGCGAACCCGGCACCGCGGACGTGCTGGAGGCCTCGCTGCGTTCGGGTGCCACGGTCGTCGGCGGGATCGACCCGTGCTCACTGGACAAGGACCCCAAGGGACATCTGGACGTCGTGTTCGGGCTCGCCGAGAAGTACGGCGTCGAGGTGGACATCCACCTGCACGAACCGGGCCACCTCGGCGTTTTCTCGACCGACCTGGTGATCGAACGGGTCCGCGCGCTGGACATGCGCGGCAAGGTGACCCTGTCGCACGCGTACGAACTGGGCTCGATTTCGGAGTCGGTGAGCCGCCGCCTGATCGACACCTTCGCGGAACTGGACATCGCGATGGCGACCGTCGCGCCGTCCGTCGACGGCCGCCTGTCCCTCGCGGACCTCACGACCTCAGGCGTGCGCGTCGGCCTCGGCGAGGACGGCCAGCGGGACTACTGGAGCCCATACGGCAACTGCGACCTGCTCGACCGCACTTGGCAACTGGCCTTCACCAACGGCTTCCGCCGCGACGACCTGATCGAACTGGCGTTGGCCGTCGCCACGATGGGCGGCGCGTCGATCATGAGCCACGACGTCCCGCGGCTCGCGGGGATCGCCGACCGCCCCGGTGTGGCCGTCGGCGACCGCGCGGACTTGGTGCTGGTGGACGGCGAGACCCCGACGAGCGCGGTGATGGACCGCGGCAAGGACCGCACGGTCCTGCACGACGGTGTCGTCGTGGCGGACGGGCTTTCGGTGCTCGGTTAACGCCTTGGCGGACGACGGCGGCCGCTGCTAGCTTGCCGGAGGCCGTGCGAGAGAACGAGGAGGTGGTACCCGTGAACATTTCGACAGGGGCGCTCTCCTCCGGGGTCACGGTCGGGCGATAGGTCGTCCGGGAGCGCCGTTTTCGGGCACTCCCGAAAGGCACGACCATGCGCTTCACTTCCGAAAAACGCCTCGCCGACGGCGTCCTCGAACGCGAATTCGTCCTCGGCGAGATCCCCGGTGTCCTGTGGACGCCCGAGCCGGTGTCCACCCCGGTTCCCTTGATCCTGAACGGTCACCCCGGCGGGCTCCGCAAGCTGTACCCGCGGCTCGTGGGCCGGGCGCGGGGCTGCGCGGCAGAGGGTTACGCCGCGGCCACCATCGAGCTCCCCGGAGCCGGTGACCGGCCTCCTCTCGCCACCGTCGACGAGGCTCGCACCGACCTGCAGCGGGCGCTGAAAGCCGGCGAGCCGGTCACCGACGACATCGTCGACCGCCTCGTCCTCCCACTGGTCGACCAGGCGGTCCCGGAATGGCGGGCCGCCCTGGACGCCCTTCTCACGCTGCCCGAAATCGGCGGCCCGGTCGGCTACTCGGGCGGGGTGATCGCCATCGGCACCAGGCTGGCGGTCGTCGAACCGCGGATCTCGGCCGCCGTCCTGTTCGCCGGAAGTTACGTGCCGCGCAGCATGCTGGAAGAGGCGCGGCAGGTGACCATCCCACTGCACGTCATGTTGCAGTGGGATGACGAAGGCAACGACCGGCAGCACGCCCTGGGCCTGTTCGACGCCTTCGGCGCCGAGGAGAAGACATTGCACGCCAACATGGGCGGGCACACCGGCATCCCCCGGTACGAGGCGGAGGCCGCGGGCCGGTTCTTCGCCCGGCACCTGAAGTAGGGCGCGACCGGGGGGGGGGGGGGGGGGGGGGGGAGGGGGGGGGGGGGGGGGGAGGCGGGGGGGTGGTGGGGGGGGGGGGGACAAGAAAGAGGAGCACACACCAACAAAGAGGGGAGGTTCCAG
>NZ_JBVJCE010000008.1:0-28108 GCF_055588925.1 Amycolatopsis sp. NPDC041971 | reverse complement strand
GGGTCTGGCGCTACGTTGTGTGTGGGTGTGGGGGGGGGGGGTGGGGGGGGTGTGGGGGTGGGGTGGTGTCTGTGCCCCCCCCCCCCCCCCCCCCGATACCGCCGCGGCCCGATGTCGAATCCCGGACAAGCCGTTCGTGGAGTAAGTGAGCGGCCGCCAAGAGGGCGCCGCCACGACCACAGGGGATGAGATGTCGCATCCGGAACCCGTCGCCCGTCGCATGTACGACCTGATCGAGCCCATCGGGCTGGTGCCCTACTTCACCGACGAGTCGGACGAGGCCCTGATGGCGCTGGGCCTGCGTAATCAGTGGGACGCCTACTTCGCCGGGCGGGCCGCGCCGTTCGGCCGGTCGGTTCCGGCCGAGGTGATCCACGCGATCTTCTACAACTTCGCCCCCGGCGAGGTGGCGCGCCACCTCCCGCGGGTCTGGGAACTGACCACGCCCGAAGAGGCGCTGGCCGCCCGTGAGCGGGGATGCGTCGCCGGAATACGGCGGATCCTCGGCGAACTCGCCGACGCCCCCGGTGTCGCGCGCGCCGGCGATCTCCTGATGCAAGCGGCGACCAGCGCACCGGTGGAGGGACGCGCCCTTTATGCCGCCCTCCGCACGGTCCCGGCCCCGCGGGAACCCGTGGCCCGGCTGTGGCACGCGGCCGGTCTGCTGCGCGAGCACCGCGGCGACGGCCACACCGTCGCTTTGCTGGCCGAGGGCATCGGCGGGACCGAGGCCCACGTGCTGCACGCCCTGTCCGTCGACATGCCCGCGAAGGAGTTCGGACGACTCGGCCACCTCCCGGCCGCACAACTGGCCGCGGTCGTCGACGGCATGCGCGACCGCGGACTGATCGGAACCGACGGCTGGCTCACCGCCGACGGCCGGGCCGCGAAGGAGCGGGTCGAAGCGCTGACGGACAAGCTCGCGGAAACGCCGTACAACGCACTGAGCCCCAGCGAACTCGACCGTCTCGTCAACGACCTCGAACCGATCTCAGAGGCCCTCCGGGTGGCCATCCCGTGGTAGCGGCCGGACTCGATAGCGAAGGTGGGTAGCGGTCCCGGCGACGGGTTCGCCCTGCGGGACCAGCTCGCCCCGATACCCGGCGAACACGGCGGTCCCCTGCCCCAGCAGCACGGGGGCGAGGTGGAGGTAGACCTCGTCGAGCAGGCCCAGGGCGAGCAGTTGCCCGGCGACGCCGGCGCCCAGCACGAGTACGTCCTTGTCGCCCGCGGCGTCCTTGGCGCGCCGGACCGCGGCCTCCAGCCCGTCGAAGGAGAACGTTCCACCGTTGTCGCCGAACAGGTCTTCCCTGGTCCGGCGGGTGACCACGAAGCTCGGGACGCCGGGCCACGGTGTCCCGCCCCACGGCCGCAGGCCGAGATCGAAGGTGTGCCTTCCGATGACGGCCGCCCCGGCCATCGCGTTCACTTCGTCGCGAACGCGGGCGTCGGGCCCCTCCGCTGCCATCCATTCGTGCAGTCGTTCGCCGCCGTCGCCCATGGGCTCGTCGGCCCGCACGTTCGGTCCGGCGGTGAATCCGTCCAGCGACATCGACACGTCCAGCACCACCTTGCTCATCGCAAGGCCTCCTTCGCTCCTGTGGCGCCGCTGGCCGGCGCTTTCAGGAGGGGGTCGGAACCGAGCCGTCCGTCTCGACATCCATACTCGAACGCCCTCGTCCTGTCCGGACAAGGGCGTTCACAGCGGGAGTCTTCAGCCCGGGGCGCGGTGTTCGGCGTTGGCGCGCTGGGCTTCGTGGAGCTGATCCTCAAGGGTGACGATGCGGCAGGCGGCCTCGACGGCGGTGCCCTGATCGACCAGTTCCCGCACTCGCGCGGCCAGGCGAAGCTGGTACCGGGAGTAACGGCGATGGCCGCCGGCGGAACGCTGCGGGGTGATCAGGCCCGCCTCGTCGAGGCTGCGAAGGAAGCCTTGAGTGGCGCCGAGCATGTCGGCGGCACGGCCCATCGTGTAGGCGGGGTAGTGCTCGTCATCGAACCTGTCGGCCCCGCTGGGCGTGACCGACACTTCTTGGTCAGGGATCATTCCACCTCCACATCACAAAGGACCCCGGGTGCCGGAACGGCACCCGGGGTCCTCAGGGTTGGGTTTCACCATTGTCTACCGGCGCGACCGCCGGCTTCCTGCACCCGCGTCCGTTGAAGAACCGGATTCCGCGGGGATCGCTGATTCGTGACCGCAAACCACCTCCGTACTCGATGGAACTACGGCACCCGCGCGGCGCTACCTTGCCGCTGCGGGCGATCCAATGATGTCGCCGTTCCCTTCTATCCTGTGTTTTCACCTTGCTGGGTACTGCTACTTCACCTGCTGCGAGCGACACGACCGGAACCCCTTCACTGATCGGTCCCAGCACGCTGACGCCGCTGGTCACTGCCCGGAGCCCTGTTCACTGATCGGCTCCGGCCACCTGACCGGTCCTGCAACTGCATTACTGACTACGACTGCGTTTTCTTCACGAGCGCGCCTGCTCCGCTCGCGTCCTGCACTTTCCTTCCAGGGCCGACACTACCTGGTCGAACCTTCTTCACAACACGGCCCTGAGATCCTGCTCCCGATCACCGTCCGGGACCTGTTCCTTGATCGGCCCCGTGCCGCCTGACCGGCTTGTCTCACCTCGCGGGTAGTTACGTCATCTCCCGCGCCTGTTTGACGTTGTCTTTCTCGGTACGAAGAGAACATTACACACACCCGGCGTTGAATGTCTACCCCGGCCACCATAGATTTTCTGAGGCCCGTCGGACGGGTGACGGCTGGAGGGGAGATGACCATGAGTGACGACCTCGCCGGGGATTCGCTCGACGAGCGGTATGGCCTGGCTGTGGTGCGTGACCTGGAGGAGTACGCCGAAGCCCTGTCCCGGCTGATCGAGCAGGGGCTCCAGGACCGGCGCGCGCCACTGCTCTCCGAAGCCGAGGCCTACGCGGCGGCGGACCTGCTCGGCCGGTTCGCGCTCGCTGAACCTTGGAGCGCCTTGAACCAGCTGGCCGCCACCCTGGCCAGCCGCATCTACAACCGCCTCGGCGCCTGAACACGGCAAAGCTCAGCGGCTGACGGCGATCTCCCGCTCCACACTCGCCGGCTTCGCCGGATTGCGCACGTGGTAGACACCGGTGACCAAGCCGCTCTCGACCCGCACAGCCCCGGCCCACCGTTGATCCGAACCGGCTCGACCGACCTTTCCGCGTCCCGTTTCCACCAGCCGACGGCCGTGTCGCTCGACGTCCACAACGCTCGTCGTGGCCAACCCATTCGTCTTCCGCCACCACGGACCGAATTCCGGCGACTGATCGATCACGTCGGGACCATAGTCTTACCTGGCGGAGGAGATCGCCGTGAGACTCCGGTATGGGGAGTCACAGACCGGCTGAGCGGACACGCCGCAGCGAGAGGTTTGGTTGTGGGCCGCCTGGGGCTCGAACCCAGAACCTACGGATTAAAAGTTTGCGGCTACCCGGTGTCGCAGAGTGCCGCTCAGTGTCCCTCTGCACCGCTGGCGCAGGTTGACACGAGAGACGTTCACCTTCGAGTGCCGTGTACTGCCCGCCAGTGTCGGGCACTGCTTCGGCACAGGAGCACCCACGGAGCACCCTGCGGCGAGTGCGAACTCGCCTGCTGAGGCGTGCCGGGCTCGTCGAGGCGCAAGACCATCGTCCACGAACACTCCGGCATCTCACCGCACCTGCCACAGCGACAGGACCATCATGTTGTCAACGATGAGACCACTCCTACGGTTGCGTCGTGCCGATGAACATGTTCTGGTTGGATGACTCCCGCCGATGGGCCGTCGGCGTAGGTGTTCCCGGCGGCGCCAACGGATGTGACACAACTCCTCCAGCACCCAACAGAACGTCGTTTTCTTGCCGGGAGCGTCCTCAACTGCCGATGAGTGGATGACCTTCGTGCTCGAATCTGCTTGTCGCGTTCACTCTGACGCAGTCAGGAAGCAGCAGCATCTGGACAAGTTCGGCAGCGCAGGCTGAGTCGCCTCTTTCTTGCCGGATCAACCCACGACGTGCGTACGATCAATGTGCGTCTGATGATTGGGAGGTGTGCATGAGTCCGTGGCTGCAGGTGTGCAAGGTTTCTGGTGGGGGTGCTAACGGCGACTGGTGCGCTTCTGGGGGTGCGGATGAACGGAAGGGTGGGAGATCGAGCCACCGAGCAGCGCGAGGAACAGGGTCGCCGCGAGGAGTGGTCCAAGCGATTCTACGAAATTTTGGCGTATTCGGTTGACGAGTCGCCACGGAAGCGCGTTGCGGGTCTCCATCTCATGTCGGCACTGGCGGAATCGAACCTCGCTGGTCCGGACGAGTTGAAGCTAATGGATGTATTCGCAGACCGGGTGTTGAATCCATTGCTCAGGGAGATTGAGCTTGGAGGGCACACCGAGGTGCAGGTGGACGACGGGGGTGCTCAGCGTGCGTGAGTCGCTACGTCCCACGGCCGAACAGATCGCTGCGGCCCGCCTTCGAGTTGTTCTGGACCGAAGGATCGGACGGCCAACGTTGCCCATGGTCGCGGAGTTGGCCCGGATGTCTGCCGATGACGAGGAAGAAGAAGCGGCTCCCGCTTCGTCCCCAGGATCTGACGCGGAGTTCGTCAGCGCGCTGGCCACCGAGGAAAATACGGAACCACAGATATCGGATGGTCGACGGCCTGGTCACGCGACGCGACGTTCGCAGAGCGTCACCGACACCCGTGTTCCCGCGGAACGTCAGCCAGAACAGGAGTCGCTATTGACTTCGTCGGCCCCAAAACTGACCTTGCGAGAGCGCAAGGTTGTCGAGGTGATCCGAAGCTCGGTGGAACGTCTCGGGTACCCGCCGAGCATACGCGAGATTGGAAAGGCAGTCGGGCTCACTTCGACCTCCTCGGTCGCATATGTGTTGCAATCGCTGGAGCGGAAGGGCTTCCTTCGCCGTGATCCGAACTTGCCCCGTGCGATCGGCGCACTTCATTCAAGGTTTGATCTTGAGATGCCGACCGGTGCTAGTACCGAGCTTGGCTCCGCATCTTCGTCTGAGGGGCACGCCGATGCCGTTGGCCCGGCCAAACCAGCTCCAGTGGGTGGCCATAAACCGAGGCTGGGATTTGTGGTGGACGTCGTCGGTTTCGGGCGACGCAGCATCGAGGAGCAGGAGGACCTGTACTACCGGATTGACACCGTGGCAACCCGGGTGATCGCCGACCTGGGCTTCTCCGATGCGGACATGAATGGCGTCGACGCTGGTGATTCGAAAGTGGTGTTTCTGCCGGAAGGAGTGACGTCGTCACTCGTGGTGCCACGACTGATTTCGGCGCTGACCGAACGCCTTGCCCAGGACAACCGCCGCTACCACGACCGCATGCGGCTGAGGATTGCCATCGGCAGCGGCGCCGTCGGCGCCGACTCACTCGGCTTCGCGGGTGAACTGGTCACAGATCTCCACCGCATGGTGGAGAGCACGGTCCTTCGCGCCGCGATCATGGATAACGAAGATGTGGTTCTTGGGCTCCTACTCGCCGATACCATTCACGACGAGGTCGTCCGCCCCGGTTACCTCGACGCGACAAACTTCACTTACGTCGAAGTAACGACGAAGGAGTTCACAGCGTCCGCGTGGCTTCAACTCTCCGACGGAAGTTAGAGCCTATTATGTGAGTCTTGTCGCCAATGTCTTTCATGACGCGATGAGCTCGGAAGGTCCGCTCATGTCGCTGGTCGGTCGTTTTGAGAAAGGCACGCACATGCCGAAGAGCGGACGTCGGCGGTTCGAGCGGAGAACTTTCGGTCGTCGGATGCTCGGGGCCAAAGACCGCGCGCGGCGGGCTCAGGCGCTGGTCTGCGTTTCGGCCTCCTCGCAGGCAGTCGCGTGATCGGTGTCTCCGACTGGAGAGCCCGGTATGCGTCCCGGACGCCGGTCTGATCGCTAAGATCAGGTGATCACTTTGGGGGTGATCGCGTGTTCGAGCGCTATCTGGCCGACTACCGCTACTTCGCGTTGTTCGAAGACCAACGCGGCATGTTCGATGTCGGCAACGCCAAGGGCCTCTACCGCAGCATCGGCTCTCACGACGAGCAGAAGTACCTCGGCCACGGCGTGTGGACGCAGAGCAAGGGCCTGTCGAAAACCGGCGACCGGAACTCCTACGACGACTACCGCGAGGTGAGCGCCGCAGAGTTGGAGAGGCTCAGGCAACTGGCCGACGACCGCGGGCCTGCGAAGCACGAGCGGCGGGACGGGTTCGAAGGCGGCGGCTTCGCGGTGTTCCGGCACGAGGCTGACACGGTCGACCTGCGCTCCGCGTGCGCAGTGGTCGACGAGTTGCTGCCGGAACACCGTTACGCGTTGTCGCTGGCGCCCGTCGAACGGGACAGCCTCACGGGCATCGTCGCGCTGCTGGCGGCACGGCGGCGAGCCAAGCAGGTGGAGGGCCACTACTACTTCGCGGAGTTCGAGAGGCTGGACGACGTCGCGGACCTCGGCCGCGCGCACGCGCTGATCCGCTGCCCCTCGAGCGGCGACGGCGAATGGGAGACCTACCTGCAAGAGGGTGCGTGGGTGCAGGGGAAGGAGCCGCAGGGCAGGGTCGTGCTGCCGGTCGGCCGCGACGATCTGGAACGGACCATCCGCGGACGAGAGACCGCCGAGGCCAGGTACTTCGACGTGTGGCACGGCCTCGCCACCAAGGACGGGTACTACCTCCACGACCTCGTTCGCCGCACTGGATCGGCCGACGAAACACCCGACGACCTCGGCTGGCAGCACACCGACGTGCTCGGTCGGCTGGAGCCCGGCTGGTGGGTGGTGGAGTTCAGCGAGCGGCACTTCCGCACCGCACGCCACGTCGCTGCGATCACGGGAAGATCGCGCGCATTCCGCGACCGGACCCACGATTACCAAGCAGTCTTCCGCAGGAAAGACGACGTTCACGATCTCGGCGACGTCCTCTTCCTGGCCAAGCGCCTGCCGAACCCGTATGAACTGGAATACGAGCTGTGGAAATCGGACGGCTGGCAGCCGACCAGCAACCTGCTGCTCGAGTACACCACGCTCCCGATCTCCGAGGAGGAGTTCCGGCGGCTGGCAGCGTCCCACCCAGGCGACCCGAAGACCGACGACCTCAGCCCCTGAGACCGTCGTGGGACAAGCGCCAACTCCCTCGAACGCTCCACACAGCGGAGCCAAGGGAATTCCATGTCAGGCGACCACGCTGCAACGCACTCTTCTGCCGCGAGGCGCGCGTTCCGAGCGGGGCGCGCACCTGCCGAGGTCAGTTCAGGCATGACGGGAAGCGAGGCGCACAAAGTAATTGGGAGGCAGGACGGGGCGAGGTTGTGCGACATTTCCGGGGTGATCACGATGCAGCCTGTCTTGGAGGTCCACGCGACAGATGGCTTTGCCCTCTGGCCTGTCGGTGAGGTCGAATCGTTCGGCTATCTGGCGCTCAGCGGCGACCTCACGCCCCTTAAGGTCGGGACAGCGGTGATGCGCATCGCCGGTTGCAACGACATCGACCCGGAGGACGACGGCCTCCTGCCCCGCCCCGCCGACCCGCTGGGGTCGTTCCTGCACGGCCTGCTCACCTGTGACACGCTCTTCGCGGCTGGCGGCTTGCGGGTGACAGACAGCGTCACGGGCGTGGCGTTTCTGCCGGGCTGCTGCAACGGTCTGGAGGATTGGCGCGAGTGGCACGCGGTCCTCGAGGGCAACGGGCAGGTCGGGTTCGGGCACGACCCCGATCCTTGCGCCGAACGCCACGGCGAGACTGTCCGGCTGACCGTCGACGCTGAGCTGAACGACAGCCCGATGATCGAGTTGCCTGCCGCCGATCTCCGGCGCCTCCTCGCCGGAGCCGAGCACGATCTTGCCGGCTTCCTCGCACTGGCAACCGTCTGGGCAGACCAGAACCTGCCCCGCCACGCTGTCCCGGTCATCGCAGCCCTCGCCCGCGCACTGGACCTCCCCATACCCGCCGACGTGTCGGCCAGGAACCTCGAAGCGCACACCGACACCCGCTTGACTTGACACGGAGATATCGAGCTGCGCAAGGCCGCTTCGGGAATCTGCGGGCAGCGCCACCGAATGTCTTGATTGCGACCACGAGTCGAATTCCTCATTCATCATCTGGCTTGGCGCAGCCTGATCAGCATCTATCGTGCGGTCGTGACAGGCACCGGACAACTACCTCTGCTCTTCCTCGACGTCGACGGGCCGCTCATCCCCTTCGGCGCCCCGCCGGAGCACTACCCGACCTACCGGTCCCACCTCGACTCACCCGCGGCCGGTTCGAACCCGCTCCTGGCCAGAGTCAATCCCGGTCACGGGCCCCGGCTGGCCGCGTTGCCCTGCGATCTGGTCTGGGCCACGACTTGGACCTCCGACGCCAACGAGTGCCTCTCGCCGCGACTTGGCCTTCCACAGTTGCCGGTGGTGGACTGGCCGGTGCCATCCGACATCGACGAGCAGGACGAGCGCGACGGACTGCACTGGAAGACCCGAGCCCTCGTCAACTGGGCAGCGGGACGCCCGTTCGCCTGGGTCGACGACGAAATCACCGACATAGACCGACACTGGGTGCACACCTGCCATGAGGCACCAGCGCTTCTGCACCGCGTCGACCCACGACTGGGCCTCACCGAGGCCGACTACACCGACCTCGGTGAGTGGCTACACAGAGCCTGACGAACGCCACCACACCACGCATCTTGCCCGCCCGAAGCACCAGACTGAATGCGACGGCCAGTTGCCAGTCCGCCGGCGCCGTCCTCTCATGTCGCTGCGCGCGTCCGGCCGGACTAAGCGGCAGAAGAGATGGCGTGTACCGGCGAGTGTGGGACCAGACCGACTGACATGCCGCAGTTAGCGCATTCACTACCGACAGCGGTTCTCCGACGGGCAAGCCACAGAGCTAGAACACGTTCTGGATCTCACCGCAGGTCGGTGGTCCACCAAACTGGCGGCCGAGTGGTCCCTTGACGGTGGCAGACGACATCTCACGCCGCACGCATCTGATCAGGCCTTCCGTCAGCGCTGGGCCTTCGGCAGAAAACACGGTGTGTCAAAGGACAAGGAGAGCCCGTGGTCGAACCGCATCAGGTAACCCTCGATGCGGGCTCCTTCCGGGGATGTCCATACGAATCCAGGTGGTTGCGGATCGCTCGGGCCTGTCCGCCGGTGGCTCGGCAGGCCGGTGAAGCCATATCGTCCGGCGACCTCCCGGAGCGCAGTCTCAAGAGCGGTCCACTGCGCCTCGGTAATGACCGTGTACCCCGCGGTGGAGGCACTACCGGTGCCACGGTAGCCACGGCCGTGCGGAGTGTCCCGTTCGCACCCACTACGGCTCCCGTCGAGCAGAGCGTCCTCAGTAGGCCAACTTAAGCCTGGCACAGCGGCGGCCGCCGCGTCAGCAAGCTGGTGGTGCATCTGCCGGTAGCGGGCTTTGACGGTCTCGAAGTCCGGTCGTGCCTGCATCGCCGCGATCCGCTGTTCCCGTTCCGCTGCCGTCTTCGCGTTCCGTGCGGCGGTGTCCGGCTCGGCGCTGAGGACGGAACAGGAATAGCCGCATCCGGCGAACACCAGCAGCCACGCACCAAGAACCCACGGCCCCGCCGAACGGCGACGGCGGAGCGCGATCCAACCACCGATCCCGGCGCCCACCACACCGACGATCGTCGCGACCATCGGCATGTATGCGACCAGATCTTGTTTGCCGCAGATCGCCTCGAAGCTCTCGCACGGGAACGGGATCACCGCCACCGCGAGCGTCATGATCAAGGTCGCCACGACACCGAACCACACCAAGGCCACCAAACCGCAACCCAGCCCCGAGGCCCGGCGGCCAGTCCGCGGCAGCTCACCCGCTTCCTTGTCGTCCTGAATACCCACCCGAACGACAGTAAGATCATCCACAGACCACGCCAAGCGGGAAACTACTCAAAACACCCGCGCTCTGGAGCTGCTACAACTCGACATACCCGAGCTGAACGGGACGTCCCGCGGCTATTTGCCCTCGCCCATAAACTGGCACCGGCTCGTGGCCGGAAATTTGAGTGGCTGGAGGGTGGACTTGCCGTACGCCGTATGGCTGGAAATGACCGCACCGGAGCCGGTGAGCGACGCGGCTGCCGCGGAGCACTTGCCGGATCTGATCGTCGAGTTGCTGAAGGCAGGCTGGGACGTCCCCGTGGTGCCGAGCCTCGACGACGAGGATGACGCTCCTGCCCTCGATGAGGACGAAGGCACTGGCCCCGGCCTTCTCGATATGCGTGTCCTGGGATATCCCGACGGCGCCATGATCGGCCTCGCGGTGGACACCGAAGTCCTGGAGATCGCCACGACCATAGGCGCGAGCCTCGGCCGTCACCTGGCTGACGCGGCACCCGCCCTGCTGGGCTGGACGACCGACTCACTACGCGCCACGAAACTGACCTCACCAGACCCCTCGGGTGACTGGTTGCCGCCACTACGCGACGAAGGCCCCCGGTTTCCCGTCGCGGAACACTTGCGCAGCGACCTGCTCGAGATGTCCGCCCAGTTCCTGATCGCCGGAGCCGTACGCGACCTGCACGACCCAAGCGGCGAAAGCCGCTACACCCCCGAAGCGGTCGATGCCGCCGACCTTGTCGCCGGAGCCGCCACACAGCACCCCTGGGGCCGCGAAGTAGCAGGAGACCTCGGCACGCTCCTGATCGCAGCCGGCCGCAGCGAAGCCACCTCCGGCACCCGGCGGCCGCTGATCGGCCGTGGCGGCGGGGACCCCGCACTGGCACAGCAGCTGCTGAAGTCCGTACGCGGCGAGATCGACGAGCCGACTATCGAGTTCGACGACGACCGGATGCGTGGCCACGTCCTCGTCGAAGAGTTCATGGAACACCACGGCCTGCAATGGAACCAGTCCAGCGACGTGGACCCGGATGTCGGCGAACGACGTAGCAGCGACCAACTACGGGCGCTGCTGTGGGCAGGGCTGCGGGTCTTGGCCACTCTGAGCCACGATGTCACCGACCATGCCCGCTCGCCCTGGCTCTGGCTTGCCGGGCTCGGCATCGACAAGGTCAGTCCCGCAGTCGGCGTGCTCGCCGACATCGATGACGAACGCCTCACCGTGGCCAACGAGAACGACGACGAGGAACTCACCAGCGCGGCCCAGGCGCATCTGCTCGTCCGTGCGGCGTTGCTGTACCCCGACCTGCTCGACAGCGAAGCCTTCACCGAGCCCTGGTCACCGCTGTCCGACACCACCGTCACCGCCGGACCGCTGCACCACATCGCCGGCGAAGCACTGACCGCCCTGGGCGCCGACGCCATCCAGAAAGCGGCCAGCACCAGCAAACTCCGCGCGACCGCGAACCTTGTGCTGCCCCCTCTCCGCGCCATCGAAGCCCTGCGAGAAGACGACGCGAATGACGAGGGCGATCCCTACAGCGACCTTTTCGACGCGCTCGAACAGCTACTTCCCGGGCCACACACGAAAACGAACAAGCGGCTCCGCCTGAACCGCGACTTCCTGTCGCTCCTCACCGCGGCAGTGAACACCGCAGCCGAAACACCGACCCAGATCGCGAGCAGCCTGGTCATCGCTCCCGCCGCGACAGCCTGTGTCCTGCTCTCCAGCGACGACAGTGACCGGACCGAACAACGGCTGCAAACACAGATTCTCATCGCCGCGGCCGCCCTCGACCCCACCCTCGCCGGAAGCTACGCAGCCGACCTCCCCGCTCTGCGCAGCAAAGATCCCCGCGACGAACCCGCCCTGCGCAACCAGGTCAACATCTGGTGGAACCGAGTCATCCAGATCCTCCGTCAGCAACCCGAACTCCTCAGCGACCAGCCACCCTGCCCGGATCCTGGTGCAAGCCTGCTGAAAACCACGACCACAGACAACACAGAACCATCGGGCACACTGGACCACCTGACCACAGCACAAGCCGCTGTCGCCGTCATCCAAGCCATCTCAGCACTCAGCGTCGCCCACGACGCTCCCGACCTTCCCGCCGAGGTCCTTCAGTAACTCACTGCATCCCGCCACGGACACAGATGACTCACACCGAGCGGGCCAAGGGCCGTATGCCGACCGGGCTCAGAATGGGACCGGGTCGCGGGCACGATCAACGATGGCCGGAAGATGCTGCGCGGTGGCGGCAGGCCGGGTACCTGCTGACCCCGGCGACGGCGCCCTCCGCTGATCACCCTATAAAGGTTGGGTGACCACTTCTTCCGAGTCTTCTGAATCGCACCGTGCACACGGCGAGACGGCGGCCGCAGGTGACAGCCGGGGCAGAGGTCAAGGTGGTCTTCCCCATGATCACGCTGCTGAGCAAGCGACTCTCGGTGGCATGTTGCTCAGCGCGGATGCGATCGCCGACGTGGTCGAGGTCCTGCACCCTCGTGACTTCTACGAGACCGCGCATGCCGCGGTCTACGACGCCATCATCGACCTGTACGGCGAGGGCAAACTGACAGACCTGAAAGCGGTCGCCGGGAAGCTGGAGAAGCGGGGCGGACTGGCTCACGTGGGTGGTGACGCATATTTGCAGACCCTGACCGAAATAGTGCCGACGGTTGCGAACGCCGGGTACTACGCCGAGATCGTGGCGGAGAAGGCGGTACTTCGTCGGTTGTGGCTCGCCGCTGGAAAGATCGCGGAACTCGCCGACAAGGGCAACGAAGAACCCGGCGTCGACACCGATGAGGCCATCCGACGCGCCCGGTCGTTTATCGACGATGCAGCGTCGAACAGTACGAGCAGGCACGTCACGGAACTGGGCGACTTGCTCCTGTCGACCCTGAATGAGCTGGACGCCATCGCTTCCGCGGGAGGAGCCGCGCAAAACATCCCGACCGGCTTCGCCGAACTCGACGAGATCACCGGCGGTCTGCCGAAGGGCTCTCTCACCGTCATCGGCGCTCAGCCTGGCGTAGGTGCCAGCACCCTTGCACTGGCCTTCGCGCGGTCGGCAGCCATACGCCACAGCATCCCCGCCGCGTACCTGACGTTGGACGGCACGGTCGAGGCAGTTACCCAGCGGCTGCTCAGTAGCGAAGCTCGGATACGACTGGAGGACATGCGGACCGGGCGGATGGACGACGCCGCCTGGACTCGCCTGGCCGCGCGAATGACCGAGATCAGCGAGTCACCGATCGTGATCACCCGCCCCGCGGACTTCGAGATCGGCCCGCTCACCAGCGAGATCAGCAGCCTTGCTACCCAACGGGACGTGCAGCTTGTCGTGATCGATTCACTCCATCTGATCACTGCTCGGCGTGACCTGCCCTACGAGAACCGCGAACGAGAAATCGCCGAAATCACCCGCCGACTCAAACGACTTGCCCTGGACGCGCGCATCGCCGTCGTCGTCACCTCGCAGCTGTCTACCAACCCCGGCCCCCGGCAGCCGATCCCCACCTTGCCGTCCCTTGCCGATCTGCGTGACTCCGGAACCATCGCCCACGTGGCCGACTACGTACTGCTCATCCACCGTCCCGACGCCTGGGAACGCGACGACCCGCGCGGGGGCGAAGCCGACCTCATCCTCGCCAAACACAAGCACGGTCGCACAGCCACGATCACGGTCGCGCACCAACTCCACTACTCGCGGTTCGTCGACTTCTTCACTCGCCCGGATGAACCTGCAGGTTCCCAAATGTGACTTCATTTTCTCAAAGTGAACTTCATGTGCATCGCATAAATGAAGTGGGAACGATTCTCGGCGTTCCTCGTGCCTGCTTTTGAACGACGTTGCCATTAGACAGCGACGAGTTCTCGGCGGAGGCGTGAGGGATGACCGTCGGCGCAAATAACTGACTCTCATCGATCGCAACCGGAACCAGGAGCACGAGCAGACATGCCAGACCAACACGAATCCGAAGATCCGCTCACCAGACTGGTGCTGTTGGCCGATCTCGTCAGCTCAGACCTGGCCGTCGCCGGAATACCCCTGGTTCCCGACATCATGAACGGCGGCCATCCCCTCGGTCCGGCCGGCGCGCACGTCTTCGCCGACAACCTCGGGCATCGTGGCGTGCTTATCAGTTGGGTCAGCCATTCGATACTGAAGTCCGCGTCCCTGGATGCGTGGAGCGAGGGCCGCATCGGCCAAGACAATCCCGCTGGGCAGTGGAAGAACACAATCGACACCGCGATGCAGAACGCGATGGCCACGATCCTGTCCTCAATCGGCTACGAGGTGGTGGCAGCCAATGACGACTCAGGAGCTGAGCTCATTGTGACTCAGCGAGCGGCGGAAGCCCTTGGTTGGAGTGGTACCGAGACCAGACGGACCGGCTGCAAGCCAAGTCGCTCGATACCGCGAAGCGGCTCAGGACAACCACCGACGATCGCGGGCAGTGAATCCACAGCCACAAGCTGCACCTGTCGTGTCGACCGGCCAAACACATCAGCGGATCACCTGGCCCGTGCGACGACCTGTGTTGGCCGAAGAAGTGAAGCGGCCGTGAGACAAACTGTGAATCCTCAGGTCACGCAAGGTCAACATGTCGTGCGCTGCGGAACTCTGCAGGTCGAGGCGTCACATGCCCGGACCTGCCGCAGACCTGGCCACCAATCGCACCGGTCACCTGGCCGGGCGGAAGCCCCCTGGACGATGCCATGTTTCCCAGCTTCGTAGCCGGCAGGACTTCCGCGCAGCCGAGGAACACACGAGCTGCAGCCGTGGACGCCCGCGAGTGAACTGGCGCCGGGACACGCTGTTGGTGGCGTCGTCGAGTCGTCGTGGCGGAGTTGCGCGAACCTGCGGGCGAATCCGACCACAGGCCAGGCGGAGGGGCTGAACTGCGGTTATCTGAGCGCCGGTCGTCCGCGCGGGTGGCGACACGGCAGCGCGAGTGCGATCATGGACGGTCCACCCGCCAGGGGAGTGGATGGGGAGTTCACGATGGTGATGACCACGCACGAGGACATTCGCACCGGGTTCAGCGCCGCGATCATGGTCGGAATCGGCGATGACGACAACGTCGACTGTGTCGCAGAGCAGGACTTCGACACCGAAGACCAGGCCCGCCGCTGGATCGAGCAGACCCTGCCCACCGCCGCACTGCCGGACTGGGTGCGCCAGCGCCCGCACGGTGCGGCGGGCGCGTTCCTGTTCGGCACCTACCAGCAAGGATTCCGCGTCCGCGAGGGCGAAATCTCCCGCTGGGAGCCCTTCCCGGAGGACGCCGAAGAACGCACCGCCGACCTGCTTGATGGGACGGTGCGCTGGTGGCCGGTCAGCCGGAAGCGGTGGTAGCTGCGCGAGAGTCCCGTCCGGCCATCGCGCGTTCGCGGGAGCCACGACGACATTCCAGCGGGCGAGCCCGCCGCCATAGCGATCCGCATACGCCAATGCACTCTCCCGATCACCGAAGCGCACCTCGTGCGGCCACCGCCGCCTGTGCACCAACCGGACAGCCATCATTTCGAAAAGGCCACCGGCATCCTCAGTGCCGGCGCTCGTCCCGCCATCCACGTCGGACGACCGGCGTCCAGCGATTGGATCCGTGCCGCGATACCCCTTCGCCGGCTGAGGATCTCCAGGCACCGCCGAGCGTGATCTCAAGGCGTGACCGACTGGCTAATGTGGTGACGCTGCCGGTGTCCCGTCGAGGGGAGGAATGCGGATGGTCCAGGTTGGTGACGAGCAGATTTATCGCATCCGGGACTTCGATTCCTCGCAACGTGTCCGTGTCGTCGCGATCGAGATGCAAAAGAAGACCGCGAAGTACGAGATCGAATTCCTGGACGGCGAGAGCCCGGGGAAGCGGGAGAAGGTTCCCGGGAAACGGCTTCGCGGGGCGTGGTCCGACGTGCGTGAGTACGACGAGCTGATGGCGAACTGGGAGCGGCTCGCCGCGTTCGAGCTGACCGATCCGGAGGAAGCAGGCGTCGAGACCGTGTTCAGGGAGTTGATCCCGGACGAGGTCGCGACCTGGGAGTGGTCGGCCCTGGTGCGATGGGTCACCACAATCCACGACCCGGTCGCGCTCGAGCCGCTCATCGGGATCCCCGTCAGCGAACTCCTCGGCCAGGTCGATTCGTTCACGACCGAGGACCGCACGGTGGTGTCCCCCGCGGGCACTCTCATGATCGCCGAGTACGCCTGCCGGGTGAACCCGATGCCGATCCTGGACGGCGTGATCGAGGAGGAACGGCAGTGCCGGGAGAAGACCAAGCGTGGCGAGTCCTACACGGGCCACGACGGACAGCAGAGGACGTCGGATCCGGACTGGGAGTACCGGTGGTACCTCGAACACTCCAGGCCTCGGCACGAACTGCTGCGTGGCTGGTGTGGTCATCGCGCCGTCACCATGCAGGAACGGCTAGCTGCGGCCGAGGCGGAGGTGCAGCGCCTGGACGTGCTCATCACCCGGCTCATCGACCAGATGAAACAACATGAACACAGCCATTTCGCCGAGGTGATGGAACGCGTGCACGAGGAAGAGCGGATCACCCCGGCCAACTACCGCCCCGTCGTCGACCGTCCACTAAAATCGTCGGAGATCCCCGTCCGGTACGAACGCGCACCACGACGCTGGGGATACCGCCGCTGGTGAGCGTCACCGGTTCCGGAAAGCCTGCACCTCACTCGCAGTCGGCATGCCCAGGAGAAGGTGAGGACGGACCGCGCGGTCGGGAAACGGGTCCAGCGCCTCGGCGACCTTCATGATCCGGTCCGCCCAGGCCATCGCATCCGCATGACGCTCCGCAGTCAGCGATGACGCCCGCCGGCGCACCTCCGCCGCATAAGCACGCAGCTGGCCAGCCTCGGCCCAGCGACTCGCTTGACTCCGGGCCTCCTCATCGATCAGATGCCCCCGCTGCGCGAGCGCGGCGCGTTGCTCTGCCTCGGCCTGACGTTTCGCGCGTTCGACCCGCTCCAGCTCCGCCTGACGCTGCCGTTCCTCAGCCGCCGCTCGCCGCACCGCCAAGTCACCGAGCCTGAGCCGGACTTCCTCCAGAATCTCCACGAGATCGTCCTCCAGACGATGCTCGTCGGTGTCCTTCCAGCTGTCGGCCCAGAAGCGCCCGCCGCCGGACAGGACAATCCCGAGGTGCTCATCCGGGACCTGGTCGAAGTCCGGGAACATGAAGCCCTGCCGCGCTCGCTTGAGCTCCCGTTCTGTCGGCTCGTGCGGACGCTGCAGCGTGGCCTGGGTGAATCGGAGCCAGACCTCGTCCCGGTCGAGAGCGAACCGGACCTCGTTCTGATGGTCGCTTTTTCCCGCGTATCCGCGTGTGTGCCGTTCGGTCTGGAGGGACACGGTCATCCCGATCTCACCCGCACCCCGGACCAGGGCCCCGAGCAGGCGGAACGCTCGGTCACACGGCGCTCCCTGGACGAGGAATTCCTCCAGCTCCATGCTCGCCTGCACGACATCGGTCGGGTCCGGCAGTGTCTTGGACGCGGCTCGAGCGGTCAGTCTGGTGTGCCACTCGGGCGGCGACTCCAGAGTGATCGCCAGCCAATATCTACCGTCGTGCCGAACGTATTCGAACGACAGCCGCTTGCCCTCCGCGATCCGTCCGAACCGCCTTGCCGAAGCCGCGAGCTGGCGTTGCTTGGACACCTGGTCTGGCGACACCAGGACGCGATGATCGACCGCATCATGGAGCTTCTGCATGAACTGGTCGACAGGCCCTCGCTTCTGCGCGACCGGCTTCACCCGCGGCGTGACAACAGGTCGAGCCGCGGCAGGCTCAGAGTGCTGCCGGACGTCTGGTGCCGGTGTCTGGCGACTCTGCTCGGGCTTCTTCTCGCCAGACGAGGACCGGCGGCGGTTTTCGCTGGATGAATAGGAGTCGTTCTCGAGGTAGTAGATGCCTTCCTTGGTGATCGAGGCAACCCAAGACGGACCATGGCCTTTCACCACGAGCAGGCCGCGGCTTTGCAGCGCACGAGCAACCAGGCGGTGCGACCAATCCTCGTAGGCTCCCGTCGCGCACCCATCCCGCACCCACGCGAGGACTTCCCGCTGAGCCGCATTGAGCGGCGCCTTCCGACTGGTCATCTACCATCCCCTCGAAGGACCGCCCACGGTCGTCACGATTCACAGTGCTAGCGAGTGCCGCCGACAGTGCTCAGCCATGCCTCGAAGGTGACCGTCTTGCGAGGCGGCGTGTCGAGGTGGCTGGCAACAGCTTCCCATCGAGCTGCGTCGTCACCGCACACGTCGACGATCATGTTGGCCGTCAGTTCCGCCTGCTCCGCGCTGTCCAGGACGCGGTGAGCAGGCAGGGCACGCAGGACGTCAGGGGTGGTGAAGCGCGACCGGAGAAGCGCCTCACAGGTGGTGTCGCGTTGTTCGGCTCGAGCCCGCAGGTACTTGAGGTGTCCGCGGAGTTCGGCTACTGGGTCTTCGGACTCGGCGAGCTCAGCATCGGAGGGGACGTGGATGAGCTCAGGACGGCCGGCGTCGGCCGCTCGACGGAGTCCGTCCACCTGGGCGCGTGCCGCGGCTCGCAGGTCACCATCGCCGTGCTGCTCGACAGACAGGAGCGCAGGCTCATCCAGGACAGGAAGCAGCGCGACCAATTCGGCGCGCGGCGTTGCGGGGTTGGCCACCAGTGCCGCGACCGTGCTGACCCGTTCTTCCTCCCACGAAGGTCCGTCCTGACGCTGCCACGTCACATAGCCCGGCTTGGTGGCGCGACCCGTCGCCGCGACTGCACTGGACAGCAAGGCCGCGTCGTCGCTCAACTCCGCCAGCGCCGTGAGCCCCGGCCACCGTGTGAAGCGGCCGTCCGGCGCCCAGCCGTCCTCGACAGCTTCCTGCACGACCCGACGCAGCTCCACCGGAGCTAGGTCGCGCAGACGCGGCCAGCGGCGCACCCGAGCCGCAGCTTGGGACAGCCGCACACCCGCGAACAAGGCATCGCCATCCCGCAGGTCGTCATTGGTCACCTCGGGCAGGCACGCGGCCAGAACGTCGTCGGTCAGCCGTTCGGCGTGGTCGAGGAGGATACGACGAACCTGCCCGGCATCCTCGCCGTCGCGAGCGAGTTGCTCCCACAGTTCCGGCGCCGGCTCAAGAAGCTGCCACGCCTTCCCCGCGCGCATGCGTGCCTCCTGAGCAAGCTGCTCCATCGCCTGCTGCTGCTCCCACTCGGACATCTCAGCCAGCTGAGGCCGCGGAGCCGTCTCGGTCAACGCAGCATGGATCAGCGCGATCCGGATGACGGAAGGCAGCGAGCCGAAGATCCGGGTCCACCTCGCTGCGAGAGGGTCGACATCATCGACGTCCACCCGGGAAGCCAGCTCGGTGGCACGATCCCGCCAGCCCTGTTCCTCGCAGTACAGAACCAGACCAGCGAACGCACCATGGGCCTCTGCGGCAACCTCGAGCAAGGCCGGAGCCGCAGGCCATCGCTCCAGAACATCCACGACCAGGTAGCGCGAAGAGCGGCGGATGATCTCGCCCCGCAGCTCATCGTCGAGATCGCTCCGCTCGGTCACATCCACGATGTGTGCCGGTGCCAACGCCGCAACCATAGCGATCACACCCCGCAACTGAGGACGCGACAGATCCGGAGCACAAACCAGGGCGGCGAGAACCGGAGATTCCATGCCGACAGCGTGACACGAGATCCATCTCGCCATGGCCAGAGGCACTCACCGGTGGCACACCATCGGCGTCGCGACCCAGCGCTCGGGGCGGTGCCTCGCCAGGCGCCGCCCCGAGCGCTGGTGCAGGGTATGCCGATGACCTGGCAGCGACCATGGCCACCGTTCGATCTGTCCGAATATCGGCACCTGGGCGATCCACTGGCCGAGCACGAACTGACCCGTGCCGACCACCGGCGCCAAGCCGACTACGTCGCCATGGTCGAACATGTCCGCACGACGGTGGCCACCCTTCCGCCACTATCAAACGACCAGATCCAAGGCCTGGCCGCTATTACGCGCCGGATGCTCAACAGCCGCGAAGCAACCTGATGCGCTGGCGACTGCGTCTCTACTGCAGCCACGTGATCGAGCGGACCGCTCACCGCGAGAACAAGCACGTCCACGACGCGTTCGGTGGCGAATGTCCGTGCCCGACCTGCGGGCTCAATCCCTCGATCATCATCGCGGCCACGCCGCTCGGCCTCGCCGCGCCGGAGCAGCCGCATACCACCGATACCGGCGCACTCGTGAGGGAACTCGCGCGCCTGGAGAAACGACTGTTTGCCGTCGAGCAGGAACGGCAAGAACTCACAGACCGCGCAACCGTGCTACGGCAGCAGTTGGAGACGATCCGGCCCTGCACAGACCAGGAACACGAGTACACGGCTCGTCCCGCCGCGACAGTCCTGCATCGACGCAATTGCCGCCACCTCACCAGCTACCGAACCACCTCACCTGGCCGCGAGCTTCTCCGGCTCAACACATCCCAAGCCGACGAGTGGTTACGAGCAAACTCAGATCGACGTCCGTGCCAGACATGCCAGCCCGCACCATGCGGCTAGCATCGCCGTCGTTGCCGTGACTGGTCACCTCCGTGCTGTGCCACGCGCAGTCGCAACGGCCGCGGTGACCACGCGTTTGTCAACGGTCCTTGTCACTCTGCGCGTCGTCCAGCACCACTGGACGCAATTGGGTAGCTGGCCCCGGGCACGACGACTGGTCGCTCAACCTCACGGTGTTTGATGCCGATGTCGTCGTCGGACAGCAGAGCATCGGAGCCCGTGACCGGACTATTACGCGGGAAGTGCACACGGACTCCTGGCTCGGGCTGCGTTACCTGGGGCAGGGAATCGGTACCGAGATGCGCGCCGCGGTGCTGCACCTCGCGTTCGCCGGACTCGATGCGGACGAGGCGATCTCGGCCGCTTTCGAGCACAACCCGGGTGACACACAAAAGCGAACAGGCGGCTCCGTTTGGTCCGCGACCTCCTGTCGCTACTCACGGCCGCAGCGAATACCGCCGCCGAAACACCAGCCCAGATCGCGAGCAGTCTGGTTATCGCTCCCGCCGCGACGGTCTGTGTCCTGCTCCAGCGACGACAGCAACCGAACCGGACAACGAGCTCGGGTCCAGCATCCTTTAAACGAGATTTGATGCATTTCATTCTCGACGTCTGCCGCCTGGCTTTCCGTTACATACTTGTGCCCGCCGACACAAATCGTCCAGTTGGCCGCCGGGGCTTCCGTGGACGTGTCTTACCGTCTTCTCCGCTGATCAGGAATCAAAGGAGAACAGTGCGTTTTCGTGCTCAGGCCACACGTCGAGGGAGCGTCGTCGGCCTCATCGCCGCGATCGTCACGATGCTGCTGGCGATACCCGCCCCTGCCCAGGCCGCCGGACTCTGCGACCGGCATCCGGAGCTGTCGGTGTGCAAGGCCTCCGACCGGGCCAAGGCGGCGCTTGCCGTGGGCAAGTCGCTCGCCCGCACCGAACTGGGCGCCCTGGTGCTCGGGCACCTGCGCCAGGGCATCAATCAGGTCGCCGGGCACGCGCTCGAGCAGGCCACCCAGACCTTGGACACCGTCGGCAAGGCGATCGACTCCGGAGACGCCGCCCAGGTGGATCAGGCCCTCGACCAGCTCGACGAGTCACTGCAGCAGGTGCGCGACACGGTGGTCGCGACGACTGTGGTGGTGAAGTCGCTGCCCAAACTGGTCGCGATCGCCAAAGACGCCATTGCGCAGGTCAAAGCATTCCCGGAGCTGGACATCCACGTCGACGTGGCCGCGCTGGAAGCCAACAACCGCGGCCTGGAAGACACCGCAGCCGGTATCGCGCTGGCCGCGGCCCAGCTGAACGAGAGCGCCGCCCAGATCCGCGCCGGTATGGCCAAAGCCGACCGCGATTTCGCCGGAGCCAAACGTGATCTGGACTCGGCGAACAAGATCCTCGCCGAGGCGAACCGGACCCTGGACAAGTTCACCTCCACGCCGTGGATGCCGGTGGGCGGGTTGTCACTGAAAGGCATCAAGTTCGACTTCGACGAAGCCTTCGGCCACCCGACTCAGTCGGGCTCGCTCAACCCGGACGTCGCGGCGGTCCTGTCGACGGTGACGGACTTCATTCCTGGGGTCGGCAGCATCAAGAGCGCGGTCGAGGCAATCGTCGGGAAGGACGCGTTCACCCAGCAGGAACTCGACGGCTTCGAACGCGCCCTCTACGGCATGGCCGCCGTCCCGGTGGCCGGTGGAGCCCTCAAGAAGCTCATCGCCGTCGAACGAGCGGCCAAGATCTCGCGCGGGATCGAACTCGCGGCCAAGAACGGCGCCAAAGGCTGGCGTGCTTCGTTCGACGCGCTACCCCAAGGCAAGAACAGCGGCGTCAAAACCGTGTCGACCGTCGCTGAACTGCGGACACTGTTCGACCACTGGACCACAGGCGCACAGAGGCTTTCGCCGCGGGGAGACAAAATTCCCGACGTGTTCAAGCTGCAAGACGGCGCGACGATCCAGTGGCGCCAAACGTCCAAGACGAGCGGCGAAACAATCGACATCGCCACGGCGGACGACAAGCGATTGAAGGTGCATATCGATGGATGAGCCGCGAGCGCAGGAATTGCGCGAGATCGAACTGGCCGCGGCCCCGACGATCGAGGAAGGACTCGACGACTGGGTCCCGGTCGACTCACTGATCTGGAACGCCTTCCAGATCGTCCCCAGAGACAGCGACCGCTTCGCGGGATTCTTCACCTCCGTACTCGACTATCTGCTCCGCGAAGACCTCATGGTCGTAGGGGACATCGGCGACACGGGGTTCGAGCCGTGGACGTCATCCATCGAGGACACCGTGGAACGGGTCGTCCGCGAATGCCAGGCAGTCGACTGGTCCGCCGGCCTAGGTTTGTGCTGGCTGTCGAACACCCCAAAAGGAGACCAACAGGCCCAAGCGTCGTAGATTGCACCGCCGTGGGCGGCGGCCGGAAGTTCGACGCCGTCGCCCGGTACGCCGGGCAACACCCACCAGCGTGGTTCTACGACGACTTCGAGCCCGCTAAACTGAGAGCGAGGACTTTGTCGACCTCAGGGCCTGTCCAGACCACCGTCTGGACAGGCCCAACTTTTCACCATGAGCACCTACCGTGATTGCGTTTGATGCCAGGCGAGAATTCCGTCACCTGCGATGGTGCCTTTGCACGAGGGCAACGTCTCTTGCGGATCCAGGTCGATGAAGCGTCTGCCGCGCTGCAGCCAAGGCGAACTCCACCGCACAATCTCGGTACGTGGAACCGCTTGGTAAGCCGGTTCCCAACACTGCCCTCAGCCTGCACGCGCCTGTCGGAAAAGGTCAGCGACCTCGTCGGTCATCCAGTAACGCACGTTCTCGCCCTCGGGATACTCCCAGGCCCATAGCCACGTGCGCCCAACTGTCTGGCAATGTCTGCCAGGCCATCCAAGGACTCCTGCTACCCCGTGCTTGCCATTAGAGAGCCCGAGCAGCCGGCCAAGTTCGTCTCCGCTGAACTTGGCTCCCGGCTTGTCGATCAGCATCGAGAACAGGGCCTTGGCCTTCTCGCTGAACTTCCCCCACACCACCTCGGCGAGTTCACCATCCGAGTGGCTCCACTCGACCAGCTCACCGCCCGGCTCATCCGTCGACAGGACCTCGAACATTGCAGGATCGGCCAGCCAGCGCCCGAACATCGAGTAAAACTCGGCGATGCGGTCATCGGGGACCTTGACAGTAACGTCGATCATGAGGGCTCCTCGCGTTAGGAAAGCTATCTCCGACCAAGCCCAAGCTACCCTTCTTACAGGCATCTAAAAGGCCTTAGAGATATTTAAATCACGCCATAAGACCCCACAGGGCACTCACTAGAGGCTCGTGGGCGGCTAGGCAGCTGTCGGAGGGGCCTAAGGAAGCCTCTCCTGGAATCGACCTCGTCAGTCGCAGAGAGGTGATCGACCCGGGCCGAGATCCTGTCGAGGACAAACGCTGCTCAGAGAGCACGTCTACTGACGTATCCATCCGCCGCTCGTGGTTCGATGCGACGCAGCTGGCTGTGTCCCACTCGTATCGGTGGGTCTCGCGTGCGGCTGTTGCCGTGCCGGACGCGGTTGATGTCACCGTCAACGTCTCCACTGTCGACGTCGCGACGCTCTCGCCAACGTCCAGGCCCACGCCGCGGAGGTCGCCGAGCTGGTCATGCCACAGCACCGCGGCGATCTGCGCGAGCCCCGCTTGCAGTGCCTTCTGGTCGGTTCCCTCCGGCACGAACGCGTCCAACCATGCGAAGTCACTACCTGGCTTCGGTCGCGGACCATACACATTGCCAGCCGACCGGGAACGGACTGGGAACCTCCCGCGCGAAGTCGAACCTGCCCGTGCTGGTGGCGCCGTGCGGCCTAGACACCGCTCGACGGCGATCCTCATCGCTGATCACCGGCCGGTGAGTCACGTGAGCCGACGCGCCCCATACAACCTCGGCGGACGCGGCGTCCGCCGTTAACAACACATTGGTACACGTGGTCTTTGTCGGCGCAGCCGGTCTCCACCCGCAGAGTGGCCCATTGGGCCTCCGGCGGTATCCCACACCACACGCGCGGCGCGACGCGCCACCGCGCGCGCATCGGCCGCCGTCACCGCAGGAGAGGCGAACCGCAGCCGGAGACTGTAGGACAGGGTGAACCCGTCACTACTGGGGTCGAGAGCGATATTCGTGACACCTGGAACGGCCGCGCGCGGCGAGCGCTTGACCGACCTCGGTGACATTCGCGGGGCAATCGAGTTCTGCCCGCACACCCAACGATAGCCAGGCCCGCCATGGCGATCGTGACGACCAAACCGGCACTGCTACACCTCATCAGCCCAGCGTCCAGCACCCGCCGCACAACCACATCCGTAGTACTACTCCTGCTAGCGAATGCCGACGATTTGTCGCGCCGACAGGAGCACCGATGATCAACGCGCACTACACCCGACGAGTCATGAAAGGACCCGTTTGACCTGCGAAAATGGTGGGCCGCCCGGGGCTCGAACCCGGAACCTATGGATTAAAAGTCCACAGCTCTACCAATTGAGCTAACGGCCCGCGACCATGAGCATAGCGAGGGCCCGGGAGACCCGTGCATTCCGGGTCGTCCGCCGCTGCGGAACGAATGTGATCGCCTACCTGGCCCACGCGCGTGCATCGTGGCAGACAGACGAGCCGGAAGGCACAGCTGAAGCTCACCTGGCGGCGGGGACACCGAGCTACCTGGTCCCGGCGGAGTGATGGGAACAACGAGACACAAGTCCGCGAGTTCGACTACGCTGACCGCTCGACCGATTACGCTCGTGAGTTGATCGCGGGCGATGCGGTCGGGCCGTGGGGGCGGCTGGTGGGAGATGTCGGGCGACGGGGGAGGGCGAGCCGGCGTGTCATTGAACGTGGCCAGGTTGCAGCAGCAGTCTGGTGAGCTAGATGCCGAGCTGGAGCAGGCCCGGTTCACCGGGAGATCGGCTGACGGTTTCGCGTCGGCGGTGGTGACTGGTCAGGGCAAGCTGGTGGACTTGACGATCGCGGATCATGTGATCCGGAGTACGCATCCGCAGCGGCTGGGTCCGGCGGTGATCGAGGCGGTGTCCACGGCTCGGCGTGAGGCCGCGCAGGCCGGTGTCGTCAAGGTGCGTGCGGTGGTGGACAAGGACCAGGAGTGGGTGCCCGAACCCGCTCGCGGATCGGCACCTGGACAGCAGGAAAACTCGGTTCCGCCGCCTGCTCCCCGAGCCGGGATGACGGCCGAGCCTCGTGCCGTTCGCCGAGATACCGACGAGGTCGAGGACGAGAGTTTCGATCAGCTCGATTTCTTGGACGCCGATCTCGAGGACGAGGGGCGGGATCGCTGGTGAGCTACGAGAACGAGCTGTATCACCTGGCGCGGGAGATTGACGCGACGGTGGCCGCGGTCGAGCAGGCGGCGACGAGCGCGGCGCGGGATCGTGTCACTTGGATGTTGCCCGGTGAGCTGGGGTCGGTGACGGTGACTGGTGCGGGTGAGCTGGTCGATGTGTCGGTGGACGTGGCCGCGATGAAGGACTACAGCGCGGCGAGCCTGTCTCGTCAGCTGCTGCTGGGGATCCAGCGGGCAGAGGAGACCGCGGCCCAGCGGTATGACACGGCGATCGCGGCCGTTCGGGATGAGGAGCGGCTGGTATGAGCTTTCCGGATCCGTTTGACCCCGGTCCCGGTCAGGGCTATCACGTCTACCCGGAGAAGCTACGCGCCGCGGCTGACACGATCGCGGAGGCGGCAGAACTGCTGCAGAACTTCGCGATCGTGGATCTGGCGAACGTCGCGCTCGGCCCCTACGACCTCGGTTTGCCGGGGACGGCGACGAACCTGATGTCCGGGCTCAACGGCCTGGGGACGGTGGACCGGTACAACGCGGCCATCAACACGATTCAGCGGATCACGGCCGAGAATTCGACCCAGCTCGCGGTGCTGAGCGCGGCCTTGGGCAAGGCTGCTCGGCATTATGAACAGCTGGATCAGGAAGCGTATGAGCGGATGAAGAAGCTGGAGGGTGAGATCAAGTGACCACCTCCGACCCGGGCCAGGCGGCGGCGGAACTCACCACGCTGCGCTATCCGGAGGCCGCGGATGCGAAGGTCCGGGAGTACGCGGACCTGATCGGCGCGCACGGGATCATCGGGCTGCTGGACAAGCTTCGCGTGTTCGTTGCCGGCGACCTGGGTAAAACGCTGGATCTCGCGGAAGAGTTCGCCAATCAGAGCAAGTTGAAGGATGCGGCCGAGAAGGTCAATGACGTCAAGCTGTCGCTCAATGCCGCGTGGCATGGTGATGCGTTCGATCAGTACTCGATTTATTCCGGGATGATTGTTGACGGCCTGAACAAGGGGCAGGCCTCCGTCATGAGCCTGACCAAGACGGTGAGCGCGGTCGCGATCACGGTGATCGACACGTACAAGAACTTGTTGCTCGCGCTCGGGAACTGTGCGGCGAATCTGGCGCAGCTGAGTGGGAAGTTCGCGATCGTTCTCGGGACGTTGGTCGTCCCGCCGTTGGCTGTGTTGTCGGCCAAGGATTTCGTGGACGCGATGAATTCGGCGTTCGAGAAGTTCTGGCGTGACTGCAACGCGTTCCTCGGCGCCATGATCACCAACATCGGGGCGCTGGTTGGGAGCGGTCTCGAGCTGACGGCCATCGAGACCACCTTTCCCAAGATCCCGGATGTCGGCACGAGTGTCGAGGTGGTCGGGGAACCCCGTCGCTGGCGGATCAAACCGGGAGCCGATCCTTCGTGAAACCACGTCTGTCCCGAAGGCTCGCCCTGCTGATGGCCGGCGGGCTGGGGGTGCTGGCTGGCTGCGGCACGAGCCCGCCTCCACAGCCACCGGAACCGTCGGTGTCGGTCCCGCCGATCCCCGCACAGCTGAACGGCGCCAAGTTCAAGGCAGATCCGTGCACGGCGATCACCGTGGAACAGTTGCAGAGCATGGGTTTCGCTGACAACGGCACCGTGCAGCGCGACAGGGATGGAAAGTGCCTGATCGCGTTCGGCCGGTTGGTCGAGGTGACCGCATCGTGGCATCCGGTGCTGGAGGACAGCAACAACATCAGCACGCTGTACCGCGATCACGCTCGGGGCCGCCACAACCCGAAAAACTGGGAAGAAGTCACCATCAACGGCTACCCCGGGGTGATCACGGATATCGAGGAGAACATCCCGACCAAGAAGGACGAGGGACCTCTGGCGTGCAGGCTGGCTCTCGGAGTCGATGACACCACACTGGTGTACGTCGGCGCCAACACACGCGGCCGTGCGGAAGCCGGTCCTTGGCGGAACGATCCCTGCGGCGCGGCCAAGAAGATCTCCGAGTTCGTCATCGACAACCTCCGCGGCTAGGAGAGGACGGCATGGCTGAACAGAACACCATCGATGACGATTTCTCCTTAGCAGTTCTGAACTTCTTCGTCGCGACGACCTCGCCACGGCCGGCTCCGCGGGTGGCTTCGCTCTGAGCCGGGAGGACATGACCGCGGAGCTGGAGAACCTGCGGCAGCTTCATGACCGGACCCAGGGTCAGCGAAGGCGCGCCACTCCTGTGTGGTCGATCGTGTCGGGGTCTATCCCGTGATCGGTGTTTCCGGCGTTGTTGATCAGTAGGTTTCGGCTCCCGGCCAGCGGTCACCGAACGTGATGGCGAAGGCGTTCAG
>NZ_JBVJCE010000007.1:324310-348843 GCF_055588925.1 Amycolatopsis sp. NPDC041971 | reverse complement strand
CCCCCCCCCCCCCCCCCCCCCCCCCCCCCCCCCCCCCCCCCCCCCCCCCCCCCCCCCCCCCCCCCCCCCCCCCCCCCCCCCCCCCCCCCCCCACCACCGTTCGCGTTACAGTCCCTATCACTGCCGGTGGCCACGATCACGGCTATAGCGGTTCCAGACAGCGGTGACCACGAGGAGAGTAATTCCGCCGGCGATAGCCTGTTCGCGGGATTCGGTGATGAGGGTGACCAGCAGGAGTCCCAGGGCTGCCAACGCGAACACCGGATGCAGCGACATGTCAGGTCTTTCCTGTAGGCCCGAACTGGAGCCGCACAGGCTTGCGGCGCTTGAACCACAGATAGAGTGCCGCTGTGCTGATGATGAGCTTACGTATTGTGGATGCCGGGACGGCGCGGGGCGTCTGGGTAACCCGGAACTGCAACTGTCCGGTGCTGAGGTCGCGGAGAACATTTTGTATTTGCTGCGGTGCGGTGGTGGATCCGGAGATCAACTCCAAGATGGTGCGCGCGAACTGAGGTTCGGAAAGAGTGTCGTCGACCAAGTCGATCATGATGTCGAACAGTTCGTCATGGAGCGTATCGGTGATGGACAGTTCGGGAGCCAGGTAGCGAATCGAGCCTTCGAGGTTGGCGAAGGATTTCCCCAGGATCGCGATGGCCGGGTTAGTGTGGATGCCACGTTTCGTCGCGCTGGCCAGGATCGCGGTGAGGGTGACGCCGAAGTTCAGTTCATCCAGTGAGGCACTGGTCACGCGGGGTACGAGGGCTTCCATGTCGTTCTGGAACGCGGGAATGTCGGCGCGGGTGGTGGCGCGTCCGAGGTCGAGCCAGGCGCGGGCAAGTCCGCGTCCGTCGTTGAGCGCGACGTTGGTCAGGACTTGCAGGGTGCGGTGGCTGATGTTGCGATCGATACGGCCGACCATGCCCCAGTCCAGAAGGTGGGCTTTCTCGCCGGGATGCACGAAGATGTTACCGGGGTGCGGATCGGCGTGAAAGACCCTGGTGTTGAAGTAGCTGCGGTACATGAACGCCAGTAGGTCGCGACCAATGGCCAAACGTTCGTCGGCGGAGAAGTCGGCGGGGTCGGCATCTCGGATGGCACAGCCCGGCGCCCTGCTTTGGATCATGACCCGAGGGGTGGCGAGCAGAGCTTCCGGAATGTCGAGGTGTTTGAAGTCGGTGATCTCTTTGCGAGCGCGGTCCATCTGCTGGGCCTCAGCGGTGAAGTCCAGCTCCGAGCGCATGGCGTCAAACAGGATGTCCAGCATGGCATCCACGTCGATCACCTCGGCGAAATCCGGGTTGGCGCGGGCCCCTAATCGCGCAGCCCTGCGCAGCAACGCCATATCCTTCCTGATGAGTGACGCAATGCCGGGGCGTTGAATTTTCACCACTACCGGCCGCCCGTCAGGAAGGGTGCCGGCATGCACCTGCGCCAGCGAGGCGGCCGCCAGTGCCCGACCGGTGTCGAAATCACCGAATCGATCACGCCACCGATCGCCGAGCTCACCGCGCAAGACCGGCTCGAATACCGAGAACGGCTGAACGGAGACGTTGTCGTGCAGTTTCCGCAGTTCCGTGATCGTCGTTTCAGAGACCATGTCGGGACGGGTGGACAGCATCTGGCCGATCTTGATGTAGAACGGCCCGAGCCGTTCCAAGGCCAGGCGCACTTCACGGGCCCTGCGTTGGGCGGGAGAGAGTTGCTCGGGCCCGGAAGCCCGACCTCGCGTGCCGATGTGCCGGACCTCCGAGCCCAGCAGGGAACCCAGCGCCGCGACCACGGCGTGCAAACGATGTTCAGCCATAGCCCGTGTCTCCTCGCTGCTGGGGCTCCCGACGGGCGGCACCGCGCGATCTCGCGTCGAACGTGTGGTTGTTGCCCTGGCTTTGCGCGGTCCAGAATGCTGACATCTCTGAATGAGGCAAGCCGGACGCATTGGCGCCCGGCGGGTGGGCGGCCGCCGCTGGGGCTGCCGCCCACTTCCCCGAACTGTGTACCAGTGCGACTTCGATAATCATCCCCGGGTATCGCGATAGGGCCCGGTGTAAGTGACGGGTCCGGTCATGTCGAAGCGGATGCCGACGCTGGCTTCTTGCGTTCTGTTCGCTGTTCTTGACCTTGCTGTTGGACAGTGGCGAGCTCGTTGACCTTGTCAGTCAACTCCGCCAAGGCGGATTGCAGCGCTTCGATGTCCGAGACGGTGACCTGGTCATCATCCCGATAGCGGTCGCGGTCCCGATAGCGGTCCCGGTCCCGGTCGCGGTCCCGATAGCGGTCCCGGTCGCGGTCGCGGTCGCGGTCGCGGTCGCGGTCGCGGTCCCGGTCCCGGTCCCGGTCCCGGTCCCGGTCGTAGTAGTCGTCGAGGTTCCTCCGCGCGGTCCAGCGCAGGTCGTCATCCACGTCGCGGGCCCGGTCGAGGACTTCGTCGACAAGCTCCTTACTGTCGTCGACCATGTTGCCGAGATACTTGATCAGCCCACGGCGCCGCGTGCGGTCATATGCCATGTTCTTGGCTCCCTTACCTTGCACTGCTGGGGTCGTCGGACACTGTTCGCATGAGTGAAGTTGTCTAAGCGTGTCGCACCTGGGTCTCGGCGGCGATGGCACCAAACCGATCAACAGACACCGGTGCACGAGCTCTGACTTCGCCCGTCCAGGGAATGCGCGATGCGTGGCTGATCAAGCACCGGCGACGACCCGGACGGGCCGACTAGCTACTTCAGTGAAGCCGTTTTCGGCGTCGTTCGGCCAGCAGCAGGCGTCCAGCGGCCTGTTGAATGCCAGACTTTGTTGAATCCCTCGCCCTCGGAATCCGTGCCGGGGCACTGTCGTTCCCGAAGGTGATGACCGCAGGTAGCGGCGGTACCGCCGAGGTCGGCCTCGACGCGGTGAAGCTTGTTGTCCTCGGTCGTCCAGGAGGTCAACCGGGACCGGCCATCGGTGCCGGGAACCTGAGTACACTGAATGCCGTCGGTCGGGGTGACCTCTGTCGAATCGTGGCGCAGGTAGTGGAGTTGGGCGCGGGCGAGAAGTCTGGCGATCTCTGAACCGCTGGTGCTGACCCCGACAGGTCGCGAACCAGCCTGAGTCGACCATGATTTACTCGCCGCCGACGACTTCGATCTCTCACTCAGGATCCGACAGACCGACGCCGCTTGGGTTCTTCTTGCTTCTCTTTGAGCTTTCAACGTCGCGCTCTATTCAACGAAGTGGATCACCTATCGGCTGTTCCACGTCACCCGGTGGGGCGTCTACTGAGACCGGGCGACAAGCCGGACCGAGCCGACAGTGACCTAGGTCGCGGGCGTGACGGAGGTGCTGTCCCAGGATGGACTGCGGTAGAGACGAAGGGGGCACACGATGACCGAGGGGCCTGGTGTCGCTGGAATCCCGATGAAGTGGGTCGGTCCGATGAAGATTTCGGGAAACGTCGCGACCACGCAGACCGAAGTTCCGATCGCCACCTACGAGTCCCCGCTGTGGCCCTCCATTGGCCGCGGCGCGAAGATTTCGATGATGACCGAGCGAGGCGTCGTTGCCACACTCGTCGACGAGCGCATGACTCGATCCGTTCTCGTGGAAGCCATCGACGCGCAGGCCGCGTACGACGCGGTGTTGCAGCTCGAGGAGCGGAACGGTGAACTGGGAGAGGTGTCCCGGACCGTGAGCAGGTTCATCGACCTGGTCGGAGTTCGTCATGAGATCACCGCAAACCTGTTGTTCCTCCGGTTCGAGTTCACCACCGGTGACGCGGCCGGGCACAACATGGTGACGCTGGCCGCCGACGCGCTCCTGACCCATCTTCTGCGCACCGTACCCGGGATATCCTATGGATCGATATCGGGTAACTACTGCACCGACAAAAAGGCGACCGCAATCAATGGAATACTCGGTCGTGGCAAGAATGTCGTCACCGAGCTACTCGTTCCGGGACAGCTCCTCGCCGACCAGCTCCGCACCTCAGCGGCCAAGATCGCGCAGTTGAACGTGCGTAAGAACTTGCTCGGTACCTTACTCGCCGGGGGAATTCGGTCCGCGAACGCGCATTACGCGAACATGCTGCTTGGCTTCTACCTCGCGACAGGACAGGACGCGGCGAACATCGTCGAGGGATCGCAAGGCGTCACGGTCGCAGAAGACCGCGACGGCGACCTCTACTTTTCCTGCACCGTGCCCAATCTGATCGTGGGCACAGTGGGAAACGGGAAAAGTCTCGGTTTCGTCGAAACTAACCTGACCCGCCTCGGGTGCCGTGACCAGCGTCCCGCTGGTGACAACGGACGGCGGCTCGCCGTCATCGCGGCGGCGACCGTGCTCTGCGGGGAGCTTTCCTTGCTCGCGGCCCAGACCAATCCCGGCGAACTCATGCACGCGCACGTCAAGTTGGAACGCGGTGACCGACCGACGAAAGCCGAGGCCTGAAGATGCTGTCAGAAGACACTGTCGGGATACACGACCTTTCCTTCGCGACTACCCAGTTCGTTCTGCCTCACGCCGAGCTGGCCAGGCACACCGGCATTGACGTCGGTAAGTACCACGTGGGACTTGGCCAGCGGGCGATGAGTGTGCCCGCGGCCGACGAAGACGTTGTCACGATGGGCGCGGCCGCAGCCGCGCCCATCATCGAGCGGCACGGGCACAGCCGGATCCGCACCGTCCTGTTCGCGACCGAGTCCTCGATCGACCAGTCGAAGGCCGCAGGTATCTACGTCCACCACCTGCTGGGGTTGCCCGAGTCCACGCGGGTCGTTGAGCTGAAGCAGGCTTGCTACAGCGGGGCGGCCGCCCTGCAGTTCGCGATCGCGCTGGTGCGCTGCGACCGGCGCCAGCACGTCCTTGTCATCGCCGGCGACATCTCGAAGTACCCGCTGGACAGCCCTGGCGAGCCGACCCAGGGTGCGGCCGCTGTAGCACTGCTGGTCGCCCCCGACCCCGCCCTGCTCCGGATCGACGATCCGTCCGGCTTGTTCACCGACGACGTCATGGACTTCTGGAGACCGAACTACCGCACCACCGCCATCGTCGACGGACAGTTGTCTATCGGCGCCTATCTGCGCGCGGTGGAAAGTACGTGGAAGGACTACAGCGAGCAAGGCGGCCTGACGCTGAGCGAGATCGCCGCGTTCTGCTATCACCAGCCGTTCACGAAGATGGCCTACAAAGCACACCGCCACCTCCTCGGCCATTGCGGGCAGGCGGCTGATCAGCGCAGTGTCACCGAGGCAGTCGGGAACACCACGGCCTACAACGCCGAGATCGGTAACAGCTACACCGCGTCGATGTACCTCGGGCTCGCCGCATTGCTTGACAGCGCCGAAGATCTCGCCGGCCACCCCATCGGCTTTCTGAGTTACGGATCTGGCAGCGTCGCCGAATTTTTTACCGGTACGGGTGCGCGAGGCTATCGGGCGCACCTTCGATCCGCCGAACATCGTCACGCGATCATCCGGCGCACCGCTATCGACTACGCCACTTACCGTGCATTGCATGAATACGAATTACCTACCGGGGGCGAGAGCCACACTCTGACGAGGCAGACTACCGGCCCCTACCGGCTTGAGGCGCTGGTCGGACACAAACGCATATATCAACCCTGCTGAGCGGTGTGTCCCAAGGCTCACTGGGTCTCGGACGGCATGCGGCGATCGCTGTATCCGTGCTGCGGCCCTCAGCGCTGTGCCCGTAGCGCAGAGCTGCGATGATGGTGTGATCCCGATATCGGTGATTCGATCTGGGCATCGGCGCGTTTTCTGTAGCCGAAGAGGCGTGCGATCGCGATCTGCGTTCGCGACGCTGCCTTCCCTGGCGGCATGCTTGGTGAAAGCGAAGCGTCCGAATCGGCTGTCTGTGACGAATCGCACCTGACACGCCAGGTTGCAGCAAAGACGCTGCGTGATTTTCACCCAAAGTGACGGATAGGGCTTCAATTTTTACCTGTTTGGCGTCAGCTGAGCGCAACGCCGATGGGGTAGACATAAGACAAGCGAGAGGCCGCCGGAATACCGGGATGGCAGTCGATGGATCCGCCGAACTGAGGGCTCGATCGACGCCGTCCTGACGCGTCCAGGCGGTCTTCAGGCAACTGACCTCGACAAGGGGTGTACGAGTGGTGTCCAATCACTTGTTGCGGAACCTGCTCACCGAAGCCGGATGGACCGGCCAGAAGCTGGCGGACCGTACCAACGAACTGGGTGCGGAGATAGGGCTGCGACTGCATTATGACCGCACCGCGGTGGCGCATTGGCTGTCTGGCACACGGCCCCGCCCGCCCGTGACCGAGCTGGTCGCCGAAGCGTTCACCCGCCAGCTGCGCCGGCGAATAACGGCTGCCGAAACAGGCTTCGCGGCTGCCGGAACCGTGACCCCCTCGCCCTGGTGGGGGGCCAGCATCGTCGCGGAGTTGACGAAGCTGTGCGAGGACGGCGCGGCGAGTCGTCGTACGATCTCTGACTGCGTCTACAGTCTCGCGGCCCTGTCCATCCCGGCTTGGGCCGACTTGGCCGCCGTCGCGGCCGTGATACGCGTGACCGACCGGGAGAACAAGATCGGACGTGCCGAAATCGAGGCGGCACGTTCGATGCTGGGCTTGTTCTCTGCCGCCGACCTGACGTTTGGCGGCGGTCACGCGCGCCCCGCCCTGGCACGCTACCTCCACACCACTATCGCACCGTGGCTGCGCTCGGACGCGACAGCAGCAATACGCACCGACTTGCTCACCGCTGCGGCACAACTGTGTTACCTGTGCGGATTCCTGTGTTTCGACGATGAGTTACACGGTGCCGCCCAACGGTATTACCTCGCAGCCCTCCGTCTGGCCCATGATGCCGGCGACGCCACGCAGTACGCCATCTCACTGCGTGCCTTGAGTGTCCAAGCACGGATGCTCGGACACCGAAGGTATGCCGTGAACCTGGCCACCGCCGCACTCGGCACGCTCCCCAAGTATGCCCCGGCACGTACCCGCGCCTTCTTGACCGGGCAAATCGCCGTAGCCGAAGCGGCCGCCGATGACCAACGTCAAGCGGTGTCACATCTGCTGGCCGCGGAGAGCTATCTCTGCGACGCCAGCACCGGTGCGGACCACGTGGGCACTTACCACTGCGCAGCCCTGTCTCACCACCACGCCGCAGTACGGGCCTGCTTGGGAGAACGGCATGCCGCGATCAGCGCCTTAGACCGCTCTTTGCGCTTTCGTCCCAGCACAGAGCGACGCGCACGCGCGATCACCTCGGCCAGGCTCGCCGAACTGCACTTCGCCGCCGGAGAACTGGACCGCGCCTGCCACACCTGGGATCAATTTCTCGACGACTATCCCCACTTGTCCTCCGCACGCGCGGACGCCGCGCTGGCCAGCCTGCGGGCCCGGTTGCGTCCGCACGCCAGGAACCACCCGGCGCTCGCCGTGGTCCGCAAGGCCAGCCAGCTGCGCCTTGCCCGCTCTACCCGACGTCCGTGATGGCCAAGTCCCAGCTCGAGCCCGTCACGTCGAAGTGTGGCACCGATCGGACTCGCCGATACGGTTCGGTGATCACCCGGCGGTGCGAGACCGCCAACGGACCGAGGCCGGACAGCGCGGTCACCGTCTCATCGGCAAGCGCGATCCCCGCCGGGCCGACCGCGGCGATACTCACTGTGGCCGCATCAGACAGCCACCGGGGCTCCAGGTCCTCGAGACCGCTGACCCGATGGACGGGGCAGCTTCCTATCGACGCCGCCCACCTGATCACCTCCGCTCCGGCAAGTTCATCGCGTGGACCGCACACCAGGAGTACGTCGCCGGCAGTAGTCACCGACCGCACCGCCTCGCGGCGGTCCGACGCCATGTATGCGAATTCGCGTGGGTGTGGCCCTCGTAACCGGGGAAATCGCCGGCGCGCGGCTCTCACGATGTCGGCTGTCTCCTCCATCGGAGTCCCCGGTGCTACCACGTAGGAGACCTGGTCGGGATCGAGCCCTTCGATCGCTTCGAGATCCCGGATCGCGATGATCGGCATCGAGGCGCCCGGCGCGAACGCCGTCACCGTCGCAGCCGCGGATTCGGACACTCCTATCACCAGGACGGTGTCTCCACGCTCGGCGAACTGGCGCGCCCGGACTCCCGCCGAGGTCACCACCTCCGGAACGGTTCCGGAGAGCGTGAGCAGAGCGCGCCTGGTGCACACCACCGACGACCACTGTTCGACGATGCTGCGGGCCATTTCCGAACCGAGTCCCGCCACGCGGGATGCCACGCCCATTCCGATGGCCTGCCCGTCATGGTCGACGTAGGAGAAGACATGAAGCTCCACAGCAGGATCCGCGACAACCCCTGTCGAGCCCCGCGCGAGGTCGGTGACCTTCACCTGAAATCCGGCCTTCCGGACATTCTCGGCGACGAGAACCGCAGCAGGGCAAGGCACCACGCCCCGAGTGGGATGATCGAACCGGCTGGTCACGACGACTTCACCCGCCGCGATACCTCCGATGAGGAAGGATCGGTGCTCCAGGGATCTGCCAACCATAGTCAACTCCAGACATCCGAAAACAGGACAGGTCGCCACGTGTGGCTAATGATCGTCTGGAAGGAGAGGTTCCACATCCCGGTACCGTACGAAGCGCGTAGCCGACTCGGATCTCGCGCCGGCGAGAGGGTGGCGGTGGAGAAGTGACCGAACTACCAAGAAGCGTGGCCGCGCTGAAGCCGGCAACTAGTTGCACATGAATTTGGCATGAGTTATTGTCCCCGCTTCGGGATTCCCTGGAGGGGGACGCAAGTTGCTTCCAAGTAGCGACACCGGTGCCCACAACGTTGAATCACTGCAGAACTGCCTGGCCCGGCTGCGGTAGTCCACGATGGGACCTTCGCCTTTGACGAGCCTGGGTCAATCGAGGCAGGGTTTGTCAATTCAGATCCAAGGGTCTTGTTTAACATTATATAAGAAAGGCGAAAGAAATATCGTGCTGAGAAGCATGGCGCCCGCTGACGAAAATCACCGCTCGAAAACTTCCGACCTGCCAACCAGATTGTGGTTCGATGTGAGCATGATTCACAGGTGAGGGAAGTAGTCAGAACTGAGTCCGCATTCCCAGCTTCCGCAAGTGGAGATGAATACCTTCGAGAACCTTGGTCCTTGGCACCGGGGCATCCATCGCAGCGGTACGGACGCAGCCGGGACAGGGACAACAATCGCGAAGTTCGCTGTCGTCGGCACCCTGGAAGCCTGTACGGCAGCCAGGAGCCGAGCTTGCCACTGGCAGGAAGGGAGAGTCTATCGGGTGCCGACTAGTCACGCGAGCTAGGGGCCGGGCGCTTCCTGTTTCCCATGGCAGTGGCAGGGGGGTGTGACAGCCATAAATCCGCGTCACGGGTGACCGCGTAGAGGAAGATGCCGGTGAGGTCGTTCCGTAACCGGGCAGGGATGATGAGGTCGCCCAATGCCTGCAGTGCTAGGCAAAGTTGCTGGTGCGCGATCCGCTCGGTTTGCTCTCTGCCGCCGATGACCTGGATCAGGTCCGCGGCTGTCGTGAGGTCGGCGGGGGAGAGGTGAGGTTCTTTCAGAAGCTGGGCGAGCTTGCCGACAAGCGAGTGATCGCTCTGTAATGCCGCGATGACGGGAAGTGTCTGTTTATGCTCCCTGATGTCCTGTAAACCAGGTTTGCCTATTCTGGCGGGATCCCCCCAGATGTCTTCAAGGTCGTTGGCTATCTGCCAAGCCGCGCTGACGTGGCCAGCCGCCTTGGCCAGGCAGCGCGCGATCTGCGGATCACCGTCTAGCAGTACGACGGCTGTGACTGCGGCAGCGGGGAAGAATTCCAGTTTCGCGGCGCAGTTGGCGACATAGTCACTGGGGACGATTTCTTTCGCCGGACTACGATCGAATACTGCTTCGTGTGCCCATGCATAGGTCACTCGCTCCACGACTGATGCAAGCTCCGCGGCAGCGGCCAGGGCTTTGGGGGCGTTGGACTGTGCCAGAACGTTGAGCGCGCTGGCGAAGAGAGCGTCGCCGGCCAATACGGCGAGACCGGGACTGAATACTTTCCACGAACTGGGTCGGCCGCGTCGGAGCTCATCGCCGTCGATGATGTCGTCGTGCAAGAGCGTGAAGTTGTGGACCAGCTCGATGGCGACTGCCGCGGGGACGGCGTCGTCCGGGGATGCGCCGATCACCTCGGCGGCGAGGACCGCCATGCTGGCGCGGATCATCTGACCGCCGCGACTCGGGACAGGTTGTCCCTGCACGTCGGCCATGCCGAGATGGTAGCGGCAGACCTTCTGGAGGTCGGGATGAAGCTTGTCGATTGCCCGCATCATGCCCTGCTGAACGGGCATCGACATCCGCTGTAGGCATGGTGGGGCCGGAGTTTTCGCCATAGGTCAGACGCTCCTGCGCGAAGCGATCCGAATGTGGCTGAGCCGGCCGCTCCGACAACCGTCGAGAAAGGCGATTCCGACGCGAGTGGCTAGCTCGGACTCAGCACGAACTTTCCAGTGGTCACAGTCACTTGTGGAGAAATGGCGGCGAAAGAACCCGTCGACGTAGTCGAGATCGAGATCGAAGGTGCCGTCGCGGTTGGTCCCATAGGGGAGATTGGCGTGAGGTTCGAACCCGTTGCGCGCGGGCGTGAGAGTATCTGTCGAAGTGGCAGAAGTGCTCATGGGCACATCCTCTACTGTGGAGGTGGTACATCGTTAGGAACAAGAAGAGCACGTTGCGGTCGTCCGGGACTTGCCGCCGCTACCGGGTTACCGGCGTGAAGAATACGTGTTCACCATATTCGTTGACTATGTCTCCGATGCTCAGACGTAAGCTGTTCGAACACGATCGCACAGGATATCGAGTTGCCAGACGATCTCCCTCGGACATCCTGAAAGACAACATCGAAGAACTTTAAACATATTCAAGCATGCTCGGATAGCTCGCCATAAGATCCAAGGTGATCACGCTTGTTGAAAGCGCCGCGATGTTGAAAAACGGGACTGTCCCAACGCTGTTTCCGGCCCGACACGCCGGGCGTGCGCTCGGCGGGGGAGAAGTCCTCGGGGACAGCGTCCTTGATGGAGCAGCCTGGCGCCTTGCTCTGGATCATCCCCTGCTGCGCGGCAAGAAGTAACTCCGACACGTCGAGGTGCTTGAAAACGACGATCCGCGTCCTGGTCTCGCGCATTCGGTGGGCTTCTGAGGCGAAGTCCAGGTCCGGTCGTATCGCGTCGAACAGGACGCCGGGTATCGCGCTGAGATCCACGACCTCGGTGAAGCCGGGGCCGCTCTGCTCACCAGTTTGGCGGCCCGGCTCAAGACGACCATGTCCTCGAGTATGACAGGCGCGACACCCGGACGCTGGATCTTGATCACGACAGGTCTGCCGTCGTGCCTTGTAACACCATGAACCTGACCAATGAGGCCGGCCCGAGTGGTCTAAGAGGTCCTGACAGATTGAGTGTTTCTTGATGTCGCGCCAGCAGATGATGCTACAGGCGATGCTGAGGAAGGCTTCATGGATGTCGTCGCGGATTTCCCCGCGAATGCGCAGGCGGCGTAACCAGTGCAGCAGTGTGATGGCGATGGTCTGTTCGACAACCCAGCGGTAGACGCCGAGGCCCGATCTGTGCTCGGTGCCGCGGTGGATGGACCTCGGTTCGATGCCCTTAACGCGGGACAGATCCCGGTACTTGTCGAAGTCGTAGGCGCGGTAGGCGTACAGGGTGCGGGGGCGGCGGCGTGGACGCCCGTGTCGGCCGCCCACCGGTGGGATCGTCTCGATCAAGGGCTCAAGCTGAGTGACGTCGTGCCGGTTACCGCCGGTCTGCGTTACAGCCAATGGGATGCCGCTGCCCTCGGTGATCACATGGTGTTTGGTACCGATGCGGGCTCGGTTGCCCGGGCTCGGCCCGGCTTTCGGCCCCCCTTCAGCGCCCGAACATGCGATCGATCGATCGCCGCGCGGGAGAAATCGATCAGCCCGGCCGCGTTCAGTTCGGCCAGCAGCACCTCGTGCAAACGCTGCCACACGCCGGCCTCGGTCCAGTTCCGAAGCCGCCGCCAGCACGTCATCCCGGAGCCATACCCCAGCTCTTGGGGCAGGAACTCCCACGGGATACCCGTGTACAGGACGAACAAGATGCCACACAACGCCTTGCGATCGTCCAACCGCTTGCGTCCAGGGTTGCGGAAGCGATGCTCGACCTCGGGCAGCAAAGGCTCGACCCGCTCCCACAGCTCGTCCTCAACATCCCACGGCCTGCGCTGAGCCACACCAACCTCCCACCAGACGACACCAGACCAACAAGATCAAACCACACCCTAAGTCAATCTGTTCGGACCTCTAATTGGATCGACATCACGAAAGCGGCGAGACCGCTCGACCTTAGTTCTTCACGTGGCACCGGTTCGAAAACCGAGAGCGGCTGAACGGACACGCTTGTCATGCAGTGCCTGGAGCCCCCGGAGCATCGTCCTTGGCTATCTTATGTAGACATTGTTTAATATTCCGAGCGCCTTATGAGGTTCTCGAACTTAAGGTCGGGCCCGGACGCGGGCTGCGGGTAACTGCATAGTGCAGGAGCGACGACAGGCTTTCATGCGTGGAAGTGGGAAGCTTCGCGCTTTCGAGCGTAGACTGCGCCCGGTCGAGGTAGTCGCGAGCAATGTTCTCGGTGGCCGACTTTCCGCCGCATATGTCGAGGAGATCGGCGATCTGCGCCAGATCCGCTTCGCTGCGTGAGGGGCGCTTCAGAAGTTCGACGAGGCGGCGAGCTTCCGGATGACCGGATTGTACCGCCGTGATGACCGGCAAGGTGTTCTTGTGCGTCCGGAGATCTTGGAATCCGGGCTTACCGACCAAGACCGCGTCCCCCCAGATGTTCTCCAAGTCGTTGACAGCTTGCCAGGCAGTGCCGGTGTAGCGGGCGGCTTGACGCAGCGGAAGAGCGTCTTCCAACGGCTTGCCCGACAGCACTGTCCCCACCACCGCCGCGGTTCCGAGTAAAGCTCCTCCTTTACCTTCACAAATCTTTAGGTAGCTGGGGAGGTGAACGTCTTGCGGGCGGGCGCGGTCGGTCTCTGGTTCTCCAAACCACGCGCGAATCACCTGTGCGATGCCCTCGGTGAAAGCGTTGATCGTAACGGCGGGGTTCGAGCTGGCAGCCAAAACACGGATCGCCTCGTTGAGCAAGGCATCACCCGCGACGAGGGCAGGCCCGGTACCGAATGCTTTCCAGGCTGTCGGCCGCCCGCGTCGTATGTCGTCACCGTCGGCGATATCGTCGTGCAGCAAGGTGAAGTTATGTGCAAGTTCCATGGCCACCGCGCCAGGAATCGCCAAGGTAGGATCCTCTCCAGTGGCCTCGGCGGCAAGGATGACCATAGTTGCCTGGAGAGCCCTGCTGCCCCGCCGTTGCGCGGGAGCGCCATCCGCCTCGCGCCAGCCGAAGTAGTACCCGCAGATGAGCGCTGCTTCGGAGGGGAGGCGGTCGAGAACCCTCTCCAGACCTGCTCTGGTGAGGTGGCGGGCCCGCAGGTTGGCGTCGGGCAGTGGTGGTGTTTCGCTCACACTGGGCGTGTTAAACACTTGCTCAGCTTTCATGGCGTCTCCTGCCTGCGTATACGTCGCGTTGCACATCGGGGATGACGGGACGTCAAGCGCCCGAATCAGATGAGGCGAACGGAGAAAGTCGATCCCCGCAGGGCCGAGGGAGTCACGGCATTGGTTACTTTTGCGCCGTCGTACGTCTCTCGAGAATCTTGGAGTGGCGGTCGACGTCACCGCCGGCGACCGTGATCTGCATGTAGGCTGGGATCGAGGCGCTCATAAATCTCCTTCGTTTGGTATACGTCGAATGCACAGGTTGCGAGCAGGTGGCGATGGATCGGTTGCCAGCGTCCGGCCCGTCAGGCCGTGTGATCGTTCTGCGGCTAGATGTGGTGCTCAGCGCCGACCGAGCGCCGACGCCGACGGCGGTCTTCCGTCGGCTGTATCCAGTGAAACCGCCGGAGGCGTCATCTTGCTAGGAGCGCGTGTTCTGAGTTCTGTTGAATGCCGGACGTTGTTGAAATTTTGCCTCGCCGCGCGCTGGCGGTGTTTCAGGTTCTGAGAAGGTCGTGATCGTAGTGGTGCCGCCGTGGCCTGGTCGTAGCGCAGCTCGCAGGGTCGAGCATGAGCGAGCAGCTGGGGTTGTCGGGACGGGCGGTGGTCAGTCCGACGAACGGGTGCCCCCACCGCCGCCGCGGTTCCCAGCAATGCCCTGCGGTCGCTGATCGCCCGGATCAGCGTCTAACGGTGCCTGTATCAAACAGGAAATGATCGACGTGGGAGAAGCATGAAGCGCGACAGACGACGGTGACGGGCCCTATTCAACTGCTGAGGTAACTGGCGGTTCGAATCGTGCTCGAACGTCACGAAATCCATTCGGGCGGCGTAAATAACCCGGAGTTCACATCGGATTTCCAGTCTCAGGGATTTGGGTGACGAGTTCCGGATGTCGAGCAAGAAGTCGGGTCTGCTATGCAGCAGGCGAGCAGGCCTAGGCGAGTATTGGCCTTAGCCTGACGCTATATCGTGGAGGTGAACTCGACGCGGCTACTGGGAAGCTCAAGTTTGAGCCGTTTGAGTGTGCGCAGCGAGAGCGTGCATGCGCAGCACGACAGCCAGGTATACAGAGGATGTGAAAACGGAAACGAAGCACATGTAGGCAAGCAGCGTGTGATCGGTCACGTGGAGGCTGGGAGGTGCGAAGAAGAACGCGGCAGTTCCGGTGATGGACAGAAGAAGCCAGATGGTCGCCATCGTCGGCGTTTGGCCGGCTCGGTTGCCGCGATGGTAGAGCATCATCGGCAAAAGCGCGGATTGGATGCATATTGCCCCGACTGCCGCATAGGCGCCGTGAGTGTCGTCTAAACTCCTGCTCAAGATCGGCGCGACTCCTGACCCGATGATCGCAGCCGTGATAAAAGCAATTCGGAAAGTTCTTCCGGAAACCTTGGGATAGTCTCGGGGACCGTATGCGAGAATCTGATAGACAATGAAGATTTCTGGTATCACAAATAGGATTCCAATAGACCACATCGGTACGTCAGAAAACCACCTTTCGTAGCGTTCCGTCGTGATGGATAAGTCTAACGAAGGGAAGTAGCACGCTGATCCGATGGGAATGCAGTATGTGCGCTTTTGAAATCCGGCTCTCACGGTCAATATAAACCACAAGACAGTAAGTGCAATAGCTGTTGATAGCAATGCCGTGAACACGCGTTCTCCTGGTTTCTTGTCCAAAGAGAAAGGCTTTGTGTCATTTTTTAAGGTTCCAGTGGGTCAAGTGCTCTCGCGGCCACCGAGGGTGGGTGTTGTGTGTTCGCACTCTTCCTTGTCAGGAAGATATCGACAAGTAGTGGGATACCATTCATGGGGGCCACGTATCCAGCGGTGCAAAGATTCGATATGTTTTGCTATTTCATGTCGAGCCGCTGGTGGCAGTCGCAAATGTTCACAGAAGTCACCGACCTGAGCGCTTTGTCGATGAGCCTCTAGAATATGTTGGTCGGCTTTTTTGGTTAGACTTTCTACGGCTTGCTGGGTTGTTTTTCCGGTTTCTTTCACTGTGAGTGCGACAAGATTTGCGCGACCGGCGGCCATGTCTATGGCAAAGGACTCAATGTCGTTTCTTAGAATGATGTTCCGCGTGACGTGGTGGCGCATCGTGCTCAGGAAGGTCGCGTGCCAAGCATCGGAGGGTACCTCGAATCCGCCGGTGCGCTCGGCGACCGCGTACATCGGGGCCGCGCCTACGGATGCTTCCTTGACGTGCATGTGCTCGCGGCTTGTCAGTTCGCGTCGCTCGCGACGATCGGCGGCCTCCGCGAGATTGCCGTAGAGGTATTGCTGCCACAACCATGCCATCCGTTGGCACCATGCTTCGGACATGCCGATCCGTAGCTCGTCCCAGAGACTCGAGAAGGCCGCTGTAAGCGGGTAGTTCGGCGTCAGGGAGCGTTTCAGGATTGTGATCAGTTCAGCGGTTATCGCATGGTTGGCCATGCTGTCAGCTGAGTTGTCCATCCAGTCGTCATGAAGGAAGAGCCAACCGATAATATTGTAGGACAGGAGAAGATTTTTACTGTCAGGATCGCAGTAAGCGGCAAGGTCGGCCACGCTTGAACGGAGGTAGTGCTCGGTGGCCTGATCTGTTGCCAGGAGGCCGTGATGGTGCAGCCAAGCCAGATGCCCGTTCCTGACCTCGGTCAAGCCCGCCGGGAGCGGTCGCGCCTCGAAGAGTAAAACTGGTGTCACGTAGTCCTTGTCGATGTCGGTCTTCGCCATGATCGCCTCCGAAGGAATGTCGCGCGGACCGTTGCGGTCTTGGTTAGCGACCGCGTACGGGAGCGGGGCGCGAATGAGGCCGGGTGGGCACCGGCTGATGGTCTGCGACCTGACGCGGTCATTCACTCCTCGCTGGGTGCGCGGCGGGACGCGATGCGGATGTAGTTGACGCGATCGCTGCGGTAGCCGTCGATATAGGGCTTTTCGATTCCGGTGGCGAGGTCTGAGTGCGAGCGTAGTTCCCAATAGGGGATAGCGGGCTGTGTGAGGTCGTCCACTTGGTAGGGAATCAGGCCGGCGTGGAGAAGGGCTCGCAGGTAGGTGGTGCGGCGATGGGTGTGGCAGTGATAGTGTTCGTCGATCGCAGCAGCCTCCGGAGGGTGCGGATCGACGACGTCGTTGTTGCACCAAGTGACCAGCACATATCGTCCACCTGGCTTGAGGATACGGGCGAACTCTGCGAACGTCTCGTACGCGTCGATGTACATGGTGGTCTCGTTGGTGACCACGTAGTCGAAGGACGCCTCCGGGAAGCCTGTCGACGCCATGTTGCATTCGTGGAACTGAACGCTGTCGGCACAGTCATGCTCTTGGGCCTGTTTGCGCGCGAAGGAGTTCTGATAGGTGGAGATGTTGACTCCGTCCACCCGGCATCCGAAGGCCTGGTGGAGCAGGAGAGCGGTACCGCCGCGACCGGAGCCTCCGTCGAGGATCCGAGCGGTTGCCGGCACGGGGCCCAGCGCCTCGGTGAGGACGTTGACTTGCTGGGTCTCCATGCGATGCAGTTCGATGTTGACGGCCTGCCGACGGGCGTCGCCGTCCAGGGTAAGAACCTCACGATCGAAATCGCCCACAGCGAAATGGTTATGGTAGTAGCCGTCGGTGCTGCCAAGATCGAGGTTGATGGGATCGTCGCGTTTGTTGTCGTAATAGTCGAAGGCGGCCTTCTCGAGGTCATTCCGGACGGTGGGGCCGTGGTCGATTGTCATCGTCCTGCCTTTGCGTTGGTCTTCGATTAGGGACGAAAACTGCGAATGCTCGACAACGAGGTACCGGTCATGCTGGTCATGCTTAGTAGCACGGTGGTAGAGGACCGATGTCATCGAGCGGGGACTCAGATCACTGATTGACCTCCTGATCCATTTAAACCATATGATTTTTTTCCTGGAAACAGCTATCAATTATTTTCCTGTTGAAAGGATTGCCGTGTTGAATCGACGTGACGACCCGTGGTGTCCTTTCAACACGGCTTTTGATTCAACGGAGATGCTAGCCATCGGAACTGGCGCGTCAGGCAGACGGCAGTGTCTACTGGGCCGCGATAGCCGACCGGAAAGTCTGTCTTGAGGTGAGTTGATTGCCCGTACCCGTACCGGCGTCCCCGGAGGCGCGCTCCGACAGCGGCACTGTTGGGAGGGGGCGCGCTTGCGGAAAGATCATTTTGCTGGGAGAGCACGCGGTCGTCTACGGCGCGCCCGCGCTGGCGATTCCCGTTCCGGAACTTCCGGTCTCTGCGAGTGCGGTCCGACTGGGTCGGTCTGCTCGGGTGGACGAAATTTCTCTTGTATCGACCGCTTCCGTGGACATATCAGCACTGACGTTGGGGACTGCCGGCCTCCACTGTATGATCGATCGATTTCGCGAAGTATTCGGTGTTCCGAACGCAACGCGGGTGAACGTCCGCGTCGACTGCGCGATCCCAGTCGGTCGTGGCCTCGGCTCGAGTGCAGCCTACGCGAGGGCGGTTGTTCTCGCGTTGACTGATCTCTTCGATCGTCCAGTAGACGCCGCAACGGTATTCGATCTCGTGCAAATAGCAGAGATCGCAGCGCACGGGAACCCGAGCGGGGTCGACGCCGCCGCGGTGGACTCTCCTGTGCCGATCCGTTTCTCCGGCGGCGTCGCCGAACAAGTCCGCGTCGGGTTCGACGCCGAGGTGGTCATAGCCGACAGCGGTGTCGCGGGAAAGACCAAGGACGCCGTGGAATTGGTGCGCCGCGGGTTCGCCGCTGATCCGGAGACGGGTGCCGACTTCGTGCGCCGTTCCGCGGGCTTGACTGACGCCGCTGTCGAGGATCTGGCTGCGGGCAGATCCCGGGAGCTCGGCGCGAAGTTGACGGCTGGTCACGAACTGCTGTGTGACGTCGGCCTGAGTACCAGCTTGATCGACAGGCTGGTGGGTGTCGCGCTCGATGCTGGAAGTGTCGGCGCCAAGATCACCGGTGGCGGTCTGGGAGGTTGCTTGATCGCGTTGAGCCGAGACTCGGAAGCGGGGCAGGACGTCGCGAGGCGTTTGGAGGAGGCGGGTGCCGTACAAACCTGGCGTGCGCCGCTGAGGAGGTACGTCGATCATGGCGGCTGATCCTGGCGAGACCGCGGTGGCGTATCCGAACATCGCGCTGATCAAATACTGGGGCAAGCGCGACGAACATCAAGTCATCCCCTGGGCAGACAGTCTTTCGATCACCCTCGACGTCTTTCCGACAATCACGACTGTCTACCTGGGACCGGCCGGCGAGCCTGACAGGGTGACCTTCGACGGAGCTGCCGCCGACGACGAAACTTCCCGGCGTGTGGCTGGCTTTCTGAATTTGGTACGGAAGCGGGCAGGGCGTTCCGAATCGGCGATGGTGAGCACGCGCAACACGGGACCTACCGGAGCCGGCCTGGCGTCCTCTGCGAGCGGCTTCGCCGCCTTGGCGCACGCCGCGGCGAATGCCTATGGCTTGGAGCTCGACGCCACCGAGTTGTCGCGGCTGGCCCGGCGCGGGTCGGGGTCGGCGGCAAGATCGATCTTCGGTGGCTTCGCGCTCTGGCATGCCGGCGAGGACGATCACAGCTCCTACGCCGAGCAAGTCCGCGTCGAGTTCGACCCCGCGGTAGTGATCACGCTGGTCGACCGAGCACCGAAGACACTCTCCAGCCGGACCGCCATGCGGCGCACCGTCGAAACCTCACCGCTGTACCGGTCATGGATCGAGTCCAGCCGTATCGATCTGACCGCCATCAGGGACGCGTTGCAGCGTGGCGACCTCGTCATGGTCGGCGAAATCGCCGAGGGCAACGCGCTGGGCATGCACGCCGCCATGCTGGCTGCCCGCCCGGCGGTACGCTACTTGGCAGCATCGACTCTCGGCGTGCTTGACAGCGTGGCCGCGTTGCGAGGTGAAGGCGTACCCGCTTACGCGACGATGGACGCGGGACCGAACGTCAAGGTGCTGTGCCGTCTCAGCGACGCAGACCGGGTGGCATCGAGAATGCGGCAAACGGTACCCGGCTGCTCGACGATCATCGCGCGGCGCGGCCCCGGCGTCGCCCGTCGACAAGAAGAGGCGCGATGACTTTTACGCGGACGATCGTCCGGAAGGCACCCGGTAAGCTGTTCATCGCCGGTGAATACGCGGTGGTGGAGCCGGGCCACCCGGCGATCCTGGTCGGCGTCGACCGGCAGGTAAGCGTCACCGTCACTGAACCTGCTTCCAGTGACGTCGTCCTCATTTCGGATCTGTGCCCGAAAGGTGCTCGGTTACGGCGGCACACCACCGGACTCACCGGGTGCACCCCGGACGACGAGCGACGCACCCGCAAGGACATGGCGCACGTGGTATCCGCGATCGACGTGCTGGACGAACTTCTGGCCGAGCGCGGTCTTCCTGCCCTCCCGCTCCAGGTTTCGATCCGCAGCGACCTGCACGAGGCGGGCACGAAACTCGGCCTCGGTTCCAGCGGCGCGGTGACCGTGGCGACCATCGCGGCCGTGGCCGACTACTACGGCCTGCCCCTCTCCGACAACAACCGGTTCCGGCTGGCCCTGCTCGCCACGGCAAGAATCGACCCCGGCCCTTCCGGCGCGGACCTCGCGGCCGGCATCTGGGGTGGCTGGCTGGCCTACTACGCACCCGACCGGGTCTCAGTACTCGCCATAGCACGACGACGGGGGATCGAAGAAACGCTGCGCATGGCGTGGCCAGGATTCGGACTGCGGCGTCTGCCTCCGCCGGCGAGGCTCGCGTTGGAAGTGGGCTGGACAGGGGAGCCGGCCAGTACTACCTCGCTGCTGACCGCGCTCAAAGCGAACACGAGTTGTTCGGGCCATCAGACCTACCCGGACTTCCTGACAGACACCACCACGTGCGTCCGTGCGTCGATGCGCGCACTCGTCCTGGGAGATGATCGTGAACTCCTGCAACAGATCCGCTATGCCCGAAACCTGCTCAACAAGCTGGACGACAGACTCGGGCTGGGCATTTTCACCCCCCGGTTGACTGCACTGTGCGACGCCGCGGAATCGGTCGGCGGCGCAGGCAAGCCGTCGGGCGCGGGAGGCGGAGACTGCGGCATTGCGTTCCTGAACGCCGACGCTGTTTCGGACATCATGCGACTACACGAGCAATGGGCTTCGGCGAAGGTACTGCCCGTCCCGATGCGTGTACCGCCGGTGCCGCAGGAGGCGCGATGACCGGCAACGGCAGGTTCGATTTCCCCGGTGTGTTGCGACCGACTCGTACGCCAGGCATCGGTGGGCGTGGGCGAAGCAGCAGCAGCATACGACAGCCGGCCGCCAACGCTGCGGCGGAGCTGCTGCCGCAACACCGGGCTGTGCTACGGCGTAGTCCGCCGGCGCGGATGTCCTTCGTGGTCAGCGAAGGCGCGATCATATTAGGCACCCTCTCGAGGTCGTGAGAGCGGCCCCACTGGCTTGCCCACGAGCCGTGAAGCGCCGGTTCCGGCAAAGTCCCCGAGCAGCGCCCGCCCGCCACGGACGCACCGAATCTGACCGACTCCGACCCGCTGAGCTGAGTGCCAGGTCGCACCTCACCGCGCGACGTAGGTTTACTCGCGGTACGGGGTGGTGTAGCTGCCGCCAGCACCGAAGGTCACCGAGCCCCGACGGCCTGACGATCGGAAACGTGGCCGCTCAAGGAGCTGGTTGTGCTGGCCATCGAGCGCCGGAAGGGCCAAGGCCCAACCCCAGCGGGCGCTCTAGCGAAGGCGCCAGATTCGTTGCCGCGAGCTAGTGGGATCGTCCGTGCAGGTGCTCCGCAGCGATCGCGGCGCGTCGGACGAACGTTGGGGTTCAGCGGGCAACCGAGCCTTGCCGAATGCTCAGTTGGCGGGTGAGCTTTAGACGTCGCCGCTCTCGGTTGCCCAGGTGGCGGTGGTCGGAAGTTGCTGGTGCGTCAGGAAATAGTGTGCTGCGGCGCGGACTTGCCACCGATCGCAAGGAGCTAGGACCGAAGGAGCGTGAGGTAGGGCAAATGTCCCCGCTGGTTCAGGGTGACAGCAGTTCCTTCATCTCCTGAAGCTCGATCGCCTGAGCAACCGTGGCAAGGACACCTGCTGCGCGATTGGTTGCCTTCTTCGCGCTTCCCTTGTTCTTGGCCATCAGCGACCACCTCCTTCGTTGCGTTGATCGTCTTCTCGTTGACCAGCGGTGATTCTTTGTCGTGCAACTTTGCTGATAAGTCGAAAAGCGGCCCACAGTGCGAAGGCGATGACGAGTTTCAGCAAGATCATCGGATCTGCTGTTCCCGAGACAAGCTCTGCTGTCTCCCTCAACCAGCGAGGGAGACAGCACTATAGCAGCTGACATGGAAACTTCGCCCACCTTCTTTTGGACGGCAAAAGTTCATCGTCATGCTGCTGCTGTGTGCGCCCAAACAACAGGTCTCGGTGCATCGGCTTGACGTGGCGCAGCGGCGCTAGGCCTAGTTTGCCACTTCAATCCAGGTGGGCATGTCGCGCAACGTCGAGGCTGCGACGAGGGCTGGGCGGGGCGTGCCCTCGAAGGGTTGGTAGTAGGTGGTGTCGTCGGGCAGGACGTATCAGCGGCCGCTGCCCAGTCCGGGTTTGTCGGCGGCTTCGTACACGGTCGCGCCGGTCAGGTCGGGTTCGTCCACTGCGCCTCCCAGGTCACACGTACGGCTAGCCTGTTACCAGGCTGAGTCAACCCGGCCAGGACCTGCAGGAGGGTCACCGGTCGGGTGTACCGGCTTCACTACCTGGTGTTATGTCAGCCACTACTGGTGCAGTGCACATATTCGTATGTGCGGTATTCGACTTCGCCCCGCCAGGGCCGATGTTGGCGCGAGGTTGTTCAGTCGTGGCGTCACAACAGTCCGGCCTGGTGCAGGCTGATTGCGGCGGCAATCAGGCCACTGCTGCCTAGGATGGCTCCGAGCAGGATCTTGAGCAGGGTCAGCGCACGGTGGCCCCGCCCGGCGTCGTTGGTCGTGAGGGTTACGGTCGCGGCGGCGCCAACGGTGGTGAGCAGCACCAGCGCGATGAGGGTGATCAACGGCGTCCACATGATCGTGTCCTGTTCTCGGGGTTCGCGAGCCCGGCCTGTCCGTGCTCGATGAACAGCGGATCAGCCGGGGACGGGGTCCGGCATGGGCTCCGTGCCAACCCGGACGACGGGGTCGGCTAGCTGGCACGCTGGGGCGGGCTGAGCAAGAACAATGTAGGGGCGCCGCTGGCCGGAGTACGGTGTCCGGCACTGTTCGGTGACCTTCGCCGGACTGCTGCAAACGCACGGGGAATGGTGAGCATGGATCCGGCGGAGATCAGCACGCTGTCACAGCTGGCTGATGCCCTCGATCAACTGCGTCGTGAGCGGTCACTGTCGCTGCAGGGGCTGGCCGATGCCGCCAAGAGGCTGCCGGCGCGAGGCGGGCGGTGCCCGGCTCTTCCGCGGTCGACCGCCAGTGACCTGCTCAACGCCAAGTCCGTGCCGGAGGCCGAGACGGTGGTGACGTTCCTTGCCGCTTGTGGCTTCCACGACGAGCACGCGCAACGGCAGTGGCTGCAGGCGCTTGAGCGGGTGGTAAACCAGCACCAACGACGCGCGCCGGGAGCGGTGCGGGTCCGCGACACGCGGCCACGCGTGCTAGGGGTGCACGCCGCCGTCCAGACCGCCCAGCCGCCCGAGCATGCGCAATCCGGACCAAGTCAGGATGAGCTGCCGCTATATGTGCCCCGGGACTTCGACGCAGACCTGCGCACAAAGCTCACTCTCGCCAGGCAACAAGGCGGGTTCGTGCTCCTGTCCGGGGACTCCTCGGTCGGAAAGACCCGCGCCCTGTTCGAGGCTGTGCAGGCGGTGATACCGGACTGGTGGCTACTCCACCCCCGCGATGCCGAGGCGCTGCGAGAGTTCGCCGCACATCCGACCGCGCGGACGGTGGTGTGGCTGGACGAACTTCAGGACTACCTCGACTTCGCCGGAGGCGTGAAGCCGGGACGGGTCCGCGAGTTGATCGCGGCCGGGGTAGTGCTGGTCGCTACGTGCTGGCCCACCGAGTACAGCAAGCGCGTGGCTTTGCCCGAGGAGGGTTGGACGGACCGATATGTCGACGACCGGCGGCTGCTCGGCCTGGCCGACGTGCTGCACGTGCCTGCCGCGTTCAGCACCCACGAGCGGCGCCGCGCCGAGGACCTCGCCGCCACCGATCACCGGATCCGGGTCGCCCTCGACACCCCCGACGCCGGCTTCACCCAGGTAATGGCCGCCGGTCCGGAACTGATCCGCCACTGGAACCAGGCACCCGCCTACGCCAAAGCGGTCATCACCGCCGCACTCGATGCCCGCCGCGTCGGCGCCCACGCACCCCTCACCCGCGACTACCTCGCCGACGCCGCGCCTGGCTACCTGACCGAGCGGGATGTGGCCACCGCACCCCCGGACTGGCTCGAGAATGCCCTGAACTACGCCACCAGGCTGCTGCACGGCGCCACCGCTGCCCTAACCCCCGTTCCTGCCGGTATGGGGAACATCGCCGGCTACCGGGTCGCTGACTACCTGCACCAGCACGCCCTACGAGTTCGCCGTCGCGAGCATCTTCCCGACACCGCCTGGCACGCCTTGATCCGCCATCACCAGCGCGATGACGCCTACCGCCTCGCCGACAACGCCGATCGCCGCGGCCGCGACAACGAAGCCCTCACCCTGTACCACCAGCTCGCCGACCGCGGCTACGCTGTCGCAGCCGGCCGCTTGGCTGAGCTGCTGGCCGAGCAGGGGCGGGTGGAGCAGTTGCGCGAACGCGCCAACCCCGGCAACCCCGGCAACGGTTACGCCGCCGACTGGTTGGCGGTGCTGCTGGCCGAGCAGGGGCGGGTGGAGCAGTTGCGGGGGGGGGGGGAAAAAAAAGAAAAGAAAAAAAAAACCACAGCGTGGGGGGCGTCGACCACAAAAAAGAAAAAACAAGAAAAAAACCACAGACACCCGCCCCCAA
>NZ_JBVJCE010000007.1:323598-324300 GCF_055588925.1 Amycolatopsis sp. NPDC041971 | reverse complement strand
CTGTTCCCCTCCGCTTTTTCTTTTTTTTGTCCTCTCCCCCCCCTCGGCCCCCCCCCCCCCCCCCCCCCCCCCCCCCCCCCCCCCCCCCCCCCCCCCCCCCCCCCGCCGCCCGGTTGGCTGAGCTGCTGACCGAGCAAGGGCACGTCGAGGAAGCCATCCAGGTACTACGCCCCCACGCCGACAACGGCGACGAGTACGCCGCCATCGAATTGGCTGGTCTGCTGACCGAGCAGGGACAGGTCGAGGAAGCCATCCAGGTACTACGCTCCTACGCCGACAGCGACGACAGTGACGGGGCCGCCGCCCTCGAATTGGTTGACATGCTGGCCGCGTACGGGCGGGTCGAGGAGCTGCGCGAACGCGCCGACAACGACAACGGGCACGGCGAAGACGAGTACGCCGCCGTCGGATTGGCTGGTCTGCTGGTCGAGCAGGGGCAGGTCGAGGAAGCCATCCAGGTACTACGCCCCCACGCCGACGATGGCGTGGGGGACGCCGCCGCCGAATTGGCTGGTCTGCTGGTCGAGCAGGGGCAGGTCGAGGAAGCCATCCAGGTACTACGCCCTCACGCCGGCTACAGCGACGTTGAGGTCGACGCCCGGTTGGCTGACTTGCTGGCCGCGCACGGGCATATCGGGCAGCTGCGCGAACGCGCCGACAACGGCGACGGGCACGCCGCCGCCCGGTTGGCTGAGCTGCTGC
>NZ_JBVJCE010000007.1:312059-323499 GCF_055588925.1 Amycolatopsis sp. NPDC041971 | reverse complement strand
ATCAAGCAGGGGCATATCGGGCAGCTGCGCGAACGCGCCGACAACGGCGACGGGCACGCCGCCGCCCGGTTGGCTGAGCTGCTGATCAAGCAGGGGCATATCGGGCAGCTGCGCGAACGCGCCGACAACGGCGACGGGCACGCCGCCGCCCGGTTGGCTGAGCTGCTGATCAAGCAGGGACAGGTCGAGCAGCTGCGCGAACGCGCCGACAACGGCGACGGGCACGCCGCCGTCGGATTGGCTGGTCTGCTGGTCATTCAGGGACAGGTCGAGGATGCCATCCAGGTACTGCGCCCCCGCGCCGACAATGGCGATAGGGACGCTGCCCTCCGGTTGGCTGGCCTGCTGGTCATTCAGGGGCAGGTCGAGGATGCCATCCAGGTACTGCGCCCCCGCGCCGACAATGGCGATAGGGACGCTGCCCTCCGGTTGGTTGACCTGCTAGCCGAGCAGGGGCAGATCGAGGAGCTGGAACGGGAAGTAGCAGCAGGCACGGAAGCCGCGGTCGCCACTCTGCGTCGCGTACGGTCCCATAGGTCGCACCACGGCGATTGACCGCTAAAGCGTGGATCTCGCCCCGGCCGACCGCAACCGACCAGACCGGTAAGGCCACCAACGCGAATACCCAACGTCGAGATCGTGCTCTTGGCCCTGCTTGAACCGCTCGCGCCCACCGTGACCGCGATTCCGGCCGATCTGGTCCCGCCTCTGATCCGCGAGCAGCGGGTTGGCGGCTCAGACGACGGGATCACCGACCACCCGCGCATGGAGATCGCCTGTTGCGGCAAGGACCGCGCGCAGGCTTGGCAACTCGTCGAGCAATGTCGCCAGCTCGTGCTCGACAGCGTCCGAACTCGTATCGGCGGCGTACTCATCGACTCTGCGCGCACGGACAACCCACCCGCGCAGGTGCCATATCCAACTTCCGAGAATGTCTGGCGCGTCCAGGGCTTCTATCGCATGGCGCGGCGAAGGAACATATCGAAGATTAGTAACTAAGGTCAACCGGATCGATTGCCCTGTTAGCGTCCCTTATTAACACTCGCGGTATAGCGGTGGATCGTATTGTTTTACCGTTCCCCAGATTAACATAGGCGCGGGCGGAGAGGAGCTCGCCTGGATTTGCCCTGTTCGGAAGCTGCTTTTCTGCTTCCGATAATGTTGTTATAAAGTGCTTCTCCGACCCGACCTCCAGTCGTCCACCTTGCCTCTTTGAGAACGGAGCTCCGGCAGGCTCATCAAAGCGGGCGTGTCCTAGGGCGACAAACACAGAGGAGATATCGATCGGCAGTCGTCCGACATTGCGCACCGTAAGTCCAAAGCTGATCATTTGATCTCTGGGATTTTCTGAATCTTCTTTTCCTGGCTTTTTGGTTAAAAAAATCCCAAGTTCGGTCGTCACGGAAACCCCGGATCTTCGAAATGAAACGATGCTCCAAATAAGTGCGCCTGTTGCAACCAGAAGCGAACATGTAGAAATAACAATTGCCCACCATGCAACGGACATCGTCAACTCCATTCGGTCGGCGTTCGACGTTGCGCAAAAAAGTAGCTTAACCGACCAGGGAGAGTGAGCACGAGCTGACTGCGCCGACGACGACCACTACGACGCGCTGAAGAAGAAACAGAGCGACCTGACCCGCATGGCGCGCGAAGGCTCCATCTTCATCGCTGACCACTCGCCGGACTTACCCATGGCGCTCACCTCCGGTGCCGACAGGAAAGCTGCTCGCGCTCGTCGGGCTGATGTCCCAGTAGCCGCCGTGGTATTCGTACTCGCCGCCGCCGAGGTATGCCAGGTACTCCTCATCATCCATTAGGCACACCCTGGGGGGAACGCCGCGCAATTCGCCTCGACGGACGTGGCGCCTACGCACGGGCCCAGATCCCAATACAGGTGTTCCATGACAGCATCCTTTCGCCGCCCGACCGAGCGCGATGATCACCCGCTCATGCACGAGCATCCGCGCTACCAGTCCGGACTGGCACACGCAGATCCGAGTGCGGACCGGCGCTACTGCTCGTTCAGGAACGCCATCTTGACCAGCTCGGCGGCGTCCACGAGCGGGCCGACGGGGACGGCCAACTCGCCTTGCGTGGTCAGGTCGCTGCTGTCTTCGGTCAGCACCCAGTTCACGCGCACGGAGGTGGTCTGCGGGTCGCGGGCCACGATCACGTAGTCGTCCTGATCGGTGCTCCACTCCACGTTCGGCCGTAACGACGCCGGCGTCAGTGTCACTTCGGCGTTCGTGCCGCGCTGATCCCAGTCCACCGGGTAGTTGCGCGGGGTGGTCCGCGAGGCCACCGGATCGACCATGCTCCAGTGTGGAGTCTCGCGTCCCCGGACTGGCTCGACCAGTCGCGAAAGGTCTGCATCGTCGCGCTCGGCGAAGTCCACGATCTCGCAGTCGTGAAAGGTCAGGACGATCTCCGGTCTGGCGACGAACCGGTCCCGGCTGACCACGCGCACTCCCACGCCATTCAAGGCCACACCGAACAAGTGCGCACGGCCTGCCTCGACGTGCGCCGGGCGTGCTTGCCTCCACGCGTCCATCCGCGCGGCCCGATCCTCCGCCGTCGACGTCACCGTGTCACCGAACAGCCCCGGTGGGACAAAGCCAGGCCGCGGCGGCGCCTTCTCCTTAGACGGCGGCTCTAGGTACCTCTGCTCTTCGAGGTCATAAAGCCGGTCGAGGACCTCCGCGACCCGTCCTACCCGGCTGATCGAGCCGAGGAGACCGATATCGAGCGCGATCGGAGGCCTCGGGACACCGCGAGCCCGTTCCACGAGCGCCACGATCTCGCCGGCATTCGCGGTCCTGGTGTTGCTGTGATCGCGAACGTAGATCGCGCCATTGACCAACTGGTCCTCCCCGGGCACCCCGTACGCCTTGTGGCAGGGATAGATCGGTTGCCCGTCCTCGGGTGGCAGCCCGACGACGAACAGCACCTCCCGATCACCCTCCACCCCGATCCGGCCGAACTCGAAACCGGGGAACGTCGCACCCACGTACGGACGGAGCCGGTCCGCGAGCTCGTGGGGCTCCGCACCGCGGGCGACACCACCCGCCTCGCCCAGCTGCGCACCGATCACCAGCACGGCGTAGCCCTTGAGGTGCCGCGCCGCGTCCTCGGGCAGCCGGTTCGCGCAGGCCAGGAGAAACTTGGCGACCTTCACCAGCCCCGTCTTCGAGGTGATGTCCACGGTGCTCTTGGCTTCGAGATAGCTCGTCTCCGCCGCATCACCAATCGCAACTACGTGATCCAGGACGGACCGCAGAATGCGCTCGCCCAGCGGCACGACATTCGTATCCACCTACCAACCTCCACACGCCTGCCTTCGTCCCGTTCGGTCAGACGTTAATGCCAACCATCGAACCCCGCGCGAACGAGGCAAAACCCCAGGTCAGCCCGTGTCGCGGGCTCGCTTGAGCACAGCAGGAAGAACGGAGACATAACGGAGCCCAGCATCACCGTTAGCAGACGCGAACGTGACCACAAAGAAGGCAAAACTGCTGGTAGCGGCCCTGCGATTGAAACGTGTTTCAAGATCGTCGCCATTGAATCCGCTGGCTTTTAATCCGAGGGATCTGCAATTTATCGGCGTTGACGGGTTCGCACGGCTGCGGGGTCATGGGTAGACCACCCGGTCGGGTTACATAGCTGGAGCAGACGATGTGACCCCATTTGGCGGGATGGGACGGCGTGCTCCAGATTTGCTCCAGCTACTGAACAGTAACTGAAGTTCGTCGTGCCAATTCCCAAAGTGAGGCGCAACGAAAAAACCGCCCTACCTCGGCCAATGTGCCAGGTGGGCGGTGTTTCGTCACTGTGGAGCTAAGGGGACTCGAACCCCTGACCCCCTCACTGCCAGTGAGGTGCGCAGGGCCTTTCTGCCTGCGGGAACGGAGAAATCGCGAGAAAAGCGCCGTGGTCCAGCGCTGCTAAATGCAGGTTGAGACCGTTCGAGGCCCCCTCGCGCCCCAGTTTTGCCCAGGAAAATTCGTGTGAATGGTGACAGGCGATGTCGGGAGCGCGGCACCTACGGTTGCGAACACGTTGGAGTCGCGTAGAGGAGCATCATGATCGTGCCGCGCGTGGTGAACAACTAGTTGTACTGCTCGGTGGAGGCCGCCTGGAGCCCCTCGTGCGTCAGTGATCAGGTCGGACCGCCCGGTGCGGGCGTTCGCCGCCGCGCCAAGTGGGGAGTGCGCGCTTACCGACGGAAACCTCGAACGCGGCTCTGGCCAGCAGCCGCGTCGAGTCCAAGGCGGGGAGCGGTGAGACGTCGGGTGTGACGAGGAGCGGGATCTCGGTACACACCAGCGCGACCGCGTCACATCCTCGGTCGCGCAGCCCTTCGATCACCCGAAGGTATTCTTCGCGCGCGGAATCGGTGAACACCCCGTTGGCCAACTCGTCGAAGATGATGGTGTTGATGCGATCCCGATCAGCCTCGGGCGGTACCTGGCGTGGATTCCGTGCGCACCGAGCGCGCGATGGTAGAGCGTGCTGTCCATGGTGTATTTCGTCACCAGCACGCCGACCCGCCGCCTGCCGTCGCGTGCGGCTTGTTCGGCGACGACCTCGGCGATGTGCAGGCCAGGCAACTCGAGATCGTCACCCGGGGCCTCGATCGCGAGGTGTGCGGTGTTGTCGGGACACGCGAAGAAATCCGCCCCGGCCGCGGCCAGCCTGCGCACGCTGGTCGCCAGCGTCGCGCGGATGGGCGGGTAGTCGTCGGCGTCCCACGCGGGCATGCTGTGGCCCATCGCGATGCAGTCCGCCTTCGCCGTCGGCATCGAAATCTGGGCAGACCTGTTCACCGGCAACATCCCCAAGGCCGTCAGCACCAGCCGTGTCTCGGCACGGGCCCCGGCACGGTGATCGGAGACCGGTCCGACTTGCCGTTCACGAGTGCGCGGGCAACAAAGTGCGGGGGTTCACGGCGGCACGTATCCGGGCGCGCAGGCCGCGCCGAGCAAGGCCGCGCCGGACTTCCCGCACGGCTTCCCATGCCTGCGGACCGGAGTGTGGACCGGTGCCCACGCCCGACCACAGTGCGACGTCCACTGTGGATGCCAGGAGCCGTAGTCCGTCCACTGTGGACTGATCGACTATGCCGTGCGCGGCCACCGCCAGGTCGCGGACCGTCATGCCCGCGGTACACGGGACGCGGTGCTCGCGTAGCCGGTCCCTGGCCTCTCGGCAGGCGCCGAGCACCGCGCCGAGGCCCGGCTGACGTCGCCGTCGCCACGCCCGCGCGCCCTTGGCCAGCGGGATCCCGGCGAACCACGCCACCGACAGCGCCGCGAGCGCGATCAGGACCGGACCGGTCGGGAACGTCCAGCCGCCATCTTCGGTGCCGCCGTCTCCGGTGCCGGAATCACCGCCCGGCAGCGGCCGATCTTGTAGCTGCTCGGCCGGGGGCAGTTGCGTTCGCGCCTGCGCGGTCACCGCCGCGAGGCTGTTCGCGCTGCCGGTCGTGGCGCGTGCCTCGCCCGTCGGATCCAGCGCCACCCAGCCGACGCCGGAGACGGCGACCTCCGGCCAGGCCACGACATCGCCGTTGTGGACGGTGTAACTGCCGTCGGCGTTCGGTTTGTCCGGCGTCCGGAAGCCGACCACCAGCCGGGCCGGGATGGCGAGCGTCCGCGCGAGGACGACGTACGCGCTCGCGAACTGCTCGCTCGTACCCAGTTTGGTCTCGAAGAGGAATTTCCGAAGTTGTGGCCAGCTGTGCCCGCTCGGCAGGTCGGTTCCCGTCGCCAGCCGATAGTGCTCGCGTAAGAACCGCTCCAGCGCGAGCGCGATCCGGAAGCTGGGTCGCAAGCCGCCGACGGCTTCCCGGGCGAGCTGCCCGACTTCCGGCGGCACGTCGCCGATGCCCGCGAGACCGCCGGGAGCGGACGAGTCGAGCGCTGCGTCGAGCAGATCCGCCGGCTTGATCTCCGGTGACCACCAGCTCAGGGAGTACTTCTGCGGGCCGTCGGCCGGGTGCGGCAGCCAAAGCGTACCTTGCGATTCCTCGACAAGCGGAGCGATCCCGTCGACCGCCGCCGGCCACGTCTGGCTGGGAAGCCACGGTCCGCCCAGACCGCTCGTGGTGATCGTCGCCGACCGCCGGTGCGTGGGCACGGCCACCGCCGGACCGGGAGCCAGCTCGGTGCCGAGCCGCCGGTAGCGGCTGCCGGGGCTCCAGTTGACGCCGTCGAAGAGGTCGAAAGCGACCAGCGGCCAGCGGTCGGTGTCGGCGTCGCCGCGGAAGGAGAACACCGGCGTGTTCGGATGTTCCAGCCGGTAGGCCAGATCGTCCAGCGGGTTCGCGACCCGGCCGTCGAGTTCGGCGAGCTGATCCTGTTTCAGCGAGTACGCCGGACCGGGCGCGGGCACGAGCAGGTTCGCGACGAGCGCCCCGGCAATGCCGAGTACGAAGGCGGGTACGGCCAACGCCAGCAGGGGCACTTTCCTGCGGTGCCCTTCCACGTCCGCTTGCGGCATCAGGGCGAACACCCCGCCCGCGACAGCCGCGTACCCGAGGCCGCCGAACAGAGCAGTGAACCCGGACATGGCCTGGAAAAGCTGGCTCGCCACCACGACGGCGAAGCTCGGAAGGAGGGCCAGGATCGGCCGCCTCAGCCGGAGCAGCTCGACCCCGAGCACCCCGGCCAGCAGCACCAGCAGCGGGACGAACAGTAGGGTGGACGGCTCCGGTCGCGCCGGCCAGGTCGACTGCAGCGCGAGCCGCCAGGATTCGGTGACGCCGTCCGCGAGCGCAGAAAACGTGGCACCGGTGGGAAAACCGGTGGCCGTCTTCGAATAGAGCACGGTCTCGACCACACCGACCAGCCCCCCGGCCAACAGCAACAACGCCCGCCACGGTGCCAAGGACACCCAGCGCGCGCACAGCTCGGTGACGCCGAAGGCCAGTATCAGCGGGACGCCGATGGGTACGAGCAACGCCGTCAAGCCGAATACCGGCGCGAAGAACAGTCCCGCGACCGCGGCGGCCAGCAGGATCAACGCGACGGTGGGGCGGCTCATCCCACCACCTCGTTCCATCTGCGAACCGCGTGCGCGGCGTCGGCGGCGTTGAGCACGCGGACGCCGGGAACGACGATCGGCTCGGCCGCGGCGAAGTCGACGAGGAACAGTGAGGAATAGCGCGGCCGCAGAGCGCTCAGCCCGTCGAGCCCGCCGGTGGTGACGGCCATCAGACAGCCGCCCTGATCACGTGCGGCCGCCAGCTCGCGCGTCACGAGTGTTTCCCCGGTGTCCTGGCCGATCTGGCACAGCTCGTCGAGCAGAAGCCGCGAACCGAGCGGGCCGCCGGCGGTGGTGAGGTCGAGACCGCTGGAACCGACGAGCCGGGTGTGATGCCCTGCCATCGCGGACGCGTGCAGCAGCGACGCGGCGAGGTCGACGGCTTCTTCGAAGACCTCAGGTGTGAAAGAAGTCCGGCGGGTGTCGAGCAGGAGGGTGAATCGCGGCTGCTGCGGATCGGCGTAGTCGCGGACCATCATCCGGCCGGTCCGCGCGGTGGCCTTCCAATGCAAGTGCCGGACTTCGTCGCCAGGCTGGTACTCACGGACGTCGCGAATGTCGAGCGAGCCGCGCAGCGAGTCGGTCGTCCTGCCTTCGTGATGATGGCGCGGGTAGCCGCCGATCAGGGCACGGGCGGGATGCCGGCGCGGATGCACCCAGAGTTCCGCGGTCTCGCCCGCGGAAAGCCGGTTCCTCGCCAGGCCGAACGGGTCCACCCGGTGCAGCGTCAGTGGCCCGACCGGGAGCCTGCCTCGGCGTCCGGTAGGCAGCTCGTAGCGGTAGGTGGCTTCGGCGTCTTGGGCGAGGGACCGGACGCGGACGGTCTGGACGGCGGCACCTGCCTTGTCCCAGGCGTCGAACCCGCGCTGGCGACGCCCGGCGACGTTGCGGACAGTCAACTTCGCGAGCGCCGGGCGTCCGCGTTCGACGCGGTCCGGATATATCTCGCGGGAGACGTCGACGCGCAGGCCGCGTGCGGTGACGACGACCGCGGCCACGACCGCGGCGAGCCCGACCGCACCCATGACGCGGAACAGCGGGTAGCCGGCCCATTCGGCGACCGCGAGCAGCAGTACCGACAGCACGAGCAAGACCACGCCGCGGGCGGTCAGCCGCATGGTCAGCGGCCCGCGTGGTTCATCGCCGGCGCCGGGACGGCCGCGAGCACCTCGGCCACGATGTCCGCGGGGCCGCGCTGGCTGAGTTCGGCCTCCGCGGTGAGCACGAGCCGGTGCGCGAGAACCGGGACGGCGACTTCCTTGATGTCGTCGGGGGTGACGAACTGGCGGCCTCCGGTCGCGGCGATCGCTTGCGCGGCCCGGACGAGCGCGATGCTGCCGCGCGGGCTCGCGCCGAACCGCACGGCGGAATGCACGCGGGTGGCCGCGGCGATCCGGGCCGCGTACTCGCAGACAGCCTGGTCGAGGTGGCCGGCGCGGACTTCGGCGATGGCGTCCAGCAACATCGGGATGTCGACCACGGCAGGCAGGTCGTCGGCGGAGACCCCGGCGCAATCACCCATGATCACCATGACCTCGGACTGCAGATCCGGGTAGCCGACCGAAAGCCGCATCAGGAACCGGTCGAGCTGGGCCTCGGGCAGCCGGTAGGTGCCCTCCATCTCGATCGGGTTCTGAGTGGCGATGACGAGGAACGGCCGTGGCACCTCGTGCCCGACGGCGTCGACCGTGACCCGCCGCTCGGCCATCACCTCGAGCAGCGCGGACTGCGTTTTCGGGGTGCCACGGTTGATCTCATCGGCGACGACGATATTGGAGAAGACGCCGCCGGGGTGGAAGGCGAACCGCTCGTCCTTCTGGTGGTAGATGGTGACGCCGGTGATGTCGCCGGGAAGCAGGTCCGGGGTGAACTGGATCCGGCTCCAGCTCCCGCCGATACTGCGGGCGAGGCAGCGGGCCAGCGTGGTCTTGCCGAGGCCGGGGACATCCTCGATGAGCAGATGCCCCTCGGCGAAGAGCGCGGCCACGGCAAGCCGGACGACCTCCGGCTTGCCGCGGATCACCCCTTGGATGTTCGCCGCGATCAGTTCGAAGGCCTCCCCGGCCTTGGACTTGCTCACCTTGCCCCCTGCGAAGTCGATCCCGCTGGACCGTTCGGCTCATCATGCCACCTGCTCAGCGTAACCGGCTAGGTACAGGAACGGTCTTTCCGCAGTACATCGGCGGCTTGTGCATTCGGCCGATCGCCTAGGGATCGAAACAAGAGCCTGCGGGTGGCCGCCTTAGCTGACCCTGCCCAACGCCAAGGCATGACCACCGTCCGCGACCAGGTCCTGAACGGCCGAAAACATGTTCCTAACTCCCGGCTCGCGGATCAGAACCAAGTCGGGACAAGTGAAGTAGGTGCCGTTGAGGCATTCACCCGACACCTTCCACCGGTCCAGGATCCGTCCCAGTTCGGCGTAGCTCAGAAAGGTCGCCGTCCACCTGGAGTCGTCAGGCAAGGTAACCCAGCCGTCGGCGTTTTCGCACGCCTCCAGGGGGTCACCGCCCAGCTCCAGTTCCAGCTTCAAACCGTTCTCTGTGCGCTTATACATGATCAGCCACCGTAGAGTTCCTTGAGGCGTTTGATGACCCGCGACTCATTCGTCTTGTCGGCCTTGCCGACGATCTGCATCCCCTCAGCAGTATTGCGGAAGAAGACACGCCCGCCGTTTCGCCCCCTGAGGTACTGGATGTCCGTGCCCTCGAGGGCCTTGTTTCCCAGGCCCGGATTCGTGTTTCCGTCGCGGAACTGCCGTACCAAGTCATCCATTTCCTTCTGAATTCGCTGGTTCCTGCCTGCCGACTCAGCTGCCTTCACCAGAAGCGGGTCTTGGTTGAGCACGGACGTAACACCGCAGGGACGGTTGGCGTTATGAACGAGAACGGGTGCATTACCGGCGAGGACGTAGTAGGTGTTGATGTCGGTGACGCTGAGGTTGTGCACCGTCCGCTGCGCCGTGCTCAGGCGGGTTGCGGTGATCGCCAACGCGCGCCCATCGGGCGTCTGCACACGTAGTCCGGGCGCGAGGTCCTCGGCCTCGACCCAGCGCCGCTCGCTCTCGATCCAGAACGGATGCTCGTCGGTGGCGACGAGCACGCCGGTTTTGTCACCTGCCATGCCGTCGATGTCGACGGTGATCTCGATGAGATCCTTTTGTCCCGAACCGGTGATCAATGCGGCGACGGGGCGCGCTCCCGACGCTCCCGTCTTCGGTTCCCTGGCTGTGACCAGTTCACCGGGCTTGATGTTCTCGATGCGTTTGCGGCTTCCGTCGGCCATCAGCACCAGAGTGCCGGGCACAAAGCTGTTGGTGGGGCACTGGGTCGCCGCGTTGTCTGTGTCCCGTGCCTCGGGGGAGTCGCCCTTTCGGGGTTCCGGCGTGCGGGCATTCGGCCGCTGCCTGGATTCGCCGCCGTCGGACGTTCGCGAGGACGGAGTGTCGGTGTCCCGCTGGGATGTGTCGGCTGGGCGGTGGGCAAAGGAGTTGGCCCGGGGCAGCGTGGGTAGCTGCGTCACCGGGTTCGGAAGCACCCTGCTGCCGCGCCGGTCGCCATCGTTCGGTGACCGGGAAGTCGTCCCTGGCGCGGTCGTACCCGCCTTGGCGCCCTGAGTGCCGGCCGGTGATGTACTGCCGGCTCGATCGGGCGGGTTCTGGTGGTTCAGTGTCTCGGGGACAGTGTCCGGACGGGGAGGAAGATCGTCAGGTGCGGGGCTTGCCGTCGCTGATCCTTTCCCGGGGTCGCTGTCCGGGCTCGGTCTGACGTTGATGCCCGGATCAGCTCCACGCCCTCCGGGCAGCGCCTCGACCGCGTCGAGCGCCCTCTTGCTGACGCCGACACCGGGAATGAACATCGTGCCGATGTCAACCGCCGCGCGGCCGACGACACGTTCCGGCTTGTCGCTGTTCCAGTCCTCCTTGTACGGGCGGACGACCTCGTCCACGACTTTGCCCGGGTTTCGAACGACGTCCTCGATCGCCTTGCCGCGTTCCTGGATGCGCTGGTTGGCCGCGCGCCACTCAGCACTGTTCGGATCGGCCTCGGACCACGTCGTGGCGTCCTGGTTCGCGTCTACGAAGCCCTTGATAGCGGGCGGAATCGACGCCAAACCATCCACGATGTTTTCCCGGGCCTCGTCGAGCACGTTGCCGACGACATGGTCCTTCGGGTCCTGGTTTTTGTCCTTTTTCATGATCTTGCGTAGATCGACTGGTTGGCCGGAGCCGCCTTTGCCACCTACGGGGATGCTGGGGCGTGGTGGGGTTTTGTCTTGCGGTTTTTCTGTCTTGGTTTCTTGAGTTTTCTGTTGTGTCTGCTGGGGTTGTGTGTCCTTTTTCATAATTTTGCGTAGGTCGACTGGTTGGCCGGAGCCGCCTTTGCCGCCTACGGGG
>NZ_JBVJCE010000007.1:311269-311959 GCF_055588925.1 Amycolatopsis sp. NPDC041971 | reverse complement strand
ATGCTGGGGCGTGGTGGGGTTTTGTCTTGCGGTTTTTCTGTCTTGGTTTCTTGAGTTTTCTGTTGTGTCTGCTGGGGTTGCGTGTCCTTTTTCATAATTTTGCGTAGGTCGACTGGTTGGCCGGAGCCGCCTTTGCCGCCTACGGGGATGCTGGGGCGTGGTGGGGTTTTGTCTTGCGGTTTTTCTGTCTTGGTTTCTTGAGTTTTCTGTTGTGTCTGCTGGGGTTGCGTGTCCTTTTTCATGATCTTGCGTAGATCGACCGGTTGGCCCGATCCGCCTTTACCGCCCGTGGCGGGAGCCGCCTCGGCTTGATGAGCGGCGGCGAGGATAAAGAGTACTGACAACGCTCCGCCTGAGAGGCCGTACAGTATCGACCTGGTCAGCGGACGTCCTGCGGTTTCCATCAGACCTCCTGTTCTCGGCGCGCTTCGCATCGCTGCGCCCAATGGGAATTCGGCTGCGCGTTCGGTCAAGCGCGAGGTTGGTCGAAGCGGATACACTTCGGATTCATTCTTTGTCAACCAGGTGGTGCCGGCGGGTACCTCGGCGACGCTCACTTCACGGAAGCCTCCGCCCGCCTGCGCGTCGGGGGGGGGGGGGGGGGGGGGGAAAAAAAAACCCCCCCCCCCCCACCCCCCCCCCCCCCCCCCCCCCCCTCCCCTCGCCCTTTCCCCCCCCCCCCCACCCCCT